>JALONG010000020.1 GCA_025455065.1 Candidatus Kapaibacterium sp. | reverse complement strand
CAATGAAGAGCTCAACGCAGCCAATAACGAAATCACGAGGCAAATAGAAGTTTTGAATGAGCAGACTTCGGAAATAGAACTCAAAAACACCGAACTCCAAGAAAGCCTCGAAAACCTCCGCCGCACCCAAACCCAACTCGCTCAAGCCGAAAAAATGGCTTCACTCGGCACGCTCGTCGCAGGAGTAGCGCATGAACTTAATACGCCCATCGGTGTCGCCGTTACTGCCGCTTCCACGCTGCACGGGAAAGTACAAACCTTTGAGAATGAGTACAAAGCCGGAGGGCTGAAGAAAAGTACGCTGGAATCATTTTTAGAAAACGCTAAAATAGGAGCCGACCTTACCTTGCGCAATCTGGAGCGTGCGGCTAACCTCATCCAAAGTTTCAAACAAGTGGCTGTGGATCAGACCAGTGATAACAAACGCAGCTTTAAGCTCAAGAGTTATCTTGAAGGAGTTGTCACGAGTTTAGAACCGAAATGGAAAACGACCAAGCACCGTGTGGAAATAGAGTGCGACGAAAGTATAGAACTGGAAACCTACCCGGGAGCGATTGCTCAAATCATTACAAATGTACTTGAGAACTCCCTTTTGCACGGATTCAAAGGTTACACTGAGCAAGGACTTATGCGTATAAGAGTAGAACATCAAGTATCAAGCAACCACGTAACTATCGTCTATTCCGACAACGGTCGAGGGATACCGGCGGAAGTTTTACCACGTATCTTTGACCCATTTTTCACAACGAAGCAGGCACAAGGCGGGACGGGCTTAGGAATGCACATTGTGTATAATTTGGTTACGCAGAAGTTGGGTGGACGTGTCCGATGCGAATCGGAACTGGGTAAGGGAGCCACGTTTGTGATAGAGTTACCGGCTGTCAAAGGTTCTTGATTGCGATGTACCCCATTACTTTTGATGAGAATTGGTGAAACTCATTGATGAAACAGTTCCTTCCCCGTACCCTTTTGTCCATAACTCAGGAGCGAGACAGAGACAGATACGGCTTGTTTATGTCCTTTGCTTATGCTATGTTGGCGGACTGCTTTCTTGACATTTTCAACACCATGCGCATCACAAGCATCCATACCGCCAATGACTATGACGACGATGTGCTGGAATTGCCGTATTTTGAATTCGGCATTCCGGCAGGCTTCCCTTCGCCCGCGCAAGATTATATGCAGTCTCGCCTTGATTTAGCAGCCTACTTGGTTAAGAACAAAGAAGCAACGTTCTATATGCGCGTGGAAGGGGAACGCTTGGAAGATTTTTTGGTGTTTTCGGGGGATGTGTTGGTTGTTGATAGGTCGTACCCGCCGCATGACGGAAGTATGGTGATTGCGGTTGTGGAGGGGGAACTCGTGCTACGACGTTACCGCACAGTCGGCACAAAAGTATTTTTGACGCTTGATACCAATTCTGACCCCTTGGAACTCACCACCAACGCCCTTGGTGAGCCGAGTGTAGAAATTTGGGGAACAGTTACCTTTGTCATCCATGATGTTTCTTGAATATGCCTTCGCAGATTGCCCTTGTGGATTGTAACAATTTCTACGCATCGTGTGAACGGGTGTTTAACCCGAAGTTGCGCGGTGTCCCCGTGATTGTTCTCTCGAATAATGACGGCTGCGTTATTGCGCGGTCCAATGAAGCAAAGGCGCTGGGGATCCCGATGGGCGCTGCGATGTTTGAATGGAAGCCGCTTTGTGAGCATTATGGCGTGAAAGTCTTTGCTTCAAACTACGAACTGTATGGCGATATGTCGCAGCGCGTGATGAACACGCTTGCACGGTTTGTGCCGGATGAATGCCTTGAGGAATACAGCATAGACGAGGCATTTATGGATTTGAGCCACATCCCCGCAGAAACTCTCCTTGAGAAAACCCGCATCATTCGCGCCCGGATTCTGCGCTGGACAGGTATTCCGGTCAGTATCGGAATTGCTCCCACAAAAACACTCGCAAAAATTGCGAACCGTTTTGCAAAGCGTACACCGGGTTTGAACGGTATTTTGCCGCTATTGGATGAAAAAATGATAAGCGCGGCGCTCCGCAAGACCGATGTAAGCGACGTTTGGGGCGTTGGGCGACAGCTCACCAAAGCATACAACGCGAAGGGAATACGGTCAGCACTAGACCTCAGCCAAGCCGATGAACGTTGGATAAAACAGCGCGGCACAATCACCGCATGGCGTACACAACGGGAATTACGCGGCATTCCGGCAATGACCTTCGACACACAGCCGCAGACGCGAAAAACGATACTTTGTTCGCGGTCGTTCAAAGAAGCGGTACGAGAAAAAACCGTGATACAAGAGGCTCTGGCGCTGTACGTGAGCAAAGCTGCGGAGCGCTTGAGAGCGCAACAATCCTACTGCGGCGTACTGTCGGTCTATCTCAGTACGAGCCGTTTTCAGGATGAGGAACACAATTACGCCAACGCTTGCCAAATCACACTTCACGGCGAGACAAGCGCCACACCAAAACTTATTCGCGCAGCGCAGGAGGCACTTGAACAGATTTTTGTGGAAGGGTATGCCTACAAGCGTGTCGGGGTAACGCTCTTGGAAATCATTCCCCGCGACCGTTTTCAGGAAGACCTTTTTATCCGCCCGACAACCGATGACGATACGCTCAGTTCCCTCATGGACGGTATCAACAAGCGCTTTGGGCGCAATACGGTTCGCATAGCTTCTGCGGGTCATTCACAAATGCTTTCCCCTTCCGAGCAGCGTTCTAAGCGGTTTACAACGGCGTGGAATGATTTGGTGGGGGTGAAGTTGTGATGCTTTTGCAAGATGCTTCAGAAGGCATTGGGTCTTTTCAATCTCACCTTTTCTCCAACAAAAAAAGATATTCGCAGTACTTCCCGTCACTCGTTATCCACTCGTTTGTCCAGCGCATTTCTCCCATCACATTTTTCTTGTAGTTGATTTCTTCTGCCTTCAGCAGCTTTCCGCCGCTTGTGAGAATGTCGGTCAATTCCTCGCGTGTCGCTCTGCCGCCGGAGCTGTAGGAAAGCAGAATATACCGCGCATTGGTCTCAGCGATAAGGCGCTTGATTGCTTGCATGGCGATAGACTGACCATTTTCATCGCTCCGAAATTCCTCAAAAACCGACGCTGCTATTTCATCCCGCGAATCTTCCCGTCTGTTTGCTTTGCCGAAAATAGGCGGTTTGTCGTCCAAAATGACTGTTGTCCAAAGGTGATAATAGGAATTGTAGCGAATACGACTGGGGGGCATTTTGGTATTATGAGAGCCGTAGGGCGGGTCGAAATAGGCAAGGTCGAAAGTTCTGTTTTGGATTGTGTCAAAAATATCGCCGCGAACAACTTCATGTTCATCGGTATTGATAAAAAGTTTTGGCACAACGAGGCGCAAATTATTGTTGGAGCGCGGCGACCAGTCCGCCAAATACGAAGCGTAGTGTCCTAGCGTACTATCAACGTTGTCCAGCGCCAGAATAAGGCTTGTCAGAGCGACAGCTTTTTCGTGGTCGCTTAGATTCAAACGCTCAATTTCATCCCGCACAGCATCAAGTTTCATGGCATTTTTTCGCTGAAATGGGCGCTTAGGTGCTGTTTTTTGATGCAAGGCGATTTCTCCTCCGTAATGCTCCGTAAACCAGCCTGCATAGCCTTCTAAACTGTTCAAATGGTCAATAAGGGCTTGAAAATGGCTTGGGTGGTGAGTGTTGAGTAAATACGCTTTTGCAAAGGTTTCCGACCAAAGGGCAATATCACTCGAAATTGTCCGAAAGCCTCTTTGTGCCAAGGCTTGACTGACGCGGGTTGTGCCGCTAAAACCGTCCAGAACGGTCTTGACATCCAATTCGGCAATGCACGAAAGGATATGCGGCAGGAGTTTAAGTTTAGAGCCGGCGTATTTAATACCTTGCGTTGGGGGCGGTGTAGGAATGCTTAGGGTGTTGGTGAGCAATTTCTCCTTCATCAGCAGTCTTTCCTGAAATCAGTTCCGATAATTCTGTGAGTTGTTCTTCTATTGTTGGTGAATAGAGAGTACATTTGCTGAGAACAATTAGGGTATTTTTCTTTACACCACAAAAAAAATTTGGAAATCAAAAAGGGAAGATTTATTTTAGGATAAAATACTCCTTAAACAAGTTGATGCTTTTAGGCTTGAATAAGCGCTATGTTTTCTTTATGCTTTTGAGAAAATAATATCTTAGGGCGGTTTTGAGAGAAGCCAGTCAGGTTACGGCATATATGAAAAGAATGGACAGAACTAATTAAAGACAAAATGCTCTTTTGTTTGGAATAATAAAAAATTATCCTGAATTACCTTTACCCGCGTTATGGCAACGTCAAATATTTTCCCGAATACATCCGAAACGCTACAACAACGTGAGTGGATTTCCGGCAATGGCGTATTGACAGCGCACCTACCAACTGAGCAGCAGCGCCAAAGTCATGCCCAACACCACGTCGAACAGCACACAACGCACTGTCATCATTGCGGCGAACTCTGCGCGGACACAAGTATTCAAGCCGACGACAAGGCTTTTTGTTGTGAGGGCTGCAAATTTGTCTATGAACTTTTGCGCGACAATAACCTTTGCGCGTATTATGATATCGAAAACCATGCGGGAGTTTCGCTCAAAAATGTGCCGACAATCCAGCGCCGAAGCCGTTTTGATTACCTCGAAGATGAAACGCTTCAGCGTCAAATCTTGGAATTTCGGAGTGGCAAAGTCGCTAAAGTTACCTTCTACCTTCCGCAAATTCATTGTGCTTCCTGCCTTTGGCTTTTAGAAAAACTCTACAAACTGAACGACGGCGTAACGGCTTCCAGAGTAGATTTTATGCGAAAAGAAGTCAATATCACCTACAATCCGCAACAAATCTCGCTGCGTGGGGTGGTGGAACTCCTGACGACCATTGGCTATGAGCCGGAACTTCACCTTAATGCGCTGCTTGATACGCCGCAATCTGATACACCGCAAGTTGATACACTCAACACTGATGCCAATCAACGCACGAAAACTTCGGACAAGGAAAAGCCGAAACGTTCCAAACAATCCGTATTAACCTCGCTTTACCTGAAAATCGGCATTGCGGGATTTGCGTTCGGCAACACGATGATATTCAGTTTCCCTGAATACTTTTCCGATGCCGGAACGTTGGACGAGCGTTTACGCGGCTTTTTCGGTGTTTTGAGTATTCTGATGGCGCTTCCCGTGCTGCTGTATTCCGCCTCGGATTACTTCAAATCATCGTGGCAAAGTCTGAAACGCGGGCATATTAATCTCGATGTGCCGATTGCGCTTGGGATTTCGGCGCTGTTTATTCGGAGTGTCGTGGAAATCGCGCATGGCGCAACGAGCGGTTATCTGGATTCCTTCACGGGACTTGTGCTGTTGCTGCTTTGCGGGAAACTCTTTCAGCAAAAAACTTTTGACGTTATTGCATTTGACCGCGACTACAAATCCTATTTTCCGATTGCCGTCAGCGTTCTGCGCGGCGGTGAAGAGACCACAATCCCGCTTGCAACCTTGGATGTGGGCGAGCGTCTGTTTATTCGCAATGCCGAACTTGTGCCTGCTGACAGCGTGATGGAGTCGAAAAAAGGACACGTGGATTACAGTTTCGTTACCGGCGAAGCCTCTCCGGTTGAGGTCTTGCAAGGCGATGTGGTCTATGCCGGAGGGCGCATTGTAGGCGGTGCGGTGGAGATGACGACGCAAAATAGCGTTTCGCAAAGCTATCTCACGTCGCTGTGGAATAACGATGCTTTTCAAAAACACCGCAAAACCGCATTGGAAGAGGTTTCTGACCGTTTTGGAGCGTGGTTTACGGTATTTGTGCTGCTTTTGGCAAGTGCCGCGTTTATCGCATGGATGCCCGATATGGTAAAAGCCGTCAATGCTGCAACTGCGGTCTTGGTGATAGCTTGCCCTTGCGCGATGACGCTTGCAGCGCCGTTTGCGCTTGGTTGGGCGTTGAAAATTTTCGGAAACGCAGGGCTGTATGTCAAAAATACGTCGGTGGTACTTGAGCTAACCCGCATCAATACTATTGTTTTCGACAAAACAGGAACGCTGACGGATTCTGCGGACAGCACCGTAGAGTTTGCGGGGAAAGATTTACGTGTATGTGAGCAAGAATACCTCGCTGCGGCGCTTAGTCAATCGTCGCACCCGCTTACCCGCTCCATTGCCGAGACGATGAGCTATGCACTTGTGCGCGGAATGGAAGTGCGCAATTTCGACGAAACGCCTGCACGCGGCTTTATGTGCCGTGTGGAAGGGCATTTGATTCGCGTCGGTTCGGCGGAATACGTCGCTGCGCCGCTTTTCTGCGAAGAATTTAAGCGCACAATTTCCGGCAAACGCTCAGTGCTAATGCCGGATTTACGCTCTTTGGATTACCCGATTCGTCATTATCCCGCAACAGACATTCGCAAGTTTGGTGCTGAAGTTCATGTTGCCATTGATAACGATTACAAAGGCTTTTTTACCGTCAAACCCACGTACAGAAGTGGTCTCAGAGAACTTTTTGCCACGCTGCGCAGAAAATACGCACTCTTCCTGCTTTCGGGCGATAACGATGCCGAGCGTGAACGATTGAGCGATTTATTCGGCATCAATGCTAATGACGATAACCGCGCAATGGCGTTTTATCAAACTCCCCACGATAAACTTGAGCGCGTCCGCGAATTGCAGGATGTGGGAGCGCACGTGGCAATGATTGGCGATGGTCTGAACGATGCCGGAGCGCTGAAACAAAGCAATGTCGGCATTGCTTTGGCAAGCGAAAGCGGGGCGTTTTCCCCTGCGTGTGATGCGGTGCTTTCTGCCGACAAACTCGCCCGATTGTCCGATTTTATCAGCTTCGCAGGCTACACCCGTCGCGTGATAATTGCTGCGTTCTGGATTTCGGTGGTGTACAATATCGTTGGTTTGACCTTTGCCGTCATGGGCTGGCTGTCACCGCTCGTGAGCGCAATCCTTATGCCTGTCAGCAATGCGACGGTGATAGGTTTTACGACGCTGGCAACGATTATCGGCGCGAAAATACGAAAACTCTAACTGCTCTCATTCACTGCATTTTTTCAGGAGAATACATATGCCCGCAGAAATGGTAATGATACTCGTCGGCTTCAGCACTGCCTTTGCGCTCACATTTTTAGCAGCGTTTATCTGGGCTGTCAAAACCGGACAATTCAAAGACCGCACCACGCCTGCAATGCGGATGTTGAATGATGATAAGTAGGCTCTAGGTCATAGGTTCTAGGTCATAGCATCAATGTCTATTTGTGCAGGAAGTGTACTATACCTAATGTTCAGCCAACCTATGTCCCATAACCTGAGACCTATAACCTTTGAAAACAAAACTTTTTTTTCTCACAATTTACGGAGTCTTGCAATGTCAAGAGTTGAGACGTTCCAATATGACAATAAGATAGTGCGTGATTTTAGTATCGCCACTGTTGTTTGGGGACTTGTCGGTTTTTTGGTCGGCTTAATTGTCGCACTAAAGCTGGTGTTCCCGGACTTTTTGGGATTTATTCCCGAACTTTCCTACGGTCGTTTACGCCCGTTACATACTAATGCCGTGATTTTTGCTTTTGCGGGGAACGCAATTTATGTGGGAGTGTATTACTCCTTGCAGCGCCTTTGCAAAGCGCGTATGTACAGCGATGTGCTGAGTAAAATCCACTTTTGGGGCTGGCAGTTGATTATCGTGTCCGCCGCATTAACACTGCCGTTGGGGATTACCACGAGTAAAGAATATGCGGAATTGGAGTGGCCCATTGACATCGCTATTACGCTAGTGTGGGTGGTTTTCGGTATCAATATGTTTGGTACAATTTTGAAGCGCCGCGAAAAACACTTGTACGTGGCGATTTGGTTCTATATCTCGACCTTCCTCACCGTAGCGCTGCTGCACGTGGTCAATTCGTTTGAGTTGCCGGTGAATTTGCTCAAAAGCTACTCGTTTTATGCGGGTGTGCAAGATGCGCTGGTGCAGTGGTGGTATGGGCATAATGCGGTGGCGTTCTTTTTGACAACGCCGTTTTTGGGCATGATGTACTATTTCATTCCCAAAGCCGCGAATCGTCCTGTGTTTTCCTACCGTTTGTCTATTGTTCACTTCTGGGCGCTGGTCTTTCTTTATATCTGGGCTGGTCCGCACCACCTCCTTTACACAGCGCTTCCTGACTGGGCGCAATCACTCGGTACCGTGTTTTCGTTTATGCTTATTGCACCGTCATGGGGCGGTATGATTAACGGCTTGATGACGCTGCGCGGCGCATGGGACCGTGTGCGCGAAGACCCCGTGTTGAAATTTATGGTTGTCGGCGTAACGGCATACGGTATGTCCACGTTTGAAGGACCGATGATGTCGCTCAAAAACGTGAACGCTATCACGCACTACACCGACTACATCATCGGACACGTGCATTTGGGCGCTCTGGCGTGGAATGGCGGCTTGGCGTTTGGTGTGCTGTATTATGTGATTCCGCGTATGTTCCGCTCAGAAATTTTCTCGAATAAACTCGCAAACTTCCATTTCTGGGCAGCAACGCTGGGCATTGGGTTTTATGCGATTCCGATGTATTGGGGCGGCATTACACAAAGTTTGATGTGGAAAGAGTTCACCGCAGAAGGTTTGCTGCGCTATCCGAACTTCCTCGAAACCGTTACGCAAATTATCCCGATGTATGCGCTTCGTGCTGTGGGCGGTACGCTCTACATCATCGGTGCTTGCGCAGGCGCATACAACCTTTACAAAACGGCAAAAGCCGGAGCGCTTGTCGCCAACGAAGAAGCACAGGCAGTTTCTCACCGCGATGAAGCCGACCCGCAAGGCACGTATTGGCACCGCCTCTTGGAAGGCAAACCGATTCAGTTTGCTGTGTTGAGCTTGGTTGCTGTGGTTATTGGCGGCGTTGTGGAGTATGTTCCGACGGTACTCATTAAATCGAATATCCCGACTATTTCGAGCGTAAAGCCTTACACACCGCTTGAAATCGAAGGGCGCGACATTTACATCAAAGAAGGCTGCGTTGGTTGCCATTCGCAAATGGTTCGCCCTTTCCGTTCAGAAACCGTGCGTTATGGAGAGTATTCTAAAGTTGGCGAGTTTGTGTATGACCATCCCTTCCTTTGGGGGTCTAAACGCACGGGACCCGATTTGCACCGTGTCGGCGGCAAATATCCTGATTCGTGGCACTATATGCACTTCAAAAATCCGCAAACCATTTCGCCCGGTTCGATTATGCCGGCGTATCCTTGGCTTGCAGAGCGCAAAGTAGATCAAAGCCACATTGAAGGAAAAATCATCACACTGCGCCGTTTGGGTGTTCCCTATCCCGAAGGCTTTGAAAAACAAGCAAACGCGGATATGAAAACTCAAGCCGAAGCAGTTGCCAAGCGCCTTGCAGAGGGCGGTCAGCAAGTTGATGCTCAGTCGGAAATGGTTGCGCTCATTGCTTATATGCAACGTCTCGGTACAGACATCAAACACGCACCGAAAGAGGAAATTGAAGGAGCAAAAGCGCCTTCGACTTCGCAGAAATAATACACTATCTGGACTGGGATTATGGGGATTATGGGGATTTTTTGAAGTTATTGATGGAAATAGAGATAAAAGTAAAGATTGAATTGCTTCAAGAAAAAAATTCTGAAAAAATCCCAATAATCTCTCAAATCCCAATAATCCCAGTCTAGAAAAAACACGGTGAAATTTCCACAATTATCACATTTCAGAAAACAATCATGATTAAGAACGTTCTTCAAAACACGCTTGGTGCTGATGTATATGCGGTGATTTCGCTGGTGCTGTTTGTTACGGTCTTTGTGACGATGCTTTTTTTCGTCATGCGGGCAAGCAAGCAATACATCAAGCGTATGTCGGAGCTGCCGTTGGAGTCCGATGACACCTTGCAAGAGGCAATTCAGCAGCCAACCAATTCAATCAAATAAGATCAATTTCACTTTCAGAAGGAAAACAATCATGGCAAAATATCAAGAAAACCCGATGGAAGGGCATGAAGCCGATGGAATCAAGGAATTTGATAACAGTTTGCCGCGTTGGTGGCTCTACGGCTTTTATTTCACGATTTTTTTTAGTGTCGTCTATATGGTGCAATACCATATCACCGGCTCCGGTCAGGTCATGCGCGACGAATACGCGCAAGAGGTGAAAGAAGCCGAAGCAAAGTACAAACTCGCCGGTGCAGGCGGAAGCAGTGCCGCAGGCGCACGTATGCTGACGGTCTTCAAAGACGCTGAGAATATTGCCGCCGGAAAAAAACTGTTCACAGGCGCAAACCTTTGCTACACCTGTCACCGTGAAGATGGCGGAGGCTTGGTCGGACCGAATTTGACCGATGATTATTGGATGCACGGCGCTTCCGTTGATTCGCTTGTTGCCAGCATCGAACACGGCTATCCCGAAAAAGGAATGTTGCCATATGGCAATAATGCAAAAATCAGCGATAAAGAAATCATGCAGATTGTCAGCTACGTTGTTTCACTCCACGGCACAAACCCGCCTAATCCCAAGCCGCTCGACCCGGAACGGGAGAAAAAAGAAGAGTGGAAAATACAGTAATAATCTGTTTCGGAAAGTGTTGAGTGTTGAGTTTAGATTGTGCAATAATTTGTTTCGGATTACACATCATTCGGGCTTGTAATTCAGCACTTAGCACTCAGCACTCAGCACTCAACACTTTGACCGAAAACGCTATCACCCAGAACCTATCACCAAGAACCTTCATTGAATCGTCATGGAAACCGATTATCACCACCTGGATGTCATTGGGCAGCAAATTGCCGAAGAGCAGCAAGCCTTCCGCAATGAACTTGCCAGCATCAACAAAGACGGCTCGCGCAAATGGGTGTACACCCAAGAAACGCATGGTCGCTACACGACTGCACGAAATTTCGTCGCCTATACGCTGCTGCTGTTTTTGTTTACAGCACCCTTTGTGCGGATTCACGACAACCCGCTTATTCTTTTGAATGTTCTGGAACGGAAGTTCATCATCTTTGGGATTGTTTTTTGGCCCCAAGATTTTTACTTAGTGGTTTTGGGATTGCTGACGTTTATTCTTGGAATCGCTGTTTTCACCTCTATTCTGGGGCGTATTTGGTGCGGTTGGACGTGTCCTCAAACCATTTTTCTGGAGTTTGTTTTTCGGAAAGTGGAAAAACTGATAGAGGGCAATGTACATAAGCAAATGGCGTTGGACAAAGCGCCGATGAGTGGTGAAAAATTCGCTCGCAAGGCGCTTAAACACACGG
Organism: Candidatus Kapaibacterium sp.; assembly: GCA_025455065.1. Lineage (GTDB taxonomy): Bacteria > Bacteroidota > Ignavibacteria > Kapaibacteriales > UBA4661 > PH2015. Next base: position 54,425 of record JALONG010000020.1, on the reverse strand, counting down.
TTTTTCTCGTAATGTCGTGGGTGATTTGCAATCTGTTTTTGTCCTACATCATCGGTACGGATGAATTGTTCAAACTCATCACTGAACCGCCAAGCCAGCACATAAGTGGTTTGACGGCGATGGTTGTTGTTAGCGGTTTGTTTTATGGCGTGTTTTCGCGCTTCCGTGAGCAAGCCTGTTTGGTTGCTTGTCCTTACGGGCGATTTATGTCGGCACTCGTAGACCCCGATACCGTCGCTGTTACCTACGATTTTAAGCGTGGTGAGCCGCGTCGGAAGCCTTCTAAAGCAGATAAAATCGCAGGTGGAGTAAACGAAGCGCGTGGAGATTGTATTGATTGCGGTCAATGCGTAACGGTTTGCCCGACGGCAATAGACATTCGCAACGGCATCCAACTTGAGTGCGTGAACTGTACCGCCTGCATAGATGCTTGTGATTCAGTCATGACAAAAATCAAAAAACCAACGGGACTTATTCGTTATACGTCGGCAAACGCGGTTACCAAAGGTACAATTAACCACTTCAGCACTCGCGTTAAAGGCTATATCACGGTCTTGCTGGTGATGATAACGGTTGTGACAACGCTCTTTTTGCGCCGCCCCGAAGTCGAAGCAATCATCATGCGTCAGCCCGGAACGCTTTCCCAAAAGGTTGGCGATGACAAAATTGCAAACTTCTATACCTTGCAACTTATCAACAAAACTTTCGACCCTAAAACCGCAGAAATACGAGTATTAGAGCCGCAAGGCGCAACCCTAACGCCGCTTGGCGATTACACCCGTCTAGCAGAGCAGAACGTTCAACATGGACGCTTTTTTGTCGCTATTCCCAAAGGCGCTTTGAACGGCACGTACAACACTATCAAACTCGGCGTGTTTGCTAATGGCAAGCAGATTAAAGAAGTAAAAACAACATTTATTGCTCCGGCGAAATAACGACTTCTTGAATTCAAGTTTAACATTTTCTACCTTCTTCCGCAAAACACCATGGAAACTGTTCTCAAATCAGACCTCAATACATTGCACACCGCACAAACACTTGCTTCGGAAACAAAGCAGCAAAGCGGACGTTCTTGGCTCATTGGCGTTATTGCCGTGTATTCCGCTTTTGCGCTTGGAACGCTTGGTATGGTAGGCTTAACGATGACCAAAAAAGTAGATTTGGTCAGCGACAAATACTACCAACACGAAGTCGCTTTCCAAAGCCGCATAGATGCTGCTAATCGCGCAAAAACCCTTGCTGAACCCGTGCAATGGCGCGTTGTTGAAACTGTATCAGGAAAATCGCTTGAAATTACCTATCCTCAAAGCATGGTACAACAAGGATTGAAAGGCACAATCACGCTTTTCCGTCCTTCTGCTCTGGGCTTTGACAAAACTCATGCCGTGAAACCCGATGCAAACGGAAAGCAGATAATACCGCTTGAAGGCTTGCTGCGCGGTTTGTGGACGATTTCGCTGGATTGGCAAACTGCCGGAACGAGCTATTACAAGGCTTCGGATGTGAAGTTGTAGATTGAAAAACTGTAACTATTTAGCTCTTCGACGCAGATTATCATGATTACACTGATTACGCTGATTCTGAGCGGCTTTCGGGATAGTTTTCGGGTTGTCGTGTGTACTTGTACAATCATGAAAATCTGTTGAATCATGAAAATCTGCGTCAAAAATTTGTGACCTACACAATTACGAAAAATTGACAGTGATTTGCCCAAGTGAAGTTTCTCAGTGGCACAGGCATTTGAAAACGTATGATTTCGACCTTCTTTTAACCAACAAAAAATCATGAAACCCACCTACGACATTGACCACGCCGTTATCCGTTTCGCGGGAGATTCCGGCGACGGTATTCAAATTATCGGCAGTCAATTTGCTGCTGCTTCTGCTCTGACGGGGAACGACATTCGTTCTCTGCCCGATTTTCCCGCAGAAATTCGCGCTCCCGAAGGCTCGGTGGGCGGTGTGAGTAGTTTTCAAATACAATTCGGTGCTGCTCCGATTTACACCGCCGGAGACGCTTGTAATGCGCTTATTGCTATGAACGCTGCTGCTTTGAAGGCAAGTTTGTCGAGTGTGGCAAAAGGCGGAGCTATTGTGGCGAATACTGCCGGATTTTCGGAGAAAAACCTCCGCTTGGCTGGTTATGTGCAAAACCCTTTGGAAGACGGCTCGCTTGCCGGATACAGCGTTTTTGCGGTGGACATTACCAAAATGACCGCTTTGGCGTTGGCAGATTACAAAACAAAACTCAGTTCGAGTGAAATTGAGCGGGCAAAAAATTTCTTTGCGCTGGGGATGATTTATTGGCTTTATCACCGCCCTATTGAATCAACGGCGGAGTGGATTCGCAATAAGTTTTCCGGCAAAGCAGATATTTTGAACGCCAATACTGAAGCGCTCTTTTCGGGTTGGGATTATGCCGTTAATGCGGAACTTTTTACCGTGCGTTACCACATCAACGCTGCTCCGCTTCCAAAGGGGCGTTATCGCAGCCTTACGGGAAATGTCGCTATTGCTTTGGGCTTAACGGCTGCTGCTCAGAAAGCCCGATTACCACTGCTTTTTGCGGGGTATCCGATTACTCCGGCGAGTGATATTCTGCACACGCTCAGTTCCTACAAACGTTTTGGTGTGAAGGTCATTCAGGCTGAAGATGAAATCGCCGCGATTGCCGCAACACTGGGCGCATCCTTTGGCGGAAACCTTGCTGCGACGGCATCCAGCGGACCGGGAATGTCGCTGAAAATTGAGGCGTTGGGCTTGGGAGTGATGGCGGAATTACCGCTTGTGGTGGTGGATGTGCAACGCGCCGGTCCAAGCACGGGAATGCCCACAAAAACCGAGCAGTCCGACCTTTTGCAATCGCTCTATGGGCGGCACGGTGAAGCGCCCTTGCCTGTGTTGGCGGCAGCTTCGGCGGCAGATTGCTTTGATGTTGCCTTTGAAGCATCGCGCATTGCGCTCAAATACATGACTCCTGTGATTGTGCTATCGGATTCGTATTTGTCTAATTCTTCCGAGCCTTGGCGTATTCCCGAAGACGGTGAATTGCCTTCGATTGAACCGCATTTTTCCAAAGGCGCGCCTGAGCATGGTGCGCTGAAACAGGGTGATTTTAAGCCCTATTTGCGCGACCCTGCAACGCTTACTCGCCAATGGGCAATCCCCGGAACCAAAGCCTTGGAGCATCGTATCGGGGGGTTGGAAAAACTCGCCAATGTCGGCACGGTAAGCCATGATGCGGAAAACCATGCAGAAATGGTGCGGGTGCGGGCGGAAAAAATTGCCGGAATTGCCAATGACATTCCTCTTGCCGAAGCCTTCGGTGCGGAAACGGGACAAACACTCGTCATTAGCTGGGGAAGTACATTTGGTGCGGTGCGCACGGCTGTTGAGCAAATGCTCCTCCAACGCGAACACATTGCTCACCTGCATTTGCGCTATTTGAACCCTTTTCCTCGCAATCTGCACAACATCATGCAGAAATTTGACCGCATTGTGTGCGTAGAACTCAATAGTGGTCAGCTTTCGCAGGTGCTTCGCGGTGCGTTTGGAGAAGAAATTATTCCCTTGACCAAAATTACCGGACAGCCTTTTAAGACCGATGAAATCAAGAGTTTTATCCGCGAAACCTTGGCGCATCAAACGGGTGTGGATGATGTGCGCTTTGTCTTGGAAGGACTAGTTCCGTCGTAGCAGAAGGTGGTTACTGCGTTTTGAGTATTATGACGCGAATTATGCCGCAAAAGCGCTTGAATACTACATTTATTCGTTTTTATCTTTATACTTCACCGTTCCTCTTACAATTATGTCACTTCTTCAAACTGCGGGAGAATTTATTGAGAAATACATTCCTTCTCCGCTCCGCGCCACGCCTGCTGCGTACCGTATTGCACGGATAATTGTTGCCAGCAGTTTCGTTTCGTTTGTTGTCGCTTTGGGCTACGGTTTACAAAATATCATACTGTTCAGCAATCCGTTTTCCGCTTTGGCGCTGGTTGTAGGCGGTTTTCAGGCATTGTTATCGCTGCGCTTAGTCGGGAAAGGTAATCTGACCGGAGCGGCGCATAATCTCGCGTTCATGTACTTTTGGGTGATTGCGCTTTTGGTTGGGATGACCGGCGGCGCTCATTCTGCCTTGGTTGCGTGGTGTGCGCTTTCGCCGATTGCCGCAACGCTTATGGCAGGGCGCGGTGTGGGCATATTTTGGGTGGCACTGACGCTAACGGAAATAGCGGTGTGGAACGCTTTGGAACTCTTCGGTTTTTCGCTGCCTGTGGTCTATGATGCACACACGCTGACGTTGGTGAATGTGTTTTCCAATCCCGCGTTTGTCGTAGCGCTTTTCATGTTTGCAGCGATGGCAGAAATGCAGCAGCGCCATTCGGTGCAATTAGCACAAAAAGCCCGCCGAAATGCTGAAGAAGCAGCCGAGCGTATGGAAGTAATGAAAAACGACGTGGAAGAGCAGAAACTCGCCGCCGAGCGTATGGGGCGCAAAGCCGCACAACAGCATCAATACATGAAAGTCAGCGTGGAGGTGATGCAGCGTGAAATTCGTCGTTTTGCCGACGGCGATTTGACCGTAAAATTTAACGCTGAAGGCGATGATGATTTAAGCCAACTTGCTGTCAGCATTGACGATTCGGTTGAGCATTTGCGCGGTATGGTGGAGCGGATTTATGCGGCAGTGGAGATGACTTCAAGCGTGAGCGGTACATTGGGAACGCTCACTCGGCATATTGAAGAAGCAATGTCCTTGCAAGCACAGCAAACACGCCATGTTGCGGGTGCTATGGTGCAGATGAATACGACGGTTGAGGATAACACCCGAAACTGCGTCCGTGCAGCCGAAGAAGCTGCTGTGGCAAGTAATGAAGCCAAACACGGCGGCGAGATTGTGCAAAGTACCATCGTTTCGATGAATCAAATTGCCGATGTGGTCTTACATTCCGCCAAAGGTATTGAGGAATTAGGAAAATCCAGCGAACACATTGGCAAAATTACCGATGCGATTGAAGAAATTGCTGACCAAACGAATCTTTTGGCGCTCAACGCCGCAATCGAAGCTGCACGTGCAGGTGAGGCTGGACGCGGCTTTGCGGTGGTTGCCGACGAAGTACGGAAACTCGCCGAGCGGACGCAAAAAGCCACGAAAGAAATTTCGGCAATGCTCAAAACAGTACAAAGCGAAACAGCGAAAGTTGTTGCTGCCATGCACGAAGGGCGCTCAAGCGTTGAGTCGGGAAAACAAGCAGTTTCGCGGGCTGCAGAGGCATTGGGAAGCATTATTGTCCGCTCAGGCAATGTTGCCGATTTGATTGCGCAAATTGCCGGCGCTAGCGAAGAGCAGAATATGACAACCGTAAGCGTTTCCGGCAGTGTTGAAGGGATTGCTGAAGCGACGGCTGATGCTCTCAAAGACGTGCAAGATATTACGCGGTCTTCCGAGAATTTAGCACTTGCAACGCAGAATCTCCGTGATGCCGTCGGGCGATTTATTCTGCACGGGGAAACAGTTTTGCAGTCGCAGTCGCAGCATCACAATTCTCATAATCTCATCGTTCTTAACGGCAAACACCATGCGGCATCACAGAATGGTTCTGCTCTCAATTCGTCACGAAACCGTCGTTTGCAAACTGTAACGCCGATTCTTTCGGTACAAAATCATACACATCAGCGAGAATTAGTGTAGTAAATCCCTGACAACACTTGTATTTCCCTTGCTTTGAGTACGAGCAATTATCAACATTATGACCACTTCTAAGGAACCTATCATGCAAAACCTCATCAATACTGTTGTTTCAAACGGCGATGCTGAGATTACCTTTGGCGTTAAGGATTTACGCCCCGCCGGAGATGTGCGTTGGTGTGCGGGTTGTGGGGATTATGCTGTGCTTGCGCAGGTGCAAAAACTTCTGCCCGAACTTGGTGTGCCGCGTGAAAATATCGCATTTATCTCCGGTATCGGCTGTTCAAGCCGTTTCCCCTACTACATGAACACCTACGGTTTCCACACCATTCACGGACGCGCTGCGGCTGTGGCAACGGGGCTGAAAGTAGGGCGACCGGAACTTTCGGTGTGGGTGATTTCCGGCGACGGCGACGCACTCAGCATTGGCGGCAATCACACGATGCACCTGCTTCGTAGGAATGTTGATGTGAATTTTTTGCTCTTGAACAATCAAATTTACGGACTCACCAAAGGGCAGTATTCGCCAACGTCGCAGCATGGACAAATCACGAAATCCTCACCCCTAGGAATGCCGGATTACCCGTTTAATCCCGTTTCGCTGGCGTTGGGCGCAGGCGGTACGTTTGTTGCGCGGACGCTTGACCGAGATTTGAAGCACCTTGCAGCAATGCTGCGCCGTGCTGCGGAACATAAAGGTACGTCGTTTTTGGAGGTGTATCAAAACTGTGTCGTCTTCAACGACGGTGCATTTGAGGAACTGACCGACAAAGCCACAAAGCCTGAAAAAGTGCTGTTTTTGGAGCATGGCAAACCACTTATTTTCGGCACAAACGGCAACAAAGGCATTCGTCTGGACGGCTTGCAGCCTCAGGTTGTATCGCTCGAAACGGGTGAATACTCGGCAGATGATTTGCTTGTTTACAATGAACGCGACGAAACGCTGGCGTATATCATGGCAAATCTGACCTACAAGCCCGATTTTCCGCGCCCTGTGGGCGTGTTTTTGAGTATTGACCGCCCTTGCTACGAGGACGAACTTGTGCGGCAAATTGACGAAAGCAGAAAAACAGTGAAATCGCAGAATATCAGTCTGGAAGCGCTCTTTACGTCGGGCAATGTCTGGACAATTTCGTAGATTACCGAGATTACGGTACATTCCTCAAACATTTGTCCACGAATCGCACGAATTGACACGAATCTTGCAAAACGAATCTTGCAAATTTCGTTTAGAGAATTTTGATAAAGATTGTCAGGATTCAAGGGATTATCACAATTTTGTGCGATTCGTGGACAGCATTTTTTTGAACTCAAAAATTCTCTCAAATCATGCTCGAAGCCGCATTTATTCTGGGTTTTGCAGGAAGTTTTCACTGCGTGGCGATGTGTGCGCCGATTACGCTTGTATTGTCGGCACATAGCGGCGCGAATTGGCGTTATTACACGGGGCGTTTCACGTACAATCTGGGGCGAATTGCCACCTACACTTTGCTGGGAGCGGCATTGGGGCTTGTAAAAGAAGTTTTTGATTCGATGCTTTTTAACATTCACGGCGTACAGGAAGCACTTTCGATTGGTATTGGTGTCAGTATTTTAGCGGTCTTGCTGGTGCCAAACCCCAAACGGGCGCAAATACTCGCCTTGCCGATGCTTCAAAGGGCGCTTGGGGGCTTGCGCGGGAGAATTGGCGCAGTGATGCGTGAATCGCGTTTTGGGGGACAGTTTTTGCTCGGATTGCTAAACGGCTTGTTGCCATGCGGGTTTGTGTATATGGGGCTTGCGCTCGCAGCACTTTCGGGCAGCACAACTGATGCGGCGTGGACAATGGCGGCATTTGGCGCTGGTACGCTTCCTGCAATGTTCGGCGTAGCAGTATTGGCGAGGCTTGCAGAAGGGCGTTTTCGCTTGACGAGTAATGTGCGCCGTTTTGCGCCGTTTGGTGCGGCGCTTGTGGCAGTGCTGTTTATCATGCGCGGTTTGGCGCTCGGAATTCCGTATATTAGCCCAAAACTCAGTGCGCAGCCTGCGGGAATTGAGCAGGGATGCCATGTTCCTGCTGCCCAAGTGCGGTAATTCTTCAAAAAAAACTCCATGAAAACCCTCACCATCTTCGGCGCAAGCGGCGCAACCGGGCAAATCCTCGTTGCGGAGGCATTGCGTCAAGGTTTTGCCGTTACAGTGTTGTGCCGTCAAAAAACGAGTATGACACTGAAACACGAGCATTTATTAGTGGTTGAGGGTGCAATTACGCCCGAAAACTGTCGTACGGTGATTGAAGGAAGTCATGCCGTTTTGTGCGCACTTGGGCAGCGTAGAGGTGATTCCAAACCATTTTGCGCCGATGCAACGCAAACAATTCTTCAGGCAATGGAAACCGTAGGCGTAAAGCGCTTTGTGTGCCTGACGGGTGCAATGGTCGGTGAGCGTAATGCGGTGCACCGCTCGTGGTTTATTCGCACAATGGTAGAATCATTTCGCAAGCGGATGCCGGAAATGGCGGCAGACAGGGCGTTACAAGAAGACCGCATCGCCGCAAGTGCCACGCAATGGACAGTGGTGAAGCCGCCACGATTGAGTAACGGTGCAGCACGGGGGAAATACCACGTCGGCGAAACAGTACGAGTAACGGCATTCTCCGCAATTTCCCGCGCAGACCTCGCGGCGTATTTGCTCCAAATCCTTGACGATCCCTCAACATTTGGGAAGTTTTTAGTGATAAAGGGGTGAACATTTTCTGAGTTGCACTCTCAGCAACAAAATCTGTTTGACGGAAAGAGGAAAAATGCCAAATTAGAAAAGTATAAAGTATAAATGATAAAGTATGAAACCCCAAGACCGCTTCAATGCTTGTCTCAGAGTTTTATACTTCATATTTCATCTTTTCCTTAGTGTTGTGTAGTGCTGACCAACACAGTGCTAGACAACATAACGACAAACTCATAGTGCTGAACAAACTCCATTTCAATTTGCATCGTTCATGCGTCAAACGGTATTGTGCTTCTTCTTCCTTTTTTCCGTATCATGGCTCTGCTCTTCCGCCCAAGAAAGTACCGATATTGCCGGAATGCGGAAGCGTGCTGACTCGTTGCAAAATCAAGCAACCGCGCTCTACAAATTCTCCGGCGATATTGTCCATTCGATTCCGCTTTGGCTCGAATCGCTCTCCATTTGGCGTAAACTGAATGATTCTGCAAACACCGCACTGGCGCTTCAGGTGCTGGCTTCCGGGTTCGGGAGCATCGGTGATACGGTACGTGCAAGGCAATACGCAGAAGAATCCATGTTGCTTTGCCAACAACTGAGCCTTTGGCGAAATTATTTGAGTGCGCTTGCGGGGTTGGTTGCAACGCTCCAAAGCCGCAATAACCGTGATTCTGCAACGCTTTATCCGCTCTTTCGTCGTGGCGAGGAGGTTATTCGCACCTACGCAGTTCCCGATTCACTTATTCCGACATCATTCTATGCGACAAAAGCACGATACGCCCTGCAATACCGCAATTTTGTAGCAGCCTTGCTCTACAATGATACGGCAAACCGCTTATTTGCTCGTCATGCAAACAACCAAAACTCAAAGGCTTTTTTGCGCAATGCCTGTGCAAGCAAGATTTTCACTGCGGAGGTCTATCTCGCGGAAGCACGGTATGATGAGGCATTGAAGAATATTGCGCCTGTACGCACCGATAGTGCGGTGTGCGGGCAATTACCCCCAGCACTTGTGCTGGAATGGTACGAAGCAGCAGCACGAGCATTTGCAGGTATGGGGCGATTTGATTCGGCTTATATCTACAAACAAGCCGCACACGCTGTCGCTGACACGCTTCAAAAGCGCACCAATTCTCAAACATTGGCATACACACAAGTCCAATTCGACGTTGAGCGCAAGGAAGAGCGCCTTGCCACGCTGGAACAGGAAAAAGTTCTGCAACGCCGCACCAATGCGCTGTTGCTGGTCGGAATTGTACTGCTCATTGCCCTACTGCTGCTTGCTGCATGGGCATACCGCCAACGCCGACGCAATGAAGCACTGCTACGGGAACGAAACAGCGCCTTGGAGCGGCTTAGTAGCGAAAAATCGGAGTTTCTTCGTGTTGTTGCTCACGATTTGAAAAACCCGCTTTTGAGTGTGAAAATGGCTGCGGAACATATTGCTTCCGGGCAGGGTACTTCCGGGCAGGGCGCTTCGGAGCATGATTCTTCGGCACAAAAAACATCGCAAACTCTTGCGCATAGCAAAGCGGAGGCGATTATCCACACCAGCGAAGCAATGCTGAATGCTGTCAAACTCCTTTTGCGGACGCAGGAAGAATCGCCCGAAGCGGATTTTTGGCTGAACCCGCCCACAAGGTTTGATGCGGTGAAGTGTATCAAAATTATTGTGGACGATTTTGCTGAAAGGGCAGAAGCAAAAGATGTATCATTCGATTTTCAGCCGTCGGAACAAGTATTGATGCTCATTCTGGATGAAGATGCGTTCTACCGCGTTGCAGAAAATCTTATTTCCAATGCAGTCAAATACTCTTCAAAGCAAGGTAAAATCACGCTTCAGATTGCAAAAGCAGCAAATCGCTGTGTGTTTCGGGTGAGCAATCCGGGCAGGGGAATCAGTCCCGAAGAGCAGCAACGCTTGTTTCAGCCATATTCGAGGCTTTCGGCACAACCAACATCCAACGAACATTCGTCGGGCTTGGGTCTTTCCATTGTGAAGCGGTATGTGGATGCTCTTGGTGGGAATGTTGTATGCGAAAGTAATCTTGGGAAAACAACGACGTTTATTGTAGATTTGCCCTGTGCAACAGAAAAAGCCGACAGCTACGACAGCCTCACTACCGCGTAAAACCTCACCGATGCACAACGGGCAGCGAAAAACGTTTACCTCAAAAATTATCGGCAACAATCCACAATGCGTATCATTTTATCTGACGACCACGCAATGGTGAAAGAAGGCATCCGTTCTTGGTTGGAAGCGGCTTCGGGCATGGAGATTATTGCGCTTGCAGCCACAGGAAAAGAATCGCTGGAGGCGGTGCGTACGATGAAACCTGATGTGCTGGTGCAGGATATTCGTCTGCCGGATATGAGTGGAATTGAGGTTGTGCGACAGTTGCGGAAAGAATCTTCTTCACAAGCCTTAAAAATCCTTGCTCTGAGCGGTTCGGAGCAGTTTTCTGTGCGAAGTATTTTGCTGGCTGGAGCAAACGGCTACTGTTCAAAGGAGGAATCCCGCGAGACCTTGCTGGAAGCGGTGCGCTGGGTATCTGAACGCGAGGAAGAATATATCAGCCCTTTGGCGGTAAAGCAGTACGAAGCAAGCGGAGAAGCCATTCGCAAGGCAGGATTAACGGAATTGGAACTGCGTATCGCATCGCTTTTGAAAGAACCGAATGGGGACATTGCCGAATTGCTGAATCTTTCCGAAAAAACGGTGCGCAATTATCTATCGGGTATTTATACAAAGCTCCGCGCCACATCTCGCTTTGAGGCAATAAAGTGGGCGGAGCGTTACGGCGTTTTGGAAAGTATTGACGCTTCCCAAAAGCACTGAAATTATCACTGCATGAGGGTTTTGATCTCTTTTCGACGTAACCCGGTAACCTCAATAATCTGTTCAATGGTCAATCCCAGAGCAATGAGTTTTTGTGCCGCTTTTAGTTTGTTTTCATGCTCAATTTTTGCTGCTAGTTTAGTGGCTTGTCTCATGCCTTTTTCCATGCCTTTTTCCATTCCACGCTCTTCAGCGCGTTTTTCTCGTGCTAAAATATCCTTGTAGGCGCGTGTTTTCTCGAAGGGAACCAAATATGCATTCATCATAGATTCTATCTCCTCAAGTGGAAGTGAATTGAGTTTTGCTGATGCCATACGGAAAATAAGTCTATGAAAATCGTCATCTTCGCGTGTGGTATTTGCTGTTGCTATTACGTGTTTCAATGCCGCTTCTACCGCATTTTTATCAGGTTTTGCGTTCATAATTTGCAAGAGGCTGAGGGGAAATTCTTGCAAAATTTCTCGCGGTAATTCATCCAAATATACCACTTTCAGCCGCCCTGATGCAAGATATTCCGCATAGTCATCCGGCACACCCGCATCAATGCTGCGTTTGGGGAAGACCACCACTACGCGCCATGCGCCCACAGGATTTTGCTGATAGAGGAAGATGTTGATTTGTGCAAAGATGCGCCTATACAAGCGTTTATCACGTTGGTACTGCACTTCCACAAAGAAAAATCGCTCCTGAAAATCCGCCAATGCCAAAATACCATCCATGCGGAACGCTAATTCTTTGACTTCCACCGATTGGAAACGAAATTCTTTTGCGCGTTTCAAGAGCGACACATCCTCTCCGGCAAGCAACAACAGGGCTTCAGGGAGAAGTTGGAAATAAGTGTAGAAAAGGGAATCGGATTTCATTGCTTCGGTAGAGCGTGGAAAAACTGTTTGTGCGATATTCCGCGTAATATACCGCAAATGCTCTTCAATCCTTGCATCGGAATTTTTTTTTACTATTCGGGACATTTGTCCCTAATGCCGCAAGCTATATTCCGCACATTCAATACCAATGATTGTTCTACCAAATTTTTCTGAGGTGCGATGATGAAGACAGTTTTTTGTTCCCGTGTTGAGTTTAATATGTTGAATCTGCTGGTTGGTATGTATTTACTCTTCTCTACTCCTATTGTCCATGCGCAAATTGTTTCGCCTTACAATATTCAGGTAGTTTCGAGCGGTACAGTCCTTAACGCAGCATCATTGGCGGCAGAGTCCACGATTCTTGTGAGGGGGCGTAGTAGTGCACCATTTTATACAAACGGTTTCTACACAAATATCCCCATAGGTTTTAGTTTCCCGTTATATGGCGCTTCTCACACCATGCTTAATGTATTTGAAGCAGGGTATGTCTCATTTGGCGGTATCCCCGGCTCTTCGCCTTCCAGTCCTGAGCAAAGTCGTCCGCTTTCGGCATCGGGCGGTACTGGTGTTATTTCGGCGTTTGGATTTTTTCTTTCGCCTTTGACTGGCGATGGAGTTCTGTTTTATCGCAATGCCGGTGTCGCACCGAATCGCACATTTACTATTCAGTGGCGGCGTTTTTACTACAATTCTAATGGCGGAGACGGAACATCCACACAGGCACAACAGCTACGTCTTGACTTTGAAATTATTCTGTCTGAAAATGGCATTGTCGAGATAAAATATGGTGATGTCAGTCTGGGAGCCAGCTTTGGTACATTGCCAATCACGCTGGAAGTTGGAATGAGGGCATCATCCTCATTGCAAAGTTTATCATTCACCAATAAGGATATATTTTCCTCGACTTTGCGGTGGTTTCCGTGGTCATCTGCGGCGCTGTCTATCAACAGTCCGCAGCAAATGATTTTTGCCCCCGGCGACTCCAGAACAAGCCCCGCAGGAACAACATTTCGTTTTATCCCGACGGGTGTTACTCCCCCCATAACTCTACCGCCAATAATCACCAGTCTTACCGACTCTGCGAGAACTGTTGCTGCTACCTTTCGTATCAACGGCACAAATTTCTCCGGCGTAACTGCAGTGCGCATTGGTACTGTGTCCGTAGCCACCTACACCGTAAACAGTCCCACGCAAATCACCGTTACCGTGCCGAATAGCCTCAGCCCGGGTGTGTACCCCGTAACCGTTACAACGCCCGTCGGGACAAGTAATGCCGTGAATTTAACAGTTATTCCACCATCACCGCCTACTATTACCAGCCTTACTCCCACAAGTGGCGCTCCCGGTACAGATATTACGCTGAACGTGAGTAATCTTGTTCTTACGCGGAATTTGTTGGGTGAAGAGGGCGCAACAGTGCGCATTACCGCAGGCGGCGTAACGAGTTCAAGTTTTGTTCGTTTGTCAAGCACAGGCGGGATGCCGTTTTCCGGCACTATTGGTATTGCCGTGCCTGCGGGAACTGCCGCCGGAGCAATGACTATCACCGTAACAGGGCAGAATGGTACTTCCGAACCTGCAATCTTCACCGTTACCGCTCCGCCTGTGCCGACAATTACAAGTTTCAGCCCCACAAGCGGCATGGTTGGGGCAACGGTAACAATTACGGGAACAAATTTCACGGGTGCAACGGCAGTGAGTTTTGGCGGAGTCAGCACAAGTGTTTTTACGGTCAATAGCGCCGGAACAAGCATCACCGCTACTGTGCCGACGGGTGCTGTGAGCGGCGGAATCAGCATTACCACACCAAATGGAACGGCGCGGAGCAGCGCGGACTTTACCGTCACAGTTCCCGTTCCACCACCCATCATTAGCAGTATTACGCCTACAAGCGGTGTTGTGGGAACAAGCGTGAGCATCACGGGAGAAAACCTGAATACGATTACATCGGTGCTTTTTGGCGGTATCCCTGCAACAGCGTTTACGATTCTCTCGCCAACATCCATCAATGCTACGGTTCCCTCCGGCGCAATCACGGGCAGGGTGGTAGTTGTAAGCGGTGCAATGGTGCGTGCTACTTCAGCAAGCATATTCACCCTCCGCATCCCGCCTGTGATTTCGGGGTTTACGCCGGAAATTGGAACAAGTGGAAGCCTTGTAGCTGTGCAAGGAGCTAATTTTGTCAATATCACCTCTGTACGCTTCGGTGCGACGGCGGCAATCTACACCGTTATCAGCCCGACGCAAATCAACGTGAACGTGCCGTTACGAAGCGGTTCTGCGCCCATCAGCATTTCTTCTTTTGGCGGTTCGGCAACATCGGCAACGCTCTTTCGTGTTATTCCTCCGCCAAGCATTGCCGCCTTCAGCCCACTCATCGGTGCAGCAGGAACAGAATTGACGCTGACAGGCAGCGGCTTCACGGGAACAACGCTTGTGCGCGTGGGAACAGTTTCGGCGGTGTATATTGTGGAAAGCGATACGAGAATGAGGGTAATTGTGCCGGAAGGATTGCCATCCTTTGGAACGGGATTTACCGTTACAGTGCGCACCAATGCAGGTACAGTCATCAGTACGCAGGTGTTTACTCCTACGCGCCGCCCGATAATTTTTGGTGTAAATACCATTTCCACCGCTCCGGGCAGAACGCTTCTTATCAACGGCGCACAGTTTGTGGATGTCTCTTCTGTGAGGATAGGCGGTGTAACAGCAACTGCCTTTAGTGTTCTTTCGCCGTCGCAAATTAGCGCGATTGTTCCTGCCGGAGCAAGTAATGGTGCGGTTTCCGTAACAAATAGTGCCGGCAGCACAACAAGCACATTTTCCCTCACCATTCAGCCGCCGCCCACCATTACAGAAATATCTCCGCTACGCGCTCGGGCAGGGGATTTGGTCATCATCACCGGAACAAACCTTCTGACACCCACTGCAATTCGGTTCGGCTCGGAAACAGCGATTGTAAGACCCGGCTCAAACACGTCTGCAGTTGCTGTCGTGCCTTCAACATTAACAGTCAGCACTCCCATAACAGTTGTTACCGAATCAGGCAGTGCAACGTCTTCGCAAGTATTTACGCCATATTTACCGCCTGTTATCACCTCTATTTCCCCAACAACGGGGCGAGAGGGAACGGTCATAACCATACGTGGGCAAAACTTTATAGCTGTCGGCGGTGGAAGTGTTTTGGTTCGAGATGCTGCCAATAATTCCTTAGGGTTCTTTACGGCATCTACTGTCAATCCGACGGAACTCTCCATTACCTTGCCTCGCAGCATGACCAATGGTCCGATAACAATATATGCCGAGGGAGGCGTTGTTACGTCGGAACAAGCATTGGTGCTTGATACAAGCCCCTTACCGCCAATAACCACTGCCCCGATACTACTCTCGCCGGAAAATGGTGTAAGTGTTGCTGTAGGACGGTCGGGAGCTTCGGTTGTGCGTTGGCAACGCATACCTGACATTGCTCTGTATGATGTAGAGTTTGATGTAGTCAATGATTTTTCAACGTCTTATCGTTCGGGATTTTTCCGAGAAACTACAGACTCCGCACAGGTAGCCATTCCATATGCGTCGGGAATCACGATTTATTGGCGTGTACGCGGTCGCAGAGAGGATGTTCTTGGTCCATGGTCAGAAGTCCGAAGTTTCCGCACCGCACGTGCAATCGGCATTGTAGATGTCATACCGGGAAGTTTGGAACAAAATCGCACAACACGACTTGCTTTAAGCAGCACATTTGAAATTGATATGCGAACAGCAACGGCGGTACGCATATCACATGGCTCAAGGGTAGTAATCGGCAGCATAGACCGCACTCGCACACGCCAAGATACGCTGTTTGCAGATTTTGCCGTCCCTGCTGATGCGCAGGTGGGCTTGTATGATGTTTCGGTTGAAATCGGATCTATGACACCAACGGTAAGAACTGAGATAGTGAGCGTCGTTGCGGCGGGCGACCCGCCGCTTGTGTCGGCATTTCGACCGGAAGTGAGCGGCTTTAGCTTTCCCAATGGGGAGGCATTCGTTTGGCCCCCATCGTATTATGCCGATTATTCACAAGCTCCCTACAATACATGGCAGCCGGAATTTCAAACACTTGCTACCCGCAACACGCCGCGCAACTCTTTCCCTCGTTGGGATGATTGGGCAAGCGCTGTTGAACTCTATACTCCCGCATATATTGGCACAGGTGCAGACCGTCGCCCGACATTACAAGCGATTCAATCGTGGTACACATGGCGTTTCCCCGGTTCGTGTTTCGGGTTTACGTCTGTGGCGCTTCTGCATCATGCAGGGCTGTATAACCGTGGGGGGGCCACGCCCTACGGATTATCAACACCGTCATTTTCCACGAATGTTTCGCATGATGTATTAAAGTTGATTCATGTTCATCAACTCTCTCAATGGGCGCGAGACCTTGCCGCAACGCCACCGCCTTCGATACAGAGTATTACAAGGGGTGAGCGTCCGAATCAAACAGTCCAACGCATACGCGCAGCATTTCTTTCGGGGAATAGAGCAGAGCATCCGGGATTGGCGATTGCTACACCATCCGGTGGTCACGCCGTTGTACCTTACGCTCTCTCAAGCGGGCGTAATGCGCTTGGTGAGGCTGTTGATAGCTTGTTTGTCTATGACCCCAATAATGTTCCTTTCCCCGGATACACACCGCGAGTAGTAGTGGTCAATCGCGCACGGAACACATATGATTTTTACGGTGGAACGTTTGACTACGGTTTGCTTGTAACCGAAACCCCAAGCACACTTCCACAAATTTCCTTAGAACAATTCCCCACACGCCCAATCAAGGCGCTCGCAGCCTTGCAAGCAGATTCTACGCCGCGTGCAGCGCAGCCGTCGCGTATGACGGTGAATTTCAGTACGCCGGAAGGGAATCAGCCACAACCGTTTGTGTCGGTCAGTCGCAATCTTTTTGGTGTGCCTGTTTCTGTCTCAACATTGGATGCCGGAAAGCCGTTTATTACCTATCCTGACGCACGAGTTGTGCAGCCGCCCGGCGGATGCCCGACGTGTTCATTTCTGCCCGTAAACGGCTTTTCTCTGCCGTTTGATAATTCGGCGCAACTTCGTTTTCACTACACGCCTACGGAACAGCAGCAAGCTGCGCAGAACCCCCTTACACTTTCCCTTTACAACGGCGCACGGTTTACCGCTTCCGTTTCGTGGGTACCGGGCTCAAACAGAGCATCATTACAAGCCTTTGCAGATGTCGGCAAAGGAGTTTTTCGCATTATTTCACCTGTCGCGTTGGAGAATGTTGAACTCGTTCTAGGCTTCCGCGACCCAAGTTTGCAGGCATGGGAGAATATCATCCGTATTCAAGGATTAACGCTGGCTGCTGACGATTCGTTGCAGGTCGCGTGGGATGCTAACGGGCTTGTTCCAATAATAACAACGTACAACAGTCGAGTGCAATATCGGTTAGCGTTGATTCGCGGCAATAACAGTTTTGATGCGGGATTGGTGCAACAGAACGCTCAAACGTCCCACCAATACAACGTTGAGCGCTGGTCGCGCCTTCAAACGAGCGGGGTTTCGCGCACGGAGACTAATCTTGCCAACGGCAACACCTCTGTCACCGTTTTGCGTCAGCCGACAAGTGTTGCGGAGCGACAGCAACAAACGAGCAGGAATACGATTGCTAATCTTCAACACCTTGACGTGTATCCGAATCCCGCAGCAGATAAAGCGGCACTGGAATTTACGCTAAACGCTACCTCGTTTACTGTGGTTACCGTTGTTAATATCCTTGGGCAATCTGTAATGAACGTTTTGGAAGAAATGCGCGAAGCAGGAAGACACACTCTTTCACTAAACACCGCAAATCTGCCGAATGGAGCGTATATCTGTCGTATCAAAACGCAAACAGGTGAACGAAGCCTTTTGATGCAGGTGTTCCGCTAGAATTTGCGGGGCTTTGTCATCCGCTTCATCTGATTGAACAACACAATTTTCCTTTGTAACCGCATCATTGCATAACCAAGCAGTGATGCGGTTTTTGTTGTGATGTGATATTGCCAAAAGACAATCGGACGCGAGGTTTTTTCTCGCTTTAATCAACAAACACCACATCTCCAAAAAACATTACGGAACACAAATCCACATTTTGCTATGTCCTGCGGCTTTCCTATCTTGCCGACGCACAAAGACACTCCACAAATCAACAACAAACCTCCTCACAATTTTCAGTAAAACCATGCCCACACTCAAAACCCGCTTGAAACAAGTCGTAGATTGGCGTGCAGCCTTGATTGCAGGAGCTGTAAGCGGAACAGTATTTTTACTGCTCACGATGTGGCTGACATATTCGGAAGTCGGCAGTGCGTGGCTTATGCCGCGTTTGTTGGCTTCGGCGCTTTTGGGCGCGGATATTCTCACACCAACGGCGGGCGATGGCGTAAAAGTCTGGGGTGCGGCGATTTTGGTGCATTTACCGTTGTCGCTGGGGTTTGCGTGTTTGATTGCCTACGTGCTGCACCGTTGGGGCTTGCTTGTGGGCATCGGCGGTGGAGCGCTCTTCGGCTTGGTGCTGTACGGCATCAATTTTTACGCGCTCACGGCTTGGTTACCACAATTTGTCATCATCAAAAGTGTATCCGTTGCCTTTGCACACCTGATGTTTGGTGCGTTTGCAGGCGGTGTGTATGAACTGCTCGAAGTGGAAGAATTTGTTGCTGTGCCGGAGTGAATGTGCAATACTTTTGGCAGCAGTTCTCATTTGCAGTAAAAAAAATGCTGACCGCATCTGCGACAAGATTGTATGCGGTGTTGCAGAATGTTCGTGTGTTGTTTGTAAAATCTTCCGTCCGATTTCCTGCCACAAGCTATGGAGTGCTGATTGCCGCGTCATTCCTTGTGTTCATGGCATTGGGTTCGATGATATTTCCCCTTCACACCGAAATTCCGTTTGCGCCGATTGTCACTGCCCGTGACGGAACTGTTATTCATGCTTTTCTTGCCGATGACGACAAATGGCGCATGAAAACAGAGTTGGAAGAGATTTCGCCGACGCTTCGCACTGCCCTTATTGCCAAAGAAGATAAGTGGTTTTATTGGCATTTTGGCGTAAATCCTTTCGCTATTCTGCGGGCTGCGGGGAATAATATGCTTGCGGGGCGCACCACATCAGGCGCTTCGACGCTCACGATGCAAGTGGCGCGGATGCTGGAAAATCAACGTTCTCAGCATCAACAACGCTCCAAGCCGCGTGAACGCTCAATCCTCAATAAACTCATTGAGATTTTTCGTGCTTTTCAACTCGAACTTACTCATTCAAAAAGTGAAATTCTCCAACTCTACCTCAATCTTGCACCGTATGGCGGAAATATCGAAGGCGTGAAAGCCGCTTCATTGCTGTATTTTGGCACATTGCCCGAAAAACTCAGCCTTGCCCAAGCAACAACACTTGCAATCATTCCCAATCGCCCGACGACGCTAAAACTTGACGAAAACAACAACGCCATTCGCCGTGAGCGCGATAAATGGCTGGAGCGGTTTCGTCGTGAAAGCGTGTTCGGTGGCGCTCTTGTGGATGATGCTTTGCGAGAGCCGACAGCGATTGAACGCCGTCAAGCGCCCTCAAAACTTGCCCCGCACTTCGCATACCGCATGAAACGGCTATTTCCGACGGAATCAACAATTACCACCACGTTGGATGTGCGCAAGCAGCAAAGCATTCAAACGCTGACGGAGAACGTTATTCGGCGCTTGAAACTCTACGGCATCAGTAATGCTGCGGTTTTGGTGGTGAATAACCATTCACGCGAAGTGGAGGCGTATTTGGGGTCGCCGAATTACAACGACAAAGCGGCTTCCGGCGAGGTAGATGGTGTGCGGGCTGTACGATCGCCGGGTAGTGCCTTAAAACCGCTTGTCTATGCTCTGGCGATGGACAAAGGTTTTATCACGCCAAAGTCTGTGCTGACGGACGTTCCAAGCAATTTTGACGGCTACACGCCGGAGAATTTTGACCGCCAATACCGAGGCTTCATTTCTGCCGAAAAAGCGCTCATCAACTCGTTAAACATTCCTGCGGTGAAACTTGTTCGGCAACTTGGCGTGGCAAGGTTTGTCGAAACGCTTTCCAATGCGGGTTTTGAGCAAATTCGCTCAGACGGCAAAAAACTAGGTTTGTCGGTTGTGCTGGGCGGCTGCGGTGTGCGCTTGGAAGAAATGGCAGCGCTGTACAGCGCATTTGCGAACTACGGGGATTGGAAGCCGCTTCAAATGAGGAGGGATAAGGGCGAAATATCTAGCACCCAAGTAACCAATGACCAAGTAACCAATCAACCAAGTAACCAAGTAACCAATCAACCAAGTAACCAAGCAACCAATCCACCAAGCAACCAACCGAAAACCCGCATTGTTTCTGCTTCGGCGGCGTTTATGTTGGGAGAAATTTTGACGCAATTAACACGCCCCGATGTGCCGCGAAATTTTTCGTCTGCACAGCGTTTGCCGAAAGTGGCGTGGAAAACCGGCACGTCCTACGGGCGGCGCGATGCGTGGAGTATCGGCTACAACAAGCGTTACACAGTGGCGGTGTGGGTGGGGAATTTTTCCGGTCAGGGTGTGCCGGAACTTGTCGGGGCGGATATTGCAACGCCGCTTTTGTTCGATATTTTTAATGCGATTGACTACAACTCGCCCAATGATTGGTTTCAGCCGCCGCCGGAATTGGATTTCCGTTTGGTGTGTTCGGATAGCGGCTTGTTGCCGCAGGAAACCTGTGAAAATCAAGTGTCGGACTATTATTTGCCGCGAATTTCTTCCAATGCACGATGTGAACATCGGAAAGAAGTTGTTGTTTCTGCCGATGAGCGAATGTCGTTCTGCCCTGATTGTATGCCGCCCACGGGCTACAAACGCAAAATGTATCCTAATCTACCGCCGGAAATTTTGGCGCTCTACACCGCAGAAAACCGTGCCTTTGAGCGTATTCCCGACCATAATCCCGCTTGCAGTCGTGCGCGTCAAAGCGGCTTTGCGCCCAGTATTACTTCGCTCACCGATGGGAAAGAATACCTCGTGGAACGGGCAAAAAGCGGGAAAGCCGCATCGGAACTTATGCTCACCTGCCATATTGCGAATGATGTTCGCACGGTCTATTGGTTTATCAATGACAAATTTTTGCGTTCTGCTCAGCCTGAAGAGCGGGTTTTTTTTACGCCGGAACGTGGTCAAAACAAGATTTCATGCAGTGATGACAAGGGGCGCAACAGCAACATTCGTATTTCGGTGGAGTGGCAATAATAGAGCAGTTTGGTAAAGCACTGATTACCGAACAACATTCATCTGCCCCGAAATCATACCATACTCCGTGCGTAAGGTATAGAAATATACACCGGAAGCAAGGTTGGCAGCCTCAACACGGATGCTTTGAGCGCCTTGTGGCTGGAAACCGCTAAAAATCATTGTGAGAATATGACCGCGACTATCCAAGAGCATCAAGTGAACATTGCTGCTTCGGGGCAAAACGTATTCTATTGTTGTTTGGTCTGTGCATGGATTGGGGTAATTGCTTATAGTCATTTGCGTTGTAGCTGTTAGCATCTGCTCTTCGCGGACGGATGTTGTCGTGAGTAGATTGAGCGTACTGAATGGTTTCATCAAAACGGTATTGAGATGTGTCGCATCGGCTTGAAACCATTGTGACAGTACAGACGCATAAACCTGCCGGAAATCATACTGCATTTTGAGATTGCCGTCCGGAAGCAAGTCTGTTAAACTCGGATTGATGCCAATCACTCCACCGCGCACGGGCGCTCCGAAAAGGAAAACAGGTCCCGCAGTACCATGGTCAGTGCCGTTGCTGGTGGTAGCGGGGCGGCGACCAAACTCGGAAATCGTCATTCCAAGCACTTTGTTTTCTACACCAAGCAATTTCAAATCCTGTTGAAACACTCTCATTCCTTCCGCTAAATTGGACAGCAAACCCGCATGAATACCTGTTGTTGTATCATTCACCTCAGTTTGAGACCAATGTGTATCGAAGCCGCCCAAATTTACGACATACACTCTTGTCTGTAAGCCGCCTGAAATGAGGCGAGCCACAATACGGAGTTGGTCGGCAAGGATGTTTCTGCCTTTGTCAGGATACTGAGCCTGATTGCGCCCTCTCTCAGCGATTGTCTTGATGCGTAACGAGTATTTTTGCGACTGTGCTTGCACATCGCGGATAAAATCAAGACGATTACCGGCTTTGCCTGTGCGTTGAGCAACGCTGCCACCAGTCGCATTTTGACCGTTTACAAGTTGCTCAAACGCAGATAAATCCCGAATCGTCATGCCCATAGCATTGGTATTTCCTTGCAAAGTAAGTGACATTGCTCCGCCAATTTCGATTGCAAGCGGGTCTGGTGTTCTGTCGTTGGGATAGCCCACAGGAAATGTCGGCGCTTCGTAATTAACAAAGCGCCCTAACCAACCTGAAGACAAGTATTGTTCAGGGTCGGAAGCAGTAAACCAAATATCGGTCGAGCGGAAATGCGATTGATTCACATTCGGGTACGAAACGCCATTGATAATGGCAAGTTTTCCTTCATCGAAAAGCGATTTTGCTGCAACAAAACTCGGATGTAAGCCGATGGCGCTCGTGAGGCGCGTAATCCGATTTTCCGGGATTGCTACTGACCTGCGGATGTTGTAGTATGTGGAAAGTTGGTCTAGGGGAATAAGCGTGTTGATACCGTCGTTTCCGCCGCTTAGTTGAATGAGAACTAAGATACGGTCTTGTGCAGAGGCAAGTTCTGCAACTTTTTTCAGTGAAGGAGAATCGTCCGCGAATGCCTGTGTTGTGAACCCGTCCAAAATAAGCGGGAGCGCAAGAGCACTTGAACCTAAGCCTGCGAGAAAATCTCTGCGTTTCATATGATAATGAAAAGGAAATTGGAAGAACCGTAGTTTGTAGCCCTGCGGATGAATTGAAGTCTGGTTTTTGATGAGCCATTTATGAAGAATGCAAATCGGGGAGGAGCATTATAGTAAAACATCAAATCAAATGTGATTCCGGCATTTGGAGAACAAATTTTATCACATTGTCAATGCGTGATTGCACTGCTTGACGTTTCGCTTGATTCGTCGGATCAATGCTGTAAAATCCCCAATTCATATCCCAAGCGCCTCGCGCATTGAAAAATCCTGGGGCAAGCACTTCATCCATCAAATAAAGTTTTTGTGACGAAGTAAGCGGCACTCCGACAACATCTTGTGAAATCTTGTCCACCAGATCGTCTCCATTAGAAGGGCTTTGGCAAACATCTTTTGTAAAAGTAATCGAATCAATGGCAAATCGCGTTATTCCTTGCGCTGTGTTTACAGCAAAGCCATTAACAATTTTGTCGGTAAAATCATTGCGAGAAGCTAATGTTGCTGTGTTCATCCAAAGCTTATCATACAGTGGTATTTGATAATAGGCTTTCCAACCGGCAACGTTGGGGTGATTCAAAATGCCCATTTCTTGAGCATCTGCGGCTTGCCAGAGGTATTTCATTACGTTGTAGTATCCCACAGCATCTTCCACAAGTGTTGGAATAGTGGGTGTGATATACTTTCGGAAATAATTGAGCGTGCTGATAACAAGGTCTATCGGGCTTTTTACCATGCCGCCCGCGTTATTCATATCGAAAAAATGTTGGCTGCGGAAAAGCATTTCTAACACAGGCTTAATTTCCCAATTACTTGCACGAAGCGTATTTGCAAGTTCAGTAATAACTTGTTGTTCGATAGTGCTGTCAATTTCTGTTCCGACAAACCAAGTATAGAGCTTGCGACAGAAAAACCTAGCTGTTTCGGTTTGCTGAAAAATCATGTCGAGAAGTTCATCCGTTTCACGCGCTCCTTCAGCACCAATACGACCACGAATAACAGTGTTTTGGTATGCCGCAGAAAATTGCTTGTCTTCTGTAACGTGATTTTCCTCTACAAACCGTGATGAAACCGAAGTCACATCGTCCGTCCAACCCGTCAGGACACGTGCGGCAGCGCGAACATCCTGCTCTGTATAATTGGTGTAATTGCCAGCAGATATTTCGGGACCCTTGCCGATGGTGAAGAGTTCTTGCAATTCACGTCCGTAATTTTCGTTGATTTGTGTTTTGATGTTGGTGTTGCCATTCAAATACCGTAGCATTGCGGGATCTATGGTGATTTCCTTCAAAAGTTGGCGTACATTCCCAAGCGCAAAGCGTCGTAAAAGTTGATTTTGCCGGTAAAGATAGCGGGCATCCTGTACGGCGGGATAGGAGGAAACAAGGAGATTATGCCAAAAGAGCGTCATTTTTTCGCGTACAGATGTCCCGCTATTAAACATTTGCCCTGTCCACCACGATTTTAACTGCTCATTGTAATTCGCGTCCTGCTCATGGTTATAGGGTTTGTCGTGCCAAGTTTCACCTGTACTGAGTCTGGGTGCGGAAGGGAGCGGTACGTCCTCTAACAGTGTTGTTACTGCATTTGTGGCTGAACGGTTTACCCATGTCCTGATATTATCCTTAGTTGGGGAGAAGGTTGCACGGCGAAGCAAGTGCTTGACACGGCTTTCATCTAATGTTCCGGTGAAAGCGTCCATTAATGACATAAAGCTTATCTCCAGAATAAACTGAATAAAATGTTAATTTTCGGATACAAATATATGAATTTTGAGAATCCCCTAAAAACTTTTTATACGATAGGACTTTCGCAAATTTGACAGGCAAGGGGTTCAAAATCCTTGTTAAATTAAAAGACTGAGCAACAATTGTTCAAGCCTCCTTGCCCTAAAAAATACACTTTGCGAAAGTCCTACAAGAATGAAAGCGCACCATCTGTTGAGAAATGATGCGCTTTTTGATGTAGTGCAATTCCTGCGGGGCTTGTCATGTCTGCATCGCTGTTTGGGGAAGTGATGCGCCTCTTTTTCATCACAAGCGACGTTGTTGTTTAACCCGCAGAAACCGCATTGTTGCATATGCTTGCGGTATGTTGTGCTTGAAAATGGATGACTTCGGAAGAATCTTTTGAACCATAAAAAAACGTGCGGCGACGAGGAATGATGAAACATTGGGTCCAGATAAGGGAATGTAGTTCCACCGACATTCGCCGCACATTGAAATATGAGAGCAGTAAGGTTTTGTGCGCTTTTTCAGAAACACTAAAGCGCATAGAAGAGATAAAAAACCTCGACGAGAAAATGTGCGAAACGTGTACAATTCCAATGTAGTTCCGCAAGGCATTCGAGGCAACAGTTCGCAAATCAACAGGTTACAAATCAACATTTTCAATAACACCAACCCAATGGTCTTCGTTCAGCGTTCCGTGAGCAAATTCGCTTATCACGGAAAACACATCGTCCGAGAAACCACCGATATTCAGAATATCATCGCGCTCTGAGGCTTGCGAAGTGGAATTAGGTTGCAAATCCAAGCAAATAAGCCGCGCTTCGGGATTTCGTGTTTTGAAAATTTGCCATTCATGCATAAGTGCCGAAGAACGGTAG
The DNA here is from genome assembly GCA_025455065.1 of Candidatus Kapaibacterium sp. Classification (GTDB taxonomy): domain Bacteria; phylum Bacteroidota; class Ignavibacteria; order Kapaibacteriales; family UBA4661; genus PH2015. The sequence continues at coordinate 28,831 of JALONG010000020.1, read as the reverse complement.
GATTGCTTATCCATCCACGATTCGTTGTCGGAAACGAAGAGAACAAGCGCTCCGTGAGAATGGCGTTCATTGAGATGTTTCAAAGCCGCACTACAATTTGTTCCTCCGCCGTTGATTGCGGCAAGTTTCTGTGCGTTGGTCATGACGGTATCACGAGCATTGAGGCGTTTTTTAACGACGTGCTGCTCAAAAGGAATAACTTCCGCATCAGGATTGGCGCGCAGTACAGCCGATGCAATGAGTCCCGCAACGTCAATACAGCGCACGTTTGTTGTCGAACCTTTGCGCACACCCGTTACAGGCGATTGCATCGAACCCGACACATCCACGCAGATAAACACTTTGCCATTTATCGCCGGAACGTTCTCCGTTGCGGTTTCGAGGGCATTTTCAAGTGCGATTTGGATTTGTTGCAATGCTTCAAACAGCGCATTATGCTGTCTATCCGCATCATGCTGCTTCCCCGCATTGTGCTGTATCCCCGCATTGTGCTTGGAAAGACCATTGTGAGCCATCTTTTCGGTTACATCATCCGCACTTATGATATTGCTGTACGCTGCCAAAAGTTGGTACGGAAATGCTTTCGCATTGCGCACTTCGTTAGCGTCTTGCAAACGAGATACGATGCGTTTCACAGCCTCTTCGCTCTCCAACACGCCATGACGTGCAAAGGTGTTGATGTTCATGCGAAGCGTCTGCCAACTTGCGTTCATGGCGATTGCCGTCCAATCACGTTTTGAGAGCGGAAGCGCCGTAAGCATTTGGAACGGAACATGAGGAGTAATCATGGTTCCACCGTTTTTGAAGGCTTCGTAATCACGCACAATTTGGGGTAAATCTGCTTCGTTGTAATCTTTGCCAAGCAAGTACGCATACAAAGCGCGTCGTGATGCGGTTTCCGGCTTAGGATGCACCATGCGGAGAATATCGGCAAAGGACGGATTATTGCCAACCGAATTGGTGAAAATCTCAGCATCGGTGCGGTCTGCGAACCACTGTTCTATCAATTTTTTCGGCAATGTGCCAAATGATTTGCGTCCCGTAACGCCGGAACGCATGATTTGAACAAAGGTGCGGAGCATTTTGCCGTTGTTAATCACACGCGGAAACACAGCTTTGAGAAACTCGGTTTCTTGGCGTGTCGCCAAAAGTGCCACAAGCAAGGCAGGAACATCCTTCATGTACCCGTGTTCCCGTGCATAGACCGCCGTTTGCGCAAGGAACTCTGTCGGAATGAAGCCATTTTGTGCATTACAAAGCGCCAAAATTTGGTCTAATTGGTTTTCCGCGCTTGCGTAAAATGTCCCATTCAGGCAGCCCGTAGCGGCATATTGCGCCAAAGTGTGTTTTGGCGAGTATGCGTACGCTTTTCCGCCTGCGTTGTTGTTCGTGTTCGCTTTCGGTAGTATATTGCGGGGCAAGAGACCACCAACAAGCGACTGAAAAAGTCGTTTATTTGCCATAGAGTTGGCTCTCCTCCTAGAGATTGGGATATTTGTGGATTATGAATAAATGTTCATTCCGTATTATCCAACAATCGTGCCAAAGCCTGAAAATGGCGTAAAATCGTCGTTGTGCGGGGAAAATCGTCAAAAAAGTGTGGCAAAAAACTGACAGTGTAAGGAAAATCGGACACTTCGACTACTCCACTTTGCTGACACATTGCGTAGCATCGTTTCCAAATGATGCAATTGATGAGACACCTGCTTGAGAATGAGACACAGAGAGATGTTTGGGGCAGAAGAGATGCAAATACTATCGTTATTGTGCAGCCAGCAAAAACTCCCACATCATACTGCGCACCTTCGGCGAAAAAGGCATAAAAGGATGAAAATTCCACCCCGATGAAAACGACGGAACACCCTTCCAATCGGCACTGCGAGGCGGAACTATCATGGTGTCAATGGGATTGTACAGCGCCATAATAGGAAGTTCGTTCAGTTGATGTGACGTGTCCTGCAAGTCGCATAAAACCTTGCTTTGGGGGCGTAAATCTTTCGCTCCCGGAAAAAAGACTGAGGGGAGAAAATACGCCATAACGCTGCCTTCATGCGGGCTGCCAATAGCAATAAAGCGCTCTACACGGTTCACCCCGTCCAGCATTTGCAAATAGTACCGCGCCACAATCCCGCCCATGCTAAAACCTACAAGTAAACATTTCTCACCTATCGGAACATGAGTTTCTATAACGTGTCGAAGCTGTTCGGCAAGTTTGGCGACCGGTAATCGCCCGTCTGCTTTGCGAAGGCTCGGCGTGTGAGGAATCAAGCCATGGTTACGTGCATCACGCGCCATGAGTGCAAAAACTCTGCCCGTGTTAAAAATGCCGTGGACAAAAACGATGTGCATTGTGGTTAGTTTGGTTGCTTGGTTACTTGGTTACTTATGTACTTGGTCATGGGGCACAGGTCATAGGTCATAGGTCATAGGTCATAGGTCTTGTGGATAGCTTCATTACTTGATTGACCAATGACCAAGTAACCAATGACTAATGCACCCGATACTGCGCCGGAATCGTGCTTTGATTGCCATCGCGGACAGTGAGATTTTGCGGAGACATAATTTCGATGCCCGCTTCGTTGAAGGTGTTTTGGATGTGTTGTAATAGTTCGGATTGAATGTCAGGCAGGCGCTGAATTGCTTTGGTGTAGGCGTTGATTTGATAACTGACGTGCCAATCGTTGAGCGATGTTTGGAGAACAAACGGCTGTGGTGTGGGCAAAATATCGCGTGTACGCAGTGCTGCTGCGATGAGTTGTCCGTGAACGTCTTGCCAAAGCACGTTGTAGCCGATAGTAATAGTGGCGTGAATTATCAAGCCGTCTTTTCCTTCACAGGCTAAAGCGCTGTAATTCACGATATTGCTGGAAATTATCGTTGCGTTTGGTATGGTAATTTCTTCGTTTTTGATTGTCAAAAGCCGCGTAACAAGCAGTGTTTTTTCAATGACATCACCCGTTACATCGCCAACTTTGATACGGTCTCCACGCTTAAAAGGTCGTGCGTAGGTGGTGAGCAAACCCGCAATGATATTGGTAATTGCACTGGAAGAACCAAACGAAATGAGTACACCCAAAACAACCGACAAGCCCTGAAAAACAGGCGTGTTCGAGCCGGGCAGATACGGAAAGACTGCAGCAAACGTAAAAATCCAAACGACAAACCGCACAACACGGTATGTGGGCATTGCCCAATCGGGGTAAAAGTTCGGTAATTTCAGCACTCCGCGCTCAAGTTCTTGGGCAAAAAGCCGCAAAAACCGCAAAACATACCGCGTCAAAAAGAGAATAACGACAATCGTGAAAAGATTCGGAATATAAGCAAGAATACCGTCCAAGACGCTCTGCACGGGCTTGAGAAGGTAGTCCAGAAATTTTCGCGTAAATTCCGGTGACCACGAAAACCATGCAACCGAAGCAATCAAAACGAAATACGCAACTACGCCAATCATCGCTAAACGCAGTAAACGTGCCCCTGTCGAGATAAGGCTCATTTCAAGCCGCTTATTTAGGACCGGCAATTTTCCGATATGAATAGGTTTGATATGCGGTGCGATGCGCTTTAATACTCGCTCTACGGTTTGTTTGAAGAGCCAATTTATTACTAAAACCGTTACCACAAGCACCAACAGAACATACACAATAAACCCAAATTCTCGCACAAAGGTCATGACCGTTTCAACCAAGCCGGAATCGAGGGTGAAGGCTTGAGGGTGCGCTGTTGCGGTAGTTTGAGGGGTAGTTTGAGTGACAGTTTGAGCCACAATATGCGTTGCTGTTGTGCTTTGGGCATCCATAAAAATTGGAATGAAAATGTCAGAAAAACGCAGTCTCGCCTAATTTCTGCGAGTTCTCAAGTGCAGTGTGATTTTCAAAACGGAAAAAGCGGAAGATGTCACCAAAATAAGATACGAAAGCGCGAGAAATTGACAAATGAGTTCTGGGAAATTCCGCAAAAGAGCCGTAATTTTGTAAGTTTTGTTTCCCAAACCTTTTGTCATCCGCGCATGGTAACAATCGTCGGTCATAACAACGGTAAACTCAAGCAACTCACAATCCGCGAACTCTGTATTTTGCAGACTGAGCCGGATTTTAAGGATTGGACTATCTGGGTAGATATGACCAATCCGACGGAGCAGGAAGAGGAAACCGTGCTGATTCAGATGTTTTTATTTCACCATTTGGCAGTCGAAGACTGTCAGCGAGAGCGCATCCAGCCTGAAGAAGGCGACCATTTTCCCAAAGTGGAAGATTACAGCGATTACCTTTACGTGATTTTTAATCCGGTGGATATTCCTTTGGGAGCAAGGATTCATGCGGTTGATGAGAATGATGAAGATCCGCCGCTTAGTATCAATTTTCGTACTCGGCAGTTGAACGCATTTTTGGGAGAGAATTACATCGTAACGCACCATTACGAGCCGTCCTTAGCCGTTGAATACACGATGCAACTGTGCTGGAAAAATCAAAATATTTTGGGGCGTGGACCGGACTATCTTTTTCACATCGTCATTGACCAAATCGTTGACCAATATGCGCCCGTTATGGAGTATTTCGATGATGTCTTGGAAGAAGCGGAAAACCGCGTCATTGCTTCTAACAGTCCCGATTTGCTTGTGCAGATTCTGCGGTTGAAAAAATCCATGCAGCGCTTCAAACGCATTACTACCTATCAACGCGAGATTTTAAGCCGTTTGGCGAGAGGCGAGTTTGAACTTGTTTCCACCGAAGAAATGGCGTATTACCGCAACGTGTATGACCATTTGGTGCGGATTGTGGACGTGTCCGAATCCTACCGCGATATTATCAACGGGCTTGTGGATGCGCACTTGTCGGTAACATCGAACAAAATGAATTCGATTATGAAGGTTTTGACAATGCTCTCAACAATTTTTCTACCACTGACGCTCATTACCGGTATTTACGGAATGAATTTTGAACATTTGCCTGAACTTAAATGGCGATATGGATACTACTTTGTGTTAGGGTTGCTGTTTACGATTGGAAGCGGAATGCTTTTTGTATTCCGTCGGAAAGGGTGGTGGGGATAATGATGATTGTTTCTGTTTTCCATTTCTTGGTCGGGTTCGCCGTGAAATTTTTTCACTATGCCACGAAGCGTCATGCTATCATGTTTGCAGGGCTTTTTCTGCTGACCATTCGTGCCGTATTCCCTCTTGCAGCACAAGAGCGGTATGACGATTTACCCTTCCCCAAAGCGCATTACGCTGTGCATCTGGATAAAAAGCCGACGAAAATTATGACGACGGTAGAAGTGGCCGGACGCTTGTACGTTGAGCCTTTGGCGCTTGCATTGGCGCTGGATTGCGAACTTCGCACCGAAGGTATTCTTGCAGTGCTTCTCACGCCAACGCACGTTTTGGCGTTTGCCGCCGATGCGCATTGTGTGGCGGTGCAAGCGGTGAACAGTGATTCGGTAAGTTTGACACAGATGCTGCACCCTGTGGCACTGCAAACGGGGCGAATCTTGCTTCCGGTGGATGACGTACTGCGGCTTTTGGCGGATAATGGCGTGTACGAAGTAGATGAGCAAGATGCAACTATCGTCTTAAAAAGTTTTGGTAATGAGGAAAATGACGCTCCGCAGGCATTAGAAACACAAACAACGATTGCCCGAAAACCGCTTCCCGACGTGGTTGAAATGGGGTTGCCGAAGAGCAATGCTACTCAACCTTCCCCACAACCCGCTCCACAACAGCCTTCCAAGCAATTTCGCAAACCAACGCGCAATTTGTACATTTTGCCACAAGATGTAAAACGGCGTGAAATGGACGAATTACCGCAAAAAACATCGCTTCATTCTCCACAGCAGCTAGAAAAATATCCCAAAAATTCAGGAACAACGCGGTATGCAGCGCAATTACTTGTTTCGCGCCTTTTATTCCAAGCCGTAAAAACAAAGCCAACTGCCGAAAAAAAAAACTCCACGAACAATGAGCCGATAAGCAAGAAACCAAGCGCTTCCTCGAAGGAAAAACAGAGCGAAAAAAAAAAGGACGCACAAGGCGATAACGACTTCAGTTCGGCAAAAAAAAAATGGGCATTGGATGTAATTGTTCTTGATGCGGGTCATGGCGGCAAGGACGGTGGCGCGATTGGTGTGGGAAAAACGAAAGAAAAAGATGTAACCTTGGGTATTGTGAAAAAACTCGGCGTACTGCTCAAAAAGGCGCTTCCGGGAACAAAAATCGTCTATACGCGCACCGATGACACGTTTGTCGAACTTGATAGGCGCGGGCAGATTGCCAATGAAAACGGGGGAAAATTGTTCATCAGTATTCACTGCAATTCTACTCCGAAAAAGCCTACAAAAGCAAACGGTTTTGAGGTTTACATTTTGCGACCGGGCAGAAACGAAGATGCCGTGCGGGTTGCAGAAATGGAAAATGCGGTGATAAAATTAGAAGATAACCCGAAACGCTACAAACCGCTTACCGACGAGCAGTTTATTGTTGTAAGCATGGCACAAAGCGCTTTTGTGAAATACAGCGACATGGCAGCCGCGATGATAAGTGCGGAAGTGAAGAAAATGCGAGAAATCGGCGTTCGCGGTGTCAATCAAGCCGGTTTTCTTGTGCTGGTGGGCGCTTCGATGCCGAATATGCTGATTGAAACAGGATTTTTGTCGAACAAAAAAGACGAAAAATTTCTGAAATCGGAACGCGGACAAACCCAGATGGCAAGCGCTATTTGCAGGGCAATCAAAGCATTTCGTATGCGGTATGAAGCGCAAATTAACGGGCAGTTCTCCAATTCTTCTTCCGGTAATCCCGCCACAGACACAAAAGTTGCGCCCGTTACCAAAGTTGCACCACAAAAAGCCGCTTCGACAAAAACGGTAACAAAATCTTCGTCAAAACATACTTCCACGCCTTCCAAAACTACATCCAAAGCGGTTTCCAAATGATTGTTCGATTGCCAATTCTCCTCACATTCCTCACTGTAGCACAGACATTCTTGTCTGTGCCACCAATACGCGCAGCGTATAATCTTCCATCGGTAGTTGCTCGCACAATTCCTGTCGTTACGCCTCACGGCGTTTATGGCACAGACAAGAATGTCTGTGCTACGGCGAGGAAAAACACTCAGTTAAGCGCAGCGTATAGTATTCTAACGGCAGCAGCCTGTAGAATTCCTGTCGTTACGCCTAGCGGCGTTTATGGCACAGACAAGAATGTCTATGCTACGATGAGGAAAGACGATGTTTTGCCTGTAAATTCTCTGCTTTGGAAAATAGACGGAAATGGCTTGAAAGCGCCGTCGTATCTTTTTGGAACAATTCATCTCATTTGTGAGAATGATGTGGTGATGAGCAAAGCAACCAAGCGGGTTTTCAGCCAAACAAAACAACTTGCCATGGAAATTGACATGGGGAATATTGAGGGCGGCGATATGTTCGGACTGCTGGAAAAAGGCGCATTGATGAAAGGCGATACGACGCTGGAAATGCTCTTGGATACGGCTTCTATGGAGTTTGTCCGCGCATATTTTCAAGATTCTCTGGGCGTACCGCTTTTTCCCCCGATGAACCGCATGAAACCGATGTTTTTGGGAACAATGCTCTTGGAAGGAGAGCAAGAATGTGAGCAAACATCATATGAAGAGGAATTTGTGAGTCTCGCTAAAAAGCAAAAAAAGCCGACACTCGGCATAGAAACAGTTGAAGAACAGCTTGCACTGTTTGATTATCTCCCCTACAAACAGCAAGCGGAAATGCTTGTCGGCGACCTCAAAAGCATGATGAATCCTAGCACTGAAGCCTCTGGGCTGAGTTTGCAGAGCGTAACGAAACTCTACAAAGAAGGTAAAATTTCTGATTTATTGGAACTCCTTCGGGCGCAGGAAGCAGGCGAGTTCGAGGAAGTGCTGCTGAATCGCCGCAATCGCGCATGGATACCAATTTTGGAGCGAATGATTCGGTCAAAATCAACATTTATTGCCGTCGGTGCGGGGCATCTTGCGGGAGAACAGGGTGTTATCAATCTTTTGCGCAAACAAGGTTTTCGTCTTACGCCTGTCAGGTGAAATTTTTTTTGGAGATTTGGAAATAACATAAGAAGTGCGTAGCTTGGATAAATACGGACGTTTATTGCCCGTGCAATGAACAAAAGAGCGTAAAATCAGGACGTGTGAGTAGGGCAGAATAATACTTCTTGCAAAAAACTCGCCGTGCCTTTATATTACAGGATAACGCGATATTTTTTGCAGCAAACTATCGCCGCAGCATTGAAGCTCAACCCTTGAGGTTCAACCTTTTCGGTTCAACGTGGTTTTGCCTGTGCGCATGATGCGGAATCTCGCCTTAGTTTTTCCGCTTAGTCTTTGCTCAAAGAGCGCGTGATACAAGGGCTGACAGTTCAAAAATTATTCTTACATCTATTTTTTGTAAAACTTTTTTGAACGATTTCATCGGTAAAAATGGTGATGTTTCCTGACTGTCCGTTGGCTATACCGCAACCGCAAGTATGAAAGTAAAATTATTCTTCACTTTTTAGGAGTTTGTACAATGAGTTCCCACGGTTCACAATACAAACCGTCCATCGTTCATTACGGCGTGTTTTTTTTCCTCGCCGTTGTTATTACGGTAGGTTTCCACTACTTTGCTACACCGTCCATTATTCGCGGGTTCTTGCTTTCGCAGTTCCACCCAGAAGATGAAAAAACAACGCTCGTGAAGTTCAAAGACGGCGTTGTGGCGACGGCAAAAGTTGTTGAAGACAAATCAAGCGGCGACCGTTTTATTGAAGAAGTTGTCGAGGGTGGCGGCGAAGAGAAGCAAAAACGCAGAATACCGCTCAAGCATACCAAAGGCGATTATATGTGGTACGCTGATGTTCCGGTAAAAGGGGAATATATTAACAAAGAATACATTTTCGACTTTGACGGCTTTGCTGCACGTGAAGAAAAAGTTACTGTGCCGAAAGTGGATCCCGTGACTAAGCAGCCGGAAAAAGATGAGCAGGGCAGAGTCATCATGGCACAGGCGGAAAAAGACGGGTATTCCAAAAAGACCGGAGAATGGTACACCAAATGTCCAAAACTTGGTGAAGAAGCGATTATGCTTGAAAGTTGGGGATTTATCATTCTCGCGCTTGACATGGGTTTTATTATTGCCATGATTGTAACAATGATGCTGCCTCCAAGCATTGGGTACATTTCGCAGAAATTTGAGCGCGAAATGGCAAATACCAAAACCAAAATTCGCCTCAATACGGGCTTCAACAAAGAAACGGTTGAAATTATCGCACTTAGAGACAGTGATTTTGAAAAGTTCTACAACGACAATCCCAACTTTATCAAGCAAATTTTTGCGAAAGTTTGGGCGCGTACGCAGCCTGACCACGAAATTGCAGCCGTCAAGCAGCAAGGTTCTTCAATGGCAAATGTGATGGCGGCATTCCGTAATGCTTTTGACGCTGAAGTTCAGGTGGGCGGTATTCTCGGTTTCCGCAATGAAACGATGTATGGTCGTATTCAAGAGTCGTATTCTGAAGCTGTAATGACGGAAATTGAGAATTTGAAAGCTGCACAGGATTGGCAAAAAGGTCGCTGGAAAATTATGCCGGCGCTTCGCCTCTACATGGCGCACCACTTCACGGAGCGGTATGCCAACAACGTAACAGGTTTTGCTTACGGTGGTGCTGCTATTCTTATCATCGTGGTAGGTATTCGCGGTTTGAAGTTTATTCCTGCCGCACGCCCGTCGGTGATGTTCTTTGCTATTCTTTTGGAATTTACGCTGCTTGCTCTTATGGCGGTTTCGCTCTTCTACACCGAAGAAGAAGAACGTATGGACAAGATGCTCAAGAAAATGGAAGATTCCGGCAAGAGCCAGCTTTCCTCGCTCAAAGGTATGGCAGAAGATATGACCCGCGTAGCTGCCGGTTTGGGTGAAGAAGGCTTGGGCGTGGCGATGAAACAAATGTCTAACGACATGGGTAAAATCGCCAAAACACTTGCCGACGATATGATGGCGGATGCCATTCGCTCCCGCGTTGAGGAAGCCGTAGAGCGCCATTTGGCGAATGAGGAAGACATTAAGAGTGCTGTGAAAGAAGCACTGCCGGATGTTATCATCAATGCTTTGCGCAACGGTACCAGCGGCGGTCGTCAAATCGAAGAATCAAGTTCAAGCGAAATTGACATTGATGCTATTCTTGCCGCTTCCCGTCAAGACTAATTCGTCAAAAAAATTCTTACAAAAAGCGCTCAACGGTTGTTCGTTGAGCGCTTTTGCTTTTTGCGTAAATCTTTGGTTCTCTTCGGCACAGATTTTCATGATTAACCTGATTTCGCTGATTTTGAGAGCCTTCTAGGTTTTTGGGGTTTATTTGAACAAGAAAGCATGGTAATCTGTTCAATCATGAAAATCTGCGTCAAAGGTAGCGAGTATTTTTTAGCTCAAACCCTCACCAAATCTCGCACGGCAAGAACAATTTCATTGCCTAGCGCCGCAGGAGCGCTTTCTGGTAATGAGGAGTGTTTTGCGAGGTCGTTTAACAAGGCAATATCCGCTTCGGCTTCATCAATAATGCGCTCTAAATTAACTTCACCGCGCCGAATTGCCAGTAACTCTGCGGCATTGGGGCGGCGCACTCTGAGTGTTCCTTCTCGTGCTATTTCCAGCGCCATATCCAGTAAGCGGCGGCAGTGCAGAAGGTTTTTCCCGTCTATGCGCTGCTGATGCCCTTGAATATCCACATAACGCTGCGTATTGCGGTTTTCCAGCCAGATTTCGTATTCACGGTACAGTCTGCAATGCTGAGAATATGCCGATTTGTTGAAGTGAATAATCGTGAGCGGCAAAGCGCCTTTCGGCACAGAACTGAGACGAACATCGTTGCTGTCATCGGCAATTATGCCGCGATACAGCGTTTCGGGAGAATCATCGTAATACAGCGCATAACACTGCTCAAAATGGTCAAGTGCCACCAAACCGCACCGGTCCTGCTCTAAACCACGTTCTGCCAGATATTGCCCCAAAGCGTAGGTTTTACCTGCTTCGTAAGCATGGCAGAAATCAAGCGGCGTTTTGCGAACCGTGCGCTCCTGCTCCCAATTCATCTTTTTGTTCAGCCCTTTCGCTTTTTGAATTTGTGCAACGGCGTACCCGCCAAAGGATGCAAAACACTTTTTGGTGAGAAACGCCGCACGGTGTTTCCGCACTTCCTCGAAGGCAGACATGGCATGAATGATGCAATCTTCCGGCATAAAGAGCAGCTCCAGCACGGTAGGGTTTGCTGATTGCAGAAGTTCGACAAAGCGCCGAATTTCGTAATACACTTCGTCTTTGCCTGCTTCGTACTGTTCTTTGTAGCCGAAGCCCAGAAGGTCGTTGTCGGGTTGCACATACACGCCTTTGTAATCGCGGTCGGAACTTGGCGTGGCTGTGCCATATGCCTGCGAACCAACGAGTGCTTTGAATATCATCTGCCCATAGCGGCTTTGGTGTTGAGTTGTTTCCATAATGGTTCAAAATAACAAAAGCCGCAAGATTTGATGCCCTGTTGAGGCTGATTCTTGCGGCTTTGAAGAACGTTTGCTGTGGTAGGTGAGATGGTTTACATCCCGCCAAAGGGCGGCATACCGCCACCACCGCCGAATGACCGCAAATTATACGTGAATGTCAAAAGCACGTAACGGCGCAACACTGCCGTTTGCAAATCTTCAATATAGGTGCTGGTTACACTGCGGTTAATGGACGTATTTTGGTTGAGCGCGTCAAATGCAGAGAGTTTGACTTCCAATTTATCATCCAAAAAGCGCTTGCCGATGCCGATGGAAAGGAGCGGAATTGATTGATTGAAGCCGCTTGACAAGCCATTGTTGGAAATATACGTGAAATCACCCGAAAGCAAAAATCCTTCCCAAAAAATCCAATTCAGTTTGGCGTACAAATTATGAACCAAAAATGTGTTGTCGAGTGAGGATTGAAGCGAGTTTCGGGCGATTGTTACGGCAGTGCGCCCTGATATGGTAAAATCAAGATTCTCGCTGATATTGCTGCTCAGTGTCAGTGATGGCGTAATGCCGTAATTATCCACATTGTTATTTTGGGCATTGATGATGCTGATGTCGCGTGAATACGTGAATCCCGCACCAAGATTGATGTTGAGCTTTGCGCCTTGCCAAATTTCCCAAGGAAAACTGTATGTGCCGAAAGCACGACCGCTCCAAACGCCGGTGGCAATGTTCGTCGGGCGTGTGAACTGTCCGCCCAAAGGCAGACGAACCTCCGGCAGCACTGTCGTGTCGCGGGTAGCAATCGTCGTGGCATTGACGATTTTGTCATTGGTGATGTTGATACCGACAAAGAAAAACATTGAATTTGCCGTTGCCATATCAAAAACGCCGTAGTTCGCAAAAATGCTATGCGTAAATTCTTGGCTCAAATTCGGGTTGCCAATATAGAGACGAAGCGGGTCGGAGAAATCCAACACGTTTTGGAGCTGACGAATGCTAGGTGCGCTGGTGAAGGTGCGGTAATTAAGGCGTAAATTGCCTGTTTTTCCGAAGCGCATATTAAAACTTGCATTGGGTAAAATGTTTGAGAACGAAGCCGCAGCATCTAAGCGGCTTGGAGACTGCTGTGCAACGTTCAAAAACGCTGCTTGATAATCCACACCAACAGACAAATTTGCGCCCGTCGCAAAAGCGTAGCGATAACTTAACCCCGGACGGTGCGTGATATATTGGCTTGAAAATACGTTGGAAAGGAGGTTGTTACGCTCGGTGTAATCGCCCACAGAACGGTTGTAATCGAAAACTTGGCGGTCTGAAGCCGATGCGGTCAAATTTACGTTGTAGGAGGCTTGTAAACTGCCTTTATCGTGAATCGGTTCGGTGTACGAGACATTACCACCCAAACCAACGGTATTCCCTAAAATCGGGGTTTCTTGGTTGATATTGTTAAAAAGCAATTCACCAACTTGGTTCGGAGCCGCAAAGCCGTTGGTGGAATTATTGATTTGCTGCCCGATATTGTAATTGTAGCTTGGCGAAACATTCATTGAGAGAGTCCGCCCTTCGGTGGGGAACTTATGTCGCCAAAGAATATCGCCGCCCAGCGAATATCCTAGATTCTGCGATGTTGCGTCGGATTCGGTTGTGTTGAGCAAGCGTTGTGTGCCATTTGAAGGGATAAATGTTGAGCGGTCTGTCAAGGTCGTACGGTTATTGGTTTGCAAAGTCAGACGCGGCGTGATAATGAGCGAGTTCGATGAATCCAGCGTTGCTTCAATGCGCATATTGAGGCGGTGATTCATGTTTTGCGTGTTGCTGACTGTACCTTGTGTGCTGGTTTGGGGTGGAATGCCGTCTGCGAGGAAGTATTGGCGCAAAAAACCTTGCTGTGCGTCGTTGTTGGTCAAATTGACAAAATAACTTCCCGTAACGCTCACGTCTTTACCCCACGAATCAGAGTAATTCAAGCCCAAGCCGTGCGAAGCCGTGATACCGTCACTTTGCGGCACAAGAAAATCTCCAGGACTTCCTGCGCCACCCATACCTCCGCCGCCACGAAAAACTCCTCCGGCAGCCATGCCGCGCATAGCGGCTGCTCCTCCGGCACTGCCCATCATACGCATCATATTACCTCCAGCTCCGCCGCCAAGCAATCCTAAAATGTCCTGAATAGCGAAATTTTGCTGGTTAATGTTGTTCGACATTCCCAGAAGCGAGATTCTGCGCTCTCCGTTGAAGAAGTTGATATTTCCTCCTGCGGTGTAACGACTGTCAAATTCATCAGTGTTTGAGCCGTATCCGGCATAAATTTTTCCGAACTGTCCCATACGCTTCGCGGGATTGGTAATGATATTTAGCGTTTTTGTGCGGTCACCGTCGTCGAAGCGTGTGAACGACGCTTGGTCGCTCATTTGGTCAATAACCTGCACACGGTCAATGATTTCGGAAGGCAGGTTTTTCAATGCTGCCGAGGGGTCATCACCAAAAAAGGGTTTGCCGTCCACCAAAACGCGGCGTACGTTTTCACCTTGCGCTTTGACTGTACCTGTGGCATCTACTTCCACGCCGGGCATTTTTCGGATGAGGTCTTCAGCAACGGCATTTTTATCGGTTTTGAAAGACTTTGCGGTAAATTCAGTCGTGTCGCCGCGCACTTCAGCGCGAAGTGCTGTTGTCGAAACCTCGACTTCGCCTGTTTTCACAGCGCTGGAAGCAAGGCGGAATGGGGGCAAACGAAGCGTGTCCATTTTGCCGATAAGCGCTTCGGGAATGGTTACTTTACTAATTTTGGTGGTGAATCCTACCGATTGCAACGAGATAAGGTGCTGCCCGGGCGGAACATTTTTCAAAACAAACACACCATTGCGGTCGGCAACCGTTCCGGTGATAAGGCTGCTGTCGGCTCGCAAAAGCTGAACCCGTGCGCCTGTTACTGCGGAGCGCGTCGCGCTATCAACAACGGACGAACTAACGAAAATTGTTTGGGCTTGTGCAATATGTCCCCCTGAGCAGAGAATTGCAAGAAGAACAAAGGCTTGGATAGCAAAGGCTCGAAGAGCCGAGGTTTTGCTACGATATGTCGGAAAAAAGGAGCGGATATTCATCGCTGTTATGTGGTTATGGTGGTGAGGTGAAAAAAGTAAACGCCCTACTATACGGCAAAATTACAGGAAAGTTCCGCCAGAATGATATGCCGAGTTGTTAAATATTTGTCAAAAATTTGCGCAATTTCAGTGTGAAAAAGCGTTTGCATAAGAGACGAATGTGTGGGGAAAGTCGTGTTTCTTAGCCGATTGGTAATTGCTTGCCTGATTCCAGTCGCTCTATCGGCACTCGCAACTGAAATTCGGTATTGATGTAGGTACAGCGGAAGATGATTGGCTTATTGATAAGTGCTTCAAGGCTGAGGCTTCGCGCCTTTTGAGTATAGCCGGGGTTTATCTTTGAGCGCAAATAACAGCGAATCTTTTTGTATTTCGCGGGATTTATCACAAAGTGAGATTTGAAGCGCTTTGCAACGAAGTCGTTGAGGCTGGTTTCAAATTTGTCTCGAAGCTGTTCGATAGATAATCCGGCAGAATAATTCTGACTTTTGAGTTCCACAACAAACAGGCAAAATCTTTGGTTCTCTGCATCCTGAAAAATGAGACAATCTGCTGAAGGCACCGTATCTGCTAACTTGAGCGACGCATAGTAGCTGTCAATTTTCACAATAACGGCTGTTTCATTCGTTAAACTCGGGTGAAGCTCAACACCAACGCCCTTTTCGTAACACTCTTCGCAGATAAATGGAGCAAGTTCCGCGTCGCGGCGAATATTCTCAATTTTGTTGCTCATCTATCACCTCATTCATTGCTGCAGTATTGAGTTTATCGTAAAGTTCCATGCGCTCATCGTACAATCGCTCGGAGACTTCTGCAAAATTTTCATCGGAAATTTCTTTCTTGGTCAATTTCATATCACCCGCATCCATACTGCCTTCTGCGGTCATAACAAGATGATATGTTTGTATGGTATTTTCGTCAATTTCACCGTTTAACACCATATTCCCAAGTTTGTTGAACATATAGTTACTGTGCGACGTTATCATCACACGAACATTGTATTTCGTGAGTTCTGCGAGAATTTCCATGAGTTTGACTTGCGCTGTGGGGTGGAGGTGCGCTTCGGGTTCTTCGAGGATGAAAAAAATACTGTTTGTTTTGCGCTGCTCTTGCCCACTTGGCGTGGTTAAAATATATTTCAAATACAACACTAATGGTGCAAGAGCCGCAACCATTGATGAAACTTGCGAAATGTCTTGCCAGATGGTTGTGTTCTGTGGCTGGAACATAATACGTTTGGTCTGCTCCTCAAAGTGAATAGTGCCTTTCATGACATCAGTTTCTATGCGCTTTCCAAGATCTGTTACAGGAGAAATACCTCCATGCACCCGAATTTGTGCTAATTGTTGGATATAGTCTGCATCTGGTGTGGTGAGCGAAGGTAGATTTATTGGGCTGCGCAAGTCAAATCGTCGCGTTGCAAGTTCAGCAATAATTGGTGAAAATGAGGTGTGCATTCTGTATAAACCTAGCCGGGATGCCGGTAGATAGAATATTTGTTTACCAATATCCTGAAAGCATTTCGCAAAATATTGACAGATAAAATTGCGCAAAGGAAGTGAGAAAGCTGTTTGAGAATGTATGACAAGTTTTCCTCGTTGTTTTGCTATCACGATGTTCGAGGAATCATTATCTTTGGGAAGGCTTGCCACAAGCGGTATTTTGGGAATAAACCCTGTCAATGCAAACGGACGTATGTCATGTTGTGCGGAAAACTGAAGGTCTAGTATATCAGTAGAAATTTGGATGAAAAAATTTCCATGGCTGTACTCATTATTCAACACCTCAAGTCTGGTACCAAAGGTTGCCTGAAATAACGGAGGCAAAACTTCGTCAAAGGCTTCCAGTAATGTATCAAGTAGATGCACAGAAAAATTCGACACATTAACATCAATTTCACTTTGTCCTTGCCTTTTTGCTTGATTCAAAGCTGTTGCGAGAATTTTATCAGTCTCAATATCTTCCGTATGTGTATATCTACCAATACGAATAAGAGGCTCTTGCAGTTTGCTCAAAAACAAATACACACAATACGCCGCATACGACTTCCCGACACTACTTTCGCCGTAGAGAAGATGCAGATTTTTGGTTAAGTCCAGGGTCAGTTCTTTGATTGGACCGAAATTCAAAAGGCGTATTGTCATGAGTCAAGGAATAATGAGGAGTTAGTCTTACCGCTTAAACACAATCTTACCGCCTGAAACAGTGTATAAAACCTTGGCACTACGCAGCTTTTCCGGGGGCGCAGTCATAATATCCGTGTCCAAAATTACCATATCAGCGAGTTTTCCCACTTCCAAACTCCCCTTCAAATGCTCTTCAAATCCCGCAATCGCCGCATAAATCGTCATTCCACGTAGTGCCGTCTCGCGGGACAATGCTTGTTCAGGTTGAAAGCCGCCTTTGGGCTTATTTTGCGCGTCTTGACGTGCCACAGCAGCATGGAAGCCATAAAGCGGGTTAATGTCTTCCACAGGGAAATCACTGCCGAGCGCGATAATTCCTCGTTGTTCGTAGAGGTCATTGAAAGAATATGCCGTTTTGATGCGCTCTGCCCCCAAACGTTCTCCTGCCCAAGTCATATCGGACGTGCAATGCGTCGGCTGAACAGAAGGAATGATGCCGTATTCGCGGAATTTGCTTATATCGGCACGGTTCACAACCTGTGCGTGTTCAATGCGCCAACGTTTGTTTTTTTGTGCGGTGCGTTTGTCCGTTCCACCAAGGTATTTGCCGTAGAGGTCAAGAATGATGCGGTTTGCAGAATCACCAATGCAGTGCGTATTGATTTGAAACGAGGTTTTGCTCACTTTTTCTACGAAACGCTCCATCCACGCGGCATCAATAGTTAAAAAGCCGCGAGTGGAAGGTTTGTCGGCGTACGGTTCAAGCAAACACGCGCCTCGTGACCCCAAAGCACCGTCAGCCAGCACTTTGAACGAGCGTACGGTGAGATAATCCGTCTGCAAAACGCCCTGCTTCAAGTACCGCTCAACGTTTTCATCCGTTGGCGTGAGCATGGCGTAAACTCGCATATTGAGGCGCTTTTCGGCGTAGAGTTTTTTGTAGGTTTCGACAATCTCGTGAGAAATTCCGGCTTCCGCAACGCTCGTTAAACCAACAGCAAAGCAACGTTTTTCGGCAGCCAAAATCGCATCTTCGATTTCTTGCTGTGTAGGGCTTGGAATCCGCATATAGACTTTATCCATCGCATTATCCAGCACGATTCCCGTGAGGCGACCATTCACTTTTTCTACCAAACCGCCTTCCACGCGGGTTTCTTCGGTGATTCCTGCCAGCGCAAGTGCTTTGGAATTTGCCAAGAGTGCGTGTCCGTCAATGCGCGTCAGGCAAACGGGAATGTCGGGAAACAGTGAATCAAGCGGCTCTTTGGTGGGAAAGGTTTTCACTGCCCAATCATTTTGGTCCCAGCCGCGCCCCAGCATCCATCGTGCTTGCGGATTCGCCTTGCGATATGCTTTCAGCCGTTCCAATACTTGTTTGAAAGATGTTGTTCCCTGCAAATCGGCATTTTGCAGCGTCCGCCCGTAGTTGTACAAATGCGCGTGTGCATCATAAAAGCCCGGATACACAAACTTTCCTTTTGCATCCAGTGTTTGTGAGGCTTTCCAGCGTGTACGGAGGTCTTTAGAAGAACCGATTGCCACGATGCGCCCGTTTTTAACGGCAACCGCCTCTGCAATCGAAAATTGCCCATCTACCGCATACACACGGGCGTTGGTGATGAGGAGGTCAGCTTGTTCTTGTGCCTGAAGAACTTGCCATTGGACGCAAAAAAAACTCGCAATACCAAGAGCAAAAAGGCGGAGAATATACCATCTGAATATGTTCATTGCCTACCATGATGTAAGGATGAAAAAAAGAGCGTTACCGTTTTTTGTTTCCTGAAGCAGCAACGTTTTGTGAGGTCTGAACGCACGCAGAGCAGCACCACAGCGACTTTTGGGCAATGGTCTGCAAAAGCAGGGAATACGTCGGTTTGCCGCAATTCGGACATGGCGCAGCATCGAAGCGTTCCATCATGCCGTCGAAGGTCATCGTGAGGGGCAATGCTGGAAGCGGCATACCGCCTCGTGCGGGAGCCGGAACGATTTCCAGTGCAAAAAAGAGGCGTGGAATATGCACGTGCAGATAGTTCGTCAGCCGCATAGAAACTCGCAGGACAGACTTTTTGCGCACATCGTCCAAGCGTACTGCTTCCTCGCGGTTCAGCGTGGCAACGCGCTCTTCCAGTGAGCGAATCTCCTCGCGGAGTTCTGCTTCTTGTGCCGTGCAAGCCGTTGCCGAAAGCGCTTGCGCCGCTTCGGCAGCGAGAATACGTGCTTTTTCCGCATCGGCGGCAGCTTTTTCGGCGGCTTTTTGTTGTGCTTTCGTGAGCGGCTTTCGTAGAGCCGTCATTTGTGAAGCAAGATTTGGAGCGGCTTTGCGGCGCGTCTTTTTCTCTTCGGGCGGAGGGGCATGGAGCAGTTCAATTTTGTGTTGTGCTTTTTCAATACGCGCCCGCAGTTCGTCGCGCAAATCCTCGAAGTAATTGCTGATACGCCGCGTTTGGCGTTGTAAACGACCCTCCATGTCGGCGCGGCGCGTGTTAGCATCAGCACCGAGTGTTCGCAAAATCCGCTCCCGCGTTAGCAAATATGCCTCTTCGAGGCTGATTGTGCCTGCTACTGGGTAGAGCGTCCTGCGCACAGATTCTGCCGTGCCGTCGTGCAATATCGTGTCCAAATAGCGCACTTGCCGTCCGTACAGCCTATCAACTGCGGCACTGTACAAAGCCTGCTCTTTTTCATCGCTCAAAAATGTCACCTCAAACCAGCAGACCAAGTGCAACACATCCATCGGACGCAGCGACAACAGCCGTATTTCTGCGCCTTCCGGCACCATCAGCTCTCGTTTCAAACGCTGAAGCCAATATGCGGTGCCTTGCGAGGGCAAATGCGCCGTGTTGATATATGCCTCCGCAATATTCCCCTGCGCGGTTGCTTTTGCCAAAAAATCGTCCATTACCGCGCTGCCGAAGGTGAAAAATTGTGCGGAAGGATGCTCGTCCAACGCATCGGAATCAAAGACAAGGCGCATGGAATCAGGTGTATCGGGTAGAAGAACATCATAAACCTGTGGCTCGACTTCTTCCCACACACCGCCGACGGCTTCGGTGTAGGATTGGAGAAAGGTTTCAAGCGGTGTTACGGTGGGTATTGCGCTCATAGTGAACAAAAATCTTCATCAAACAATATTCAAAAAAAGTATGGTTTGTGGCTATGATTTACGCTTTGTGCGAGAGCGTTGTTTGCGGCGAATCGGCTCTTCTTCTAAAGCCGAATCAGGAATCCACATCATTGTTTCGTTCACAGGCATCACTTCTTCTTCATAATATTGGTCGAAAATCTGCCTCGGCTTGGGAGCAACAGCCATGACTGCTCGTATGCCGATAAATGAAGCAATAACGCCGAGTAGAATGGAAATAGAGTAATCCAACTGCGGCAATATCCACCGCAGCAGTGATGCAATTCCTACGCCTGAAAGCAGCAGAAACGCTACACTAACGAAATAAACACCTAGTGTGATAGCCATAAAAAAAATCTCCAAAAATGATGATATTATACCAATTTACGTTGAGGATTGTGCATTGTTTTTTTAATGCTTTTCTCTGGAAACAGCATAAATACTCGCACAGACAAGAATGTCTGTGCCACTGAAGCCGGATTTTTTTGCACAGTTATCAACTCGAATTGGTATTAGACATTATTCAGATTACGTGTTGAGAACCTTTCAGTGGCACAAGCATTTCTGCCTGTGCGAGATTTGGTGCTGTGTTAGGGGGGTACGCACAGACAAAAATGTCTGTGCCACTAAACATCAGTAGCAATGTGCTTTACATGAGTTTCTATTCTCCCAAACCACTAATCCGTATGATGTCTATTAGTGATAACATAACCGGTAGTATTATTCTGCACCAAACTTATCACCAAACAAGCGGTCTTCTAATTCTTTTTGCTTCAAATACGTTTCTTTTGCTGCCAAAAGTTTGTTGCCCAAATGGTCGAGTTTGCCCGTAAAATCTTGCATTGAGTCAGATTCTACCCACAAATCCGTTACCATTTCCTCAAATTCCTGCTCTTCATCAACATTACCCAAAATCATGTCAATTTCGCCAACAACGAGTTCAAACATCGCAATTTTTGCCTCCAAAAGGTGCAAAACGGCAGATTCAAACGTGTCGGCGGCAGCAAAATTGAACACATACACGTCACGCTGCTGACCGATGCGGCTCAGGCGACCAATGCGCTGCTCAATTTTCATCGGATTCCACGGCAAATCGAAGTTACAAATTGCGTTACAAAACTGCAAATTGCGCCCTTCGCTTCCTGCGTCCGTCGTCAGCAAAATCCTCGCTGAAGCGCGAAATTGCGCGATTGCTTCCTCTTTTTGCAGACGCAACATTCCGCCATGAAACATGACAACATCCTCGCCTGCGGCTTGCAGTCTTTCGTAGAGCATGGTTTGTGTTTCGCGGAATTGCGTGAAAATTACGATTTTATCAGGAAATTCTTTGACGAGTTTCAGCAAACGCTCGGTTTTGGCGTTATCGCGCAAATTATGTGCAGCCTCAGCCATTGCTGCAAGCCGCTTCCGCACTGCTGCGGCGAGTTTTGTGTCGTCTGCCATGCGGCGGAGTGTTCCGGCTGCCGCCTGCGGCGAACTTCCCAATTCACGCTGAAGTGTGAGCAAGCCGATTTTGGATAATCCTTTGGAAGGCTCTTCATTGCTTGTTTTCGGCGTTGTTGCTTCAAGTGTTGCTTTGGTTTTTGCCGTCGCTTTTTTCTTGGGTTCAGGGACTTCTTCAAGGGCGGCAGTTGTTGCTTTTGTCGTGCGTTTACCTGAGAGTTTAGCGGCTTCCTTCGCAGTCGCCAAGGCGAGTTTTTCTGCCTCTTTTGCAGCTTTTGCCGCTTCTCGTGCAGTCTTTGCCGCTTCTTTTTCGGCGGCTTGTGCCTCTTTGATTGCTGATTTAGTGCGGAGTTCCGAGACGATGAAGCGCGAAACCTCGTCATAGAGCGCCCTTTCGGCATTAGAAAGCGGCACAGATTCGGTACGAGCAATGCGGCGCGTCATGGCAATACCGACATTGGAGCGGCTATTGCGAATCATCACCTCTGCAAGCAAGCTGTGAAGCTGCTCCACGTTACGCGGCTTCAATTTATCAGTTTTATCAACAAACTGCTTTTGAAATGTGTTTGCCGTGCTGAGAAGCCCCGGTTGCAGCAGCGTTACAAGGTTGAACAGTTCTTCGAGGTTGTTCTGAACAGGCGTTGCGGTGAGCAGGAAAATATATTTTTTCTTGAGTTCGGCGGCAAATTTCCACAAAAGCGTTGTGCGATTGCGGAAATGATGCACTTCGTCAATCACCACAACATCCCACTCTTGGCGTAAAATCTCACTTCGGTACGGGTCACGCTTGGCGGTGTGGTAGGAAAGGATGATACGGTCATGCGTGGAAAGCGGCTCTAAGCCTTGCTCTTTGTACATCACCGTGTCATAGGCGAGAAATTCCAATCCGAATTTTTGCTTCATTTCTCCGTGCCATTGAGCCACAAGCGAGGGCGGCGTAAGCACCAGCACACGCCGCGCCAAGCCTCGTGCGATGAGTTCCAGCGTCGTCATACCGGCTTCCACAGTTTTGCCCAAGCCTACTTCGTCGCAGAACATCGCCCGCCCACGAAAACGCCTGAGTGCGGTCTTGACGGTGCTGATTTGGTGTTCGAGCGGCTGCATATCGCGCACGAGTGCTAATCCCAGCAAATCTTCAAACCCGGCAACCATGCTGAGTTGCGTGGCAAGTTGATTGGCGCGAAAACGGTCTAAGGAAACAATCTGCTGTTTTGGTAAGCCGAGAAGTGTGGTGTCGTGCGTGTTGAAGCTAATACCAACGCCGCTTTCTGTTTGCACATTTTGCACAGCAAGTGTTTGTGAGGGTTTTAGAGCAGAGTGCGTACCTGCGATTTCCGTCCGTGTGACTAGAGAAAAAATGAGTGGTGAAGTTTCAATACACTGCAATGCAAGTCCCTGTGCGGCATTGACAAGGGTATCGGAACGTTGTACGTCGTTTTGGGGAATTTCAGCGAGGAGTGTTTGCGTATCGGCATCGTGGAGAAACTCAATTTTCAAGCGGCTTTCAAGGCGAATATCGGCGTTGTGCATTGCCAGAAAATTACTCAGCGCGGTATCAAGCGGGATGCGGAGCATATTACCGGAAAGAATCGGCGCGGAGGGAATATCTATGCGGTCTCCGAGCTGCACGACGGTATCAAGAGAGCCAATAAACGTGGGAGTGGTCATCTGTGCGCTTTGGTAACGGTTGATAATGTTTTTGATGATGCGTCAATGCGCAAATTCAGGTTTTTTGGATGATTTGGCTTAGATGTTGTTTGAACCAAGCAGTTTGCACAAGGTCTTGTTGCTTGAGTTGAAAGGGTGCAAGATACGTTTTTACGGCTTCTTTCATGCTGAAAAACTTGTACCACCGCTCAAAATCATCGCTGCGTACATCCTCCGCAATGCTAGTAGCCTCATCATCTTTGAGTTTCGCATCAGTCTTGAATTCTTCGTAACGATTGCGTACATCATTAATTTTCATCAAAATACTATTTTCTCGCTCTTTCTTCTGCCGCATCAAATTTTGTATGTACACCTCTTTGTCGAAGCCTTCGGGAGCAAGTCCGGCAATATTGTCGGGGTGATAAAGATAATTTTCAAAGCAATAATATCGCAAAATATGGTGCTGCGGATACGCCTTTGCAAGCCGCTCTATTTCAGTATCGGTGAGGAAATCGCGGTCACGCAGAGAGTGATATTGAGTATCGCGCTTGATATGCAGAAATACTGCGGCAGAATCCCGAACGCCAACAAAGATAGTTTTTTCTATGCCAACCAAATTCAGCAAAACGTCATTCTTATTCTCGCAAAATACCAACCTTCTATCACCCAAAACAATAGACAGCATCTGCTTTGGTATGGCAATATCATAGACTTCAACTTTCTCTTTCGACACAGGAACAAGCGTTTGCGGCACATCGAAATCCAGCAAATCAAAATCAATCGTAGCGGCTTCGTCCGAACTCCGTGCATAATCAATAAAGCCCAGCGCGTGGCTTGCCGTCCAGAGTTGCGCGGTGTCGGGAATCCAGCGTGTAACGATTTCCTTCAGCAAATTGAACTGCAATGCGGTATTCAAGTGGCAGTCCATTTCATCAATAAAAATAATCGAATCTTCGTAATACTTTTTCCGCACAATAAAGTTCAGAAGCAGGATGACGACTTGCTTTTCGCCATGCGAGAGCAAATCGTAGTTGATAAGCGCGTCGCCTTTGCGGAAGACAGGTTTTGCAGGCGTTGTAGGGGTTGCGCCTTGTATTTCGACGACTTGAATGGTGGTTTTCGGATTATCGCCAAAAATTGCGTTGAGCGAATCATTCAATGGCTTGATTTGCTCATGGAAAATTTTCACCACATCTACCTGCTCACCCCGAAAAACAGGCGCACGCAAGGCTTTGTCAATAGTATCAATGTAGAGGAAAGCATCATTGATAAAGCGTGTATCGTTGTGAATGTATGACAGAGGTGCATCACCGTCGGTCGCAATCAGTGAAGGATTTGCCGTATTCGTAATCTCAGGAATGATGCGGTTGCTGCTGCGACCGAAAAATCTGTGTTCTACTGAGTTCTCTGGTCCGCCGCCCAAACTTGCAAAATCATCTTCCAGAGGAATACTATAACCACCATGCAAATGAATGCGCCCTTGTATAAGTTTATCACTTTGTTTACGATAGTATAACCTAGACTCTGCAAAATCCTTCATAAAAACCGTGTGTAATTTTTTTGCCCAATCAAACGCATCAAACACGCACGATTTCCCCGACCCATTGCCGCCGATAAGCAGCACCAGCTTTGCTGTTTCGGGGATATTCGTGATGGTAAGGTCGGTGAAGCGTTTGAAGTTTTTTAGTTGTAGCGATTGGATTCTCATAAAGCAAATTCTACGTGAAGGGTGATGATATGCGTTTCAATAAAATAAGTTTGACGAAATCTTCCGTTATCTCAAATATCGGCTCTTGTGCTGAGTATTTCAGCATTTCCGGGATGATTTTTCGACGAATACCCATGCCTCTGTCATCAATGTAGCCATAATACCGCAACGCACGAATAAGCAAGGGATTACGCGGATATTGCTGGCCGCGCTTGATTTTCTCTATTGTTAAAGTATTGGGCAATCCACCAAAACTCGTGATTTCCATGCGATTGCTGAACACCTCAATACGATTTTGATTAGCTTTTGTCCAATCTCGGTGAGCAAAAGCATTGACCAAGGCTTCGCGCAAAACGATAGGCGGGTAATCCCAGACTCGTTCACGTGTTATTGCTCCTTCCGCTACGCGCTCGTGTGAAATGAAGGGCTGCAAACGCTCTACGATGATGGAAAAGAAATCCTTCTCCATAATATTCGGTGTTTGCTCATCGTTTTCCCCCTCACGTCGTAATTCCACCAACGGCGCGTCGAGGACTTCATCGCTCATAGTGTCATAATCAGGCTCTTCGCCTCGATAGACGATAATGCGAACACCTGCTTGGGGTAAATATCTTGCTGGGCGATTGCCAAAAAGCAACAGACCGACAATAGTGGTATGTAGTTGAGAAGTTTCAGTTTTATGCAAAATATCAAGCATTAACATCCGTTCTGCAAGCTCTTCATTACTGATAGAATCTATCTGCTCGTCGTAAAATCTCTTCGTAAAATCCTTAAATCTTCGCGCATCAAGGTCGCGCATACTCGTTCCCGAAATGGGTAATTTTTCAACATAGAGCAGCCCGCTACTTTCCAGGAGACGTAATTGCTGCTCACGAGTGGCTAATTTGCTGAGTGTGCCAATGCGGATATACGGCTCTTCTCGTTCATTCAAAAGGCGATAATATGGCTTCGATATACCGCTTGCAATCGTGATTACGCCTATACGTTTGCCGTCTGCCATCGCCAATTCCTCATACAAGGGAATAATGGTGGGGTGAATATACTTCCCAAACACGGTGTCCATTACCCATCGTTCTGTTTCACCTGCGCCGCGACTTGTGCCGGAAATTTCCCCATTATCTTCCACACCAAGCAGAATGCGCCCTCCGGCGGTATTTGCGAAGGCAACGCACTCTTTCGCTAAATCTTGTGGCTTCACGTCATCACGTTTGAACTCAATGAAAGAGTTTTCGCCATTGGCAAGTATTTCAAAAAGCTCACTTTGGGTCATGGTCTCAATATCGGTTTTGTATGGGGAAAATGGTCAATATCAGTATCCATATTTCTCGCGGCGGTGCATAAATGCTTCTTTGCCGCCTTCCAAAATACGTGCCGCCGCCGCTTGTACCGAAGGTTTGTCAATAGAACCAATGTATTCCTCGCGGTACGTCAAACGATTGCTTGTGGCTTCCAGAACTGCCAGCCATTCTGCATCACCAAAAACGGGAATGTTCGCGTTGTGTGTTGCAAAAATAAACTGCCGTTCTGTTTTCATTTTACGCACCTGCTCTACGATACGTTCAGCAATGAAGGCGTTATCAAGGTTATCCTCTGGCTGGTCGAGAATAAGCGGGTCGGGGTTTTCCAGCAGAAGTATATGAAGAATTGCTGTGCATTTCTGTCCTGTCGAAAGGTCGTGAATGCTCTTGAAATCAGGCTCGGTGGCTGTACCGACATTCAGTTCTATCGTGATTTCGTAATCTGTTGTGATTTCTTGCAGCTTCAGAATGTTCTCATCACCCATATTCACAAGGATTGATGCGATGCTCTCCGTCATGCCGTAATCTTTATAGCGCAAGAGCAGACATTCTACTCCAGCTTTGATTTGTTCAATCAATATCGGCACATTTATTCGAGGCGCATTGTGAACCCATTCCGTTGTTTTATCGCCCAAGCCGTGCAGACTTTTCAAAAATGTATGCAGGTCTTTACGATTCTTATCTTCAAGAACACCTAACTGCACTTGATTCTCCAAACGTTTATTCAAGCGTTTGAGCGTAGTTTGGAGGTATTCAAGTTCTCTGCGACGTGCGTTGTCAAGGTCTTTGACCAGTGAATCGCGTATCGTAATTAACAGATTCAATTCATTTTGATTGTAGGTAAATTTACGCTGCAATGCTTGGACTGCCGCAATGCGTTGGGATAATTGCCGAACCGATTTTGCCGCTTCAAATGCTTTCTTATCCGCTTGGAGTTTGTTTATTGCTTGGCGTAGTTCTTCTTCGGCAGTGTTGCCCAGTTCTTCCCAAGCACGATTCGCAAGATGTAGTGATTTATTCAGAAGGTTGTGAGCCGCACGAACAGGCTCAAATGCTTCACGAACACTTAATTGATATGCCTCAAACACCTCGCGTATTAACCGAAAAGCGTCAGCATTGGGCGAATCTTTGATGGCTTCTTCTGAAAGATATTGCAGGTCGAATGGGATGTCAATAACCCAAATAAAATCGGTGTACCGCTTCTGAATATCGGCGTGGTCTTCATTGGCGCGATTCAAAATATGTGCTTTTTCCTTGTCTAATTGCTCAATGCGCTCTTGCTTTTCTTGAATACCAAACTGCTTGAGCGTATCGAACTGCTCTTGCAATTTTTCTAATTGATTGAGTTCCACCTGAGCATTATCAAGGGAATTGATGAGTTCTAGAGATTTTTGCCGATTTTCTTTGAGTTGCAGCAGTATCTCGGTTTTACGAGTTGTGGGCGGCGCGTCCATAAAACGTGCAATGATGCGGGGAAATACATCGGGGGCATTGGCAATATCCAGAATTTCATTTTGTCCATAGATTTCAATGCCGGGCAAAAGGTCGCTTGGCAGTAATGATGAGCGGTTGCCAGTGCTATCATAGACAACAGGGCTTTGCCCAACAACACGTTCAACGGTATATTCATTGCCACCATGCTTCTCCGAAACAACGCGCAGAAGGATTCGCGCATTTTCCAGATTACTCTTTATCATGCCTTGATGAGCATTGCGGGCTTGTTGCGATGCCGCTTCCAGCCCCAACGCATAGCGCAATGCCTCCAAAATAGTAGATTTGCCCGTGCCACGCCCGCCGACAAATGTATTCAAATTATCGCTAAAATGTACCTTGAAATCATCTAAAAATCGCCCACCTTCGACCGCCATTGCGGTAATACGGGAATGCTGGACTGTGTTCATCGTATCGGCAAGTCGAATCCGCGAATCCGCGTCTAAAAATGCCATGCGGAGCGCATCAATACTTGGCTCGGTCATTTTAATAAAACACGAGGCGCGGCGGTCTCGAATGTCTTCTGGCGTAGCAATATCTTTTGCATTGATAACCGCGATGGGACGTGAACGCTGATAATCTGGTGTTTGATTCAGAATAATTTGCTTGTATTGCGCTTCGAGTTTCTCAATCGAACCCGGAATTTGTGCAGCCAGAAGGATATTCTCTTTCCAAATATTTTGATGTTTTCGCTGGAGAATACCACCATCGTGCGTACAGTGTGCCGCAAAGCCAATACCATGCTTATCTCTCGCTTTTTGAAGAATTTCCAAAGCAGCTTGTGATGAAGGAATGGTTTTATTTTCATCAAAAGAACCGCCCTGCAATGCGCCAATGATTTGGTTGAGTTGCACGGAGGATGTCTTCGGTGGAAAGAGGCACACCAGATGTATCTTCTCCGAACTCGAAATCTCTATACCCGGAAAAACAGTAATCCCTACGGCTTCTAAAGCTGTTTTCAAGGATAGTGAATCTTCGATGTCTCCGTGATTCGCCAAGCCAACAACGTCAATATTTTCCGCAAGGCAAGCCTCAACGAGTGCATTATTGTATGCGGTCTCATCGCCAACATCCCAACCGCGATATTTGGCGTAGGAATACGGATTTACCTGCAATGCACATTTGTAAAAACGTGCTGCTTGCTGTCGGGAAAGAGCATCGTTTAATATTTCCACAGAAATACTCACATCGCCTCCATCTTCTTCGCCGCACCAATGCTTGTTCCATTCCAAAGATTGAGATTATTCCTCCGTGCCGCCGCTATCGGAAGCAAGGTTTTATCAGGTAGGTTTTTCATAACTCCTCAAATTCCATTAGACAAAATTTAGAGATAACTAATTTTTTTCTCAATGGTTTACACCCAAAGCCCGATAAACTCAGGCTTGGTAGAGATACAACGAAGATTCGCAA
>JALONG010000111.1 GCA_025455065.1 Candidatus Kapaibacterium sp. | reverse complement strand
AACAACGATGGCATATTGCCGCAGGCATTGCGAATCTTCGTTGTATCTCTACCAAGCCTGAGTTTATCGGGTTTTGGGTGTAAACCATTGAGAAAAAAATTAGTTATCTCTAAATTTTGTCTATTTGTAATCTTTGACCGAGTGTCCGAAAATGAACACAAGATGTTCGAGAGTGAACAAATCCTTATTCCTAAAATGCCACAAAAGCCGCATACAAACTAGCTCTCAAGAATTGGCACGGTATTTTGATATAGAACAACAAACAACCCGTTTGGCTTTTCATTGTCGAACAGAACTACCACAGCACTGAAAGGAATGAAATTATGTTCACCACATCGCTGAAAACAGCCTTCCGAAGCATTCTACGACGACGCTTTACAACTGCAAGCAATATAATTGGATTGGTACTCGGACTCACGGTATTTCTCTTTCTGATGCAATTTGCGAGTTTTCATGCAAGTTTTGACCATTTTCACGTAAATGCTGATAGGATCTTCCGTATTGTAGCAACTACCCCAAACGGCTCATGGAATAACGTTCCGCCGATATTGCTTTGGCTGAAAGAAATTTCCACAGAAATCGAAGCCACTCCTGCGCTAATGACCAGCGCGGGAGGCATTGCAAGGACAAAGCCGGAAAGTGGCTCAAATGCTCAGGTTGTTATCCATAAAGAAATCGCTGTTGCCTACGCTAACAATGATTTTTTTACTACATTTTCTTTTCCATTTCTTGCCGGAGGAGCAGAACTTCAAAAGCCTAACACTGTGGTAATTACCTCAGAAACAGCGCAAAAATACTTCGCTTGCGGCAATAATTATGCTTCTACTATTGGCAAACGTCTTACAATGACAAACCAATTTGGCATCACCGAATTTACCGTTACAGGAGTTCTGAAGCCGCTTCCCGAAGAAACCATGTTTCGGTGTACTATGCTTTTCTCTCTTCAAACCCTTGCTAACCCTGCAAACTTAGGCGGAAATTCGTGGGCAAAACTTGACCGTGAAAACCCTTCACCATTCTTAGAAGGGTTTGTCATGGTGAAAAATGGCGTTAATGCTTCTATTGTAGCCGCACAACTCAATGAACTTCAACGCAAATCAGGCGGCGATAAGGCGATTTCTTGGCACTTGCAACCAATTAAGCACATACATACCGGTAATGGCTTTGGCGACCCGCTTCCGAATGGCGGTTTGTACAAACTGGTTGTGATTTCTGCATTTATTGCATTCTTTGTATTAGTGCTTGCTTTTATCAATTACATCAATCTTTCCACAGCTTTTGGTCTTTCAAGAGCGCGTGAAATCGGGGTTCGCAAGACAATAGGTGCTTCTCGTTCACAGCTCATCCTTCCTGTTTTGCTAGAATGTTTCATGCTTATCGGCATATCTTTTTCTATTTCGCTTGCAACAGTCGAAGTGCTACAAAAACCTTTTAATACTCTTGTCGGCGCAGAACTTGGATTACGGTATGCAATGAATTTTAGTTTGGGGCTGTTGGGCTGGATATTTATTGTTTTAGGAACGCTTTTGTCTGGCGGATATGTAGCAATGGTGCTGTCCGGCGTAAATCCGATTGTGGTATTAAAAGGAAATTTTGCTCACTCCAAAAGCGGGAAGCGTGTTCG
Source organism: Candidatus Kapaibacterium sp. (assembly GCA_025455065.1). Taxonomy (GTDB): domain Bacteria; phylum Bacteroidota; class Ignavibacteria; order Kapaibacteriales; family UBA4661; genus PH2015. Next base: position 5,156 of record JALONG010000111.1, on the reverse strand, counting down.
TCAAGGGCTTGTTATTGCACAGTTTGCGATAACTATTGCTTTTATTATTGGCACAATTGTCGTTTTTGAGCAACTTAATTATATGCGTAATCGTGATTTGGGTATGAATCTTGACCAAGTTTATATTTTGGACGGAGTAGAACTACTCGACGACGAGGCTCCTGGGGGTGCAGATATTGCAGACCGCGCTCTTGCGTTCAAAAATGCATTATCGCAGCTCTCTTTTATAAGCAGCGTATCGGGCTCGCAAAATATTCCCGGTGGTGGGTATAACTTCCGAACCGAAGGTTTTAAAAAGCTTTCTGGCTCGATAGATGATACTAAAAAGGGGTATTCTATACTTATTACTGACGAGAATTTTTTCCAAACCTTTGGTATGGAATTCCTTGCGGGGAAAAGTTATGTTCAAGCTGATAATCTTGGAAATTTCAAGTTTCGGAATGTTGTCGTAAACGAAGCAGCAGCACTTCAACTTGGCTTCAAATCTGCTCAAGAAGCTATTGGGCAATATGTGGAATGGGGTGATGTCGCCGACAAAGGACAAAAATTCCAAATTGCAGGTGTTCTGAAAAATTATCATCATCAATCCCTCAAAACCCGCATAGAACCAATTATATTCTTGCCAAGCATGGCAACATCATATTTTTCTGTAAAAATTGCGACAAGTAATCTTCAATCGAACATCACAAGCATTGCAGAACTCTACAAGAAATTTTTCCCCGAAAATCTGTACACCGCTAAATTTGCTGATGAGATGTTCCAAAAGCAATATGAAGCAGACACTCGTATTGGCAAGGTGTTTGGTGTATTTACTGTGGTAGCGATTTGTATTGCTTGCTTAGGTTTATTCGGTCTTGTCGCCTACTCTGTCGAAATGCGTACAAAAGAGATAGGTGTTCGCAAAGTCTTGGGTGCAAGTGATGGCAGCATCGTTGGACTTTTTGCGAAAGAATTTCTTCTCCTTGTTGGGGTTTCTTCCTTAATATCCATGCCCTTTGCTTGGTATTTAATGAGTACTTGGCTCATGGATTTTGCTTATCACCTAGAATTACGTTCCGGGTATGGTGTGCTACTCTTTGCACTATCCGGTCTGTTTGCGATGAGCGTCGCATTTGTCGCTATTGTCGGACGTGCATTGCAAGCAGCACGCGGAAATGTGATTAGCGCCATTCGTAGTGAGTAAATAAAGGATGAGACGCTAGAAACCTTATAAAATCTACATTTAGAGTATATATTACAAAAAACTTCCAATAATTCTTGAACTCAAAATACTTTTCAACTTTTTAAGGACTACCAAAATGATTTCGCTCAAAAACGTTCAAAAATACTATCGCACGGACGAAGTAGAAACAACCGCACTCAACGGCGTGAATATGGAAATTAACAATGGTGAGTTTGTGGCGATAATGGGACCTTCGGGCTGCGGTAAATCCACGCTTTTGAATATCTTAGGAATGTTGGACAATCCTGACTCCGGCGAATACCATTTTTACGAACACGAAGTAGCGCAATACAATGAGCGCCAACGAGCCGATTTACGCAAAAAAAGTATCGGGTTTGTGTTTCAAAGTTTCAATTTGATTGACGAATTGACGGTCTATGAAAACGTTGAATTACCGCTTCTTTACTTAGGTTTTGATGCAAATTACCGCAAAACACGGGTAGAAGAAGTTTTGGAGCAGATGCAAATGATGCACCGCCGAAACCATTTTCCGCAACAGCTTTCCGGTGGACAGCAACAGCGTGTTGCCGTTTCAAGGGCAATCGTTGGGAAGCCGCTTGTAATCTTTGCTGATGAACCGACGGGAAATTTGGACTCGAAAAATGGTCAAGAAGTTATGCACCTTCTCACAGATTTAAACAAAACCGGCTCTACGATTGTCATGGTAACACACACACCTGAATTTGCCGAATATGCAAGCCGCACAATTCATTTATTCGACGGTCAGGTGGTAACAGAAAATTTCAAAAATCCGGCAAAAGCCGCGTAAATACTACTTCGTAAACACTTTTTTCAAAATTACGATATGATTTCACTACGAAATATCACGAAGTATTATTCGGCTGGGTCGCTCAAAACCTTTGTCTTGCGCAATATCACTATGGACATAAACGAAGGCGAATTTGTTTCCATAATGGGACCTTCCGGCTCCGGTAAATCCACGCTGTTGCACATCTTGGGTATGCTGGATGAGGCAAGCGAAGGAGAGTATTTTTTTATGGAAAAACCCGTCCACGAACTTTCCGAAAAACAGCGAAGCGAACTGCACAAAACCAGCATCGGCTTTGTGTTCCAGAGCTATCATCTCATTGACGAATTAACGGTGTATGAAAATATCGAAACACCTCTGCTCTACCAAAATGTGAAAAAAGATGAGCGAAAAAGCATGGTTGCTGATATTTTAGACCGATTTAATATTGTTGCAAAAAAAGACCTTTTTCCTCATCAACTTTCTGGTGGGCAGCAACAACTTGTTGGTATTGCGCGAGCTGTCATTGCACGACCAAAGGTGATATTTGCCGATGAACCTACGGGCAATTTGAACTCTGCACAAGGCAGAGAAATAATGGAACTTTTTACCCAATTAAACAAGCAAGGTACTACTATTGTTCAAGTAACTCATTCCGAAGCCAATGCCCAATATGGAAATCGCGTTGTCAATCTTTTGGATGGTTGGTTAAAGTAAGCAATTAACAAGAAAAAAGAGTTGTAGCCTACGTCAATGTTGGGCTACAACTCTTTTTGTTGGTGCTTGCTCAAAGAATGTTAGACACGTACAAGTTTGTTTGATGTCCGCCGATTGTCTCCAACTTGTGTCTCGTTCGGCAAATGGTGGACGTGGACGATTTTTGTCGTATGATTTTCCGTTTGAAGGGTAAATCTGCTCACTAAGGAACGTAAATCTTGCGTTAAATCATTCAGATTTGTAGCTGAGTGGGCAATTTGGGAAATTCCGTTTGCTGCTTCAGAAGTAGCAAATAGCATCTGTTGAATCCTGTCTGCGGTCTGCAAACTTGTCTCTGCCTGCTCTTCAGAGGCTTGCACAATATTTTGGACAACGGAAGAAACCTGTTTAGAGGATGAAACAATATCGGTGAGAGCCTTATTGGCTCGCTGTGCAAAATCAATTCCCTGTTCAACTTCAATTTTACCAGCCTGAATTGTTTTGACGGCATTGTTTGTTTCGCTTTGAATCCTCCGAATAATCGAAGAAATTTCTTTTGTTGCCTTAGCAGTACCTTCGGCGAGTTGCCGGACTTCATCCGCAACGACGGCAAATCCGCGACCGTGTTCACCTGCTCTGGCGGCTTCAATAGCAGCATTTAACGCTAAAAGGTTGGTTTGGTCAGCAATTTTATTGATGACAGCAAGAATTTCACCAATTTCTTCGCTAGAACGCCCTAATTGTTCAACTGTTTGGGCGGAAGATTGCACAACTCCCGCAATACGCTCTATTTTTTGAACAGTTTGAGTAACAATGAGAGAACCTTCCTCAGCCACATGACCGCTTGAATCAGCAATTTCACGTGCTGTTTTTGCGGAACTTGCGCTGTCAGCAGTAGCATTAGCAACAATCGAAACTTGCCCTGCTACTTGCCGTGTTTGGTTTTTCTGCTCATTTGCACTTGCAGAAAGCTGCTCTGTTGCTGCACTGATTTGGCTAGCAGCAGCAGCCGTAGTTTGTACGGCATTATTCACTTGCAAAAGCATTTGCCGAATATTATCAATAGCTTGATTAAAGCCTTTGTACAAATGCCCAATAGCATCATCATTTTGTGGTGTCAGTTTAATCGTCAAGTCTCCGCCGGCAAAATCGTGCATTGCATTCAACATGGTATCAACACTGTCCGATAGATATTCTCTCTGTTCTTCTACTTCCCTAACCGCTTCACGAACTTTTTGCTCAACACTTTCTTTTTCTTGTTGTACTTGTTCCAACCCATGACTGATGCTTGCCACCATCATATTGAAATTTCTTGCTACAATTCCCAATTCATTTTTTGTGTGAATATCCACGCTGATATTGCGATTACCTTTTACTACTTCAACGGCAGCTTTTGCCAATTCTCTCATGGGTTCAGCAATATTTTTAGAAACAACCAGCAAGACAAAAATGGCAGCCCCAAGTGCAATAATGGTGAACGTCAAAGCAGAACTTTTGGTAGCTAATGCGACAATTTTTGCAGAGTGGATACGACTCCTGTTCCCTTCCTCTTCCAAGGCGACAAACTCAGAAGTTGTTCGGTTCATCTGCAACATCGTTTCTTTTTCTAATTGACCAACAAATGAAGCAAACTCATCCATGGTTTTTACATTCATTGACACAAGTTTTCTCATGGTCACGATTGGTTCAGCGTGAAGCCTCACCCACTCTTGCTTACTTTTTTGTAAAGCTAATAATCGTTCTTTTTGAAGGGGGTTGGAAGCACATAATTTGAGGAGTTTTGCGGAAGTAGAATCGAAATTCGCAGAACTAAGCGTGTATTGCTCAAGCATTGTTCCGGCTCCGACCAATGAAAACTGGGTCAGCGCTAAGTCCATTTCACTGAGAATATTCTTTAGTTTCTGTGATTCAGCAATTATAGTGCTATTTTGTTCAATTTCCTCCGAAGTATTCACCAAATCGCTGACACTAAAAAATGTGATCGTCGTAACAAATACTAAAAACAACAACGCAATTCCAGCTCCTAAGAGGATTTGCGTACGAATTTGGAAATTCTTCAATCGGTCAAGTAGGGTTAATTTAGCGGCGAGAGAGGTTACAGTTGATGCAGTTGTGGTAACTCCCGAAGCAACATTTTTCACATATTTGTTCGCACCTATGGTTGAAGTAAATGCGTTTGCAATGAAATTATGTTGTTCTCGAAGTGCATCAATGTTTTCATCAGCTACTGGAGCGTTTCCCTTTGCTTCAGCAGATTTCATAGTTTCTCCTGTAATCCAAAATGTATGAGAACACGGTTGATTGTTTTTCAATGCAAAGTTACAACAATTTTATAGGCAAAAACAGTGACACGTGTAACGTTTTTCCGTTACATTGTAATTTTTTTTGAATTTTATTAGACAAAATTTAGAGATAACTAATTTTTTTCTCAATGGTTTACACCCAAAGCCCGATAAACTCAGGCTTGGTAGAGATACAACGAAGATTCGC
>JALONG010000019.1 GCA_025455065.1 Candidatus Kapaibacterium sp. | reverse complement strand
ATACAATCCTTCTCGTGATGTCATAGCTCTCTGCAAGTCTCTTAAAAACTGGGATTCTGGAATATGACGTTTGAGAAAGAAAAATCGTTAGGTACTAAACATACTTGGCTTAATTAACGAAATCGGACGGAGAAGAAGACCGGATTGAATAGATTGCACAGATTTTTTTTCTGAAACCTTGCCAATTCCACAATCTGCGCCCCCAAAGAAGGAGGCAACAACGGCAAAAGTTATTGAAAACCTTCCTACGAAAACTCCAATGTTGATAACGAGCGGTTTATCTCCACTACGACGGCTACCAGAGGTGCATCTACGCTCCCGCGGGTAACAGGAGTGTTTGTGCCACTAAGCCGAATTTTGTACCTGTTTGGAAGGATGTTGTCGTGTTGCAATCTTCCGCACTACGATGGATGATTCCAAGAACGCTGCTTACTTAACGCCTTCCGCCATGTTACGAAAACGTAAACTTGCTTGTGTGCGGAAATACCGTAAAAACACCGCAATTTTGGTAAATTGCATTTCTTGATTTTTCACCATCTTCCACGCTTAAATTTCCTCGTTATGGCGCAAAAAACTGTACTTATTGTTGATGATGAAGAGGATATCCTCGAAATGCTCTCGTATAATTTGCGCAAAGAAGGTTTCGATGTCATCAAAGCAAATAACGGCAAAGAAGCAGTGAACATCGCCATTTCACGCCTGCCCGATGTTGTTGTGTTGGATATTATGATGCCCGAAATGGACGGATTTGAAGCCTGCAAAGCCATTCGTGCGCATCCTGCCACCCGCGCTATTCCGGTTATTTTTCTCACCGCAAAATCCGGCGAAATAGATGAAATCTTGGGTTTGGAACTTGGCGCGGATGATTTTATTCAAAAACCCATCAGCCCACGATTGCTGGTCTCGCGCATAAAAGCACGTATTCGCCGTCCGATTGAATCTGTACGCACGGAAATTATCGCCGCACCAGAACTACTCACGATTGAAGCATTAGAGATAAATCGCCAAAACTACACCGTGCGTATTGACGGTGTAGAGCATTTTTTTCCGAAAAAGGAGTTTGAACTTCTCGCATTCCTCGCTGCAAACCCTGACAAAATCTTTGACCGCGAGTTTCTGTTACGCAGAATTTGGGGAGAAAGTGTACAGGTAATTGAGCGCACGGTGGATGTGCATATTTCAAAAATTCGAGAAAAATTGGGAAAATACAACACACATATCGAAACGGTCAAAGGGCTTGGATACCGCTTCACCACTGATGTTGTGAATGAATAGCGTATTACAACAGCGCTGCATACGACAAAAAAATCTCCGCCACGCAAGAACATCCTTGCACAAATCACGCTTCTGTGCCAATTTGCGCAGAATTGCTTTACAATGAGCATTGTTGCACTTTGCAAAGCATTCCCCGCAACGCTTCGTTATTTGCCGTTATCTATGAACATTCACGACGCACAATTCCTCATCGGCGCGACTAAACCTGAACATTTTCCGCACAGCACCACGCTTCCCGAAGTCGCCTTTGTCGGGCGCTCCAACGTTGGTAAATCCTCGCTTATCAACAGTATTGTTCGCCGCAAAAATCTCGCACACGTTTCTGCAACACCGGGCAAAACGCAGCAAATCAACTTTTTCGGCATCAACCAGCAGTGGATTTTGGTGGATTGCCCCGGTTTTGGCTATGCAAAAGTCTCACAAACCGACCGTGCTGCATGGAAGAGCCTCATGCACCAATATCTCCACGAGCGGAAACAACTGCACCTCGTTTGCCACTTAATTGACAGCCGCCACGACCCGTCAAATCTGGATTTGGCGATGATTGAAGAAATGGAAATGGCAAAGCGGCGTTATGTGCTTATTCTTACCAAAAAAGATAAAATTTCGCAGAGCGCTCTTGCGGAGCGCAAAGCACAACTGAGCGAAGCTACGCAGTATTGCGGCGGTTGCGTGGATATTCTGCCGTATTCCGCTATCACCAACGACACGCGGGATAACCTTTGGGCAATTATCAAGCGGGAATGCGCTATTTGAAGTCGCCTCGAATTATTCTACAATTTCAACGATATTCCGCCGTCCTTGTGCGTGTCTATGCTTTTGTTGGAATATCGTATGCAGAAAATTTTCCTTCGGAGGCAAGTTCCCTTGCATATTTCCTTGCATAGCTCAACATTTTGTGTAATTTTGGGGCTTCTTGGAGTTTGGAGCGTCTGCTTCAAAACAAGCCCTGAAGCCGTTTGTGCGCAATATATCTCCTTCCGACAACAATTTTTCCTCAAATTTGTCGCGGAATAATCCACAAAGCAATCAACACTATTTGTCAAATTATCATTTCACGTATAACCACCGGAGCGATTTCATGAAACTCATCACTGCAAAAATGGCAGAAACTGCCGAAACACTGCGTGCAGAACGCAAGCAAATGGCGAAACAACACGAAGAAACCAAAATCGGCGAAATTACCGCCGGTCAGGTTTTGGGCGGTATTCGCGGTGTGCCGGCGCTTATTTGCGACACTTCGACCGTAAACCCCGACGAAGGGTTGCGGATTCGCAATATCCCCATTTTGGAGCTGACTAAATCGCAACCGGAAGATATTTTCTTCCTGCTCTGCACAGGCTCTTTCCCCAATGACAGTGAGCGCACAGAATTACACGAACTTTTCACGCAGAACTCTTCTGTGCCGTATTATGTTTGGAATGTGCTGGAATCTATGCCACGTGATTCGCATCCGATGGTTATGCTTTCCACCGCAATTTTGGTCATGGAACGTGAATCCCGCTTCCGTGCTGCATATGATTCCGGCAAAGGCAAAGATAAACTTTGGCAGTTTATGTTGGAAGATTCGTTTTTGCTGCTTTCCCGCATTACCACGATTGCTGCGGCGATTTACCGTATGCGCTTTGACAAAGGTGAGCGTATTGCTCCGCGCACGGATTTGGACTGGGGTGCAAACTTCGCTTATATGCTGGGTTTGCCGGACACCAACAGCCGTTTCACGGAACTTATTCGGATGTACTTGGTGCTGCATTCCGACCACGAAGGCGGCAATGTAAGCGCTTTCACAGCGAACACAGTCTCATCGGCATTATCGGATTTGTTCTATTCCTTCAGTGCTGCGCTGAACGGGCTTGCGGGACCGCTTCACGGTTTGGCAAATCAAGAATGTTTGTCGTTTGTCTTGGAACTTTACGAAAAATTCGGCGGCAAAATGCCGACCGATGACGAACTTTCAACCGAACTTTGGGCATTGCTCAATAGCGGGCAAGTGATTCCGGGCTACGGACACGCCGTTTTGCGTGTTACCGACCCCCGTTTCACCGCATTCTACAACTTTGGCAAACAAAATTGTGGCGATGACGTGATTTTCGGCATCGTGGATAAACTCTTCCAAATTGCACCGAAAGTTTTGACCGAACACGGCAAAGCGAAAAACGTTTGGCCCAATGTGGATGCGGCTTCCGGCTCATTGCTTTATTACTACGGTATGCGTGAATTTGAGTTTTATACCGTTATGTTCGGTGTTTCTCGTGCAATGGGCATTGCATCGCAGCTAGTCTTGGCGCGTGCTGCGGGTGTTCCGATTACCCGCCCGAAAGGTTTGACAAGCGCAGGTATTAAGAAAATGTTGGGTATGAACTAAAAATGATTTGTAATAATTTCAGGTTGCCCTACTTATTTTAGCTCATTCAAGGGCTGAGGCAAAGTAGGGCAACCTGAATAGTTTTCGCTACTATCTAAATTTTCAGTTCTTGTATGGTTCTGCACACCATTGCCACACCTCACATCCGTCCTGCGCAATTCGCTGGAGTTTGTTATCCGGCAAATGAACAAAAACTGTCAGATTTACTTGACAGTGTTGTGATTTCCCCACACCACCTGACACTTTCGGGTAAAAGTGTCAGGAAAAATGCACAGGCGATTATTGCGCCGCATATAGATTTTCGCGTTGGATTGTCCGCCTACGGACCCGCTTATTATGCGCTTTTGGAGAATGATGCCGATGTTTTTGTGGTGCTGGCAACATCACACTATGGCTGGGGAAGCCTGTTTATACCGACTTTGCAGCACTTTTCTACACCGCACGGCGTTGTCAAAACGGATGAGGAAATTGTCAAAAAACTTTACGAGCGTCTGCCCCACCTCGGTAAGGACGATTCTGCGCACAAGGAGGAACATTCTATCGAATTTGAGGTCGTTTTCTTACAGCGTTTTTTTGGATTTCGTGAATTTACTATCGTACCGATATTGATAACATCGTTTTATCCATTTGTGCAATCCTTCCGAAAAAACGGTGTACTGCCAACACAAAACCACGATTTTGTCAGCTTTTGCGGAGTTTTACGGGAAGTTTTAGGTGAATCGGGAAAGAAAGCAGCGTTTGTTGTCAGTGCGGATATGGCACATATCGGGCGTAAATTTGATGACAATTATGATGCGGCGACAATGCTTACAACCGTGAAAGAAGCCGATAAGAACTTGCTTCACGCAATGGAAACAAGCAACGGCAGCGAGTATTTTCGGCAAATAGCCGCAGTGAATGACACATACAAAATTTGTGGTTTGCCGCCCGTATATTCGCTCTTGGAAGCCGTCAAACCCCGTGACGGCGAAGCATTAGCATACGAGCAGTGGTATGAGCGCCCGACAAAATCTGGCGTAACGTATTCCAGTCTTGCGTATTATGAGATGAGCCTCTAACGTATTATTCTTCAACAAGTTGAAATGAGTTGTCCGGCGTTGCAAACTGCTTCCCGATTTCCCGCATAATGTCTTTGAGCCGTTTGGCGATATTCGCCGGATACGCCTTTGGATTCTGCTCATATTCTTTCAATGCTTTTGGCACATTTAACACGCGAAAAGCCGTGCGCCCCGCTTCATTCGGACGTTTGTCAATGTATGTAGGTGTGTACCCGACACCGACAATTTTTGTGCTGCCTTCTGCCGTTTTTTCTATCTCCAACCAAGCAACCACGCCTGTTTCACGTGGTTTAGTACGCTGACCGGAAATAAAATTCCCCATTGAGTAAATAGCAGGAAACATTATCGTATCTAAATTGCGCTGCACAATGCGTACAAAACGTTTGTTCTCAACCGTTTGAACAACGTGCGGATGCGCCCCCAAAAGTGCGTGTGCGCCTTCGCGGAACAGCCAATCAGCAACATTACGCTGTGCTGCGCTTGGCTGTAATTGGTACTCTGCGCCCCAATGCAGGGACACAAGGATAATATCAGGGCGCTCAGCGAGCGGAAGCGATTGCAAAGCGCGAATATCGGCGCGAATTGCTACGGTATCAATCACATTAACCGTCGAGCGATACTGCTCCGAAAGCGCACCGCCATTCAATCCGTAGGTATAGGCAATGATACCCAGTTTGATGCCCCGCACATCCACCACAAGCGGTTTTGAACGTTCTTTCTGTGATTCCGTCGTTCCGGTATATGGAATTTTCAGGCTATCCAGCACGTACAATGTACGTTTTACGCCAAAGTATTGACGGTCAAACGAGTGATTATTTGCCGTTGTGAGCGCATCAAATCCCGCTTGCTGTATTGCAGCAGCGTAAGCATTCGGTGAATTAAACGCCGGATAGCCTGTGTATTCTTGCGCTTTTCCGGCAAGTACGGTTTCTAAGTTGCCAAAGGCAAAATCGGCTTTAGTAATCATCGGCGCAATATGCTCGTAACATCCTGAAAAATCGTATGTTCCGTCGTTTTGCAACGCCGCTTTGATTTGCGAATCGTGGCACATAAAATCACCCACAACCGCCACACGAATCCGCACGGATGCTTGTGTTGCAGAATTTGGAGTGTTTTGCTGCGATGATTGCGAAAATAGAGGAAGCAGAGGTAGCAAGCAAAACAATACGACACCAAACACAAGGCGTAGAGAGGCTTGCAGAGTGCATTGGAAATTCATAGCAGTAAAAAAACGATGTAAACAAAAAGGCATAAAAAAACTCATCGCCCAAGAACCAGTGCGACAATACGCAATACTGATTTTTGGGCGATGAGTTATCAAACATCACATTGAGATTTGCTTAATCTTGAATCGTGAGCGCTGCGCGTGATTTTACGCCGGAGCGCAGATTAAGAATAACACCTTGCGGCAGTTCGCTTGGGGAAATATTTCCCAATCGTTGGGGAGCAAGTGCATCCAAATCTGCCGGGCGCAAACGACGAGCGCCGATAAAACGCTTTTTGTAATAATCCGCCGTAAGCGAAGAAACTGTAACGCCGTAGCGCGAACTTGCATGAGCAAACAAATTATCCCCGAGATAAATACCAACGTGCGAAACATAGACCGCACGGCGTGTGTTAAAGAACACGAGGTCGCCAAGTTCGAGTTTGTCTCCTTCGCGGACAGGCTCACCAACACTCGACTGATTTGAAGCGGTGCGCGGCAGAACTATTCCGGCAAGCATACGATGCACAGCACCCGTAAATGCTGAACAATCAATTCCGCTACGCTGTGTCCCACCGTAATAGTATGGCGTTCCAATCCAATCCATAACCGCAGCAACAACGTCATTTTTGCGCAAACCCGCTTGTGTAATGCGGTCTTGTTGTGTGTTTGCGGTTTCGGGATCAACGTTGCGCATATAGTTCATCCAAAGTTTTTGGAATGAATTTACATCTGCCGAAAAGTCTTCGGACATATCGTCTTCAATATCCTCGTCTTCACTGTCAATGCCGTTAAAATCAAGTTCATCGGCTAAATCTTCGCCGTCATTGTCAATATAGCGTTGAAGATTGGGGTCAGGATGAAATTCTAAACCTGCGAGTGCAGCGAGTTCCTTGCTTGATTGCAAGAACGCAAGCGCTTGAGTTCTCCCTACGACCGTATTGCAATACGAGCGATGACGCTTATACTTGTGTTTTTTCGATTTATGCTTTGCTTTGTATTTCACATACTTAGCAGCTTTTTTCTTGAGTTTCAGCGCGGCTTGGAGCGGGAGAGAGGGAATGAGCAGGAACACTGCTACAAAGCCGGTAATAATCATCCACAAGGTACTTTTCCAACGATGCATTACGCCTCCGATTCGATATGATGCAAAAAAACGTTGTAATTATTACGGCATTTTTTGAGGAATATTTTTGACGACATCAAGACAAAAATATTCTTCCTATACCGTAGTAGTGCAGACTGTACCTCAATGAGAGTTTTGGCATACGCTTTGCATTATATCTGTTGTAAATATGAACTGTCAGGGACACGATTCATCCTTACAACCGACATAAATACGACGTTTGACCAAATACTGCGGCATTTTGGTATTGCCAAAAATAAAAGCAGACTGTTACAAACCAAGACAATGTGTATCAAATGTGTCTGGGTTATGAAGAATAATGAGACAAGCGGTGAACTTGCACTCATCAAAAGTCAATATATGATAGCTAACCCGCATACTTACGGGTCAAAAGGGTGTTTCTGACAAAGAACATAAGCCCGAATATACGAAAGCCCAGTCAAACAGAAAAATAAAAAATCATTTTCTGCTCTCCCCTCCTGTCTCCAACATTATCTACACGTCTCATTTTTCTTCACTTCGGAAGATTTCCACACGAATTTTTCCGTCTGCCGTAATGCACCCTCTGTACATCCCTTCGCTGTTAAACGGCATGGCGATATTACCTTTCCCATCAATCGCAATAATGCCGCCGCTTCCACCACGCTCCACCAGTTTTTTCATCACAACTTCGTCTGCAGCACGCTCAAGCGAAAACTGTTTGTATTCAATAAGTGCCGCAATGTCGTGCGCGACAACGCTCCGAATAAAGTATTCACCGTGTCCTGTTGCAGAAACAGCGCACGTTACGTTATTTGCGTATGTCCCTGCGCCGATTATCGGGGCATCGCCCACGCGACCGTATTTTTTGTTGGTCATACCGCCTGTAGAGGTGGCAGCAGCGATATTCCCGTTTTTGTCCAGCGCAACAGCGCCGACTGTCCCAAATTTTTTTCCTTCGTGCGAACCTTCTTCCAGTGGCGCTGTGTCATTGTACGCTACACTTTTCTGATTGCGCTGCGACTGCGAAGTTTGTCCTGGAAGGGCTTCACTCCGCTTTTGCTGGCTTGAATCTCTCTTCGGTGCAGTGTTCCTAGGTGTTGTGCTACCGGGCGTTTCATCGGGTGGAAGTGGCTTCTGCGTTGTGTTCTGTTGCGCACGTTGAAGTTCCTGTGCGCGTCGCTCGGTAATGAAATATGCGTCCGGCATCCGCTCAAAACCTTGCTCCTCTGCAAAGCGCTCTGCACCTTTGCCCGTAAGCATAACGTGTGCGGTCTTGTCCATGACCCGCCGTGCAAGCACTATCGGATTTTTCACCCCGCGAACTCCGCAAACAGCACCCGCTTTGAGATTGCTCCCGTCCATAATTGCTGCATCAAGTTCTACTGCACCTTCTGCCGTCAGCACCGCACCTTTGCCGGCATTAAAAAGTGGTGAATCTTCCATTATCATTACTGCCGCAGAAACCGCATCCAAAGCGTTTCCGCCGCGTTTTAAGACCTCATGTCCTGCGTAAAGCGCTTGTGTGAGAACAGCACGGTATTGGGCTTCTTTTTCGGGTGTCATCGCACTACGGCGAATTGTTCCCGCTCCACCGTGAATCGCAATAGCAATAGGCTTTGCAGACTGTTCGGGCGTTGGTGTTGTGGCAGCTGATGGTTTTGGTGTCTGCATAGCATCAAGAGAAACAATGCTCACAAAAAAGAGCATAATAAAAGGAATAAAGCGCATAATTGAAGCGAGAAAAAATGGGAAAATTGGTATGAAACGGCTATGCGTCTTTTCGTTTGAGCAAGCCCAGAAAGTCCAACGTATCCGGTACAGCCCGCACCAAAAGACGCATGGGGAGGTGCAATCGTGAGCGAACAAACGTAAAAATGAGCAACCCCAATGTAACGGTGTATGTCACAAAACCAAGCGGCGCAAGCATCGGCTGGCGGAAAACCCCCACAAACGCCAACACTGTCCAGCCTGACAGCACGGCAACAATGATGAACACCAGCAAGCGCCGAACCTCGTTTAATGCAAGCATGACAGGCAAAAGCGCCACAAACGGCATGGCAGGGGCAGCAAACACCAAAAAGCGGAAATACCCGACGGCATTGGCATATTTTGCCGAAAGCAGGCGGGAAATCACAAATTCTGCAACGCCAATTTCTGTCAGAAACAGCATTACCAGCGTCGCAAGTAGGCTAAAGGAAAGCATTTTCGAGAGCATTGCTAGCAGTTCCGTGAGGCGCTCTTCGTGAATAAGCCGCATCGTTGCCGGATAGACAAGGCTTGTGATAGCAGAAAATCCCTCGTCAAAAAAGCGAAACAATGTTTTTGCCGATTGATACACGCCCACCGTTGCTGTTCCAAAAAAAAACTGCACAACCGTTACATCCAGCTGCCGCACCATATTCCCTAAAAGCGAAGCCATGCCTTGCAATACGCCTGCATGAAACAGTTCGCGCATTGGAATATGTTTGCTGCCTTCCCAAGATAACTGTTTGCGCGTTATCCACAGTGCTACTGCCGAACTAGCGCCCATGCCACTTGCAGCAATCACAAACATCGCCTCAAACGACACCAATAGCCCAAACACAAGCATCCATGCGGTAATGGCAATCATCGTTCCAATCCACACTGCATTGACGGTAAATATCTCCCGCGCCTGCACATCGCGCATGAGGTACTTCAAACACAGTGTTCGCGGGATGCCGAGCAGACAAAAAAGCGGCAAATACGCCGCAACGGTTGTTAAACGCGGCTCATTTAGCAGCCACGCAAACGGTGCTTGCAAGAGCAAGACCAGCAATGATGCACCCAAAGCTAATGCAATATGCCACGTGATGACGAAACGGTTGATACTGCCACGCGCTTCTACGTCCGTTCCACGCACAATAACTGCCTGCAAAATAAATCCGTCGCTCACCGCGAAAATGAAGGTTTGAAGAGCATTACAAAGCGTGTACAAACCAAGTTCCTGCGGCGAAAGGGCGTTGTTTTGAATAATGTTCACAAAGCCGTAGAGTAGGAATAACACCTTGTCTGCGACTGTCCATGAAATTTTTGCAATATGGTCTTGAATGCGAACCACAATACGGGAGAACGGTGAAAAAATGATTCGTTAGACCTGCAATACGCCCGCTTTCCACTCAGGAAACTCGCCGTTATGCGATGCAGCTGCTAAAGCTCTTGAAATCACGCCGCGAATAGCTGTCGGAGGAATAATGCCGTCCACCCACAACCGCGCCGCAGCGTAGATTGGGTGCATAGTTTCGTCGTATTTGTCCTGAATTTCCTTCAGCATTTGCGTTTGTTCGGCTTCGGTGAGTTTTTTGCCTTGTTTTTCCAGCGAGGCGGTACGAATGGTCAAAAGCGTTTTGGATGCTTGTGCGCCGCCCATAACGGCAATTTTTGACGTTGGCAAACTGAAAATAAATCGAGGGTCGTATGCTTTACCACACATGGCGTAATTTCCTGCTCCGTAGCTATTGCCCATGATAAACGTGAGTTTCGGAACAATCGAATTTGCGACAGCGTTCACCATTTTTGCACCGTCTTTGATGATGCCGCCTTGTTCGGCACGTGTTCCGACGATAAAACCCGTTACGTCTTGCAGAAAAACAAGCGGGATTTTGCGCTGGTTACAATTCATAATAAACCGCGCCGCTTTGTCCGCACTTTCCGAATAAATCACGCCTCCGACCTGCAATTCGCCCTTACCGTTTTTCACAATAGCGCGTTGATTTGCCACAATGCCCACAGCCCAGCCATCTACACGCCCGTAGCCGCAAATAATCGTTTTGCCGTAATCCGCTTTGTACTCCTCAAACGCAGAATCATCCAAAAGCCGCGCCAATACTTGATAGGTATCGTAAGGTTTTGCGCGGTCTGCGGGGATAATTCCCCAAAGTTCTTCCGCGTCAAACTTCGGTTCGGTGGGCGTTTCGCGGGAGAACACGGCTTTTTGCCCTTTTTCGGGAGAAAATTTTTCGACGAGCGAGCGAATAACCTTGATACACTCCTCGTCATTTTTTACTTTGTAATCCACAACGCCACTCACACTTGCGTGCATAACAGCCCCGCCAAGCGGCTCTATACCTGTCTTTTCGCCGATGGCAGCTTCCACGAGCGCAGGACCCGCTAGAAAAAGGCTTCCCTGTCCTTCGACGATAAGCGCTTCATCACTCATTATCGGTAAATATGCGCCTCCGGCAACGCATGGTCCCATAATTGCGGCAATTTGCGGCACTCCAAGTGCCGAAAGTTGAGCATTATTGCGGAATTGTCGCCCAAAATGTTCTTTGTCGGGGAAAATTTCGTCTTGCATCGGCAAAAATACACCCGCCGAATCCACGAGGTAAATAATCGGCAAACGGTTCTCCAGCGCGATTTCCTGCGCACGGAGATTCTTTTTTGCCGTCATTGGAAACCACGCTCCAGCCTTGACCGTTGCGTCGTTGGAGACAATCATGCACTCGCGTCCGTGAATGATGCCAATTCCACACACAACGCCCGCAGACGGCGCTCCGCCTTGCTCTTCGTACATTCCGTCGGCAACGTATAAACCAATTTCCAAAAAGTACGAATCCTCATCCACCAGCGCATAAATGCGCTCACGGGCAGTGAGTTTGCCTTTGGCTTTGTGTTTTTCCAGCGCAGAGCGTCCGCCGCCAAGTTTGATGCGGTCTCCACGACCGTCAATCACACGCCAGAGTTGTTTGTTTGCGTCGGTATTTTGTTCAAATACCATATCATGCGGGACGGTAGAACCAAGTGTTTGAGGCATAATCAGAAGAAGAAGAAAAATAAAACGTTGAACACACACTTTCACAAATACATTAATGCAATGAATGTCTTCACTCAAAGCGGCTGCAAAATATCAAATACAGGTGTTCTGAGCAATGTAGTGCGAAGATTTTTTTGCAGAGAACAATCTCTGTCATAGTGAACAATACTTCATAACCAAAGAAATTCCACATCATGCGGAGATTTTCTCACAGTGTTACATTTGCGTTTTATTCACGGAGTTAGGAATATATTTTATCTCTCCAATAAGAGATTTTATGCGGTCTTGCGGTGATAGTTGTTGCCTAGACATTGACTATTATCACAATTTTATTTTTACCGTACTTTGGTACACCTTTTGTAAATTGTATGCTGCATTTCTTTATCCATCCCGATGGGCGTTCTATGGTCGAAGGTGTTTTGCCATAGTGCGCCCATTGTTTTTTCGAGAATTTCTGCGTATTTTTCTTTCGCCAACTACACTTATTCCTGCTTCATTGTGAAACATCTCGCACACTATGGCGCATCAAAACGATAAGCCCGTTTCCCAAAACGTCAAGCGCGTACAGCTTGCGGTTTTTGCTTCCGGCGGCGGTTCAAATGCCGAAGCAATTATTCACTATATGTACCGCACGGCGGCGGCTTTTCGCGTGGCACTGGTTGTAAGCAACAACTCACGCTGCGGTGCAGTAGAGCGGGCGCAGATGTTTGACATTCCGACGCTGCACATTAGCAACAGCACTCATTCGGATTACACCGACTACACGGCAGCACTTATACAATCTTTACGCCATTACAACGTCGAGTATATTGCACTTGCGGGATATATGAAAAAAATTCCGCAAGCACTTGTGCAGGAATTTTCTCCGAAAGAGCGCAGCCGAATTTTCAATATTCACCCTTCGCTCTTGCCCAAATTTGGTGGTCATGGTATGTATGGTTTGGCTGTTCACAAGGCGGTTATTGCTGCACACGAGGCGGAAAGCGGTTGTACGGTGCATGAGGTAGATGGCGAGTACGACACTGGCACGATTATTGCTCAAAAATCTGTGTCCGTTTTGCCGACCGATACTCCCGAAACTCTTGCCGAGCGCGTTCTGCACTATGAGCATGAATTGTATCCTGATATTTTACAACAACAGGCACTTGCTATCCAAAACGGTCTTCTCTAAATCTTCCCGAACATTTTTCCGAAACGTTTTTTTCGATTGTTCCCCTCGAACCCAGAAAGGAAGCCGCTATGCAGCCCCTCACCGATTCATCCGAAATTCAAAAGCGCTTTGTACCGCGCTGGCGGAAATATGCTGTTGCCGGAGCCGCCTGCACACTTGCTTCCGCAGCAGCAATGATGCTTATTTTTGACCCTTTCACACCGCAGCCGACGGTTGCTTCCACTCGCGGCACAGCCACTATTACCAGCATTATCGCGGATACGGCGACAATGAGTGCCAACGAAAAACTCTTCTTGCCGGTGATGGAACAGCTTTTGGCACAAGGCGCAGAGCCGCAGTTCGTCAAAACAATCGTCAATAGCGCAAACACAGCATTTTACGAAAAACTCACGAAAATCAACGTTCCCGTCAAACCTAAGCCGCCCGAACCCAAGACTCCGCCAAAGGCTTACCAATACGCCTACGATGACATTGCGCTCAGAAAATCTTCCGAATTTTTGACGGCTAATGATTCGTTACTCACCGCCGCAGAGCGCAAATACAACGTTCCCAAAGAAGCAATTACCTCAATTATGTGGGTAGAAACACGTTTTGGCGACTTTTTGGGCAATTACCATGTTCCGAGTGTGTATCTCAGTTTTGCCCTCGTTACGCAGCCGCAGTACCTCCAAAAGAACAAAGACCGCTTAAAAGCTGAGTTTGAAGGTACTGAAGAAGCATGGTTGGAAATTGAGAAAAAAATCGAAGAAAAGTCTCAACGCAAGGCAGCATGGGCGATTGGTGAACTTCTGGCGCTGCAAACCATGTACAAAGCCAATGCTAAAGCTGTTTTGGATTTGCGTGGCTCATGGGCAGGCGCTTTCGGGCTTTCCCAATTTTTGCCGTCAAGTTATTTGAAATTGGCTGTTGATGGCAACGCTGACGGCACGGTGAATCTTTTCGATGTCCGCGACGCAGCACACAGCATTGGGCATTATCTGAGCGATGCGGGTTGGAACAAAAGTAAAAAATCACAACAGCGTGCTGTCTATAACTACAACCACAGCGACGCTTACGTTAATGCCGTTCTTGGCTTAACCAAGCGCCTTGCAACGAATAAAGCGCTGACGGAAAACCGCGAAGCGGAGTAAGTATAGTTGAGCAAATAACGTCAAAAATTTAAGTGTCTGTTCCACTACGTTTGTCGTTATGGTGCAGACATTTTTGTTACGTGCAGAGTATGTTTTTGTAACAATTGTTTCCTCAAAACCTTATGAGCAACATCATCAAAAAGCTGGATTGGTACGTTGTGCGGCAGTTTATGATGACGCTGCTGTTTGGGATGTTGGGACTGTGTATATTATTTGTCATCGTGCACTTGCTGGAAAATCTAGATGGCTTTTTAGACCGCAAAACCCCACCACAGCACATCGCGCTTTTTTACCTTAACTATCTACCGGAAATCATCAAGCTCACGACACCTGTTGCAATGCTGCTTTCCAGCCTTTTTACGATGGGGCGATTTTCGACACTGAATGAATTAACCGCGATGAAAGCCGGCGGATTAAGCCTTTATCGTATTCTCCTGCCGTTGTTGGTGATTGGGTTGATTATTTCCGGTGGGCAATTTTATTTCGACGGATGGGTTGTGCCTCGCGCAAACCGCTTCAAAGCTGAGTTTGAACGCAAAGCATTAGGTAAAGGGCGCGTAGAAACGACCGTGTACAACGTCTATATGCGCGACACACCGCAACGCAATCTCATCATCGGCTTTTACGACGACGTAACAAAAACAGGCTCAAATTGGAGATTGGAAGAATACTCCTCAGAGAAGCAACCACGCCTTGTCTGGCGGATATATGCCGGCACGTGCAATTACGACACGGTGAAAAATCTGTGGCAATTAACCAATGTCTCCGAACACCGCTTCAATCCTGATTTTCGTGTTCATCCCACTGTCAGCATTCAACCCAGCGTAACGCTCAAAACCAACACCACGCCGCGTCTTCTCATGCAATTCCAGCGTAATACCAATGAGATGACGTTCCCCGAATTGCGGGAATACATTGATGCTTCCGAGCGTGGCGGGAAAGATGTGCGGCAACAGCGTATTGCCTACTGGGGAGAACACATTTTGCCCTTTGCAAATTTTATCGTGATGCTTTTCGGCATACCAATTTCCGGCGGACAGCGCAAAGCGGGGCTTGCACTCGAAATAAGCATGGCGATTGTGATTGCGTTTTTGTACATTGCCTGTATTCGCATTGGGCAAACGTTAGGGCTGGCGGGTGATATGCCTCCGGCATTAGCGGCTGCAGCACCGCATTGTGTCTTCCTTCTGGCAGGCATGGCGAATTTGCTGCGTGCGCGGACGTAGGCTTACAAACAACAATGTTAACGGCAAGAATTAGGCATTGACAATCACCCTTTTTCTACTTTCTATGTACGTCCTCCACAACCGCCGCCCGTCCCGCTTTGACCTTGATGCGCCGCTTGAGGTTATCTTGGAGCAGGAAATTGCTGCCAATGCTCACGAAGCGCTTCAATCCGTCGTTTGTATCGTTCCCACAGGGCGCAGAGTACGTCTTTTGCGGCGCTCCATTACGCGGGCGGTTTTTGGACAAACAGGCAAGCCTGTTTCCGATGTGCAAATCTTCACGCTGGAAGGTTTTGTGCGGCATTTGGCGAATCTGCTCTTGGGAAATGCGCAGCCGCACTTGGCGAGCGAAGCGCTCACGGCTGCCATTATGGAAGAAGCGTCGGAGCGGTGCAGGCGCGATATGACCTTTTTTACAAGCGGCGGAAGCAGATTTCAAGCTATTTCTCCGGCAGTGTTGGAGCGCTTGCAAAGCATCATCTTGGGATTGAAAGAAGACGGCATCACTCCCAAATCCCTTCGCGCAGACCTGATGGCAAGCGGCTTAGGACCCGGCAGCGATGTAACCGACCCGCGCCGTTTGGCAGATATTGCCACGCTCTACGAAAGCTACGAGCGCACCTTGGGTGATGCTGTGACGGATTACCCCAAATTGCTGACGCTCATTACCGACAGCCTCACCAAAGAACACGGCACACCGAACCTTCGCACAGAATCAAGTATCGAAGTGGCTTGGAAGACTGTTTTGCCAAATGCAACAACGCTTGTGCTGGACGGTTTTACGGAATTCAAAAAGCCTGAAGAGCGCTTCCTTGCTGCTTTGTATTATGCTCCTTTTCACAGCCGCATTATTCTGGATTATTCCGATGCGAATGGTCCGCTTTTTGGCGGTTTACAAGATACCGTCGCGTCGCTGCAAGGGTTTTCGGGAAAACCCGTTGCCGAAAAAGATGGCAAAACCCCTGATGAAATCTCGCTTGTTCCGCGTTACACCGCC
This sequence comes from Candidatus Kapaibacterium sp., assembly GCA_025455065.1. Classification (GTDB taxonomy): domain Bacteria; phylum Bacteroidota; class Ignavibacteria; order Kapaibacteriales; family UBA4661; genus PH2015. The sequence continues at coordinate 51,116 of JALONG010000019.1, read as the reverse complement.
TTCACGACCGATACCGCAGCCAATGACCGTTTCAAAGAGCGCCGCGAAGAACATCTCCCGAAAGCCTCGTATTTACGCCGTTGGCTCTTCAACACGGAGGAAGATATTCGTCACGAAGGCTTTAACGACGCGGTGCGCATTGTTGCCTTCGACAATCGTGCCGATGAAGTGCGCTCCATTGCGAAACTTCTGCGATATTTTGCGCTAAAAGAAAATATCCCGCTTGCGGAAATGTGCGTGGTCATGCGCCAACCGGAGCAGTATTCAAGCCTTTTCCGCGAGATGTTTGCGCTCTATGACATTCCCGCAAACATTACTGACCGTTTCCCGTTGGAAAAATCACCTGTCGTAACGGCGGTCTTTGCCGTGCTGGATATGTTGCTGTATGGTTACAAACGCGAGGATGTGAATCGTGCCTTGCAAAGCCCGTATTTACGCTTCGAGCGCAAAGAGCGCGGCTACAAAAAATATGCTCCGCTGAATGCGGCGAATCTGTTTACCGTCGCAGGGCGCTTGCGCATTAGCGGCGGACGGCGCTTCGGGCGCGACGGCAAAACGCAGTGGCAGCGCCGCATGGACAGCCGTTTGGCGTATTTGTCGAAACGGGAAATTATGCTGAACCGCGACCAAAATGCCGACCGCGACGAACTTGCCGAAACACGCCGTTTTATCGAAGAAATTGAACTCGCCAAGCGAGATTTTACGGCACTTCTGGCGCTGTTTCCCGAAGAACAATCACAACTCACACCACGTGAGTTTTCAGAATTTATCAACGATGCAATTTTGGCAAAATTGCGTGTCCACGACCAAATCGTCGCTTTCCACAACCACGCACGGGGACTTGCCTCGGAGGGACAATCCGATTCCAATGCCAAGCGCATGACCGAATTTCTCAGCCTTGAAGAGGAAGTTGAAAAAGATGCACGTGCGCTGGCTTCATTTCTGAAAATTTTGGAAGAGTTCACCGCCATTTTGCAAGAGCGCGACACCCGCGCACACCGTGCCAACACAAGCCTTCCGCCAGAGCGACCACGCTCATTGGAAGAATACATTGAGCGCCTCCGAACAGCCGTCCGAAGCGGGCGGTATCAGGTGCGGGAGAAATTGGGTTACGGTGTTACGGTAACGGCTGCGGAGCAGATTCGCGGTGTGCCGTTTCGGCTAACGGTGATTTGTGGTGCGGTGGACGGCGAATTTCCCGGACGCTATGTGCCGGAGACGTTTTTGGGCAAAGAATTGGTTGATTCCGAAGAACGCTTTTTGCGCAAAGAGCGGGTGCAGTTTTACCAAGCGCTCACCAACAACGCGCCGCTCTTGGAATCCGGCGGAAAGCGTGTGTTTATCACCTATCCGTCCCGCGCCGACAACGGCGACGACCTCACGCGCTCATCGTTTGTGGATGCGCTGCTCAAAATCACCTCGCTTCAAGAAGCAGGCTGCGTCGTCAGTCAAGAATTGCGCCTCACCGCCTCACAAGCATCCATGCGCCCTACACCAAGCCCCCAAGCCCCAAGTAACCAAGCAAGCAATGACCAAGTAACCAATGACCTAGAACCTTGGCTTCATTCCTCTCTTTTCGGGCTTGCTTCCGAAGAAGAAACGGTGAGGGCGGCAGCTCTGAAGTACGTGAAAGCCTTGCCGGAAGAGCGTTCTCAGGTGATAGAAGCATTTGTGGGAGAAATGGAACGAGAGGACGCAAAAGCAGCACTCATGCGGGTTCGGGAGCATTTAGACGCGGTGCTTTCCCAGAGCGAAACGGCGGCAAAAGATGTTCATGTGGAGGGTGAGCGTTTGGCAAAAACGGCGTATTCGATTTCGGCGTTGGAACAGTACGCGAAATGCCCGTATCAGTTCTTTGCCGCGAAAACACTGCGTTTGCGGGAAATTCAGGAATACGATACGTCGCTTTCGCCGTTAGAAAGCGGTTCGCTTCTGCACCGTATTTTGTACAAATTTTATCAAGAATTGCAGCAAGAGCAGCGCGAAACAGCGTTTGTCGTAAAGCCGATACAATCAGGGTTGCCGGACCTTATAACGGTGCAGTTGGAAGCGTCGGAACGTGAGCGATATCGCCGTTTGCTGCACTCCATCGCTGAGGAGGAATTGAAGGTTATTCGCTTCGACCATCCATTTTTCGACCTCGACCGTGAAGCAATTTTAGGGCAAATTCCAATCCCCCAAGCCCCAAACAACCAAGAACAAAATCTCCAAGCCCCAAGCAACCAAGAACCGAGCAACCAAGAACCAAGCAACCAAGAGTACACCCGACGCGGAAAACTTGATATTTGGCTGGACAGTGAATTAGCACGTGCGGAAGGGAAGGACGGAAAAGCCGCATGGTTATTTGCCCCGGCGCTGTTTGAATTTGCGTTTGGCGAACTGAAAAGTGCGCTGGGGAATGTGGAATTGGCGGAGAATGTGCGCTTGCACGGAAAAATAGACCGCATTGAAATTTTACCAAGCGAAACGCCTGACAAGCCTCATCAAATCATGGTTGGTGATTATAAAAGTGGTGCGAGTGTGGCAACAAACGGCGACATCAAAAAAGGACTGTCGCTTCAAATGCCGCTTTACAGCGTGGCTGCGGAGCAGATGCTTCGTGAGGGCTACGGGATTGAGACGGAGACTGCCGGAGCAGTGTATTACATCCTTTCCCCCAAAACGGCAAAACGCGGCGAAGACGCAGAAACACACAGTTTTGTGCTGCTTCCCAAAGAATCACCGCTTGCACCGGAGCGACAAACAAAAAACGGTGGAACAGTCGCCGATGCAGAAACCATGCGTTCTATGATAGACCATTCCACAGAAAAGGCTTCGGAATATGCTACACACATCGGCAACGGATATTTTCCGGTCGAACCGCAGAAACGGGGCGGTTTTGTACCGTGTGAGTATTGCGATTTTAAGCCTGTATGCCGTGTAAGCGAGATGCAGTAAGGGTTGGCAGTGGTGTGGTCATTGTTTCCCACAACAATCACCACAAACCCGCAAACGGGTCATCATCATACTGCACCCGCCACAGAACAAGACCCTGTGCGGGCGCTAAGGGAGTTGTGCGCAAAGAGCGTTCTTTGTGTTCTAATGCTTCGCGGAGGTCATCAGGGGTGACTTTGTGCAAAGCCGCATCCATCATTGCTCCAACGAGTGAACGCACCATGCCATAGACAAAGCGGTCTGCGGCAACATGAAAGTGCCACACACCGCTTTCCACCTCATTCCAGCGTGCCTCTTCCACAGCGCAGATGTAGGATTCTGTGTCGTGATTCAGCTTTGAAAACGAGGTAAAATCGTGTTTCCCAAGAAAAATTTCTGCGGCGGAATTGAGCATTGATGCGTCGAAAGCCAGCGTTTGTTGCCAAGCATAACGGCGACGGAACACGGAATAATGATTGGTGAGCGTATAGCGATATTCACGGCGCGTAGCCTGAAACCGAGCATGAAAATTCCCCGAAACGCGCTTTGCTGCACGTACCCTAACATCTCTCGGAAGGCATGAATTAAACGCTTTGGCAAGTCTTACATCGCTAATGCGGCACGTTTCCGGCACATCCACGTGAGCGACCTGTCCAAAGCCATGCACACCCGCATCGGTGCGCCCTGCGCTGATAACATTGACGGGAACGCCCACAATCCGCTCAATTCCTCGCTCTAAGACTTCCTGCACCGTCAAAGCATTAGTTTGACGCTGCCAGCCCGCATATTCCAGCCCGTCGTATTCAATCAACAGTGCGCAACGCTGCATACCTTCTTGTATCATGAGCGTTTGGAAGTTTTACGGGAAGCACCCGGAGATGGCTTAGAATCGTGTACGCTCTTGTTTTTACTTCTCCGTGCGTCGCGCTCCATTTCTTGGAAAAATTCTGCACTGAGGTCTTCAAGCATACTGAAAAACTCATCGGCGCTTATTTCGTCCATATCCGGTACGAAGTTGCCTTGTATGTGCTTTTCTGCCTCGTGTTCAAACTCTTCTTTGCTGATTTCGCCCTTCAAAAGGCGCTCATAAAGCTCTTTTTGAAAGGTGAGTTCATTGATAGTGTGATCAAGGTCGCGTGTCATTTCTTCCATGGGATCAATGCCTACTTTCACGGCTTTTTGGAAGTCTTTGACAAGTTTTCCTTCTTGAGTGCGTTCCACGCTTTTGCGTTCTGATTTTAGGCGTTCAAGTTGTGATTGACAAAGGTCGAGTTCAGCGCGGAGGCGCTCTATTTCTTGCTCTACGAGGTCGCGCAAAGGAGCATCTTCGCCGCTCAGAATATCTTCAAGTTCGGCATATTCCGCCTCCACAGCCAGCAAATCTGCTATGTCGCCGTGTTGGTAAGCAGTATTGATACGTTGCATAATCGCATGGAAGCGCTTTTCGAGTGCCGGATTGCCGCTTGCTTTGTCGGGATGAAATTTCACTGCAAGCCGCTTATAGACCTCACGAATACTGCGTTGCTGCTCTTCCGGCACGGGTGGTGCGAAGTGATTGAAAAAATCGAACCCCATGCGCTCACGTTCTTCCGCCTGCTCACGAACAAACTTGGCAAATTCTTCTTCGGTCATTTGCGGTTGCTCGAAATCGGCAAACATATCTTGCAAATCTTCTTTCATCCAATGCAGGTTTTTCCGCTCTGATTTGGAAAAAACCTTGGATTTGGCGCATTGTTCCAAGACTTCTTGTAACTCCGCCTGTATTTTGTGCAATGCCTGAAGTTTACTGCTCATCAAGCCCGAAGAAGACTGCATAATGCGTTGCATCTCGTCTTTGAAGCGTGTAAGTTTGTTACGTTCCGTCGTAATGCGCTTCAGCAAAGTTTTATGCTGCTTGCGCAACGAAGCAAGTTTTTCTTCCTGTGTGCTTAAAACGCGCTTGGTGCTGAGTTGTGCCATGATTTGGGAAAGGGTGGAAAATTGGTCTTTTGTGAAGAATAGCTGGTTTCTTCACAGGTTGGTAAAATTACCACTTTGTACGACGTTTTACAATGCTGTTGTACTACGATGAAATATTGTGCCGAAACTTCCACCACGCCCAAACAATCACCACCAACACCAGCAAACACGACGTTTCTGGAAGCCAATCACCAAAGTGCGCATAGAGTGTTTGTTCATCCAAAAGCGGCACTGTTTCTGCGAGAACGGCTTGTGTGTCAATAGTGGTGCGGTGAAGCGATGTGCCAAGCGGTGTCAAAACGCCCGAAATACCCGTATTGCCGCAGCGAACCACATAGCGTTTACTCTCCACAGCCCTCATTGCTGCTATCATGTAGTGCTGTTCGGGTCCGGGCGTGTGATTAAACCAACCGTCGTTGGTGATAACAGCAAGGATATTCGCGCCTTTGCGGGCATATTCCGCCACAAACGCCGGATAAATGGATTCAATGCAAATGACCATGCCGATTTGTACAGTATCTTTTTCGCGCACTAGCGGGAGTGGCTTTTGCTCTCGCCCCAAACCCCAACCGGAAATGCCTACGCCCCACGTCAGCGCTTTGACGGCAAAGGCAAAGGTTTCTGCGTAAGGTACGCGCTCTGCGAGCGGTGTGAGTTTCATTTTGCGATGAATCGGCAGCGTGGGCGGATACGGCGTAAGTACGTCGCTGTGGGCGATATTGCTGCCCGGGGCAAGTACCATTGCGGAGTTGAAACTTTCCGCATAAATCGTGTCGAACATTCGGGGAATAACCGATGCCGTAAGGGGCGCGTCTGCACGGCGTTTGTACAGGCGATCGCTCGGTAAACCGCTTACAATGGCGGTTTTCGTGCTGTCTGTCCACTGGCGCAGCATTTCCAAAAATGCAGAATTTTGTGGTAACAAAATGCGGTAGGGAATTGCGGTTTCGCTCCAAAGGACGAAATCAAGGTTTGATGCGGTGTCTGTGGTGCTTTTTTGTACTGTTTTTTGCGTAATCATCCTCAACGAATCTGCTAAGTGCAAGTGCAACAGTACCTGTTCCTGTGGGCTGCCTTGCCATTTTCCCCAAGGATTGATATTGGGTTGAATTATCCCAACGCGAGTAAAAGCGTGACGTTGCGAGAGTTTGTCGTGAGAAAAATCCCGCACCCGCAGCATACCGTACCCAAGCAGCGCAAGCAGAACACCAATTCCCAAAACAATCTGAAAACGGCACAAATACAGGGCTTTTGTGATACGCACGGCAAGCGGAGTTTCGCCTGATATGGATTGTGCTATAACCGAGAACACCAACCAAGCAGCAAGGCTGTTGAACAGCACCACCACAAAGGAAAGCCCCCAAACGCCCGTCACATCGGCGATTTGCACAAGCGGCGTGTAAAAAATTTGCGTGTAACCAAGCGCTTGCCAAGGGTACGAGGCTTCACCCAAACCATGCAACCATTCAAACGCCGTCCACAAAAACGGCAACAAACCAAGTGCTGCTGCGCGTCCCAAGCGCTTCCGAATGAAGGTATAGCCAAGCATCGGCACGGCAAAAAAGAACGGATGTCCCAGCCACAGCGCTATTCCTGCCGCCATGAGATACGGGTCTGCTTCGCGCTGCCACGAACTTACCCACCAATTACTCACACCGTGAAACACAAAAAATGTCCAATACAAGCGCCGAAGTGTTTGCGAGACACCTTCGGTACGCTCTAACACCAACAAAAGCGGCACGAAACCTAAGTATGCCAGTATTCCAAGCCACGTCGGAGCAAAGCCGATACCAAGCAGGAAGCCGGAGAGAGTGAGGTATGATGCGGTGCGCAGGTCAGGTAAACGGGGAAATTTCATAGTGGGGGAGATGCGTCGGGGAGAAGAGGAGTGAATTGTCCCTGAATCGCACGAATCCTCACAAGTCAGGACATTCACAAGATTGTTGATTCTTTCTCGTCAAAAGTAAGATTCGTGTCAATTCGTGTGATTCGTGGAGACAATTCCACGGATTAAATGAAGAAAAAACCGTGTCTGCCAAACAAACAGCCCCAGCCCCACAAGCAAATTCGCGCTTACTAAGCGCGAATACCAATGATGAAGCCCGCGAAAGCGCTCCACAAGCGGCAGTGAAGCCGTATCGGGCGTGTCGAAGCTGTTAATAGCGCGGCGCAAACTCTTCATTTCTGCCGTCAATCCGAGCGCGTAGGCAGCCCAAAGCACGACCATTGTAACCAACAGTGCAAGTGCTATGCGGTACTGTTTGTCGGCTTTGAGTGGGAAAAGTAGCGCAAATGCTACTCCTGTGAGTGTTGCGCCGACTAATTCCACCACGTTCAAGCGGTGCAAAATCACGCTGTTCAACGCTCCGGCGAGGTCTTTCGAGGGCAACACTTTGAACATCACAGGCGCTACGCCGATACCAAAAAATGCTACCGCACCAACCCAGAGCATGAGCCCCGCATAAAAGCAGAGCATCGCGGCAAAGAGTGTGCGGTAGCGTATCAATTCTTCAGGTTGTGGTGAAGTGATTGTTTCCATATCCGATGTTAATTCGTGTCCGGTTTCCATGTGCGGTCAAATGTTGATTTCAAGCCTTGCCAGCACTCAAAATAATCGCGTTGCAACATACCTGTTTCAAGCGCAAATTTCGTCGGCTTCACCGCAAAGCGCGTCTCGAACATAAAGGCAAGCGTGGCATCAATGTAATGCGGTTTCAACTCAGCATTGACGGCTTTGGTGTAGGTTGCCGAATCGGGTCCATGCCCGGACATACAATTATGCAAACTGCATCCGCCCGGCACAAAACCTTCTTCCTTCGCATCATACACGCCATAAATCAAGCCCATAAACTCGTTCATGAAGTTCCGATGAAACCACGGTGGGCGGAAGGTATTTTCGGCAACCATCCAGCGCGGCGGGAAAATCACGAAGTCAATATTTGCCGTACCGTGAATCTCCGACGGAGCCGTCAAAACTGTGAAAATAGACGGGTCGGGGTGGTCAAAACTGACGGTGTTTATCGTTTGGAAATTCTTCAAATCGTATTTGTAGGGCGTGTAATTCCCGTGCCACGCCACGACATTAAGCGGCGAGTGGTCAATATGCGCTTCCCAAAGATTGCCGTGAAACTTTGCAATGACGCGGAAATCACCATCTTTTTCTTCAAACGCTGCCACAGGCGAAAGGAAATCACGCGGGTAGGCAAGCCCGTTTGCGCCAATTGGTCCCAAATCCGGCAACCGAAACGACGAGCTGAAATTTTCGCAAATATATCCGCGAATTTCACCCTCCGGCGCTTCCACTTGAAACTTGATACCGCGAGGAATGACGCAGATTTCGCCCGGTTGCACTTCCAAAATGCCGAGTTCGGTTTTGAACAAATGCCGCCCTTTTTGCACAACAATCAGCATTTCGCCGTCGGCATTGTAAAAATACCTGTCCGTCATGGACGTATTTGCGGCGTAGAGATGAATCGCGCAGCCGACGTGCGTTGTTACCTCGCCGCTCCCGCCCATTGTTACGATGCCGCTTACAAAGTCCGTCCCTGCTTTCGGCGCGGGAAGCGGGTTCCAGCGCAGTTGATTGGGCGAAGTCGGCGTTTCGTCAAATGGTGTGCTGCGAATAAGCCCGTTGTCAATTTGCACAAACGGCGTATGCACAACCGACGGACGGATTCGATACAGCCACGTGCGGCGGTTTTGCGAACGCGGCATGGTAAACGCCGTGCCGCTTACCTGCTCGGCATAAAGATTGTAGGGAACACGCTGCGGCGAGTTCTGTCCCTGAGGAAGCGCCCCGGGAAGCGCTTCGGACGCAAATTCATTCCCAAAACCCGATTGGTAGCGGATGTCTGCGGCAGATGTGCCGTTTTTTCCTTGATGTACAGGTGCTGTTGCAACCATTGTCCACACTCCTGAAACGTAAAGAAAATCGTGTACGACATTTGATAATGTACATAGTTCAGCAAAATGTCGCAAGACTCCCAAATTACCGTTTTCGCGCATCCGGCGCAAATATTTTCGGTCAATGTACACGACAATATCCTTCTAATCAGCTACAAAATTATACTTCGTGGCACAGAAACACTCCTGCGGATAACAAGAGTGTTTGTGCCACGAGGGAGAAAATTTTATCGTGTACTTTGGCAATAGGCACAAAAAAATCCCGCTTTTATCTCTTCCATTCAGCAAGACAAAAGCGGGAAACATATACAGAAACGTTCCGAAATTACTTGACAATTTCCAGCAATTCCACTTCAAAAATCAAGACCGCGTGTGGCGGAATGTTCGGCGGAGCGCCTTGAGCGCCATAACCGAGGTCGCCCGGAACGAAGAGTTGGAATTTTTCACCGGTTTTCATGAGTTTCAAAGCCTCAATCCACCCGCGAATAACGCCGTTAACGGGAAATTCTGCCGGCTGACCGCGTTTAATGGAACTGTCAAACTCTGTGCCATTGATGAGCGTACCGCGATAGTGAACGCGGACAGTGTTCGTGTCGGACGGAGTTTTTCCGCCTTCGTTTGCTTTGATAACTTTGTATTGCAAGCCGCTTGCGGTGGTCTTCACGCCTTCTTTTTTAGCGTTTTCGTCCAAGAATTTTTTGCCTTGAGCAATGTTTTCAGCAGATTCTTTTTCACGTTTTGCTTGCATTTTTTGCATCATTTCCGATTGGAATGACTGCATAACGACTTGCATCTGCTCGTCGGTAAGTTGCATTTTACCGCCCATAGCGTCTTTCATACCGGCAAGCATCACGTTCAAATCCAACTCAAGGTCTTGCTTTTTCATGCTGCGTCCAATGTCCGCACCAATGGAATAGCTGACGGAATCTTGCTTTGTTTTCAATTTCGCTTTTTGTTGCGACATCGAATCGCAGGAGCAGAAAAGAACGCATACTGCGATGACCGCGAAAAATCTCATAAAATCTCCAATGAATTGATAAAAAATGGTTTGATGAAACGTTGGTAACTTTGATAAACAATGTATTGTCCTGGTTTATTTATCACTCAACATAAGCGGTACGCCTTTGCCGCCGCCCATGATGATAATTTTGCTGTTTTGCGAATTTGCTAACTCACGCTGTGCTTTAATCATTTCGTATTGAAGAACTTTGTCGCTCAGAGCAGAACTTAAAATCTGCTGCGCATCGGCAACACCACGCGCTTCAACGCGCTTCAGTTCTGCTTCCTGCTTACCTTTTTCGAGGACATACTCCATACGCTGTGCGTCTTGAATTGCCGTAATTTTGCGCTCAATACTCTCTTTCACCGAAGCAGGCAAGGTGATATTCCGCACCAAAAGCTGTTCCAAGACTAAGCCCCTATCGCGGAAGTCCTTCTCAATGCTGGTTTTGATGTTGGTTTGAAATGCCTCGCGTTTTGTTGAGTACAGCTCAACAGCACTAAAGGCGACGGCGTTGTCGCGGACACGTGTTCTGGTGAGCGGACGAACAATTTTGTTCTCAAAATCCTCACCAATTTCGCGGATAATACGCGGCGCATCTTGCGGAAGAACGCGGTACAAAACAGTCATATCAATCGTCACTTCCAAACCGTCGGCAGCAAGCACACGAATTGCGTCGTCGCCCAGTTTTTGTCCTTCGTCGGTTACGGAGGACATCGTGTAATTCTTCGTTTGCGTGGAAATTTCGATAACGCTTGCAAGCGGATTCACAATACTCAAACCTTCGTACAGCACGTTATCTTGCACTTTCCCGAAGATTTTTTGAACGCCGACGTGTCCTGCGTCAATTTGCCGAAATGTTGCTGTACCGGAGCCTAAAAATGCAACGACAATACCGACCAATACCAGTACCCATCGTAGCTTACGAAGGTTTTGATTAAAGCTCCCGAGAACCAGTCCCAAAAGCGCGATAATGATGCCAAGAATAAGCAAGAACATTTGGACTTCTCCGGTGAAATAGTTGAGGAAACAGTGTTTAGAGTTATTGTTGGAGGATAATTTCAAACTATCCGTCAAATCACGCGAATCGTGTTAATCCGCATCCAGCCGACGCTGCCGTCGGCAATGCGAACTTTACACCATTCGCCGTCGGTGCCGAGAACATCTACTTTCGTGCCTTCGTGCAACACAAAAAGGTCTTTTGAAACCTCTTGCGGCTCGCTTTTAATCACGACGCTGGAGGCAAAAACAATCGCGCTGACGGCTTTGTGCTGCTGCTGAAACGCAAACGTGAACATCAGCGTCGCGCAAATCAACGTAACAATACCAAGCACAAAAAACGTCTTTTTAACTGTTGGTGAGCGTGCAATAAAAAAGAGCGCTGCTGCGATACAAAACAGCCAAACAAAGACAACACCAACCAGACTCCATGCGCTTGGCGTAGCTAACGCAACAAACATTCGCCACCACTTAATGATGAAAAATTGCGGCGCAGGGTCAATTTTATCGGTGATGCGGCTTTTGGCTAATTCAAGGTTGAAATCAATGTCTTCATCTGTCGGCGCAAGGCGCTGTGCGCGTTCATAGTTCAAAATTGCTGCCGACATATTTCCAAGTTTGTAGTAACAATTACCCAAATTGAAATACACTTCTTCAGCCTCAATTCCCTCTTTTACAAGGTCTTCATACATCTGCGCAGCCCGCTTGTAATCAGCATTTTTGTAGGTTTCGTTTGCCCGTGCAAAAGAGCGCTCTGCAGATTGTGCAAAGGCATAATGCGGTTGCAATGCCCAAACAAAGGCAAATACGACCACAAACACGACGGGAAAACGAAAACTGTTACGATGAGCCATAGAGAAGCAACAATGGTCAAGAGTAGCAACGACAGTCAGACGATTCATCAATCTTTGTGCAGACAGACTTTGCGTAGACAAAAAACGGTTGTACTGCATTTTTAGAGTACAGCCTACTAAGTTACGGAAAAAACACGGAAAACGGAAATATTGTGTGGAATTTGAAGTAGCCTTTACTAGGCGCACAAATCATAACGAAAAAAACGCCCTTTCAAACAGGGTTGAAAGGGCGCTGTATAGCTGTAATGCAGTGAGGTTTTTCAATACTGCGGATTTTTCTCCGGCATCGGCAATGAACCGGGAATCCCCATAAGTGGGAAGTCTTTGCGGAGCGGATAGAGCGGTTCTGCTGTTTCGGGAGCCACAAAATCCTCGGGCATATAAAAACGGCGTAAATCAGGATGCCCGTTGAAGATAATGCCGTACATATCGTAGGTTTCGCGCTCGTACCAATTTGCCGCTTCGTACACATCCGTTACGGTCGGGCAGTGCGGTTCTTCGTATTCTTCAAGCGGCACTTTGAGGCAGATGCGCTCATTGTGGTCTAAGGAAAACAGCACATACACGACTTCAAAGCGATGATTTCGGCGAAAATAATCCACCGCCGTAATATCAATCAGCAACTCAAATTTTGTGCGTGGATTATCACGGAGTTCGCGGACGGCATCGCAAATATCACCTTTATCAATCATAAAGGTCGTTTCGCCGCAATGTTCTGTCACGTTCACCGTGCCGCAAATCGGCGCAAGAACTTGCACAACGGTTTCTTTCATCTGTGCCATAGCTTGAAAAATTGAAAAATGAGGAGAAATTATCTTGTGTACAAATGTCCGTTAAAAATATCAAACAACCAAATGCTGCCAAGTTTTGTACTTACACTTTCTCTTTAGAATTAAACTCTTCACTTTTGGCATCATTTTTGAGGTATTGTGGAACAGTACCAATAACGTAATCCCAAAGCGGATTGCTTACACCGTATGCTGTATCACTGTCTTGGTAATGGTGGCGCATATGGTAGGTCTTGAGAAAACGCCCGATTCTGCCTTTCATCGGCAAATGGTGAGTTGCGTAATGGATAGAATCATACACCATATAACCGACGATAAATCCGCAAAACGCCCCGTTTGCGTATTGTCCAAGAGCGCCTGCAAACGCAAGATAGAACAAGATTGCAAGCGGAATACTCACCAGCAGAGGCATCACAAGGCGTGTTGAATCGCGTGGATAATCGTGGTGAATACCATGAACGAGAAAATGTACCTTTTGCCCTATTTCGGATTTCGGGTGATAATGAAACACCCAACGGTGCAAAACATACTCGGTAAGCGTCCAAAAAAGGACACCCGCAGCAAAAAGAGCAAGTGTCAGCAACGTGCCGACGGCAAGCACGGAGTAATAGGTCGTAACAGCCGCAACAGGAATAAAGGTTACAAGCGGTGTTACGGGGTGAATATGGGAAAAATATTCGAGAACGGGATTCTTGAACAGAGGAATCGTCTCGTCTTTATTTGAAACAAAGCGCCCTTTTGTTGTAGATTGTTCATGCGCTTGAATGCGATGTGCTTCCATAGTTGGTTGGTGATAATAATTAAATGCAAAATCTTTTCTGTTTGTGCGATTTTCCATGCACGGTAACAGATTTTTACTAAATTACGGAATAATTCAGAAACAATATGCACGAAATTCGTCCCCTCTCGCGTCTCGTGCATTTGGCGAAATGTTTGCAACAATCACGCGAAACTCTGTGGCGGTGCGGTTCTCAGCGTTTTTTCGTAGCGGCTTTTTACTTCTAAGGATACAGCCATGCCCGAACAAACATATTGGTGGATAGGATTCCACATTTTTATTTTTCTGATGTTGGCGCTTGATTTGGGCGTTTTTCATCGGAAATCGCATACCGTCACTATGCGTGAAGCCCTGACGTGGAGCGCTGTGTGGATTAGTCTTGCGCTCATTTTTAATGTGGGTGTGTGGTACACTCGGGGACACGACGCTGCATTGGAGTTTCTTGCAGGATATTTATTGGAAGAATCTCTTAGCGTTGATAATCTCTTCGTTTTTCTTCTTGTCTTTTCCTACTTCAAAGTTCCTGCCGATTACCAGCATAAAGTCTTGTTTTGGGGCATTATCGGTGCATTAGTGATGCGAGCGCTCTTTATCGGTGTGGGAGCGGTACTTATCGCGCAGTTCCACTATATTCTTTATCTCTTCGGTGTGTTCTTGGTAATTACCGGTGTTCGCATGGCATTTGACAAAGGCGATGAAGTTAATCCCGAAGACAATATCCTCGTGAAATTATTCCGACGCTTTTTCCCTGTGAGCGACAAATATCACGGCAGCAACTTTTTTGTGATTGAAGACGGTGTGCGCAAAGCAACACTGCTGTTTATCGTGCTGCTTATTGTCGAAGCAACGGATATTCTTTTTGCTGTGGATTCCATTCCGGCGGTCTTTGCCGTAACGCAAGACCCGTTTATTGTCTATACGTCTAATATCTTCGCTATTTTGGGCTTACGCTCGTTGTACTTCGCCCTTGCAGGAATTATGAATCTGTTCCATTATCTGAAATTTGGACTTTCGATAATTCTGACGTTTATTGGCGTGAAAATGCTGATTATGGACATTTACAAAATTCCCATTGGTTTGGCGCTTGGATTCGTTGTTTTCGTCTTAATTGGTTCTATTGTCGCCTCGAAAATTTGGCCTCAAAAAGAAAAAGCCGAGCAAAGCGTGTAAAATTTCAGGACGGTACACGACACCTATACTTTAATATTTCATTGCGATATGTTTTCCATTATTTTCGTTGCTATTGTGGGCGGCACACTCGTTGCACGCTCATTTCTGCTCTTCCGCCGCGTTGGACGTCCCGAATATGCTGGACAAGAAAAAAAGTTGCTTTCACAAGCGATGTGGGGAATTATTATCTCGTTTGTGATGGTTCTCGCTGTATCCGCATTTTTGAAATATACCGAGTTTGAGCAATAATATTCAGAGGCGCATTAAACCAAGCTTTTGCACATGATTCTCCATTGGTACAATCATGCTGCATCATTCACCACCTACTTCATGCGCTTGTGCTCATGGTTCATCACCAGCAAACTACGCATGGTTATTGCTCCGACGACAATGACACCGCCAACAACTGACCAGAATCCAGGAAGTTCTCCGGCAAAAATAGCTACCCAAATCGGATTTAAGAGCGGCTCCACCACAGGAATCAAAATTGCCTCAAGTGCCGAAACGTGAGGAATGATACGGGAATACAGTGCGTAAGACAATCCCAACTGAAACACCCCCAGCAGAATAATCCCCAACCAACTTGTCAAAGGCGGCATAAAACCTGATGCTAACGACTGCACAGCAAAAGGCAGACAAATAATTGCCGTAAGAAGATTTCCCCAGAAAACACCGTCTGATGCTGATTGCGGGGCATTTGCGCCAAGACTTTCGTGGAGAAATTGAATATTTTTCCGAGTAAACAGTACCAACCATGCAAAACTCATCCCACTTGCAATAGCCAAGCCGTTTCCAAGCATATTTTCCGCAGACAACCCGCCCAAAAAAAACAGAAGCATCCCCGCAAACACAACTCCAATCGTCAGCCAATCAAGCCGTGTTGTTCGCTCTCCCAGAAGCCATGAACCAAACAGTGCCACGTGGACAGGTGCGGTGTATTGCAGCAAAATAGCATTAGCCGCAGTGGTGAGTTTTGTCGCCGCCACAAACATTATCATCGTCAGCATACACGCAATGGCAGCGCCAATTTCAAATCGCGTCATTGTTCGCGGCGTACGGGCGCGGGGCGGTGTAGCCAAGCCGATGGCAATGGCTGCAATGGCGCTACGCACCCCCGCAATCGAAAGTGCATCCCATTGAACAAGTTTGATAAAAACGCCGCCGGAACTCCATAATACCGCCGTAAATGCTAAAAGAAGCAGTGCGCGCGAATGAGTAATGGTCATGGTTGGAAGGGGCTTTGTTGCGTGAATTGAAAAATTAAAGTTATACCCCAAAAAATCGAAAAAGATAAACAAGCTGAAGTTTAGACTGAAAGTTAGATAAATTTGGATGAGCCGTTTAGAGCAAATTCACCGTAAAGCATTGTTTTTTCTCAGCACTAAAACTGCATAAGGCTATTGGGAATTAGTTGGCAGTAGCCGCCCAAGCCATCCGCCAAGCAACTACCAACTAATTCGGCAAAGGTAGATTAAGGTTTTTGAAATTAGACTATACTTGTTGTTTTTCATAGTTTTACGAGGTTTGCTTTTTTTGATTGAGAAGATTTTTATCTAACTTTCAGTTTTCACAATGTCCGAACTATTGTCCATAATAAATTTTAGTTTGTCTATCCCGGAAATGTTCTCGTCAATGGTCGGCTGTAAAACGAAGAACAGAATGATGAAGCCAAACACGTACAGGCTTGCTTCGATGATTCCTGATATTCCATCAATGGTTTGATTGTTATTCTTCATAGTCGTCTATGCAGATGAGCGTGATAGAAAAATAATATTGTGACGGTGTAGATATTGTCAAGGTTTCAATTCTTCACTACTTTTACAACCTCTTCCACATTCCCTCCGATAATGAGATAGTACATCCCCTTTGGCAAGGTTGTTATATCAATACGGGTGTATTCTGATTGTATTTTCCCGAACAAGAGGGTTCTGCCAAGATTATCATAGACAGCGTAGCCCACACCCAACAACGATGCTTTTACGATAATAGTAAGCACGTCGTTGGCAGGATTAGGATGAACTCCTATTGTGGTGGATACGGTATTATCTTTAACGCCTACCGATGCAGTCACACAGTCCGCAAAATAATTTGTAATATAGGTTTTTTGAGCAGCATTTGCCTGATGCCCCGCGTTCCCTTTTATATGAACCACATTTCCGGATAAATACGAAAATTCCGTAATTGCAGAAGTGCCACTACCTATTGCTGTTCCGGGAGTTACGAAACTTCCCGTATAACCTTTATAGGTTGCTATATTGAGAGCGGCGGTTTCTGCTGGTAAAAAGGTTGCTCCTACCACAGAAGAGCCACCGAGGTATGGAATTATGGGGTCGTTCACGTTGCTGATACTCAAGTATTTTCTTGTCGTTAAAGGACGTGAAATAACATCATAGCCACAGAATGAACTCGTGGAATTCGTTATACCGCTTGGCTTATGAAAATTTCCTGTATGATATTGGAAATCATTCAGATGGGAAACAATTGCGCACACCATATCAATTCCCGGATTCGTATTTTCTATAAAAATCCGATTAGCTAAGCCGGCTCCATTGGATGTCCCTAATACTCGGATTTTATTGGGATTGACGTTGGAGTAGCGTTGCAAGGTATTGACAAGGTCATTAATCATCTCAACATCAGGGGCATCGCTGTTTTCGGAGCAGATATTCCAACTATTTTCAAATCCGGTAGGAGCAACAAGTATATGGCATGGAAGTACCGAACCAAATTGAAGTGGAGCAAGCATTGGCGGTCCTGCCAAACTCCCTAGGTTCTGAGAGCCATTACCATGAAGTAAAATACAGACAGGAAAGCCACCTTGTGGAACCGAACCGCTTGGGACAGATATACTTATAGGGTAGGTGTATCCAACGGGTCGCAAAGACCATGTTTTTGTAATGCTAATGACTGTACTATTCGTCAAAACCTGAGAAAACCCAATTATAGGACATAACATCAGCGCAAGGAAAAGCATTTTTACCATATTGAAAGCAATTTTGGGCTTGTAAGGGATTGTTTAATGTCATTTATCATTGTTTTCACCTAACCGCTAACGGTTTACGGATTTGCGAAGGCGGGGATTTTTAGCACTTCACTTTCATAGAAGCACAAAATCCCTGCTTTCGCAAAACGGCTGTAAGTAACAGCTATTTTTACTTCGTCCAAGGTTCCTTGTATTTAGCATTCACGAATTTTTCACCGTCAAAAATGCATATGCCTTGCCAAGTTCCAAACCAAAGTTGTCCTTTGTTATCTTCAAAGATACTAAGAACAAGATTTGAAGTTAATCCGTTTTCAGTAGTGTATAATGTGAAATTTTTTCCATCATATTTATATACTCCAACATTTTCTGCCGTAAACCAAATGTTTGCTTTTCTATCTTCATAAAAGCCAACGGTTTCTACACCTTTAATAATCCCATCTTTTGTAAAATTGGTGAAAGTAGTTCCATCAAATTTACTTGTACCTCCATAAAAAGTTCCAATCCAAATATTTCCTTGCTTGTCCTCTAAGATATCCGAAGTATTATTGTCGGTCAGTCCATTCTTGTTGGTTAAATGAGCAAATTTTCCTTTACTGTATTTGAAAATTCCATTTCCATCAGTAGCAAGCCAAATGGTTCCACTCTTGTCTTCTATAATTTTAAAAACCAATTTATTAGATAGCATATGCTGCGGATTTTCGACCATTGAATCCGGCAACGAAAAAGGTATAAACTTCTCACCATTAAAATGACTAACTCCTCCAGTCGCACCAACCCAAATTATTCCGCTTTTGTCAACTATTAAACCCCAAATTTCCTCATCCTTACCTTGCAATCCATCTTTTTTTGAAAATCTTGTAAATCTTGTGCCATCGTATTTTATGAGTCCTTCTGAAGTTCCAAACCACACATTGCCTGTTTTATCTTCTACAATTTCTATAACCCTCATGTATGGATTGACTTCTTCGATTGTAATTTGTTCAAGTGTTTGCCCATCGTAGCGGATAATCCCATTTCCGTTTGATCCAAACCAGTAGTTCCCTTTTGTATCTTGATACATTGTCCTTACAAACTCCCTCACCATTCCGTTTAAATTAGTATGGATTTGCGGGAATATTGTGCTTTGCTTTGAATTGATTGTCTTGTAGTTTACTCCATTTTTTGTGGTAGTCTTAATTGGTTTTTCTTTCACTTGTCCTGTGCAAGATGATATTTGAAAAGTCAAAAAAAATAGAGTTAAATTTATTGTTACGAATGATTTCTTACTTTTAGTGTTTGTCATATTGTTGGTTATATCATTGCTGCTAAATACTGAGAACTATGGAAATTTTGTAGAAGTAGCGTAAACACGTGCTTGTCCAAAATTGCCTCATTAGCGAGAAGATAGATTTGAAGCAGTTTTCACCTTGTACTGCCAAAAAACCCGTAGTTCTCAGTAAATATACGAATGTTTTGTCGTAGTTTGAAGGTGTTAAACCACAAACGTCAGATTAATGCCGTTGTGTCCCAACAGTTCTTGGGGGCAAGATACCTTGATATACCGCAATGCCAAATTCTACTTTGCTTCGAGGGCATTTGTTCGCAAACTGCCTTTGAAACAGAAAAACCTGTACGCAAGATTTGGTAAGGCGTACAGGACTTTTGTATCGTCACGATTTTTTGTGCTGCCATTATTCAGAAATGTCACCATTAGCTCAAAACACCACTTTATCTTCTCCAGCTTTGTAGAAATCGCGTATGACCGCCTCTCGTGTGTAATTGCACTTGTCGTAAAAAGCTCGTGTGCGCTCGAATTCCGGCAGCCCCGATGTCTCGACAAGGAGTATTCTTGCGCCTTTCTCAAAAAGGAGCCGTTCAACGTGTTGCATTATCGCTTTACCAATGCCAACGCCCTGAGTCTGCTTGTGAACGGCAATGAGATAGAGATTATACGTGCCGTCTGTGAGACGTTCCGGTGCGCAGTATGCCACTGCCATCGGCGTATTATCTTGCTCTGCCGCAAGCCAGATTTCATTTGTTGTGGGATTCGCAAAATATTCTGTGGTCATATCATCAAGAAATTCGGAAGGAAAAAGCCCGCTCGAATCAATCACCGCTTTCAGCGAAGCCATGTCTTGATGCTGCATTGCTCGTATTTGTACCCTACTGCGTGGTGTCGTGTTGTTATGTGTCATAATGCTGAGTAAATTGTTGTGAAAGCATGATATATACTGTGTTCACAGCAAAAGTACGGCAGTCCTCACGCAAAAAATTGTACGCTTCTGCTATTGTACGCAAATGTCGGTGGAACGCCAAGCATCATTTTGAACGCACGACAAAAATGCGCATGGTCGTAGAAGCCGCTCTGTATCAAGGCGCTAAATACATCTTCCTGCTGATAAAGATGCAGGTTAATAACGGATTTGAGCTTGCTCCAAAGCAGGTATTTTTTCAATGAAACCCCAACATTTTCCTTGAAAAGATGCGACAATCGGCTTTCAGACAGATGCACAAGTTCCTGCAAGGTAGGAATCATGGTATGGTACTCAACATGATTGCTGCCGATATGCTCCACAACACGCCGAACGCGCTCGTCATAGTGGCGGGAAATCGCTTCACGCCTGATGCTTTGCTTTAATTTAGACATTAGAGTATTCCACTGCTCAGAATCTTTTTCTGAGGTATAACACCCCAAACTATTGTGCAACAATAACCCGCAGCACCTCATACATTCAGCAACGACGAGGCTTTGATGCTCGACCATGAGAATCGTCAGTTGTGCTTTTTCAGCCTCAAGTCTATGACGCACTCCTGCATCAATCACCGCAAACCTCAGCGATTGTGATGTTTTGTGAGTTGTTGTTATAGAAAACGTCCCTTCGCGGGCAATGATAATTTCGGTGGCGGGATGAAGATGAAAGGTAGATTGAACGCTGTCTAATTCAAAATGGTAAAACCCTGTGTTGGTATCGAAGATTTGTACTTTCATTGTTGTAAAAAAGCTGGGCTATTACTGAAAAAGTGAGAAAATGAAGTAATGCAGTATCAAGGAATCCGCAAGCAAGAATCAACCGAAGTCTGTACTGTCGTTACCCGACCTGCTTTTCTTCCTCAAATCTGCAAAAAAACATAGAGTATCATGAAGATATTTGATAGATTTGACGGTACATTAACACGCAAACAAGTAATCATCTCTCTTCGCAGCATCATGGTAACTCTAAGCACATCCGCAATCATTGAGGATATTTCCTCCGAAGCCGCACAAAATCTTGTGGCAAAACAACGCGAGTTTTTCGAGACACGCCAAACGAAGGATGTCGAATTTCGCATCATGTATTTACGCAAATTGCAAGAAGCAATTCGTACGCATGAAAACGAGATTTTACGCGCTCTTTACAACGATTTTCGCAAAGGTGAATTTGAAGGCTATGTTTCGGAAGTAGGTTTTGTTCTGGAAGAATTAAAACATACGCTGAAGCACATTCGCTCGTGGGCAAAGCCGAAAAGCGTGAGTTCACCGATAGTTGTTGCTCCGGCGTGGGCGCGTGTGTACCCCGTGCCGTTTGGTGTGTCGCTCATCATCAGCCCTTGGAATTACCCTTTTCAACTCCTCATGGCTCCTTTTGTGGGAGCGCTTGCGGCAGGGAACTGTGCCGTTTTGAAGCCGTCGGAACTTGCTCCGCACACCTCCAACGTCATTGCGAAATTAGTACGCAGCGTTTTTCCCGTAGAGTATGTGAGCGTGGTGGAAGGCGGCGTGGCAACAAATACGCGGCTTTTGGAGCAGAAATGGGATTACATCTTTTTCACAGGCGGGACAGAAGTTGGGCGCATTGTCGCACAAGCAGCAGCCAAGCACCTTACGCCAACGACGCTGGAACTTGGCGGGAAAAGCCCGTGTTTTGTGGATAAAAACGTTGATTTGACCGTTGCCGCACGTCGTGTTGTCTGGGGAAAGTTTTTGAATGCCGGACAAACCTGCGTCGCGCCTGATTACGTCTTGCTCGACAAGGCAATCGAAGAGCCGTTTTTAGCGAAAATGAAAGAGACCGTGCGCGAGTTTTACGGTGACAATCCTCAGCAAAGTCCTGATTTTCCGCGTATTATCAACGACCGCCATTTTGACCGACTAGCGGGGTATTTGGGCGACGGCGATGTGTATGTGGGCGGTGAAACCGATGCCGCAGAACGCTATATCGCACCAACAATCATGCGCAATGTCGCACCGGAGAAACGTGTGATGCAAGACGAAATATTTGGTCCGATTCTGCCCGTGATGACCTATTCCCGCGTTGAAGAAGCTATCGAATTTGTCAATGACCGCTCGAAGCCGCTTGCACTCTATGTTTTCAGCGAAGACAAAACCATTCAGCGCAAAGTCATGGAAAATACACTTTCCGGCGGCGGCTGTATTAACGACACCGTTACGCATTTGACCGTTCCGGGCTTGCCCTTTGGCGGTGTGGGCGATAGCGGCATTGGCGGTTATCACGGCAAACACAGTTTTGATGCTTTCTCGCACAAACGGAGTATTCTTTCCAAACCGAGTTTTGGAGACCTCAAAATGCGCTACGCTCCTTACGCAGGAAAACTTTCTTTTTTACGCAAAATTATCGGTTAGCCTCAAATGGTCGTCATCGGTCAGATTCCATAGAATTTATCCACGAATCGCACGAATTGACACGAATCATATTTAGCTCAGATAAAAATTTATATGTATTCGTGAAAATTCGTGTGATTCGTGGACAATTATCTCTAAAGACAGTTACGTTATAGCCTCAAAAACCGCATGAAATCTATCCTCTTTGTTGCACACGACCCGGGCGGTGCGAATGTCATCAAACCCGTTATTGAGTATTATGCGGCTCGCCATGACCTTCAATCTCATTTGCTATTGCTCGGACCGGCAGCAGAGCGCATAAAACCTACAAGTACAAGTGTTGTTGCTCACACAGTTCGGACTATCACTACGCCCGACTTCCCGAATGAACTTTCGGCAGAGCCGGAGGATATTGCCGGAATCCTTGATAAAATCAAGCCTCAAGCCGTTTTTACCGCCACAAGTTTTAATTCCAATTTGGAGCGCCTTGCCGTGCGATTTGCCAATGAGCGCGGGATTCCAACGTTTTCTATTCTGGATTTTTGGTCGAATTATCAAAAACGTTTTACGCTGAACGGCACGGTCTCTCAGCCGCAAACACTCTTTGTTGCTGACGGGCGCATGAAACGTGAGGCGGAAGCGGAACTGCCCGGAACAAGCGTTCTTATCTCCGGCAATCCGCATTTGGCAAATATCGCTGCGCAGTACGCTGATGCTCGCTCCAAAGCAGTAACCACGCCGATTCGCCGTATCCGCTTTTTCTGCGAAAATATCAAGCATTATTATCCCGAAAAGCCAATTAACGAATTTACCGTTGTTCCCCGATTACTCCAAAGCCTACGTTTGTGCGGCTTTAACGGTGAGTTGATTATTCGCCCGCACCCGATGGAATCCCGCGAACCTTGGCAGGAAGCTGTTCAAAGGGATGAGGGCGAAGGGATGAGGGATATTGACGAAGAGAACAATATTCGCAAGCGAGTAACCATGCGGCTTGACACTGCTTCCTTTGATGAAGTTTTGCGTGATAATTGCTTGGCTGTGGGCTTTAGTTCGATGGCACTTCTGGAAACGGCTTCGGTTGGTATTCCGACGTTTTCCTATCAAATTTCCGTACCGGATGATTATTTTTGGCTGCCATTTGAAGAATACGGTATCGTGTGCTTGCGCGAAGAAGCAGATATAATGCGCCTTCTCGAAGAGCAAGCCCACCGAGATATTCGCCCGATTTCGGCAGATAATCACTCCCCGCTCACCGTAATTGACCAAGCAGTACGGCGGGTTTTATCGTAGTGAATAAGTCCCCAAGTCGGTATTTATGATGCTTTCAGCAATTATGCTCACCAGCACATATTTTGTAATGTTTTTACGCAATTATGAATGGTCTTCACCATATCCCCAAACGTAGTCTGTTTGCGCTTTTCAGTCTCACCGCAGCGTTTATGCTGCTTGCGAGTCAATGCGCCCGCGACGGAAATCAAGAGGACGTTATCACGAAGCCCGATGAAATCACGTTTTGGCACTTTCGCAGCGAACCCAAGCAGCGTGAAGCGTTGAAGGCTATTGTTGCGCGGTTTGAGCAGGAAAATTCCTGCAAAGTAAACCTCGTGGATTTAACATGGAACGAAGGCAAAGCGAAGTTATTTGCAGCGTTTAATTCCGGCACCGCGCCTGATGTGGTCGAACTTGGCGGGGATTGGGTGATGCAATTTTCGTCGGGCGGTGTCCTGAAAAATTTGACCTTGAGCAAATTCAACCTTGACAAATTCGCTGAAAACACGCATCCCGCCGCGAAGTTCCGCGACAGCATTTATGCGCTTCCGTGGAATTTGAACACCCGCGCAATGTTCTACAACAAAGACCTTCTCGCCAAAGC
Organism: Candidatus Kapaibacterium sp.; assembly: GCA_025455065.1. Lineage (GTDB taxonomy): Bacteria > Bacteroidota > Ignavibacteria > Kapaibacteriales > UBA4661 > PH2015. The sequence goes on along the minus strand of JALONG010000019.1, from coordinate 27,317 downwards.
AGGTTTTACGAAGCCTCCCCAGACCGCATCGGAACTGCTCCGCGCCGCAGAAGCTATCAACGCGCTCGGCGATGCACAAATGGCAGCCGGAAACGCTACAAACCGCGCCTACGGCTTCGGTGCGAATGGTTCGGACGAACACCGTCTGCACAAAAAAATTCTTCCGTTTTTTTGGAGTGCAGGCGGCACGGTGCTGGATGACAGTGGGCGCGTCGTTATCAACAGCAAAGCCAACATTGAAGCGCTGACGTTGTATCTGGCGCTGGCGCGGTCAGGATTTATCGAAACGCAGCGACAGTTGGATAACATCTTTGTTCGTGGTAATTTGGGGTTCTGGATGTCCGGCTCGTGGCTTATTGAAAAAATTGCGCGTGAAAATCCGAAATTGAACTACGGCGTAATGCTCATGCCATCGCTCAGAAGCGGCACAGCATCAAGTACGGAAGACCGCAAGGAAGACCACAAAGAAGACCACAAGGAAGTTCCTCAGGGCGCTTCGATTATCGGCTGCAACTATGTGGCAGTTACCTACAAAGCACAAAATCCGATTTTGGCAAAGCGCTTTATCCTTTACATCACAGACGGTAAGCAGGCTCTGGAGCTATTGAAAAATTTTCAAGATGCCGGTATTCCTGCCAATAAAAAAGCGATGAACGATGATTTTGTGCGCTCGTTGCCGCATAACGACGTGTTTTTGCAGCAAATCGCCACATCGCACTTGCCGCCGATGCACCCGCATTGGTTGGACATTGAGAAGGTGATTGAAGATGCCGTCGTGGAAGCGCTCTACGGTATTCGCTCGCCGGAACAGGCATTAAACCGTGCGCAGTGGCTGATTACGGATATTGTTACCAGACCGTGATTTTTAGACAAAACAGGGACATATTTTTGTTCTATTTTACCTTGCAATTCTCATGGAAGAACTGGCACAACTTCGCACTTACCTCGAAGCAGAGCGCTACGATGAAGCAATGATGCTGATTGGAGAAATGGAAGAAATGGCAAAAGAAGACAAACTCAATAAAATCGGCAGTTTCTCTATTGTCTTGCTTATTCATCTTCTCAAACAGCACGTTGAAAAGCGCTCTACACGCTCGTGGGACGTTTCCATTCGCAACGCAGTCCGCGAAATAGAACGCATCAATAAACGCCGCAAAAGCGGTGGATACTATGCTTCAGAGGATGATATGCGCGAAATTCTTCTCAGCGTTTTTCCGACCGCGCTTGACCGTGCTGCGCTGGAAATTTATGAAGGGCGCTTTGAAAGTGATGAAATTGAGGCAATGCTTGATGTTGAAGCGATTATGACCGAAGCAATAGCGCTGATGCAACAAGCGCACTGAGCATACCAGTCCTGACTCTTCACCGATGTATCTTTTCTTGAGCAATGCCTTCTTCCTTTCACCTCGCAGTCCAACCACAAATACAGGAACTTGCTCAACACTATGCGCAAGAATTGGCGCGACGTACCGAAGAGCGAATCCAAGAGATGGAAAATGACAACACGGCTCATTATCTCTTATACGCTGTGCTTGGTGTTTCGGTAGAAGAAGGCAAAATGATAGACCTCTACCAAAACAAAGGGCGTTTTCTCTACAATTACGCAGGAAAATTTCTGGAACGTGCGGTTTTATGCTGCTTTCAAGCGCGTTTTCCGGAGGCAGCATCAATGCGCATTCCTAATTCACAAGGTTTACGCCCCAAAGAATTTGAAATAGATTGTGTAATTGGTCAAAAAGCTCTTGAAATCAAGTGGCGCGATGCCACTACGGACGGTGACCACATTACCAAAGAGCATACTCGCATCAATGCAATTCGAGATTACGGCTTGATTCCTATACGTTTGATGTTTTTCATGCCTAACCGCGAACAGGCATTGCGTGTACAAAAAACATTGAAAACACTGTATCTCGGCATCGGCGGTGAGTATTATGCGGGTGACGAGGCTTGGAAATATCTTGCACAAAAAACTTCGATTGACTTAAAAGCAATACTCGAAAACCTCACCAATACTCGTGTGTAGGCAGTTCTACGGGCAATTCCGCGAAAAAGAACGGTACACTTTCACCAACCATTGAGCAATGACCGCAACACCTGTATATCACGGCGATTGCCGAAAAATTATCCCAACGCTCAAGCCTGAAAGCATTGATGTGGTCTATCTTGACCCGCCTTTTTTTACACAGAAGCAGCACAGCTTAAAATCACGCGACAACAGCACAGAATATAGCTTCCAAGACACGTGGGCATCGTTAGACGAATATCGTGATTGTATGCGCGAGGTTTTGCACGAATCACATCGTGTATTGAAGCGAGAAGGCAGTATTTTTCTGCATTGTGATACGACAGCGTCACATCATCTACGCCTCCTTTTGGACGAAGTTTTTGGTGCGGAATACTTTCAAAGCGAAATAATTTGGTCATACAAACGCTGGTCGAATAACAAAAAAGGCTTGCTCTCAGCGCATCAAACCATACTGTTTTATAGTAAAACCGCAGATTTTCTCTTCAACACGCTGTATGGAGAGTATTCGCCCACAACCAACATTGACCAAATTTTGCAATCACGCTCCCGTAATGAACACGGAAAAGCAGCATATAAGCGTGATGTAGAGGGGAATGTTGTTTTAGCAGATGCCAAGAAAGGTGTTCCTCTGTCCGATGTTTGGCATATTCCTTTTTTGAATCCCAAAGCCCGCGAGCGTGTTGGTTATCCGACACAGAAACCTATTGCACTGATGGAGCGAATACTTGCGATTGCAAGTAATGAAGGCGCGACGGTGCTTGACCCTTTTTGTGGAAGCGGTTCGATGCTGGTTGCGGCGCAACTGAATAATCGAGCATCAATCGGCATTGATATTGCGCAAGAGGCAGTGCGTTTGTCGGAGCAGCGCCTTGAAATACCGATAAAATCACGTTCTGCTGTTCTTGAAGATGGCACTGCATCATTTTTTGTAAAATCTCCCATAGAACGTCGTATTTTAGAAGCCTTTGATGCTGTTCCTGTTGAGCGCAATAACGGTATTGACGGTTTTTTGAAGATGTACATTGATGAATCGCCCATTGCCATACGCATTCAAAAGCCTCATGAAACCTTGGATGAAGCGGCACAAAGGCTTCTTGGCGCAACCCAAGCAAGACACTGTAAATATCTCATCCTTGTTCGCACAATGACCGAAAACTCAGCACTTTTTGCCACCGACACCATTGCCCGTTCACGTGACAATCTGCTCATCGTAGATTCGTTTGATGTTGTTGTGCAGAATTGGACGCAACAAAAAACGCTACAAATCAATCAGTAACTTGTAGTTCAATAATGCCTACTACCATTTCAAGCCATTTCTTTCATGCTCTACCAAACCCTCCCCAACGGCTTACGAACCGTGATAATTCCTCGCCCCAACGCACCTGTAGTGTCGGTTGCGGTAACGTATAATGTTGGCTCATACGCTGAACACCCCACCAACACAGGCTTTGCGCACCTTTTTGAGCATTTGATGTTTGAAGGTTCGGAAAACGTCGCGCACGGAATGTTCGACAAATACTGTTCCGAAGCGGGTGGTGAGAATAATGCCTACACCACCTTCGACAAAACCACGTACTATATGTCGCTTCCGGCGCACCAACTTGAATTAGGCTTGTGGTTGGAGGCAGACCGCATGGCGGCTTTCGGTGTGGATGAAGAAGCGCTGACCGTCCAGAAAAATGTGGTTTTGGAAGAAATCAATCAAAACGTCGAAAACTCGCCCTACGGCACATATTCTCGCGTCCTCAGCCGCACGGCATTTGCACCCGAAGCGGGATACAGTTGGGAAGTTTATGGCGAACCCAAACACATTGCGGCTTCGACGCTGGATGATGTGCGTGGCTTTTTCAAAACGTTTTACCGCCCCGACAATGCGTGTTTGGTGGTCTGCGGCGCAGTTGAACCGGAAAGCGCATTGCCGCTTATTGAAAAGCACTTTGGCACAATTCCGCAAGGGGAAAACCCCGTACAGGCAAAACCCTTCCACGCCGCATACCGTCTGGGCAAACGCCATGAGCGCGTTGAGGACACGATTCCGACAGATTCCCTCTTTTGCTCCTACCATTTCGACGGCTACACGACGCAGGAGGTCTATCTTGCCGATGTGCTGTGCAGTGTGATTTCCGACGGCATGAGTTCGCGCCTCTACAAGGCATTAGCATATGAAGAGCGCTCTGCGTCTGATGTTAATGCGTATGTGGATGACCGCCGCCATACGAGTTTGTTCACAATTTATGCCATTTCCAATGGTGCAGAATATAGCTGTGAAGCGCTCTACGGGTCAATGTGGAAGGTACTTGAGAATGTTCTCAAGAGTGGCATTACCGACCATGAACTGAACAAAGCGAAAAACCGCATCAAAACACGCATTGCCCGCACCGTACAACGCGCCTCCGGCATTGCCGACGAAGCCGCACATCAAGCACTCTTTTTTGATGACCCCGCTCGTGTTTTTCGTCTCAGCGATGATTACACAAGTATTACTGCCGATGCCGTTCATGCGTTTGCAAAAAAACTTTTCACACGCGAGAATGAAATACGGATTGATTTTGTTCCCAAAGCCGCGTAAAACCGAGCCTTCACAAAATTGTTCTTACACTTGTTTTCACACTTCCGCAACATCTTTTTCATTACTTTTTCAGAGATTATGAAACTCCAGAAAAAAATCGCCATTGTCGCCGGCGGCACGGGAAATATCGGCGAAGGCATTGTCAGACGGTACTTAGAAGAGGGCGCAACCGTGATTGTTCCTTCCCGAACACTGAATCATCTTGATTCGCTCCAAGGCTATATCAGCGATATTACCACCGGAAATCTTGTTCCTTACCAAGCCAATATCGGCACTTTTGGCGGAGCGCAAGAATTTGTACGGAATGTGCTGGAAGACCATGGAAAGATTGATATTTGCGTAGCTTCTATTGGTGGCTGGTGGGGTGGGAAAACGCTTTCGGAAATGAACAATGAAGAATGGCGAGAAATTATGACGAACAATCTCGACCCGCATTTTTACTTGGCTCGTGCTGTCTTACCTTCCATGCAGGAAGCAAAATCGGGAACGTATATTTTTATGGCAGGTCCGGGTGGCGTTGTTCCGGTGCGGAAATCTGAGATTGTTGCCGTCGCCGGAACTGCTCAGATGAAAATGGCAGAAGCCTTCGCAAGCGAGATGCGCCCGCATGGCGTGAATGTGTATCAACTGTTCATCGCAGACATCGCCACACGCAATTCCAAACGCGAAAAAACAGCATCCTCCATCACACCGGAAGAAATCGGCGATTACACGCTTCAACTCTATGCAGGCGAAGTGAAAGAGCCGAATAATTACATTCAGAAATTTATGCGCGTTACGCTGCCTTGGTTTCGGGTGTAGGTGGTTGCATGGTCATTGTTCATTCGTCATTGGTTGTACGTGTTTGGGGGAGGCTCTTATTTCTTCCTCAATGTCTCACTGCCCTCGCAACCGCGTCGGTACTGCCACAACGAGAATATTCATTTTTCATTTTTTCAGATGGACTACAAATCAGCCGGAGTCAGCATAGAAGCAGGCGAAGAGCTTGTTGATAGAATTAAGCCGCTTGTTCGCTCCACCTTCACGCCGCGTGTTTTGACCGACATCGGGCTTTTCGGAGCGTGTTTTGATGCACGTTTCCCCGAATACGAGCATCCCGTCTTGGTTTCGAGCGTGGACGGCGTTGGCACGAAACTCAAAATCGCCTTTGCCACAGGCAAACACGACACCGTTGGGCAGTGTTTGGTGAATCATTGCGTGAATGACATTCTCGTCTGCGGCGCATCGCCGCTCTATTTCATGGACTATTTTGCAACAGGCAAACTTGCCGTTGGCGTTGCAGAGCAGGTCATTTCGGGCTTTGCGAAAGCCTGCCGCGAAAACGGCTGTGCGCTTATCGGCGGAGAAACTGCCGAAATGCCGTCCATGTATGAAGAAGGCGAATACGACGTGGCGGGAACAATCGTCGGCGTGGTCGAAAAATCCAAGATGCAGCGCGGTGATACCGTCCAAGAAGGTGATGTTCTCTTGGGTTTGCGCTCTTCAGGACTGCATACTAATGGTTATTCGCTGGCACGGAAGGTCTTATTTCCTCGCTTTAGCGCTGAACAGCATTTTGACGATTTAGGTATGACGCTTGGCGAGGCGCTGTTGGCTGTTCATACATCGTATTTACCTGTGATGAAGCCGATTTTAGACCACAACAACGCACAAAACCTTGTTCACGGGATGTCGCACATCACCGGAGGCGGCATTATCGGCAACACAAAGCGCGTTGTACCAAAACATTTGAAACTTGATGTGGATTGGTCTGCATGGCAGCTTCCGCCGCTTTTTGCCATGATTCAACGCGAAGGAAATATCGCCGACGAAGAAATGCGCCACGTCTTTAATCTTGGCATCGGGTACATCATCATCACACCGGAAAGCAGTGTGGATGCGGTTTCTGCTATGTTGCCGGAAAAACCTGTGGTGATGGGGCGTGTGGTGAAGGGAGCGTAAGCGAAATAGGAAAATGTTGTCAAAAAGCAAGAGTTTTTGCAGATTAGTTGAGCAAAAATTATGGCGAAAATTAAAGGACTTCCTTCATCGCAGTATCACTTTTCATTCTATTCCACAGATTGCCGCGAACCAATTCATGTTCATGTCAAAGCACAAGGTAAAGAAGCAAAAATTTGGGTTACAACACAAGAAATCGCCTTTAACAAAGGCTTTCGCGGGCATGAACTGACAGAAATTCTTCGCATTATTGCGGAGCATGAATCAGTTATACAAGCAGAATGGGAAGCCTTTTGTAAACCCACACCACCGATTTCTCCAACGCTATGAACCTCATTATTGAACCGGAAGCGCAGAGTATATCCTTTGGCAAAACCGCATTTACGCTTGCGCTCAAAGACGGCAGAACGCTTTCTGTGCCGTATTCGTGGTTTCCCCGCTTGCTTATGGGAACGCCTCAAGAACGCAAAAATTGCCGGATATGGGGCGGTAGCGTTTCGTGGGAAGAATTGGATGAAGACATTAGCATTGAAGCGCTTTTGGCAGGAAAGCCCGATTCCAGTGCTTTTGCGCATGAATACTGGGCGCAGCATCCCGAAGATGACCCGCGCTCATCTCTCAGTGTTAGTTCCAATGTGGAATTGTCTATCACCGAAGCTGCAAAACGTATGAATATCTCTCGTCAGCGCTTGACGGTGCTTGTGCAGCAAGGGCGCATTCCTGCTCGGCGCTTCGGTAAACAGTATCTTATTCGGGCTTCTGATTTGAATCGTTTAGCAGAACGGAAAGCAGGCAGACCACAAAAACCATTGATGACCGTGACCACATAAATACATCACCACGACTGTTATTTCGATAACCTTCTCTTTCACCACCACACCATGAACACCCAAAACCTCAACCAAGACGACCTCGCCGCCGAATACCGCGAACCAGATATGATGCCGCCTCCAAAACGGAAGAATTGGCTTATTGTCTATGGTCTCATTGGTATTCTCGGTATTACAGGCTTGACGTTGATTATTCTTTACCGTCAAGTCCCCAAAAAGAGCGCTCCCGTTGCAAAGCGCACCGTTCCTGCCACGCGGACGGTATTTACATCAGTTCTGGGTACGGTTGATTCCGCAACAGCGCGGCACATCGTGGATGATGTGAGCCGCAGCATCGGTGCGGATTCTGCCGTTACCAACATGATTGTAAGCGGTACGGCGGTGTACAAGCGCTGCACATCACTGAAAGATTTTCAGAATCTTTTTTTGCAAGCACTTCTCAGTGCAGAACCGGAGAATTTGAAGCGTCAATCGCTTCTGCTCTCACACGTGGCAGGCGTGATTCAGAGCGATGTTCTGCCGACACAGTTGTTTATCATCGGGCGCATCGGCGAAGATGAATTTACACCGCAGGAAAAGCGTTTGATTGGCTTTGCGAAAGTTTTGGGCGCTCGGAACGAATCTGTTGGGCGTGTTTCGCTGATAACGTATATTCCACCCGCAAACACAAGTAACGGTGAGGCGTTGAACGGTGGAGCAAGTTCTCGTGATAAATTCCTTACGACGCTCAAATACGGTAAATACACCGTTACGGAGCATCCTTTACAGTGGCAATAATCTTAGTTTTTGTTATTTTTTTTGTAACTGTTGAGATATTCGAAGCAGATTATCATGGTTGAACTGATTGCACAGATTTTGAGCGGCTTTCGAGATAGCTTTTGATTGTTGTTTGTCGTTGAACAATCATGAAAATCTGTTGAATCATGAAAATCTGCGTCAAAAATACATGACCTAAGCAGCTACATTTTTTTCATTTTTTGTTCAGGAGCAAACAGTATGTTCACCCCAGACACGTTAAAAGGCAAGAGTATTCTCGTAACAGGCGGCGGAAGCGGCTTGGGACTTTCGATGGCAAAACATTTTGCCGCACACGGCGCAAACGTCGCTATTTGCGGACGCACCGAAGATAAACTCCGCGAAGCGGCAAAAGAAATTGAAGCCGGAAAACAGCCGGGCGTAAAAGTCCTCACCCACGCAGTAGATGTGCGGGATTTCGATGCCGTCGGCGTTATGATAAAGCGCCTTGTGGAAGAATTTGGCTCGCTGGAAGGTTTGGTTAATAACGCCGCAGGAAACTTTCTCTCGCCGTCGGAAGATATTACCCCAAACGGCTTCAAATCTGTTGTGGACATCGTTCTGCACGGTACGTTCAACTGCACACAGCATTTTGGTAATTACCTCATCAACAGTGAGCGTCAAGGCTCTGTTCTCAGCATCGTAACCACATACACCGAAACGGGTTCGGCATTTGTGCTGCCTTCAGCCTGTGCAAAAGCGGGTGTGTACGCTATGACAACAACACTGGCATACGAATGGGGAACATACGGCATCCGCCTCAACTCTATTGCTCCCGGACCATTCCCCACCGAAGGCGCATGGTCACGCCTTTTGCCGACCAAAGAAATCCAAGAAAAATACCTCAAAAAAGTTGCGCTTGGGCGCGTCGGCAAACACGAAGAATTGGCAAACTTGGCGGTATTCCTTATGTCCGACCTTGCCGGTTACATCACGGGCGAGTGCGTAACGATTGACGGCGGAGAGCGTTTGGCAGGTGGCGAATTTAACCTCTTTGTTACAGAGTTCGATCGCAAGCCGTTAAAACAGATGTTTCAAGCGATGAAACCGAAAAAATAGCCGTGCTTTCTTCAGTCTCAAAAAGCCGCCGATAAACATTTTGGCGGCTTTTTTCGTTTTTTTGTAGCATCCTATACACAAAACTTCCTCTTTACTCGTCGCTCAAAACAATGATTGTTCCCACAATTTTTCTCACCATTTTTTGGAGTTCGCCATGAAAAAACTTCTTTTGAGCGCTATCTTTGGCGTATCTTTGCTTTGGACATTAAGCAGTTGCAGTGCGCTTGGTTTGCAGGAATTCCGCCGCGATATAACCAAGTTTTCGCAGGGACGCTACCGCGTTATTCAGTATTCCGGTGGTCAAGTTATCGGAAAATGGGAGTTTTTCGGCATTGTCAATCGCTTCGAGTACACCAATAAAATTTTCTTTTTTGTCGGCGACACGCTGGTTGAACTCAGTGGAGATTTGCAAGTGTATCGCCTTGACAACTAACGTTATTCCGTTTAATGCCATTATGAACGAACCTATCAAACCCGTTACGCCACTTCCTTCCGCAATGGCTCCGCCCCCAAAAGCAGAATCCGATACCACGCTCTACGGAGGAGCGCCAGCACTCCGTCGCACCAAACACGTTACCCGCCAAACGCTTTTGGAACGGAAAAAGCGCGGAGAACGCTTTTCTTGCCTAACAGCATACGATGCGACAATGGCGCAAATCTTCGATGAAGCAGGAATTGACCTGCTTTTAGTCGGTGATTCCGTCGGGAATGTTGTGCAAGGGCATGAAACCACAATTCCTGTAACGCTCGACGAAATAATTTACCACACCAAAGCAGTAATGCGGGGTGTGAGCCGTGCAATGGTTGTGGCGGATATGCCGTTTATGTCGTATCAAATCTCACCCGAAGAAGCCTTCCGCAATGCGGGGCGATTGATGAAAGAAGCCGGAGCAAGCGCTGTAAAGCTGGAGGGCGGACGGCGTGTTTTGGAAATCGTTGCACACATCAGCGATTCCGGGATTCCGGTGATGGGGCATTTGGGATTAACACCGCAAAGTATTCACCAATTCGGCTCATACCGCACACGCGGCACGGACAAAAAGGAAGCAGAGCAGATTTTACGCGACGCAAGAGATTTAGAGCGTGCAGGCTGCTTTGCGATTGTCTTGGAAAAAATCCCCGCCGAACTCGCACGGCAAATCACCGCAGCCCTGACCATTCCTACGATTGGCATTGGTGCGGGTGTTCACTGTGACGGGCAGATTTTGGTTTATACCGATATGCTCGGCATCACTAATGACTTCCAACCGCGCTTTGTGCGCCGCTACGATGTCATGCGGGAACGAATGTTGGAGGCGGTCGGGCAGTATATCAACGATGTCCGCGGCGCGACGTTTCCGTCGGAAGAGGAGAGTTATTAACTATTCGAGCAAGGAAATATGCGGCTTACCAATCTTACCATAGAAAATTTCAAATGTTTCGGACAGCGCCAAGACCTTGATTTGGGGCGTTTAACGATACTTACCGGTGCGAACAGCAGTGGTAAAAGTTCTCTCATGTACAGTATTCTTGGCGCTATTCAATCTGGTGAATTTCCTCTGGAGTTCTCGACAAACGGAAAGTACGTGAATATGGGGGATTTTCAGGATATTGCGTTTCAGAGGAGGAAAGATGCACGGGTGAAAATAGCATTTACCTTTACATCCAAAAGATTGGTGATGTTTAAGAAATTTTCGGAAATGCAAATAGAATCAACATGGATAGAAAGCGAAGTGACAGGTTTACCAACCTTAGATGAGATTGTGATAGCAGGAGATTTTTTTAGAGTTTCTGTGACCAAAGATACCGAAAAAGGATATATCTTAAGTTCTCAGTTTAACCCTAATAAATTTCCGAGTATTTCTCACCCATTTGAAGCTCTTATAGAGGAACTCTTAGGTAAAGCGCCTTCTCAGGGTTTTAAGATAATGAGTATTGATACCCTTAAAAGGCAACACTGGTCAGAAGATAATGACCTAAATATATTAGTACGATTTCTAAGAGGATATCCTCGTATGACTGTAAGCGATTTTGACAATCGGATTAATTTCATCAGCTCCTTCCGCCTCCACCCTGAACGCACCTATCTGGAAACAACGAAAAACGAGCTGAAAGTAGAACGTTTTGGCGAAAATTATCTCGACCAAATCATTGCGTGGGAAACCAAGAAAGCACCGCAGTTTGAGACGTTATTAAGCATGATGAAAGAGTTAGACTTGCTGACAGGGATTAAGGCTTCGCGTATGTACGGCGGGCGCTACGAAATCACGGTGCAAAGTAAAGAGAATGGCGTATTTACATCGCTTGCGGATGTGGGATTTGGTGTAAGTCAGTTTTTGCCGATTTTGGTTGCGGATTTGCAGTTGCCGAATGATTCCACACTTTTTGTAGCGCAACCGGAAATTCACCTGCACCCTGATATTCAGTCGCGTTTTGGGGAATTTTTGATAAAGCAGGTAGAGCGCACAGAAAAAAATTATGTGATTGAAACGCACAGCGAATACTGCTTAAACAGGCTGCGTTTGGGGATTGTCAAAGGCGAATTGCAGCCCGAAGATATTGCTGTGTATTACCTCAATCAAGCCAAACACGACCCCTTCGATACCGATGTTCACAAAATTACTTTCACCAAAAGCGGCGAGATTCTAGGCGCTCCCGAAGACTTTTTTACCACGTACCAAATGGACGTTATGGAAATAGCGCTCCATGCGGAATAACGCCCGTTCAAGCTATGGCAAATGAGCTAAAAAAGGATATTTTCATTGACAATAACATCGCAAAAAACTTTGCCAATCCGCTTGACCCGGAGTATAAAAAGCTGCTCAAATGGCTCATGGAAAATCATCCTGACGATGAGCAAAAATCGTGTCTTGTTGTTTCACAAAAATTGCTTGCCGAGTATCATCGCTCCTCTCTTCATGCCACATCCGCTACCAACATTGCCGCGTTAATCAACACCTTACTTCGGGAGAAAAGGCTCAAGAAAATCTCCAACGACCAAATCAAGCAGTTCAAGCAAGAACATTTCACCAAACAAGTCGAAAAGAAGATGCTCTCAAACAATGAGGACAGAGACCACATTCCTGTTGTTCTCTTGTCGCATCGCCGATTCGCATTGACATTCGACAAGGGTTTGACACAAGATTTGGAGAATTTTCCCGGATTCACGGTAACAGTTGTCAAACGACCGCAAGACCTTCCCTATTCCGCATAATTCCTCACTTGCCATGAATCTCACCGACACCGAAATCCAGATTTTACCGGATTTCATCGCCAATCAAATTGCTGCCGGAGAAGTTGTTCAGCGCCCCGAATCCGTCATCAAAGAACTCGTTGAAAACAGTCTTGATGCGGGTGCGACGGAAATTGTCGTGATTGTGCGCGGTGCGGGGAAACAGCTTTTGCACGTCATTGATAACGGTAAAGGCATGAGCCGTGCCGACCTCGAACTTGCCCCAAAGCGCCACGCAACAAGCAAAATCAAGACTGCGGAGGATTTAGCGCACATTATGACGCTGGGGTTTCGCGGTGAGGCGTTGGCTTCGATTTGTTCTGTTGCTCAGGTGGAAATTCGCACCCGCCGAAAAAACGATGAACATGGCTGGAAACTTGTCGCAGAGCCGCTTCAAAAGCCTACTATCGAACCTGTGGCAATGGAAACGGGAACACAAATTTTCGTGCGGAATCTTTTTTACAACGTTCCGGCACGGCGTAAATTCTTGCGTTCTGACCTCACGGAGTTTCGTCATATTGCCGACACGATGACCAAATTTGCGCTTTCTCGCCCCGATGTGCGCTTTGTGTTTTACGACGACGACAATCTCCATTACGACCTTCCCGCAACAACGCCCTACCAGCGCATTTTGGATGCGTTGGGCAAGCGGTTTGCTGAAACGCTGATGCGGGTTGATTTTTCGGAGCGCCTTGCAAACGGCTCAGATATTCATGTTGCGGGGTATATCGGTCAGCCGCATTTTGCCAAACGCACCAAAGCAGAGCAGTTTTTCACGATGAACGGGCGTGTGATTGCAAGCCGCCAACTGAGCCACGCCGTGATGAGCGCTTACGAACACCTCATTGACCAATCCAGCTATCCACCCTTTGTGCTGGCTTTGACGCTAGACCCGGAGCGGGTTGATGTGAACATTCACCCGCAGAAACACGAAGTGAAATTCGACGATGACCGCACGATGTACACTGCCATTCGCCGCGCAGTCGCAGAAACACTGGCGCAGCACAATTTAACGCCAAGCGCACAGTTCCGCGGCGGCAATGAAGGATTTCAGGAGTTCGGCGGCAATATGGAGCGTATGACGCTTGCGCCGCAAAGTCCGTCCGGACGGGGCGAATCGGTCTTGGTGAACCGCGAAACGGGAGAAATCTTTTCCAATCCTTCCGGCACAAGGCGCGAAGCAGAACCACGCTACACGCCGCCCACAGAGCGCCGAATGACGGGGCGCGAGATGAGCGCTTATGAGCAAATTTTTGGCAAAGAACGGCGATTTTCACCCGAAAACCGCCAAGCAAGTGCTTTTCAGAGCAGTGCATTTCAGGGAAGCGCCTTCCAATCTGCACAAGCCCCACAAGACGCATCCAATGTTGCTTCTGAGGTATTGCGCGAAACTCCCTCAAACAGTACATTCGACCAAAGCGCACAGGGACGCAGTTTCGCGGGGAAATTTTTCTGGCAACTGCACAAAAAATATATCATCATGCCGACAGCAAGCGGTCTTGCGGTGATAGACCAACACGCCGCACACGAGCGTATTTTGTATGAGCGGGCATTAAAGGCAATGAACGAAGGGTTTAAGTATGGTCAAGAACTGCTTTTTCCCGTTCACATTGAGCTGACAAGCGGTGATGCGGCTTTGACTAGAGAACTTTTGCCGGATTTATACACATTAGGCTTTGACATTGCCCTTACGCCGGAAGGCGCGGAAATACGCGGTATTCCGGCAGATGTGCGCACAGGCTACGAAGAAGATGCGCTCCGCGAACTGTTGGAGCAGTACCGCGAATACAATGAACTTCGGCATACGTCGGTGCGTGATAATCTCGCAGCATCCTTCGGATGCCGCTCTGCTATTCGCGCGGGCGATGCTTTGACGTTTCAGGAAATGCGGCAATTAACCGATGACCTCTATGCAGCAGAAATGCCCTACGTGTGTCCGCACGGTCGCCCGACGGTGATTGAAATTTCGCTGGATGAGTTTGACCGCCGATTTGGAAGAACGTAAAAAAGGTTGGAAACAGGAATGATGTTGGGCTTGGAACTGGCGAAAGAATAAACAAAGTAAAGTAATGGGAGCTTCCAAAAGCCGCTTCAAATCTAGGTTCCTCCGTTTTATGCTTCATCATTTATACTGCATACTTTCCTTAAAAAGTATGCCCCAAACCGATTTGCAGGTTAAAAAGATTCTGAATGATGGCGGGAATAGTGGGATTAGGCAGCATAAAAAACCATTGGCGTTTTGCGGGGTCGTACACCCGCAATGCGGCATCAACTCTGAATGGTCCGACACTCGTATCCCAACGAATACCAGCACCCGCAGCAATCGCGGTATTTTGGAAAATCTCTCCCAACGGCAATTTTCCATAATTTGCTGTCGGTTCTAAAAAACTGTTGAAAGCATTGCCAAAATCCACAAAGCCCGCCACACCTAGCCGCGAAAGCTGTCGTTCAAAAAACGTGCCGTATTCGTTGTATTCTTGAGCAAAATTGTAGCGCCATTCGATGCTGCCTTCCATCAATGAACCGCTTCCGATAAACTGCCCCACAAAGCCTAATTCCGGTAGTACTGCGCTTTGTTCGCCTGTGCGGACGCGGAGTTCACGCACGTTCCATCCGCGTACACTATTGCTGCCACCGGCAAAATAATGGCGTTCAATCGGCACAAATGCTTGCTCAGGGTTGAGCAATATTGTGTGTCCTGCACGAAACCTTGCTGCCAAAACGGACTGTTTGGAAAACGCTTCAAACCAGCGTATGTCACCGGAAAGCCGAATAAATTGGGATGCACCGGGCGGAATTGCCACATCGGCAGACATATCCAGAAAGTAGCCTTTACGCGGGTTGAAGAGATTATCGCGGTGGTCGCCGCGAGCGCCGAATGTCAGAATAGTGCTGGTCAGAAATGGCGTGGAATTTTGCGTATAAAGATTATTCAAAATTTCATACTGAAAAAGCTGCTGCTCCACGATTGTTCGCTCAACGTCTGTTTTTGCCGAAGCAAGTGCTTGTGCCTTTGTTGCCTCGAAATTGATAGGGCGCTGGCGGTCGAGATTCACTTCCAAAAAAAGGCTGTTGAGCCATCCTTGTTGGGGTAAAATCATTGGCAAGGAAGCGTACAATTTTCCTGTTTCAAGGAACAGCGGCGCTGCAAGCGACACAAAAGCCAGGCTTTGCCATGAATACGAAAGCCGCGATTCCAAATCCACACGCCTTCCGAAAAGTTTTGCAAACAGGGGATATGCAAAACGTGCGCTCAAAAGTCCTTCAATACGAGCATTGACCGCATTTCCGGCAAGAAGATTGTTAAACAGCGTGTTCAAATCCACAAAAGCGATTTGTGCCTGCACACCAAGTGTTTGTGCGTTCCCCAGCAGATTTTTGTTTTCGTATCGGGCGCTTGCACCGGCTTCCAGAAGTGATGTATTGGCAATCTGCCCGATGAATGTCCCGAAATCGGTGTTGTGAATCTTGCGAGTGCGCGTCAGTACACGCATTGCAAGCGTCGAATCGGTTTGCGGTTCAAAAAGTGAGGTGGTGTCAATCACCGCATAATCGAACAGTCCGAAATTATAGAGATTATTCACCGACCGCACCAATGCTGCTTCGTTGTACCAATCTCCGACGCGCAATTCCACAAATGCTTGCGGTACGTTTGGTGACAAATAGGTATAGGAAGCACTGCTGTCTATGTAGTGTATGCCACTGATACGTTTGCGTTTACCGATGTCAAAAACGACTGTAACACTATCGCGGTTTTCGTCGTCGAGAAACGATAAAATCGGCTTTCTGTACCGTGCCGTATGATAGCCGTTGTCGCGCAGAAATGCCAAAATACGCTCGTTCTGTTCTGTAACGGCGGATTGGCTAAAGCGTGTGCCGTGCGCCAGTGTTTTAGCCGCATTGAAGGAGGGGAGAAGTTCGGGGGCGAGCGTTTCCAAGCCGTAATACACGATAGTATCCAGCGGTGTGGGTTCGTTTTCCACGATACGAAAGATAAGGGAATTGCGCTTGGTTTGGGGATTGCGAAAAAAGGCGTAATCTACCTCCACACGGTGAAAACCATTTTGGCGGTAATAGACAGCAAGCGCCGTTGTATCGGCTCCGGCACTGAGTTTGTCGAAATAGCGGATGTCTGCGTCACTGCTTTGTTCAATTTTGCGCAAGACCGTTTGAAACTGCTTTGGCGAAGCTGGGTTGCGGCGAAGTTCGCGTAGGATATAGCCCGTGATGCGCCGTCCAATACCTGCTTCGCTTGGGCGCGATGCTATGACCGCCGAAAGGAGTTCGGAAGAAAATGCGGTATTGCCCACAAAGGTAATGTCGTCAATTTCATACCGCGAAGCCGAACCAGTGAACAGGCTGTCTGTTGGCATTCCGGCGACACGTGTTTCTTCGATAAGGGAATTTTTTTGAGCAAATGCGGGAAGAAAAGTCGTAAGCAATACAAGTGATAGTACAAGCAACAAGAGTAGTGTCTGGCTCTGTAAACGAGACACACAAGCCCTTACAGTGCTGTTTGACAACAAGCCAAGCGGCACTGCATAAAAAAGCCCGGACATTGCAAATGGCAAGCCGGGCATACCTTCAAGGGGCTTTTCGCTAAACATAAATAAGAGGACAGCTTGTTGATGCTAGGGAATACCACTTGAGAGTTTCTTCGGGAAACGTTCTCATGCGAGGACGAGATACGATGAACGTGAAGAGAGTTGCAAAAGACATAAAGTTGCAAAGCGCATCAAAAAACTCTTCGGCGCATCATCGTTCAGGGCGCATCAATAATACCCTTCGTCGTCGGTGTCTTCGTCGTAATACAAATCATCATCCTGATTGATGGAGTCGGGCCAAATATCTTCAATGCCTTCGTAAAGGGCATCTTCTTCTTCGAGTTCTTGCAGATTATCAATGACTTGCATCGGAGCGCCACTGCGTTCAGCAAAGTCAATAAGTTCTTCTTTGGTTGCGGGCCAAGGCGCGTCTTCCAGAAATGAAGCAAGCTCAGGCGTCCAAATCATAATGGTAACTCTCGTGATTAAATGTGGATGAATATGTGTAGCGTTGTTGTTCTGTTGCGGTTTTGAGCGATACGACGACGGTAAAATACTTGCCCAAATTGCTTGGGGAATATAGCGACGTATCGTTGGTGTTTTTGTTGCAGCAGCAGAAGGAATTTTTTGTGGAAAAGTCTCGCCGACTTTCGTAGGCTGCAAAATTAGAACATCTGACCGTATTAAATCAAGTTAATTTTCGTGTATATGCTTCTTTCTTTGTTCAAAATTCTTTATCAAAATCTGTACCATCGCTTATTTCACGCGCATTTAAGCATGGATTTGTCTTGGAAAAAAAAATCGAAAAAAGTATATTCTTTTGCGAAAAAAAGGATGGTTGGCAGTGAAAAAAATTGCTTCATTTTTCAAAATTCGGTTGCACTTGCTATGAAGCAAGTTTTTACGCGAATCTTACCATAAAAACTACGAAAAAGACTGATAAATACTGATGTTTGACACTCCATTTTCCATATAGCGAATGCGCCCAATTCAACGATACCATTTTTCCGAACTACCCTCGACGAACGACAAGGCAAAAGAGTTGTGCGCCAAATATGCCGTGAATGAATATCTCGCCGTCACCACCGATGTCCAAACGCAAGGGCGAGGGCGCAATGGTAAGGTTTGGTTGGGTGAATACAATGAAAATGTGTACTGCTCGTTTGCTGTGCGTTACGGACAAGCATCGGACAAAAGTTCGCCGGACCTCGCTTCCTATCAAGTGCGCGGGGCATTGGCAGTATTGTCGTTGGTGCGCTCAATCTTGCCGCCGCACGGACGTTCCAACGTTTTTTTGAAATATCCGAATGATGTCTATATGTTCGACCTCGCCCAAGAACGCAAGAAAATATGCGGTGTTCTGGTGGAGCATGAATTTATCGGAGCGCGGTGTGTGGGAACGGTCATTGGAATTGGCGTAAATGTGCGGCAAACGGTTTTTTCGCAGGATATTGCCGCCAAAGCCTCATCGTTACTGCTTTGTGGGATTGATGTGGCGGTGGAAGAGGTCATTACGCGCTTGCTGGAAGAATGGGAACGCCTTTGCGAAATGCAACTTGACGACCTTTACGCGGAATGGTGGCGAGAACTTGCCTTGCAGGGCGTTTCGGTGGCGCTGCACGGGAGCGGTGAGAAATGGACAGCATTGCGATTGAATACTGACGGAACGCTTGTCGTTGAAAATCAGCATGGCGAAAAGCGAATTATTCTAAATGGTGATTCGGTGCGGCGTTTGGATTGGTAGGTTGCTGTTGAGGGGATTGTGCTGTGAACAAAACAGGCTGCTTCACTAATAGCAAAGCAGCCTGTAAAGCAGATTATAGCTCACGTTTACTTGTTTATATCGGTGTTTTGAGCCTGAGTTTTCATCAAATTGATGACTTCTTCCTGTGTTTTCCGCGAGATGCGGCGTTGCCAGAAATCTTGCGCCAAAGGCTGTTGTCCGCCGAGTTGGACAGCGCGATAGAAGGACTTCGCAGCACCCAAACTGTCGCCAAGTTCCAACTGTGCTTGACCTTTGAAGAGGAACAAGTTGTAATCGTCGCGTTTGAGGTCAATGTACTTATTAATCCACTCGAAAGCGTCTTTGTAATTGCCTTGACGGAAATTGATTTCGGACATTCGCCCCAAAGCCTGATAGTTATGCGGGTGCATCACCAGAAGTTCTTTGAGTACGCGTTTTTCAATTTCCTGCATGGAACGAATCATATTTTCGTTTTGCTGCGGGTTGGCTTCAAGTTTGTCCGTCTGCTGCTGGATAGCGCGTTGCATATCGGAAACGGGGCTGAAAATGAGGTATTTCCCAAACGCATTTTGGTAACTGTTCCAGCCTCTATCACCGTTTACAGTGCCAAAAAGGCGGTCTGTTACCACATCAACGGGTTCGCCTTTGGTGAGCATGACGTAGATTTGGCGATCGCACCACATCATAGAACCCCACGAAACGGCAACCCAAATGTAAAACACACCGGCTATTTTTCGCAGCCATGGCATCCAGCGCACATTCAGCGTTAAAATCGGCGCTGCACCTGCTTCGGAGCAAATCATTGCCGCCATACCGCCCACCCAAACAGCCGCGTACACCCGTGCCGTCGCAAAGTCGGTTTGTGTAACAAATACCCATGCCAAAACTCCACCAATAGACGCATACATCAAGCCTTTTTTGCGTTCACGCCATGCGTAATACAAGAGCGAGAGCATAAAGCCATTCCAGCAAAGAAAGCCTATGGGACCAAGCTCCACAAAGGATTGCATCCAATCATTGTGTATCTCTGCGCCGAGATTGTGCAAAATCGGGGTGTACATCGGCACATACAGAGGAAACTGCCCTATGCCAACACCCAGAATCCAAGCGGGAATGCCGAAAGGATGTTCGTAACGGTCGCGGGCAGATTTTTCAAACACAATGCGCTTCGACATACTCCAAAAATCGAAACGGTCGTTGTGGTCAGAAGCGATAACGCGCCCCATTGTGGCAAAGGTCGTGTGGGTATATTCTTTACTCGTGCCTTTGAGTTTTTGCGGGTTCGTATCTTTTTCGATTGATTCTTTGCTGGGGGGCAAGAAACTGACAAGCACCGTTAATGCTAATGCAACAATCGTGTGAGGCAGGTACTTTACTTCTTTCCAACGTTTTTGCATGATAAACATCACCGCCAACACGCTGAATGTCACAAAAAAGCTAATCCAGCCTGAGCGGGCGCGGATGTGGAAGAGCATAATTGCTGCCGAAGCAAATGCCGATGCAGCAAAAACAAAGCGCCCAACAGTTTGAATATGCCGCGAAAGCATATACCACGCCAAAAATGGTAGCGACATACTCAGGTACGTTGCCGCATATGCACGGAAGGCAAGTGTTGATGAGGGGCGACCTGCCGACATAATCCAATCGAAGGAAATAATTGTGCGGAAAGGCAAATCAAAGAATGCTTTGTCGTTTTGGATATGGCGCATGGGCAAATTTGCATCATCGCCAAAAAAGTACATACACATATTGATAAGCCCGACAATCAGCGCCGTTGCTGCAAACACATCCCAGAAAAGACGCGATTTCCAAAACTGCGTCTGTTTGCCGAGAATGTAACCGCCGATGCCGTATGCGGTGATATACACTAAACGCTCGTAACCAAGCGTCGGGTTAAACGACCACGAAAGCCCGATAGCGCCCCAAACCATGTAACCCAACCACAGCAGTTCGGGAAGGCTGAATTGAAGCGGTGCATTTTCCTTGCGCGGTGATTTCGTAAAAAGAAATGTCAGTGCAAAAACGGTGGCGATGTACACGGCTTTGATGTAAAAATCCACCGTGTGAACGCCGTTCATGATATACAGGGGGTTCGCTGCAATAAGCGTCCAAGGGGCGCGGATAGTGAAAAAGCAAGCGATTACGCCAAGCACTGTCCAAAGAATCATGCCGCTAAAGGGTAGCCCGGCGAGGCTGTTAATCAGCAAAATAGGGTTCAAAAGAAGCGGAATTAGCATCCACATTTGAAATGACGTTACCTCGTCATTCGATGCCAAAAAGCCGCCTTGGTTACGCTGCGGTTTCCCGACGGTGCGTGATTGTTGTTTTGCCATGGCAGATTACAAAAGAAAAAAATGTTTTGAAAGAAATATTGTTTTGATGCAATGCGGTAGTTCTTAGGAAAGGATAAACTATAAAGTATGAAGTATAGAACTCTGAGGCAAGTATTGAAGCGGTCTTTGGGTTTCATACTTTATCATTCATCTTTCATACTTTCTTTATTGCGGAACAACGATCGGTTCGACGGTTTCATGCTGTTCGGTGCGGCGAACTTCGATGTGTCGTGTATCTTCGTCTTTGTCATCCAAGCGAAAAATCACTGAATATCGTGCCGCAGGAAGGCTTGTGGTTGCTTTGTCTGCCCATTCAACAAGTTTGATTGCGTCTTCCGCCGCCATGCACTCGTCAAAGCCGATTTCATTTAACTCGCGCTCAGAGTTGATGCGGTAAAGGTCGAGGTGGTAAATACGCAAATCTTCATCATCGGGCAGTACGCCGACGTAAGAGTTGATGATAGTAAATGTCGGGCTTGAGACAATCTCGCCGACGCGAAAATGCTCACAAACACCTCGCACAAACTCTGTTTTGCCTGCGCCCAAATCGCCGTAGAGTGCAATAATGTCGCCCGGAACAAGCCGTGCGGCAAATTCTTTGCCCAGAGTTTCGGTTTCGGTTTTATCGTGCGTTGTGTGTAGCTGTCGTTCCATGCAGCAAACAAGATGAAGTGAAGAAGGCAGAGCGTTTAACACGAGGTAAAACCTCATTGCAAGCGCTCTGCCTTTAGTGGATTACGATTTTGCTTCCAACTGAATCACGGGTAAAATCATCTCTTCCAAAGAGATGCCACCATGCTGGAAACTGTCGCGGTAATGATTCAAATAATGGTTGTAATCGGTCGGATAAACGAAGTAATAATCTTCCTTCGCTATGATGTAATTCGTTGTCACGTTTGGCTTGGGCAAATGATAATCGCCCGGCTGTTCAATAATGAGTGCATTGCGTTTTTCCGCTTTGACATTGCGCCCAAATTTGAAGCGTAAACACGTCGAAGTGTCCTTGTCGCCAAGCGCCTTTGCGCCTCGCATACAGCGCACCGAGCCATGGTCGGTGGTGATGATAATTTGTGCATTTTTGATACTTGCAATCGCCTTCAGCATCCCGAAAAGGCTTGAATGCCGGAACCACGAGCCTGTGAGCGAACGGTAAGCGGATTCATTCGGCGCAATTTCCTTCAAAATCGGGTAATCTGAGCGCGAATGGGCAATCATATCCACAACGTTCACCACAATCGCGTTCAGGTGGTTTTTACTGTAACTGAGAATTTCGCCCTCAATTTTTTTGCCGAAATCCGTATCAATAATCTTCACATACTTCACATCGTTGCGAAGCTTGATTCTGCGCCGTTCCAAGAACTTATTCAGCAAATCTTTTTCATAGCGATTTTGTCCATGGTCGTCGCCACTGCCTTCCACCCACCATTCGGGGTAATGCTTTTGAATTTCATCGGGATACAGCCCTGCAAAAATCGAATTTCGTGCGTAGGGCGTAGCTGTTGGCAGGATTCCGCAATAATAATCTTTTTTGACGGTGAAAAAGGGACGCAGCAGTTCTTCCATAAGCAACCACTGGTCAAGCCGCATACAATCTACGACGAAGAAAAACACCGGAGCATCGGTTTTAAGCGCAGGCACGACGTATTTGTCAAGAATTTTCGGCGAGAGCAACGGTGAATCGCTGTCTTCGGGGCTTTTGAGCCATGATTTATAAGAATCTTCGACAAATGAGGAAAATTCCGCATTGCACTCACGCCATTGGTTTGCAAGCGTTTCCGACAAGCCCAAATCGGGAAATTTGTCGAGTTCCATGCTCCAATTCACAAGTTTTGTGTAAATATCTACCCAATCATGCCACGAAAGACCTTCCATCAAGCGGCGGGAAACTTCGGTAAAACCTTGCAGATAATCTTGGGTGAATTTTTGGCTGGTGATTTTTTCCGTTTCCAAAAACTTTTTGCACGCCGCAAGGATTTGTGCGGGGTTCACGGGTTTTGTCAGGTAATCGTTGATTTTGCGCCCGATAGCTTCTTCCATGACAGTTTCGGCTTCGTTTTTTGTCACCATAACAATTGGCACGGAAATATCAATATCTTTCAGCACCGAGAGTGTTTCTAAGCCGCTCATACCAATCATAGACTCATCCAAAAACACCAAATTATGGCGCTCTTGTTTGAAAAGTTCGATTGCGTCTTCACCGTTGGTAGCGGTAGAAACGTCGTAACCACGCTGTTGCAAAAGAATAATGTGGGGGCGCAGAAGGTCTATTTCGTCGTCAACCCAGAGGATATGATGCTTCGACATAGTTTGATGGGGGTAACTGTTGGGAAAATACACCGCACTTTGTGAGAGAAAAACCACTCAAAGAGTGCATAAATACTTGTGTTGTCTAAGGTGTAGCAGTATGCGATGTATTTCTCCGTGAGTGAAGCGAAGCGGATAATGTGAAACGGTTTGTGCGGTTGCTTTTGAAAATAAAGCATCGAATCTGCTAAAATTGCAAAGATACGCTAAATTTCAAAGGTTTTTTTTCGGCGCTGTGTATTAAGTGGTTGTTTGACAGCGTACTAGAAATGTCGAACGGCACATAAACTTTTTTCAAAAATAACGTTATTTCCTTTTGATTTGACTATCGCTGATGTAATTTGGATGTGTCGAACAATTTAATTACCACATTTTGGTTTACTAACGAGGTGAAATCATGGAGATTAAAGTAACAGCCCGCCACTTTGACGCAAAGCCCTCCCTGAAGGAAGAAGCGATTGCTGCCGCACAAAAATTTGAAAAATTCTACAACCACATTGTCAGTACGGAGGTCATTCTAAGTTTTGAGCGCATGAAAGACTCAATTAAAATAGCGGAGTTTGTCGTTCATGTCCATGACCACACGCTTGTTGCCAAAGAATCCAGCGAAGATTTTTCCAAAAGCCTGCATGACGGCGCTGAAAAAATGATTCGCCAACTCACAAAACTCAAAACCAAACAACACGTGCAACTCTAGGTTTTATGGGGTTCTTTCACAAGATACTCAACGGATTTTTCCCCTTTGATTGATATTCTTCTCGCAAAGACACCGCGCTAGTTCATGCTCGGTGTCTTTGTTTTTGATTCACTTCCGCTTCGCAATATTGTCCACCGTGTGTAACTATTGAGTTTTTCGACGCAGATTGTCATGATTACACCAATTGCACAGATTTTGAGCGGCTTCCAGGATAGTTTTCGGGTCGTTGTCTGTATTTGAACAATCATGAAAATCTGTTGAATCATGAAAATCTGCATCGAAAATGTATTACTCAAATAGTGTATTACTCAAATAGTTATTAACTTGTTTCCCTTGAAACTCTCTATGAATCTCACGCCGCAGCCCATTGCACCACTCCCGATAACCGTCGAGGATATGATTCAATCGCCTATGCTTCGTATGCCGTTGGAGCAGATAAATCCTAGTGTTCAGCCGAAACGCAAAATTACCGATAAAAACATTCACCGCCCGCAACTCGCATTAGCAGGCTATGTCGGGCTTTTTACCTATCACCGTGTGCAGATTTTCGGCAATACGGAAATGTATTATTTGGAGAGCCTCACGCCAAAGAAGCGCCAGCAGGCGTTTCGGACGATTGCGCAATTTGAGATTCCCTGCATCATCCTGACCAATAATCACACGCTGGACGAAGAAATTATCACGCTTGCGACGGAGTACCGTATTCCGCTTTTCCGAACACCGCTTGAAACCACGCGCGTTACCTACATTCTTTCGGAATTTTTAGACACGCACTTTGCTCCGCAAGTCTCGCTGCACGGCTCGTTTGTGGATGTTTATGGTGTGGGGATAATGTTCATCGGAAAAAGCGGTATCGGAAAAAGCGAAATTGCGCTGGATTTGATAGAGCGCGGACACCGCTTGGTTGCTGATGATGTCGTGATTTTGACGCAAAAACGCGACGATATTTTGATTGGCACAGGCACACAACTTGTGCAACATTTTATGGAAGTACGCGGTTTGGGGCTGATTGACATTCGGCAGATGTTCGGTATTCGTGCGGTGCGGTATCAAAAGCGCTTGGAGATTGTTGTGGAATTGGAGCATTGGGACGAAACGAAGGCTTATACCCGCACGGGGCTTGACCCGGAGACGATTCAGATTTTGGAAGCGCCTATTTCCTATGTGCGCTTGCCTATTTTACCCGGAAAAAATATCACCGTTATTGCAGAAGTCATTGCACTTAATTACTTGCTTCGTGCTTACGGATACGACGCAGCACACGCATTTACACAGCGTTTGGAGGCGGAGATAACGCGCAATGCCAAATCGGGCGGCGCAGTGGAGCGCTTTCGGAGGAATTTATCGCAGTATCATAATGATTTTGAGTGAGGATTGCTTGGTTGGCGAAGCAATACTCTTGGCGACGCAATTTTTTCTCGAACCACGTACATTTGTGCTGCATTGATAATTTTACGTCCCCTAAGTACATTATTCTTGATTTAAGTAGTTATTTTTAATTAAGTATTTATGCGGTATGATAAAACTAAAGTGGCTTAAATACTTGCTTTTTAATAATATCTTATTTTAAGAACAATGTACTAAGGAATGGTGAAATAACAAATGGACAAAGTCTGAAACAATGACTGTCTGAAAGCCTCTTCAATACTGCATTTCTTCGTTTCATACTTCATCATTTCTACTTCATACTTTCCTAATCTTGCTCTACATCTTCAGTATTGATGCCAAGTTCACGCAATTTTGCTTCAAGAAGTTTTGCGCGAGATTCTGCCAATTCTGCGCGTGATTTTTCCTGCTCTGCGCGTGATTTTTCCTGCTCTGCGCGTGATTTTTCCTGCTCTGCTTCTCGTTGTTTTTGCGCTAAAAGAGTTTCGATATTCGTGTATTCATCGTAGCTTAAAAATGGCGTTCTGTCAGGTCTGAGTAACTGCAATTCGCCTTTTTCCATCGTAAAAAATATACCTAAACGAGGGCTTTTCCAATCGGTCATGTCGGGAATCTCTTCCAACATTTCATCCTCTGATTGAAAACGAATAAATCCACTTAATTGCTTGTGTTCAATATCATAAATGTAGTATTCTTGAACGCCGTAATTACTGAAAAACACTGCTTTTCGTGTCATCTCCGACGGCGAGTTTGCGTCGGAGAGAAATTCAAAAACAACTTGCGGTGCGATTCCGCCTTCTTCCCACTGTTTATATGATTTGCGCTCACCTTTCGGGCGACCAAGTGCAACCATAACATCCGGTGCAACAACAATTTTCGGCTTTCCTTCGACGGGATACCAAAATAAATCTGCTGCGACAAAAACATCATCACGGTCTGCAAAGATATATTCTAAGCCATGTTTGGTGGTGATAATGCGCTCAAGGTGTTCGGTATTATTTGCCATAGGTAATCCGTCGGAATCGGGATAATAGATTGTCGGAATAATGCTTGCTGTGCCTGATGAAATCACGGTTTCCATAGCATTGCTTTCAGAAAAATAAATGTAATGCTTCTTGTTGAATTACAGCCCTAATATAACGGAATTTCCCGTTGAAAGCAATGGGGGAACGTTGTGCCAAAATACGCGCAGAATATTTTGTTTTTTGCTGTTTTGGAGCGATACTACCTACAACCACAGTTTTATCATTTGAAGCGGAGTATCCGATGAGTCAAGGGAATAGACAAAGTTCTTCCGAACAGTCTCAAGAGCCTAGTCAATACGTTCCGCCCGGAAAGGTTGAAGATATGAGACATTATACCGAATAGGCAGTTTGATAATAAGAAATAGTTGCAAGGTGCTTCAATACTTGCATTTGTGGCACAGACACTCCTGTCTGTGCTATCACCTCAAAAGTTGCATCAATACTTGCACAGAAAAGAGTGTCTGTGCCACACAGGGCTTACCCTGTATAATGTCTATTAGGCATGATATTTACTCTGCTTATCTGAGAGCAAACAGACCAATGATGCAAGATGAGGATGATGTCATTTCTAAACTCAACGACGGCAGTTTACCTGCCCACGTTGAAAACTACAACCGCGATAATAAGGATTTTCCTAATCGTTCAACAGCCGACCAATTCTATAATACGGAAGAATTTGAGGCATACCGCGCTTTGGGAGAACATATCGCCAAACAAGCCTATCCGATTTTGTATGAAATTCTTGAGTGTCAGGGATATTTAGTACCTAACGGATTTTGCTAGGTTTTCCAGAGGTTTTGAAAGAGTTCTTTGATAGTTTTGGCAAAGACGCTGGGCGAGAGTTTTTTACATTGCT
>JALONG010000110.1 GCA_025455065.1 Candidatus Kapaibacterium sp. | reverse complement strand
CTCATCATGGCAAAAAAGAAAAAAAAGCCGCCGCTAGAACGCCTAGCGAGCGGCTTTGTAACAAAAGAGCGAAATATACGACGACACATAAATCTTCCCATCCGCGCCAGTAACAGAATCAAAGAACCACGCACCGCCATTTTTTTGCAGGTCGGGGGATTCTTTCTTCCAAATATGCCTTCCGGTTTTAGCATCCACAGCATGAAGCAAGCCGTCGCCACCGCCCGTGAAATAAATCACACCATTCATTTCAAAGAGGCGGCTGGACGTGCCGGAGGTTTTCGTAGCCCAGAGTTGTTTGCCGGTTTGTGCGTCAAGGGCATACATGAAGGTATCTTCGCAGTTGCCGATAATCATACCGTCGTAGTAGATGATGCCGGAAGAAAAGAATGGTGCGGGGAATTGTTCTTTCCAAAGTTCTTGATTTGTTTCAGAATCAAAACAATAAACTGTACCGCTTAATGAAAAATACAACCTGTCCTTTTCAGCAATACAAGCATTATCAAAGCCCCAAGAAAATTGATTAGATGAATAAATCAATTTTGTGTACTCAGTTTTACGTTTGCTTATATTAAATAATTGGTAATAGGTTGAGTCAATCCTTGAGTTTACATTAGTTTTAATAATGCTATATGGTACAACTACCAACGTATCAGAATTTTTTGATACGAAAGGTGTAGGTGAGTATAATGCAAAATTACCTATTGGCACATCGGGTCGAACTGAAACTAACTCTTCCGTTTGCCCTTGTTGGAGATTAGTACGAAAGACTTTAATTCCAACGGCGGAAGTGAAAAGATAATTACCTATACCTTGGATTTCACTACCATTAAGCTGTCCGTTAATAAAGGTACGCCAATTTGTTTTTCCAGAGCGAGTATCAATCGCATACAACCTACGTCCATGGCGAAAAACTAGATTATTATTAGAAATAAAATGAAATTTATAATAAATACCATAGGTATCGGTTCCAAAATCATTCCATCGCCAGACCTCTTTGCCCGATTTTGCATCAAATCCAGTTATTGAGAACTGACTTTGAAAACCTACATGAGTAACTAAAATGTTATTATGCAATAACTTTGGAAATGTTCCCTCACATAATTGTCCATTAGTAATTGGAATTGACCATAATAATTGGTCGTCACTATTGCCATTTTGGGGACTAAGAGGTGAACAAGATGTGTTTATTGCAAAAATTAGTAGTATGAGCAAAGCAGTTGTATGTTTCCAACACATATATCCTCCTTATTTTGGAAGTATTCTAAAAGTAGGATCAGGTCTATCGAATACCGAATTCAACTGCGTTTTCACACTGGGGTGATTCGCTTGCGAAAAGTGATTCGCGCTTCTGACTTCAAGGTTAAGAAATTGAGGGGATGCAGTTCCCGGCTTCCAATTGGGCTCTCTCGGATTCGCCTGCGAGTACACTGGCACGAGCGCATCATTGGGCAGGGTGATAACTCTGGTGCGGGTAACGGTAACCTCCTGCAAGGGGTCTAAGCAATCGGGGTTATCAATCATGCTGGTTCCGCAGGGGTCTTGCAAGATGGTAACTTGATATTCTTCGGTCGCAGTAGCGCCAATCATATTGAGCCATTGCAAATCGGATTCTTGTTTGAGCCACTTCGCGCCTTTGGTGAATTTCGCGCTGATTTCACCGTATTTCGGTATAGAAGTTACCACTCCTGCACCCGCCGAAAGCAGCCCCCAACCATCATTGGTTGCAAGAGAAATAGCAACTTTTGCAATAGTAACGGCGGCAACCACTCCACCATAAATAAGCGGACCGGCAACTTTCATTCGAGCATATTCAGCAGTCATATTTGCATGGAATCTGGCAGCATCACCGTTATTACACCAATTTACGTTGAAGATTGTGCATTATTTTTTTTTAATGCTTTTCTCTGGAAACAGCATAAATACTCGCACAGACAAGAATGTCTGTGCCACTGAAGCCGAATTTTTTTGCACAGTTATCAACTCAAATTGGTATTACCCGTCTTGGTCAGTCGTAATTGCATCCACACACTTGTATTGAGGACGATTGACGGGCACTGCGTAAAATGCACCTTCAAAATAGGGCTTCTTCACTGTTCCGTTCAAACTGAAAGACGGCAGAGAAGAGGCGCTAGTGTAGGGTTGTTGTTGTATAAAGGTTGATGTGGCTTTGATGTCATTATTCCCTTTCGGGTGATAGAATCTATCGTTATCTATCGTTGTAGAGACAAGGCATGCCTTGTCTCTACGTTCAAAACCGCCAAATAATTATGCGGTTTTATCACCCGAAAGGGAATAATAACGGGAATGTAAGGTATCAAACACCTGATGCAGCCTTCGTTATACGGTTCATCAAAGCAGCATCGCGGCGTATTTCCTCATCGGCAAGGATAATCACCGTGCGTTTTTTTTCTTCATCGGCGCGGCGTAAAGCAGCATAGAGCGATTGTTGTGAAAGCTGATAAATACTTGCTTCGTTGGAAATTTCGTTGGAAATTTTGCTAGAAAAATTAGCGATAATTTTTTCACTCGCCAAGATAAGCGCCGGATGATGCTCATTCGCAACAACGAGCGCTTCCTCACAGCTTGCAACAACGATTACACGTGCTTCCGGCGCGTAGTGGCGGTATTTCGTGCCGGGTGAACGCGGGACGATGTTCTTTTCGGAAGAAACATATTGAAATGGCGCAAAACCGCACGTTGCGGCGATACTGCTCAAATCTTCCTCCGTGATACTGCCCGGACGCAAGATTGTGAGCGGCTCGTGCAGAATGTCAATAACGGTAGATTCTATGCCGACTGCACACTCGCCGCCATCCACAACAGCAGCAATGCGCCCTTGAAGGTCATGGAGAACGTGCTGCGCAGTGGTCGGGCTGGGGTATCCCGAACGGTTCGCCGAAGGAGCGACAAGCGGTTCCCCGACAGCACGAATCAGCGCCTCAGCAAGCGGATGTGCCGGAAAGCGTACCGCAACCGTCGGCAAACCCGCACTAACACTGTCCGGAACGGCAGGATGTTTAGGAAGCAAGATAGTAAGCGGTCCGGGAGAAAATGCCGCCGTGAGCGCATCAAAAAGATGCTGAAGATGCTTGGGAAGCGGCTCTGCAACCAGCGTCAAATCGTGCGTTGTGGCGCAATGCACGATGAGCGGATTATCCGAAGGACGACCTTTTGCTCTGAAAACGGCACGAACAGCGCTTTCGTCAAACACCCGTGCGCCCAGTCCATAGACCGTTTCAGTCGGAAAGGCAACGATTTTCCCTGCACGAAGCAAAGCGGCTGCTTTGGGAAGCTCATCAGACGTAAGAAGCTGAGTATTCATGCGGTTTGCGTGGATGATTTCGTTTGCTCTTCTGCTTCGCGCTCCAGCCAAATCGTTACCGGACCGTCGTTGATGAGTTCTACATCCATCATCGCGGCAAAAATTCCCGCTTCCACGCGCAAGCCGCTTTTATTACGCAAATGCTCAAGCATTTGATTGTACAACGGTTCAGCAATAGTGGGCGGCGCAGCATTGATGTAACTTGGGCGCAAGCCCTTTTGCGCGTCGCCGTACAGCGTGAACTGCGATACCAGCAAAATTCCGCCTTGCACGTCGCTTACGGAGAGATTCATTTTTCCTTCGTCATCGCTAAAAATGCGCAAATTCGTGATTTTATGCGACATCCACTCAATCTCATGCACAGTGTCGCTGGCGGCAATACCCACAAACACCAAGATTCCATGCGCTATTTGTCCGGTAATGATGCCGTTTACCGTTACCGATGCCTGTTTGACACGCTGCAAAAGAACTCGCATAATTCTTCAAAAAAATTTTAGCAAAAGATTTTAGCGAAAATAGGTTTGGTATGCAAGAATCGCCAAGCCAATAAGTACAAGCCACAGCACGACTTTGATGAGTTTTTTGACAATGGCAAAAACGATTCCGACCACAATCACTGCCAACACAACTTGCAGAAAAAGCGGTAATTGCGAGATTTTTTGAATGAGGTCGGACATCATTCCGGCGTGTAATAATGCGAAGTTCATGGTATTGAAGAAAACAACATGGGAAAAATCTACTGCGGCAAACCGACATACATCCAATCACCGTCCATATTCAAGCACACGTGCTGCGGTAAGCCGATGCGATAGACTAATTCATCTTTCAAGGGAAAAAAGTTGATATGCTCGTCCAGCGTGTAGTAAAAATAGCGCTGGCGCGGCGTAACTATCATCAACTGTTTGCGACAAATGCGCTTCAATTCTTTCAGCGCAGCGTCTAAATGCGGAATGTGTTCGATAGTGTGATGACACGTTACCACGTCAAACGATTTATCGGGAAAGGGCAGCGCTTCGATATTTCCTTGATGATACGTGATGCCTTTACCCAAATCCACGTGCGGCATCACATCGCAAGCGTGCAGTTCGTATTTGCCGAGCGTCTGGACTTTGCGCAGCCAAAATCCGTTGCCGCATCCCACATCAAGCACGGTGTGGGCTGTTGGCTCAAGCGTTTTGAGCATAAAATCAATACAAGCATCGTTAAGGTCGGTGGGGCGCAGTGCGGCACGGCTTTTTTTGCGTAAGACCGTGTAAAAATGGGCGTATTCATCCGCCGACATAGACCAAACGCGGCTTTTGAAGTCCATGTAGGCGCGAATTGTTTCGTTATCGCCATTGTACCAATACCAAAAAAACGGATACATAAACCATTTACTATCACGTATTTTCGGCGGAATCCATTCATCCATCACCGTGCGGATGATATTCGTAACGTTTCTGTGCATTGTGCTTGCGGAAGAATTTCGGGCAGTTGTGTGCGAAGGAATTGTTGGGCAAAAGCATGAAAAATGCTTGCGAATAAGCGTACAATCTACGCATATTTTTGATTATTTTGGGTAGAAAAAGCACTCATCCTCAAAGCACTCATTTTCATTGTTCCAAGACTTATGACCATTGCACTTCTTCACAATTATTACCAACATCGCGGCGGCGAAGATACAGTGTTCGAGGCAGAAGCGCGATTGTTGGAAGAACGCGGACACCGCATTGTGCCTTACGCGGTGCATAATGACAGTGTTGGGGAGTATTCCGCACTGCGCCTTGCTCGTGCAACAGTCTGGAATCCCGATTCCTACAAGGCGTTGAAGGCGCTTTTTCTGAGGGAAAAACCCGACGTGGTGCATTGTCACAACACGCTTCCGCTTATTTCGCCGTCGGCATATTTCGCGGCGAATGATGCCGGAATCCCTGTCGTGCAAACGCTTCACAACTACCGTTTGCTCTGCCCCAATGGGCTGTTTTTTCGTGAAGGGCGCGTCTGCGAAGATTGTCTGGGAAAAACGGTTGCTTTGCCTGCAATATGGCACAAATGCTATCGCGGAAGCCTTGCGGCAAGTAGCGTCGTCGCTGGAACAACGGCGCTGCACCGTGCGTGGGGAACGTGGGAAAAGCGTGTTCACACCTACATCGCGCTTACGGAGTTTGCTCGTGCAAAATTTATCGAAGGCGGCTTACCTGCAGAAAAAATCGTCGTCAAGCCGAATTGTGTGGAGACCGATGCAGGCTTTGTTGCGGCTGAAAACACGCATGATTACGCGCTCTATGTGGGGCGATTGTCGCAGGAAAAAGGCTTGATGACAGCACTGGACGCATGGCGTATTTTGCGTGAACGTGGCGTACCAACCTCGCTTCACATTATCGGCGACGGACCGCTTGAAGGCACTGCAAAAGAATTTACCAACGCTCATAATCTTGATAACGTACGCTTTCTGGGGCGCAAACCCTTTCCTGAAGCACTGGAAGCCATGAAAACCGCACGAATGGTCGTGTTTCCGTCGCTGCTCTACGAAACATTCGGTAAAACGATGATTGAAGCCTTTTCCGGTGGTACACCCGTGATTGCATCGGGCTTGGGGGCATTGCAAGAAGTGGTGCAGCATGGACGCACGGGATTTCACTGTAAGGTCGGGAATGCCGTCTCGCTGGCGGATGCCGTGCAAACGATGAACGGTTTGCCCTCCGAAACCTACGCTTCTATGCGCTTTGCAGCACGTGAGGACTATGAAGCACATTACACCGCCGAAGCAAATATGCGGGATTTGGAGGGAATTTATACTCGGTGTCTTGGTAAAACTGTCTGAACTGCCTGAATACTAACGAACAGTAATTTGTACCAACACGGGGCAATGGTCGGAAACCCGCTCTGCATCAGCATCAGAAAGCATAGCGCGAGTATTGACCGTGCGAAGTGTTCCCCGCACAAAGCGCTTCATGGCTTGGTTATTGAACACAATGTGGTCAATCGAAGGCAATCTCGGCAACGAGCAGCTTTTCTCGTCGGCAGTCAGAAACACGAGATTTGGAGCGCTTTTGAGGGTATCCAACGCGGTGTGCTTTTTTTGGGGAGAATCGTTGAAATCCCCGGCGATAATGAGTGCCGCCGAAGGTTGTGCTTGGCGAAGAGAGTCGGCAAAAGCACGTAATTGTGCGGCTTGTGCGGTGCGCAGTTTGTGAGAGCGCTCTACAAGTTCGGGCGTGGAATCGGCTCGGGACGTAGATTTCAGATGCACCGCAAGCATGAACCATTCGACATTTCCCACACGAAACAATCCCAGCAACCCCGCACGAGTACGCCCTTCTTCGACGGCAATTCTCGTAATTTCCCGCACCTGCACAAGTTCCACAGGCTTGCGATACAACAAGCCGACACGCTGCTTTCCGCCTGTTGTACTCATAACGAAGTGATATTCCTTGTCGTCCGATTTGTTGGCAGAAAAAGCACTTAAAACCCTCTTGAATGCTTGTTCGTTCTCAATTTCCTGCACCGCCAGCACGTCGGCATCGGCATCACGCAAAACTTCTCGAAGGCGCATATCATCTGTTTCAGTGCGTATTTTTCGGTCGTCGGGGGTGTTATCACCCAGCCATTCGATGTTGAATGTTCCAAGTGTGATGGGGTCTTGAGCCGGTGCGCAGGAAAGCAAAAGGAAAGATGCAATCACCAACACAAGCAAATATGCGCTTTTAGGCAAGATTTGTCGCTCCATTAATACCAATTTGAGTTGATAACTGTGCAAAAAAAAATCCGGCTTCAGTGGCACAGACATTCTTGTCTGTGCGAGTATTTGTGCTGCTTCCAGAGAAAA
>JALONG010000109.1 GCA_025455065.1 Candidatus Kapaibacterium sp. | reverse complement strand
AGCAATGTAAAAAACTCTCGCCCAGCGTCTTTGCCAAAACTATCAAAGAACTCTTTCAAAACCTCTGGAAAACCTAGCAAAATCCGTTAGGTACTAAATGAGCCGAATACAAAAGCAGGAGCGGCGCTGCGTCAGCGTGTATTGCGAGAGATTATGCGCTTTCCAGCGTGCTTCGGCATCGGCAAGATTGGTGAAATAACGCGGCGCGGAAATGTTGTTTTCTGAGCAGGAGGACAGGAAAATAATTCCGCAGAAAGCGAGGAATAACGAGGTCTTCATGGTTTCTCTCCTTGTGTATGTGCAAAAAGACAATCGGCGTTTTCAGGTAAGAGGCGGATAGTACAAGAAAAGTCACATTGAGATTACGGCTGCGCTTTGTCAATACTTGGAAAGGGTGCTGCGGAACTCATGTAACGCAAAAGGAATCACTCGCCATCGGGGTCAAGTGATTCCTTTGTTTATTGCGTGGTGGAACGGACGTAATCAGCATTACAACCGAAAACGCAACCCCAACCCTCCTTGGAACACCAGTATTTGCCCACTGGTAATGTAGGGGTCGCCAATGTAATCATATCCCAATCGCACACTTGTCAGAGGAATAGCAACCGATAGTTCCGGCGCAAGCACGATGTTACCCGATAAATAGACATCGTAACCGAGAGCAATTTTCGCCGCAAGCCCAAGCGATTCATAATTCAGCACCTTGTCGGAAATAACTAATGGCGATGAGCCGATTGTTATTGTTTCGGTGAACGTTCCCTCGCTATAAAGACTAAGCGATGCTCCGCCGGCAACCCACGCATTACCGAGCATTAGTCGCAACAAAATATCGGCGGAGATAGTCGGTAAACTAAACGCGAAGGAATCACCTTCATTTAAGCCTTCGTACAAGTTGATTTTTAAGGTGCGAGCGTCATACCCTGCATTTACCATCAATCCAAACGCATCGGAAAATGGAATGGTCGCCGTGATACCGCCGTGAAAACCAAGACCGCTCATCACATCGCCTTCGGGGTCATCGCTTAAAAACGAGACATTTTCATCATACGCCATCGTGGAAAAATTCAAGCCTCCACGTACACCGAGTTGAACACCGGGCGCGGTGGGCGGCACTTGCACAGGTCGTGCGGCGGCTGTTGCGCTAGGCGCTGCTTCTTCCACGCGAACATCGCTCACAACGGGCTTCATTGCTCCGGTTTCATCAGGTTTCATCGTTACCGTTACGCGCACATTAAAGACGAAATCGCCTTTGTCCAAATTTGGATTGCGGATTTTGCCGTACTGCGGATGTTGGCTATTGCGACTGTAATTCACAACGCGGTCTTGCAGAAATTCGCCTAGTTCCGTTCCCGTAACAAAGCCGTCGTTGTTGCCGTCTGCTTCACCGTTGAGCGCCGCAATAAGTTGCTCACGGAAAACGCTTTTGTCCGGCACGGTTTCATCCGCGCTGCCGGAAGTAATGAACTGACGCACAGGTTTGGTGGTTTTATACGAAATATTTTCGGGAATAGCGCGGGACAACGCAAAAATCGAACCCGAAAAACACGCATCAAAGAGGAACAAGGCGTGTTTCGACTGAATTTGCTTTGCATAGACTTCAAGTTGCTGCATCGCCATTGCTTTTGCCAAAAAGCCTTGCGGATTTTTCACGGGGCTTGGCGCATCAACGGGAATCAAATACCCCATTTCCTCGCCGTAGGATTGGCGCATGGTGTGTCCGTGTCCGGCAAAGTAGAAAATCACGCGATTCTCTACGTCCATGCAGTATTTATTGATGAAATTTTTGAACGCATCTTGCAACTGGTTGTGGTCAGGGTCATTGATAACAATCGTTGTAAAGCCGTGTTCTTCCAATGCTTGTTTCACTTCACCAATATCAAGCGGCACGCCGGGCAAACGGGGCCAGCCTTCGGTATAGCCGCTTGCGCCCACAAGCAAGGCATAACTGCCTTTGTAGAGTTCCGATGCTTTCCCGTTGTCGGTCGGAATAAGGACATTTTTCTTCGATGTCGCAAACGACCTGTCCACCGATGCTGTGGTGTTCATATTGTTTTTGTAATTCCCCGTAGCATCGGAAGCCGCCATTTCTTTTAACACAAAACTTGCCAACTGCGAAACTTTTCCTTGCGACAAGGCAACAGCCTCTTTCATCAAAGCCCTGATTTCGTGCGTTCCGGCAGCACTCAGTTCAAATGTTTTGCCCGACGCGATATACGTGATGCTCGCATAACCGCCTTTAGCAATACGCAGTTTATCATCCGCACCAAGCACATTGCCTGTGGAAACCTTATCCCAAGCACCTTTCTCGTCGTGCTGCACTTCGACCTTACCTTTTGTTACCAATACCTTAAATACCTGAGATTGCGCAGCGGCGCTCATCGCAATAAACGATGTGAGCAAATATACCACGCCACAGAACCGAAGAAACGTTTTCATACAACCACCTTAAAAAGCCGTTAGAGTAAAAAAAAGAAATGATAACCTGTTGTTTTTCAGCATCATACAGAACTTGCCTTCATTTTTTCAACAAAGGTCTGCACAAGCGGCTTGAATGATTGAGCATACAATTCAAACACACCCGCAGAAAGCGCGATAACCGTAATGCTCAAGGTAAAATCAGCCTTGTAGCCAAGTTCATCGAGAATATACACCAAAGCGGACAGCAACATCACCGATTCGGTAATTTGCACCATCAAGCTAAACACTTGATACAACTGCGTATAAGTATCAAGCAAATAATGAAATAGCACCATATTCAAATAGCAGATAACTCCGGCAAGCAACCATGCAACGATTGGGGACATTGTGTTAATGGGCGCATCGTGCAGAATCATCGAAATAATGTTGGCATGAACAACGATACCGTACATATCAGGCAAGGTTTTACCGACATTGCGCGGATTCATCGGCGTATAAAAAATATCCTCCAATGACGGTTCTTCGAGCGTTGTTCCCATGTAGCCCATGACCACAATTTTTCCCCGCACAAAGTCTAGATTTGTAGCAGGGTCTAGCACTTCATCCGCATCCAGCGTATAAAAGCGGGAGTAATTGCCGCGAAAATTGATAACCTCTGATTCTTGATTCCGCTCCAAAAAACGCTTGGTTGCTCCAGGATTGAGCCTTCGCGCCAATTCGACCGAAAACGCATATTGGACGGAGTCTCGACCATGTACTCGCACTGTTTCTTTGGGACTAAATTCCCTGACCGTATTAAAACCCGAAACCGAGTCCGAAATCACATTCGCAAAGGCAAACGTGGCTTTCCGCGTGAAAATAGGGTGCGAAGTTTCCAGCGAATCGAATTTGTCGCGGGAAGCATTGTATGTACTCAGTTTGGAAACGAGAATGATATTGGTATTTTCGCTCAGAACTCTCACCAATGCTGAATCCAAGGCATCATTTTTCGGCTGACGAAAGAAAGCATCAATGCCGATAACCTTTGGCTGATGTGCTGCCAAACGCTCTATTTGTGCGGCAATCAACGGGCGAGGTAATTTTCCAATATTGACTATCACGATAGATGTATCCGATGCAATCTGCGATTCGGCTCGAAGGCGCGAAAATGCTATGTCCGTCAGGTCAAAATCTGCAAACGCCTGAACAAACGGGTTCAGAAAATCCACATTCACCGGAACAGAAGCCAGCGCCCCTATCACGACAAACACCGAGAGCGATGCGAAAAAATTATCACGTTGCCCTTTCCAACGTGTTTGTAGCCATTGTGAAAAAGTTGAATTCATAAAGTTGAACCTATATCATTTTTAAGAGTATTTATTCCTAAATATCATCTCATTCCCATTGCAATAACCGTAAAAGGGTGCGTATGTTCGCTTTTTTGGAATATCCCCCACATTTAAGACTTTCTACTCTTAAAATAGATATTTTTCTATTCTTTTGCAAAGTTTTTTTAGCTATAACGCCAGAGATGATGAGACCTCGCTCTACCGCAGCCCCATAGACGGGAGCGGTAGAGCGAATCTCGCCTAATATGCTGCGGTTATTACTGCCGAATGACCATTGTTCCTCGCGCCTGCTCGCCATCGGAGGTTTCTACCTGATAGACGTACACACCGCTTGTAATGTTGCGTGTGGGCAGAACGAGGAACTGCTCTCCCGCCGTAAAATCCGCCTCCACAGGGCGCATCACGGCTTGCCCAAGAGCATTCCAGAGCGTAATAGTGATGCGGGTGCTACGCGGCAAAAACATCGGGATTGTTACCTCCGTGCGCGGTGCGGGATTGGGAAAACTCTGCCCAACAGTGAGCGTCGGCGTAGCAACATCAAAGCGGCGCGTTTGTGTGGGCAAATATGCCGAAAACAAGCCGCGTCCGTGCGTTGCCACTGCCGCAAACCCATCCACAGAGCGCACATCCACCATGCGCACATCCGCCACACCAATCGTGGAAGCGCCTTCACGAATCCAGCGAGTGTTCATGCCGTTCAGACGGTCGGTCGAAAACAATCCACTTGAAGTTCCGGCTAAATACCACACTTTTCCACCGACATACGCGATTTTCACCCAAGCAACCGAAGGACCGCCTCCCACGCCGTTTGTCAGGGTTTGTTCGAGATTCCCACTCACAGGATTCCACGATTTTCCACCGTCAGTTGTCGCATAAACACTCATCGTGTTGTAGTTTGAAAACACCACGATTGACCAATCCGCATTTGTCGGGTCAATCGCTACACAAGAAATGAAGCCGTTTTGCGTGAAGTTCCCGGAAACATTCCGCAGTAACCGCTTGGAATCATTCGCGTCATCCATGCGGTACACGCGCCCTTGTGACGTACCGACATAGACCACATTCGCGGGACGCTGCGACACGGCAAGCGCCGTAATGCGCTCTCCCGTGCCTGTGACCGTGCCGATGCTGCCCCATCCTGCTTGTAATTCTGTGGGATTCAAGCTCGTTACATCAGCATTACGCCAAAGCCCAACCCCACCCGCCAAATACATCATTTTTTGGTTGTTCGGGTCGAGAACGTAGGGATTATCAAGGAAAAAGCGCTGAAACAGCCCTGACGAAGGGTTAATCGTTATTTGGTTTATACGCCGCCCACGCGCATCAAACTCAAAACGATTGATATTGGCAAACTGCGAAGAAGCGTAGTAATACCGCCCACCGTCGGCAATTTGGCAATGCACACCGTCGCCTAAATTTATCAAACGCCCCGCTGCCGAAACGCTATTCACCATGCGCGTTCCGTTGTCTTGCAAACCGCCAATAATCGTTTCGTCGCCCCGCGTTGCGCGGTCTATGGCAAGGGTGTAAAACTGCGTCGTCATGTAATTGCCGTTGCGCGGCGTGTAGCGGACGGGCGTAGCAGTGCAGTTCTCCGTGCGATAGATGCCGCCGTCATTGGCAGCATACATCACATTCGGATTCGAGGGCAAAAAGACAAAATCGTGGTGGTCAGCCCATGATTGCGTCGGAGGCGGGGGAATATCGGTGTTGGTGGCGAAGGAACTAATCAAATTGGTCGTTTCGCGGTAACGAAAATTGTAGGGATTACTGTAGGCAAAAACTCCGCCCGCCAGCACAAACAGCGCATCGTCAGGCTTGACTTTCAGTGCCATGCAATAGCCTGTTTGCGAGGTAAAATCTTGCGGGAAAGTGGAAGTGTAATCCGTCCATGCGCCACCCGAAGCCCCCGCACCATTGCCCGACAAATACGTGTACCGCAAAAGCCCTGTGCGGATGCCACTTGGAAAAACCGAGCCGCGTAAATCACGCAAAACATAGACGATATTGTCATCACTCGGCGCAGTCGCCAGCACCATTCTCCCAACCTGAACACCGCTTGGAAGCACGGCTGCTTGACCAAGCGTAGCAAATGTTGGCGAGATATTTGTCCACGCCGTTCCCGTTGTGGAGCGCCAAATGCCGCTTTGTATAGGTCTAAAACCCAGTTGATTCGTAAAATCCCATTCACTGAGAGCCGCATAAAGAGTGCCGTTGGGGGAAATAGCCACATCAGTAAAGCGCGAAAAATTTGTCGGCTGCGAATTGGTAGTATTCCCCAGCACTTCTTCCCACGATTCGCCACCGTCTTGAGAGCGCATCACTGCTCCTGTTACGGCAGCATAGACGACATCACGATTGCGGTTTGTGTGGTCAATCACCAAGCGAATCACCACCGACCACGGCGTTGCAAATTGCGAAAAACGGCTACTCAAAACAGGCGATGTTGCTGGCAAACCGCGCCACGTACGCCCTCCGTCCACCGATTTATACACACCCGTTCCATAAAAAGCGGTGTAGAGTTCACCCGTCCCGATGTACCACGTTTGCTCCTTGCCCGGGCGCGTGTCTTGGACGATACAAGAAATATTTTCCGCGCCGTCCGGCAAAGTGATATTTCGCCACGTTTCCCCGCCATTCTCGCTCCGCCACAAACCGCCCGTAACGCCGCCTGCAAGCAAAACGCGCTCGTTGGTCACGTCAATCGCCAAAGCGCGAGTACGCCCTCCGGTGCCGTTAGGACCCCGCACAGACCAATCAAACGACTGTAACGCCGCACCATTCTTGCCTTGACGCGAAACGTCTTCTCGCGTGGGCAATGTACGGACAAATTCTCGCTCTCGAATGTGAATATCAGGCGGAATCTGCCCCGTAGCAGGGTCGGCGAGGCGCTCACGCTCATATTTTTGGCGCTCGGAGATACTTTCCGCTTCGTTCCATTCATCGCTAAAGGCTTCGTTTTCGTACTCATATTCTAACTCGTTTTTGTCCTCATGTTTACTCAATGCCGGCACATGGTTTTCCAACGAAGTGTCGTCAGAAGCCTGATGTAAAGCCGTTGTTGTGGCTGATTGTGAACCGAAATAATGATGCACAAAGAGTGCAGCGCTGCAAAGAAGAGTGCAGCACGACAATGCGAGAATACGCAAATACCGCATAGAGATGGGAGATTTTGTGAAAGAGATAAGGGAATTTCAAGATGTAAAGCAAGGGAAAACCTATCTGTTTTGTATCGCAACTTTTTTGGAGTAAGTCTAACCTAGCAAAACCGTAGCACGGGCAGCGTTCCTACACTCCTCAGCCGTACGACGGAAAAGGCGTAAAGGATAAATGCTTGAGTTCAGTCTGTTTAGACAAAATGTAAGGTTAGTGATTTTATTTGTATAAAGTTGCGTAGATTAGCCGATAAACACTTGTTTCACAGCCCATGTTCTTTGCCATGAAGCC
>JALONG010000018.1 GCA_025455065.1 Candidatus Kapaibacterium sp. | reverse complement strand
AACTCCAAGAAAAACAATGAAAAAAAATGTTGTTGAAGGTTTGATGTACCTTTGAATCATTGGTCGAGTGTTTTTTTTATTTGCAGCTTCGTTCAATGTTCTGA
This sequence comes from Candidatus Kapaibacterium sp., assembly GCA_025455065.1. Classification (GTDB taxonomy): domain Bacteria; phylum Bacteroidota; class Ignavibacteria; order Kapaibacteriales; family UBA4661; genus PH2015. The sequence goes on along the minus strand of JALONG010000018.1, from coordinate 76,344 downwards.
TACAAAAATGCGGGTTTCATCACTGGAAAACATGAGCCTAAAAGTCCTGACTTTCTATACCCTAGAGTAATGAAAATTCCCCACGATTTGGTATAGACGATATATGACTTTTGGACACTATTGCCTAGAGAATGGCATAAAATCGAAGGCGGAACAAGGAGTATTTTTTCACCAATGTATTAGGTACAGCACATTCGGAGAACGGGATATGCGAAAAAAATCGAAATGGTAAGACAAACTGCTGAAGAAAAAGCAAAGAAACTATTTCTAAAGCTGAAAAAAATTCTTTTTCAATATACTTTAACAGTCATAAAAGCCTGATATAATCTTGCATAGAAGGTATTTTTTGTAAAACTGCCCTTGCTCTCTAAAAACCCTGAATCGCAGTTGTAGCAAGGGATTCAAGGCTTTTTTATTCAAAGGTGCGTTAATATGTTAATAAATAATGGTTTGCAGAGGATTTAATGACAACGACAGAATTTCACCAACGAACAATTTTTGATGCAGATTCTCCGCATCAAACAATGGTGGATTACTACGCTTGTTTGCTTGCATTGGTGGAGCTTCATTGCGCGGAAACGCCCAGTTACACGCTCTTTTTTGAGCTGTTTGCGAAAGCATACTGCACGCCGCTTTCGGAGTTTATGACGGAAAAAGAGGAGGAAAATCATCATCAAAAGTACAATTCCTATATCGTCCCGGACGAGTTTTCAAGCGATGTTGAACGGGTATTGTGTTTTTTGAAAGCGCAAATTCAGTTCGGTAAAGTCGTGGATTATTACGAAAGCGAAGTATGGCTTCGGGAATTCATCGAGGAAAAATGTGGTGATTTCCTTGATGAAGCAAGCAATCAAGCACTGTTTGAGGCAACCAATATCACGTGGCATCACTTCTTTGTGCTGTTGGAAGAATTGTTCAACTACCGCATCAGCACTCGCCTTCAGAGTGAATACGATTATTGTGTGCTGAACTGTATGAAACTGCACAATATAAATGACAACGACTAAACAAGTACACGTCTATCACAAGTATCTTCTCAGTAATGATGCAAAGAAGGTTCTCACAGCCTTGGACGAGATTGAGTCTTTGGAAGAAGCGGAATATGGCTTGTTTGCTTGGTTGTGGGCGCGGTGGGAGTGGTATTATTCCAGTCGTACAAGAGATTTTCGGCGACTTATGGAAACGGAATACTATCAATGCCACACGCTTGGCTGGCGGCAAATGAAGCATGGATACAAGGCTGCAAGTGCGAAACAGGCGATAATGGTTTATACAGCGATAGAGCGTTTGCTGGAAGCACATTGCGGAAAAACAGAGGCAAGGAGCATGATTGCAGCAGCAATGATATTCAATAATGGTTACTCAGAAATGGTTGATGTCGGCAATCATGCCACGAGCGGATATGATGGAAATATTGAGCGCGATTGGGATAACTTTTTGCCGTACAAGCATCACTTTGAAGCGTGGCTCAGAAAAAGCCCGCTCTTTGATGCGGAATGGATAACGACCGCGCAAGTGATATGGCAGCATTTTCGGTGGTTTCAAAACTATTACGACCGCACATTTTCTGCGGGTGCAGCAGGGTACTTTTTGCGCCATGCAGTGCGCTTGAAACCTAATTTTCCGATTCATTACATGACGATTTATGCTCAACGGGAACGCTACAAACGCGAAATTTTGAAGCCATTGCAGGAAGAACAATACGCGACACTCCAAACCCCGCTTGGAATCACGTTTTTGTATCATGCGCAATATTGCAATTTCCACGAAGGGCGGTACGATGAGGCTTTGGAGTATTACGAGCGATTTCTTGAGTGTGAAAAAGAGCTTTTGCCCGACAATATTTTTGAAATTCGCCCTGAATATGCCACACAAAATATGCCGCAAGCCTCTTCTGAGCAGGCTTTGACGGAAATGGCGGTAATGATGCTAAAGCAAGGAAATATGCCACAAGCAGAGGTTTTTTGTGAGCTGGCAATAGCAATGCGACCGAACTATTTTCAAGCACCCTATCAAGTATTGGCGCGAATACGCTTTGAAGAAGGCTACATACTTGATGCAGCGCGGCTTTTGGAGAAAAAAGCAGTGATTCTCCGTGATTCTGTAACGCGTACAACGTCGTGGGGCAGCCATGCTCCATATTTTGAGATCAATTACAACCCTGAATGCAAGCATACAAGCTCTGTTCGGGGTGATTTGCTGACGCGAGTGGAAGTACACTTTATCCATGAATTTGTACAGCAAGCGGCAATGCTATTCCTCCAAGCCCAGCAAATAAGCGGTGTTCAGCGAATGCTCAAGTTTTGCAAGCAGTTTCTCCGCGATTTACACTACCGAGAAATGTACTCGCGGATGAAAGAACGTGATGCAGAACGAGAATTGGCGGGCATTCTGGCGTGGCAAGCCGAAATCGCCTTTGCAACGAAGGACTACTGGCAAGCAAGGCTGTTGGCTATGCAATGGGAAATCTTGGATGGAAGTAGCCCGAATCTTGAGGTATTGAAGCAAGATATTGTGCGGGTTTTGGGGTATTGAGGTGAAGTTGTGGATAGAACGAGTTTAGTTACCTACCTTCAATCATAAAAAAACAACACCATAAAAACTATGACCACCGAACTTCAACGCCGCATTGCTGAAAACAAGCAAACACAAGCAACTGACCTCAACCTGGAAAACCTTGATATAACAGGTTTTGAGCCGGAGCTATTGGAACTTGCCGACTTCAAATGGCTGGAAGACTTGGATTTATCGAATAACCGCATCACGGATATTTCTTTTTTGAAACCATTGTTTGACTTGAAGGATTTAGGTTATGTTTTTTTAAACAATAATCTGATTGAGGATCTGACACCACTTTCATCGTATAAAGACAATTCCGAAGACGGAGAATATAGAGATTATCCGTATTGGAGCTTGTATCTTAACAATAACCGAATCAAAGATTTGTCGCCACTCAAAGGCAAAGCTTTTAGCACGTTTTCAGTGGAAAATAATCTGATTGATACAATTACGCTTGATGTTCCCTACGCAGACGACCATTTCCGTTTTGCCGGGAATCCTGTGCTTGAGCGAATGTCGAATTTGCTTGGAAGTCGCATTGGTGAAGGTGTTTGGGTTGCAATTCGGCTTCAAACCATTGACCAAATCCCTGATGATATCTACCCTTACGATGAAGTACGCGAATGTTTGGAAATCCTGAAACAGCGAGGCGAACTATGAGCAGGAATGGAAGATCACGTAACACCGCATTATTCCTCATTTTCCTTGTCGTGTTTACTATGAATACCCTAGAAGCCTCATCATCACAAACGTTTGAGCTTTTGAAAGAACACAAACGCTATTTCGCCATTGCCGAAAAGCTGCAAAAAATCTATGCGGAAAAAAACCTGAAAAAGTTTATCGCATTTTCGGAATCGTCTGTATTTATCGAACTGCATTTGCCTTGGGAAGCACACGCCGCCCGCGATGAATGGGTGAAAATTCGTATCAATAAAACCAGCAAAAAAGCGGAGGTTGGGATGTTTAACCCCGCGCAACGAGTAGAAATCGAAGAGCATTTGAAGCGTCTGGATTCGACGGTGAGCGAGGGAAGTGATTCCGACTGGTTTCGGCGATTGGCGCATGAATCGGTGCAAAATGCGATTGCCAAAGCGGATTATATCGCCAAAATCGGCTTGAACTGTGCGCCCGGCGACAATTACGAACTCTCGTTCTACGATAAAATTCAGGTGAGTGAGGCAATTCTTTTTCTGCATCAAGAAAACAACTACAACGCGAAATCACTACGCGGCAACGAGTATTCGATGCGTAAATTTGCTGTCGAAATCGAACTCCCCAATGCACCGAAAGAGCATGGTTTGCGTATGCTGCTCCCAAACACGAAACTCCACAAAAATATGCGCATACATTTTCTGGATTCTTCTTCCGAGCGGTATAAAGAGTGTGGAGAGCGCATAGAATCTTCCATTCAGAACCTTATCGGAAGAAAATGAATGCACAATATTCCCAGTGAAATTATTGCTCAACGGTGTTGTTGGTGCGAAAATGCACATTCCGGCATCGCACTCGAAACCATTCCCAAAGAGCATGAGCGGTATTGGATTTCCGTACCCAATGCCGTGAACCTAAGCGTTGGTGAGGCTTCGTGGCTACTCTACGAACCATCGGAGGCATATTACAACGATTATTCTGAGGAAAGCGAGTTTGCGCAAACGCGGTTTTGTTTGGTGAATGTCATTGCCCGCTTGCCGCCGAACATGGCGCACACACGCTACCGCGTTCAGGTTCAAAGCGTGGTGTCATTGGAAGAAGTGATGAATCATTGCGTGGAGCAGGAGTTTCGACCAGCGTGGGCAGGCTTTCTCTCAGGCTTTTTGGCGGGAGAAGAGTACCCGTTGCGGCACTATGGCGCGTACAGTTGGCTTTCCATTTCTTTGCAAAGTGATTGTGGTTTGGATTGCGTTCTCATGCAGCACGAAACGCGATTGTATGCGTGTTTGGTGTGCGAGTGGGGCTTTGGCTATGATGTGGTTGTTGGTGGGAAGTTTCGTTTGCCGGAGCTGAAGAATAATTCAGCATTGCTAACGACTTGAAGAATCTCCATGGCGCATAATACCTACTATTCTGAAAACTTTATCTTCAAAATAATGAACTCCATCCTCACCAAAACCCTCGAAGAAAACAAACAACAACAATCCGCAGAACTGAATCTCAGCCGATACGAATGCTTCCCAGACGGCACAGAACCTGAGTTTGCCGACTTGCTGAATTTTACGTGGGTAACAAAACTTTTCTTACGGCATCACCAACAACAATTCACCACGATTCCGCCATTACCGCCGAATCTCACAACGCTCGAAATCAATTACGGTGCAATTCGTGATTTGTCCCCAATAGCTCATCACGCCTCGCTGGAACACCTTTCGCTAGGAAATATCCCACTTTCGGATATTTCCCTCCTTGCGACCTTGCCACGCCTCAAAACTCTGCATCTGCATAATCTCCCGCTTGAGGATGTATCGCCACTAGCGGCTTGTAAAAATCTTCAAGAACTCACCATTGACAAGACCGCAATCCGTGATGTAAACAGCCTTTCAGGGCTTTCACGCTTGGAAATGGTTTCGTATTCCGGCAAGGAATTATGCGATATTCAAGCACTCGGCAAACTGACACACTTAAAAAAACTCGAAATATGGGGCGAAAACCAAACCCTGAATATCGCTTCAATAGGTGCGTGCAAGGCATTAGAAGAAATACGATTCTACAACGTTGCCCTTGAACACGCAGAAACACTTGCTTTGCTAACAAACTTACGCGATGTGCGGCTTTGGGAAAATCATCTTGACGGAAACATTGATTTTGTGCGGACTTGGGCGGCATGTGAAGAATTGGAAATTGATTTCAACGGAGTTTATGACCTTGCGCCGCTACAGGATGTATCAACATTGCTGCGTTTGAGTTGTCGGCAAAACGAGATCGAAGATATTTCGCCGCTTGCGCATTTGACAAATCTTCAAGACCTTGATTTGGCGGGAAACCGAATACAAGATATTTCGCCCATCAAGCATTTATCACATCTCGTAGACCTCAGTCTTGCGCATAATTCCATTGCGGATATTTCCATATTGGCTGAAATGCCACACTTGTTCGGCGATATGTTTTCGAGCGTGAATTTGTCCTACAATCAGATTCACGATTTTTCGCCGCTTCCCGGATGGTGTTACGACCTGTTCATTCACGATAATCCGGGCATTCAGGCGATGGAAACGCTCTTGGGGAGAGATATTGAGTTTGACGATAACAACGATAATTCCTTGCGGCATGAGGATTTCATTGCTTTCAAGGAAGCGATAGCTGCAAGGTATTGAAGGAGTTTTTGCAAAAAATGCACACTTGTTAATCGAACTCCCACACTTGTTAAATGCAGCGAAAATCCTTCCGCGAAAGCCGTATTTTAGGGTAATTCCAACGAAGCACTATCAATCTGCCTTACCATGAAAACCATCCCACGCAAATACGATATTGACCCGAATAATGTCATCATCAATTATGAAATAGAGCAGTTCCAAGAATGGCTTGACCTCTGCGTTAAAGGGTTGCATATCCATCCGACAAACATTATCGGAACATTAGCCCGCCAAGCCCAAGACCATGCTTTTTACGCATTGGCGAGCGAATTACCGAACGTGGAAAAACTGTCTCGTGTTCAGCATTATCACTGGTTCGCTTTGGCAAATTTTCTGGTCGGTGCAGGGAAAGATGGTGTGCGGCTTGCCTTCAACAATACGGAAATTACCCTTGTGTCGGAGAGAAAGACCGATTTCATGGGCTTTGATGACTGGAAATTCGCTTACGATGTGTGTATGGTTATGCGTGATATGAAGGGTTTGCAGTTTTTGGCAACCATTCAAGAAGACGTGATGCGGCAGTCGAATCAGAAAGTAACCGAATTTGAATTAGCGCATTTTCACTTGTTATCGCACTTTTTTACGGGTGGCGAGAACACCGGAGCATTACTTGTGGATGCCGTCGAAAAGGGTGTGAAGCAGCAAGAAAATCCAACGCGAACGAAGTTTGTGGATTTGATTTATGTTTCGGAATTGTTCTTGTTGGAATGTATCGTTGCTGGGGACGAAGAAAAATTCAACACCCGCCTTGTCGAAGCACTCCGAAATCATAAAAAATACTGGGAAACCAAGGCAATGAGGGGCTATACGAGAGGATATTTTTCGTTTGGTTTACTGGCACTTTGCGTCATGGCGGTAGATACGAAAAAGTTTGCGATCAACGTCGAATCGCCGTACATCCCGCGTTGGTTGATATTCCGAGAGTACGAGTAAAGTCATTCTTTCCACGCAAAATTTTTCACACAATTCTTCAACTTTTCATTCTTTTTACCATGACACCCAAAGCAAAAAAACTCGCCTTCATGGTCTATGGCGCATTAGCACTACTTATCGTGGTATTCGTCGTAGGCGCGTGGTGGAGCGGGCGGCAAAATGCTGAACTCATTGATACCGGCATTCACACAACCGCCACCATTACTGATTTGCGCAGCTCGAAAGCATCCAGAAAAAGCTCTCCGAATTACTACGTTTCGGTCAATTTTTTCACCGACACAACCCGCAAAGAAGCTGCTCCCACAAGCAAAACAGAGCAAAAAGCACAAACCCCGCAAGAACTCAAAGAACAAGCATTGAAGAGCATCGCTCAAAATAGTGCGAATCTGGCGACAGGCTTGGGACAGTATCAATCCTCGTCGGCAGAGGTAAGCGTAACCTTTTACCAATCGCATAATATCGGCGACAAAGTAAAAATCGTCTTCGACCCCAAAGACCCTGAAAGAATCATTGTTCTGGGGAAAGCTGAGTAAATCTGGGTAGTGTATTTCAACTTGTAAGCGAGATTGGTAAGGTGTTGGACGAGGGTCTGCCTTCTTAGGCAGGCTCTCGATTCTGAAAGGCGCGTTGTGTGATGTGCGGTACTGCACCGAGAGCCTCGCTATCCAGCGAGACCCTCGTACCTGAATTGCTACAAAGGTAGAGCGAATCATGCAAAAAATAGCATTTTTGCGGTTGTGTCCGCAAAAAATAGTATATTTTTACGGATGAAACCGCAAATTATACAATAATCTATTTTTTACAGCAATGATACCCCGCACCCTTCATCAGCGCATCACAACTACGTTGGCAGCTTCTGGCAAGAAAAAAATTCTTCTTCTTTTTGGTCCGCGCCAAGTTGGGAAAACGACGCTTTTGCGGACTCTTGCCGAAGAGCGCGTAGAATCGCGTTCCTCAGCATCGTATCTCTGGTTAAATGCCGACGAACCCGATATTCGCACACTCTTGGATGGCGCAAGTTCTACCGAACTCAAAAAGCTCTGCGCGGCGCATACACTCGTGATTATTGACGAGGCGCAGCGCGTTCCGAATATCGGTCTTACGCTCAAACTCATGGCGGACACCATGCCCAAGGTGCAAGTGATTGCAACGGGTTCATCTGCCTTCGACCTTGCGGGCAAAGTGCAGGAGCCACTGACAGGGCGCAAACGCGAAATGAATCTTTACCCCTTGTCCTTTCAAGAAATGGCGCAACATCACGGTTTGCGGGAAGAAAAGCGATTGCTGGAATATCGTTTGCTCTACGGCTACTACCCGGAAGTAGTGCAGAGCATAGGCGAAGAACGAGATGTGGTGCGGTCTCTGGCGGAGTCGTATTTGTTCAAGGATGTTCTTGCTTTGGGCGCAATCCACAAACCAGACCGCTTGGAAAAGCTCGTCCAAGCACTCGCGCTGCAAATAGGCTCGGAAGTTTCCTACAACGAACTTGGGCAAATAACGGGCATGAACAACGAAACCGTTGAACGGTATATTACCGTGTTGGAGCAAGCATTTGTCGTGTTTCGTTTGAAATCGTTTGCGCGAAATGTCAGGAACGAACTGAAAAAAAGCCGCAAAATCTACTTCTACGACCTCGGTATTCGCAATGCCGTCATCAACAATTTTGCTGCCATTTCTGCACGGACGGACGTTGGTGCGATGTGGGAGAATTTTTTGATTGCCGAGCGCACGAAAGCCTTGTCGTATAGCGGTTTGGATAAACATCGGTATTTCTGGCGCACCACCGCACAGCAGGAAATTGATTACCTCGAAGAGCGCGACGGGCAACTGGAGGGCTATGAATTTAAGTGGAATCCCAAAGCGAAAGTGCGTGTTCCGAAGCCATTTTTGGAAGCGTATCCAGATGCTACGGTGTCGGTAATTTCGCGGGAGAATTTCGCGGATTTTGTGATGCTGGAATGAACAAATCTCAGAAATCGAACATCATGTTTCCATCAGAATACAACTTCGACGGCTACACACTCCGCATCATTGCTGGTTATGCGGAAGGTCATCTGCAATATTTTCAAGAGGAAACAAAGCAGCAACTTGGCGCACTTATCGCCGAAGTACATCGCCCTGAGCCTGAAGGCATTAAGAACCGTGCAAACTTCCGCAACCGAGAAGGGAAGGGTGGTCAGGGCATTGGGTACGGCTGTTGGGAAGTTGATAGCCCTGAAATAACCGACGAACCGGATTACGACGAATGGAAAACACGCTGGGAACAAGCAAATAAGCGAGTTCTGGAAGGGTACGTCTGGGCAATATGGGTGGCTTGGGAACGAGGAGCAGGCTATATGCCGCATGAAACCTTGATGAAAATTATTGACACGCAAGAAGCGATTTTTGCAAAACGATATTCGCAAGCGGGTTTTCACGAGGACTGGTGCGCTCTGGTTGATAAAGCAATGCGCGATTTTTCCTCGCTTTCAGGCGCAGAGCGGCTTTGGTACACGATTGAATCCTTGATAATCGGTGTTTGTAATGGCGGTATTATTTTTCCCTACATCAATTCCGGCGCGGAGCATATTCACGAAACTATTGCCGACCTCGTAACGCTGGGTTTTCCCGACATTGCCGACCTTCTGAAGCAAGTAAACGCACTTTTTCCCAATGCTGAACCCTCGCAGAATATTGACGAGCGCAACGACACTGTTGGTGCGTGGAATGGTGAACATGATGAGTTTCTGGAGGAATGTGATAAAGAATTTTTCACTCGGTGCGATGCCTTGAAAGCCTCATTGTTGCTGTATGTTCAGCATTATTTTTCAAAGAATCGTTCTTGAACCATACCATGAAAACATTCCTCCTCTACTTTCTCTTCAGCATAAACACTGCCTTTGCGTTCCAAATCATACCCACAGCAAAAAAGCGTATTCTCCGCGAAGCCTCTGCAACCAAGCAAACATCAGCCTTCCAAGCACCATCCTCAAGTACAATGAAGCGTGAAACAATACTCAAAAAACTCTGGAACAAGGTAGATTCTTGCCTTGAGCAGAATTTACCAAAATCAGCGTTGCCAATTTTGGAGAAAATTTTAGCAGAAACGAAAGAGCCAACAAGCCAAAATCTCCCACACACCGCAAAGGCACTGCTGTTGAAGTATTCGCTCTTGGCAGAAACAAACGAAAAGGGCGAGACCTTCTTCGCGCAAGAATTGGAAAAAATGCTGAAACTATTGCAGACTGAAAACACGGAAACGCCGGAAAACCTCGTCATGGCTGCACTTCTGCGCTCTGCCTTGGCGGAATATTATTGGCACTATTTCTTGCGGCATCGTTGGGAAATTATCTATCGAAACCCTGAGCAACAGCAGGCAGAATCAAGCTCCGATGACAAACCCGCCGACTTCCGCACGTGGGGCGCACGGCGTGTTGTCCACGAAGTTCGAGAACTCCATTTTGCTGCGCTCAAAGACAAAAAACTCTTGCAGCAAACACCGCTCAAGCCTCTTCAAATCATGCTTTCGGGCTATGACACCGCAAGTGCGAAACTTCGACCAACCTTGTACGACGTTATTGCAGATCGCGCAATTCTTATGCTCAACAACACTTCCACGCTTCTACCAAAACCGCAAGAAGAGTTTGAACTCAGCATCAATGCTGGCTTTGCACCGATTCAAGGGTTCATTAGCCAAACTTTTTCTGCGGAGAACACCGACGATTGGAAGTACCGAACATTGCTTCTTTATCAAGATATTCTCGCCTTCCATTCTTCGACGAAAGCAAGCATTGATGCGCTTTTGGATGTGAATCTGGCTCGCTTGTCGTTTGCAAAAAATCATGCTCTGGGAGATGAAGCTAAAGATGCCTACAAGCAAGCATTGGAGCGGGATGCAGCCAAATACAAAGCCTCAGATATTGCCGCAGAGTATTGGTACAATCTTGCGGAGTTTTTTTTCGAGAAAGGCGATTATATCATCTCGCGTGAACATTGCGCCAGAGCCTTTGCTTATCCTGATTCCTACGGAAGCAAGCAGGCAAGGGCGGTTGAGACGAAAATACTCACGAAAAATCTTACGCTTCTGGCTGAGAAAACCGTGCTGCCCGGCGCACCATTCCTTGTATCGGTGGGTTTTCGGAATATCGAACAAGCCCACTTCCGGCTCTACTCCTTGCCGCAGCGCACGAATGAATCAGAAAGTTATGAGCAAGAATACTTCTACAAAGATGAGCAACTGACACGGCTTTTGAAGCAAAAACCCGTGCTGGAATGGTTAGAAAATTTACCAGCCAAGGATTCAAGCGGTGTTCAGGATTACAAACTGCATTATGTGGATGTAAAAGTCCCCCTGAAGCCAGATATGCTGCCCTTTGGAAGGTATGTGGTAATTGCATCGGTAAACGAAAATTTTGCTTTGAAAACCAATGCTTTTGCTTGGACAAACCTGACTGCTACTCGCCTTGCAATGGTTCAAGACCACGAAAGGGCGTACATCACCGATGCCGAAACAGGTGCGCCGCTAAAGGGCGTAAAAGTGCGGCTTTACGAGATGCAATACGATAAAAGCGGCAAATTTCATCACGAACACCTTGTACGTGAGCATACAAGCGATGCACAGGGCTTTTGTGCAATTCGTTCCGACGTTTCCTCACGACGACCAATTATCGAACTTCAGTACAACAATGACATCCTCCGCGACGGCTCTACGGCTTATTTTGAGGCGGAAAAAGCATCGGAGGCGCAAGACATTGTGCGGCTGTTTACCGACCGTGCCTTTTATCGTCCCGGGCAAACGATTTACTTCAAAGGAATTGCGCTGCGCGTTGATAATTCCAACTCCGCAAAGCCTGATAACTACACGCTTCGCGGCAAACAATGCACCATTGATTTTCGTGATGTGAACGACCGCGTTCTCGCCGAACAAACCTTTACGACCAATGAATACGGCTCATTTCACGGCACATTCACGATTCCCATTGGTATTCTAAATGGTGCAATGTCGCTCCGCCACAACGACGACCGCGCAAACCAAGCAAACTTCAGGGTTGAGGAATACAAACGTCCAAAATTTGAAGCGAAATTACTCAAACCCAAAGAGCTTTTTCGTGTTGGAGAAATAGTAAAAGTGCGCGGCAACGCAAGGAATTATGCGGGTTCTGCGTTGGATGGGGCTGCTGTGCAGTTCCGCGTTGTGCGCAGGGCAAGGTTTCCCTATTGGCGGTCGTGGTGGGGCGGCACTTCGCCGCAGTCGCAGGAAAAAGAAATCGCCAGAGGGCGCATCACCACTGACGAGAAAGGCGAGTTTACGATAGAATTTCCCGCTATGCCCGATAAATCCTTATCGCCGGAGACGTTGCCCATTTTTACCTACACCGTTGTCGCCGATGTTACCGATATTTCCGGCGAAACGCATACCGCCGAAACCAGTGTGGCTGTGGGTTACGTGGCAACAGTGCTGGAAATGTATGTGCCGGAGAAGAACGAAAAAGCGGAAATTTTGGCAAGCAATCGCATACAAATTCAAACGCTCAATCTCAACGATCAACCCCTTGCAACACAAGGAACGATGCGGCTCGAAAGGCTCAAGCAGCCCAAACACATTCTGAAACCACGATTTTTACCCGTGCCGGATAGATTCCTTTTGAGTGAAAAAGCCTTCCGCGAGGCGTTTCCGGCGGATGTGCGCTCGGATGAAGACAAAATTGAAACGTGGAAAGCCGATAAAATCATCGTTCAAACCACGTTTACAACGAATGAGCATGGTGTTTGGGCTTTGTCAAAAGAAATGAAAGAGAAAATTACATCGGGCGCATACCGCATCATTGCTGAGGTTCAGGATATTTCGGGAAGAAAACTTGAGCGCGTTGCGCACTTCACCGTGCAGGACGCTTCAGAAGCCGTGCCTTCTCTGATGATTCAGCAAAATCTTACGGCACTTACGCCGCAGTGCAAAGCCGGAGACACCGCATCATTCCTTGTGTCCACGGCTGCTGCCAGTGCGGATATTTTCTTCCAAGTCTCGTTCGGCAATGTGGTAAAAAGCACCGATAATTTTCCCCATAACCCGCTCTGGGTCTCGCTTTCCAAAGAACAACGCATTATTTCTGTTCCTATCCCGAAGGATTTTCACGGCATTCTCACGGTGCATACCTTCTCGGTGCGGCATCACCGCTTGTTCGAGAGCCAAACGTTTGTATCAGTACCTTGGACGCACAAGCAACTTCGCATGGAAACAAGCACCTTCCGCGACAAAACACGCCCCGGAAGCAAGGAAGAATGGACGTTCACGGTGCGTGGGTCTGCCGCAGAAAAGGTCAGTGCCGAACTTGTCGCAACGCTCTACGATGCTTCGCTGGATTCCTTCGACCCGCTTGGTTACTCGTTTTTGAACTGGAAATCCAAGTGGCGAGAGTTTCCATGGCAAATGAATTATTCCAGTCATCGCTTTGGTTCTCAATCCTTCGGAGTCGCGGCGCAGGGCAGCAGGGAGTTTTTCTGGAATGTGCCGTATTCGTTCAATATCAGGTTTTATGCGGATATTGACCTTGATTTGCCTGAATTTTCACGAAATAGTTTTCCGGGATATTTGCGTGGCGGTGCGGGGGGTGAAGGGTCGAGAAGCCGCTCTAAACCTCGCATGAAACGGGAGCAAGCATTCAATTCAGAAAATGATAAATTTGGAATCGAACCGGAATTTGATGAGTCTGCCCAAGAAGAATTTATGCCGGATACAGGCATTTCCGATGCGTCAGCTCAGAATAGCCAAATCGGTGGTAAAATAGTGGAAGGAGAAAAACGAGGACATTTGCCAATCAGCGACGCGGTGAACAGCCGTTCGGAAGGCATGAATACTGATCTTTCGGGCGTAAAAGCGAGGACAAATTTGCAAGAAACCGCCTTTTTTATGCCGCAACTTTCGACCAATGAAAAAGGCGAAATCGTGCTGAAATTCACCATGCCCGAATCGCTGACACGCTGGCGAATGCTGGCGTTTGCGCATACACCGGACTTGAAAACAGGTTCGCTCGAAAAGGAAATAATAACGCAAAAAGAACTGATGATTTTGCCCAATGTGCCGCGTTTTCTGCGTGAAGGCGATTCGATTCGGCTACCGTTCAAAATTGCCAACCTCACAAGCAAGCAAATACGCGGTGTTGCGGAGTTAAAACTTTTCGACGCGCTCACGATGCAGGAACTTTCGCTGGGATTCCAGCAACAGTCATTTTCTGCCGAAGCCGAGCAAAGCATCGTGGTTGCTTGGTCGCTGACTGTTCCCGAAGGTTTTCAGATGGTTGTTTATCGAATAGTTGCCAAAGCAACGAATACTGAGGGCGAATATAGCGACGGCGAAGAAGCACCAATCCCCGTTCTTCCGAACCGCATCCTTGTTACCGAGACGCTTTCGCTCTGGGTTCGTGGCAATTCTGAGCAACAATTTGAATGGAAAAAGTTCGCCGCAGCAAGTACATCCGCCACGCTTCGGCATCAGCGTTTGACATTGGAAATGACCAGCAACCCCGCTTGGTACGCCATTCAAGCACTGCCGATGCTGATGGAATATGGCAATGAATGTACCGAACAGCTTTGGAACAAGGTCTTTGCGAATATCATCGGAACGCATTTGGCAAACTCGAAGCCCAGAATTAAAGCGGTGTTCGAGTCATGGAAGCAGTCGAAAGAAAGCCTCCTTTCGTCGTTGGAGAAAAATCAGGAATTGAAATCGCTGCTGTTGCAAGAAACGCCGTGGGTCTTGAATGCAAGCGACGAAACCGAGCGAAAGCGGCGTGTAGGCTTGCTTTTCGACCTCAGCAGAATGTCGGTGGAGACTGATAAAAACCTCAAAAAAGTTTTGGAGCGGCAAACGGAAAATGGCGGTTTTACGTGGTTTCCGGGAATGCGTGAAAGCCGCTTCGTTACGCAATATCTTCTCACGGGGTTGTATCGTTTGAAAACGATGGTTCCTGTTCTGGACGAGAAGATGTTGAGCGTGGAAACCGCACAAAACCTACGCTCTGGAATACAGTTTGCGGTGAAGTATATGGATAAAGAGGTTTTGGAAGAGTATAAAACCATCAAGCAAAGCAAAGATTTTTCGCCCGCAAACGACTATCTCAGCCACGATGCCGTGCAATTCCTCTATGCGCGGAGTTTTGATTGCGAAACATACCCGAAATTTTTCAACGAAGAGGCGTTTGAATTTTGGGTGAAACAGGCGCAGAAACATTGGCAGAATCAGGGTTTGTCGGGGCAGTGTATGATTGCCTTGGCGCTCAGGCGATTTGCGCTGGCAAAAAAACTGCCTGCCAGCATCAGCAAACAAGCCGTTTCGGGGCAGATTTTGCAATCGCTCCGAGAACGTGCTTTGCAGAATGATGAGCGCGGAATGTACTGGAAGCACGATGCAGGCTGGTTTTGGTGGCAAGCACCCATTGAAACGCAAGCGCTGTGTATCGAAACATTTCTCGAATTGGATAGTTCCGATGCGGGTTTGCGGGATGTTGAAGCAATGAAAATGTGGCTCTTGAAACAAAAACAAACCCAAGATTGGAAAACCACGAAAGCCACTGCTGATGCGTGTTACGCGCTGCTTTTGCGGGGCGCGGATTGGTTGGAATCAACGAAATTGGTGGATGTAAAATTAGGAACAACCGCGATTGACAAAACGCTGATTCGTGAGCAGGGAGCAAGCATTGAAGCGGGTTCGGGGTATTACAAAGTTTCGTTTGGAAAAGGAGAAATTACGCCGCAGATGGGCAAAATCGCTCTTGCCAAAACTGATGCGGGAGCGGCGTGGGGCGGCTTGTATTGGCAGTATTTCGAGCGTTTGGACAAGATTTCGCCCGCAACAATGCCGCTTGCGCTCACCAAACACCTCTTTCGCCAAAATGCGACCGCCAAAGGACTTGAATTAGAGCCAATCACGGATAAAACCGCGCTTCGCGTGGGTGATGTCGTGAACGTGCGGATAGTGCTTGAATGCGACCGCGCAATGGAGTACATTCATCTCCACGATATGCGTGGTACTGGTTTGGAGCCACTGACGACTGTTTCCGGTTACAAATGGCAATCGGGTTTGGGCTATTACGAAACGATGCGCGATGCGTCGGCAAATTTCTTTATCGGCTCTCTGCCGCAAGGGGTCTGGGTTTTCGAGTACGCGCTGCGCGTTACGCATGAAGGCACGTTCCAAAACGGGATTACGACGGTGCAGTCCATGTACGCGCCGGAGTTTTCGAGTCATTCGGAGGGAGTATTGGTGCGGGTTGGGGGGAGGTGAGAGGGAGAGTTGAGTTGTTTTGAGGACAGTTTTTGCGTGTTTGAAAAAGCCACTAAAATCGTTGCGAGGTGTGTGCAAGTTAGAAGCAATCTCGCCGCCTCTAGCTGAAGTTCATTTTTTTGAAATGTTAAAATTGAGATTTTCCCTTGAACTGAAGCCCCTATCGGAGCAATATTTCCGCTTTCTGTTTTCGATATTGTGATTTATCAATAGCTTATGCTGGACAAGAATTGCTGAAATACCAAATTGAGATAGTAATTGCGTATTGCAAGTAGTTCTAACTGCTCATTTACTAGCTTCGTGGACATTTTCTTGCACAATTTTCAACTCAAATTGGTATAAGATTCATTTTACACCTCATTTGACGTGGTACAGAATTCGTTTGGGAGTGTTGATGGCGTTTGATATTTTAATGTGATGCTATATTTGAACAGTGCAAGAAGTACAAAATATAGCATAAAACTAATAAAAATAACTAAATATGGATTTATTTTCGGAACTGGGTAAACATATCCCAACTGCAATAATGCTGTATAATTTTGCAAAGCCTTTCCTTGTCAAGACAGGCGAGTCTATTGCTAAAAAAATAGGTGAAGACATTTGGAATCATATTAAAAGCTCCTTTTCATCAAAAGAAGAAAAAGAATTAGTAGAAAAAGTTGAAAAAATTGTAACTCTATCAAAGGAAGAGCAAGCATCTCTCGAAGCTAATTTTATCCAGATATTAGCCGACAAAATTAGAACTGATCCAGAGTTTAACAAAAACTCTGATTTAAGAATCCAACAAGCCCAAAAAATTATCAATATAGAAACTATTCATGGCGGAGCAACATTTAATTTATGAGCTTCCAAAAACAAACTGATAGAGCAATAGTTAATATTGGAAGAGTATTTGGCGATGTCCATTTTACTGAAAGTCCCATGAAATTGCAGAAACAACTTGTGACTATACCACACTGCGATTTAAATGAAATTTTTGGACGGGAATCCGATTTAATTAAAATTTATGAACTGCTACAAGAGACCTCTAAAGTAGTATTAGTCAATGGAGTTGGTGGCATTGGTAAAACTACAATGGCAAAAGCATTTCTACAAACTTATGGGAATGATTTTCAGCATATAGCTTGGATACAGGTCGAAAATGATATAAAAACATCATTGGTGAACAATCAAGAATTGGTTTATATTCTTGGACTTGAAGAAAATTTTAAGGAATTACCAGCCAGTACTAAAAAAGAAGAAGGTTTTAAATTAATTATTTCAAGACTAAGAATAATAAACGCTCCTAATCTTTTAATTATTGATAATGCCTACGACGATATTGAAAATACAAAAACATTGGAAGCTATTTCATTAAAACCAAATTGGAAGGTCTTAGTAACGTCAAGACAAAGTTTGGAAGGTTTTGATAATTATCTATTGGCGGAACTTAGCAATGAAGATGCTCTCAATTTATTCTTTCACCATTACAAAATAGAAAATAGGGATAAAAACAATGGAATTATTCTATCTCAAATTTTTGAGCAGTTTGAGTATAATACCCTTCTAATTGAGCTTTTTGCTAAAACTGGGCAGTCAAGAAGATTATCTATATTAGAAATTGCTAGTAAAATTAATGAAAAATCACTTGCATTTTTGGGTAGTTCGGATCAAGGCACTATAATCCAATTTCAAAGAGGGGATAATGAACAAATAAGTAATGTAATTCGTTTTTTACAGAAAATTTTTGACATTTCCTGTTTAACCGAAGAAGAGAGACAAGTGCTAGCAAATTTTTCTGTAATGTCAAATAAACCCCTCCCATTTTCTGCAAAAAGCGATAGAGAAGGGGTAGACACTTTTTTTCAAGCTATCGAAACAGAGAAACGATCACAACTTAGTAATACTGTTAATAGATTATCAAAAAAAGGTTGGCTAATTTGGGACAATATCAATGATACGTTCAGAATGCATCAATCTATACAGGAACTTATGTGGCTTCAAATTAAACCGACAATAACAAATTTAAACTTATTAATTAGCTTTCTTTCTAATGTTTTAGCTGAACCTCATCTATTCAAAAAAAAATTTGCTAAATCTCATTCTGAAATAATTTATAAAAATATCATCAAACTCAATCCTAACGACCAAGTTCAAGAATTATGGGCATATTTTGTTCATAATTTGGGTATGATAAGCAAAGAACTTGGCGAATATGATAAATCTGAACAATATTACAATGCGGCGATAAAAATCAAAGAAAAATTAGCAAGCACCAATCCTGAACATAATACCTCTTTGGCTCAAACCATGAATAATTTGGGATCACTGTATATTAATTCAGGGAAGTTTTCAGAAGCAAGAACAATACTCGAAGAAGCCCTTAAAATATTTACTACCGAAGATAATGGTAATGTAAATTTAAGGAATTTATGCTCTTGCTATGATAATTTAGGTATAGTGTTTAGGCATATAGATGATTTACAGACAAGTAAAGACTATCATAGTAAATGTATAATACTGCAAGAAAAGATTGCAGCAGATGGAAATGAGAATGATAAACAACACTTGGCAAACATGTTAATGAACTTTGGGTTGTCCAATATAACTTCAAAGGACTATGATCTTTCCAAACAATTATTTGATAGAGCCAATAACATTTATAAAGAGCTAGAAAGTGATGAGAATAAGGAAACGTATCTATTTTTAAGATCAAGAGTATTATTAAATCTTGGAGAACTCTACAAAAGTTGTAATGAGTTTACAAAATCTCATCAATATTTTAAAGATTGTATTGAGATTAGAAGAGAATTAAAGAAAAATGATGATAGTGTATACTCTAAACCATTAGCCAATAGCTTGTATTGCTTTTCTGAACTTCTATATAAAAATTGCAATCTGAACGAATCAATTTCAGTAATCAATGAAGCACTTGAAATATACGATAGGTTATACAGAATCAATCCATATTCTTTTTATATCAATGTTGGAGATTGTTTAAAGAAAAAATCCGAAATTCTTTGTGCGCTAAATCAAAAGAATGAAGCAAAATTATTACTAAAAAAAGCTATCGAAATAATGAGCGAATATAAATATATTGAAGAGTGTTCAAAGTTAATTGCCGAATGTGAATCTTTTCTAGTAGAACTCGAAAACACTTAAATTCAAATTTACCAGCGCAGAATGGAATAAATTTTTTGAATTTTGTAGTGTTTCGGTTTTGCTTGGCAGGAATACAAATACTTGATTTCAATCAATTCCGCACCATTCGGCAGCAATTAGAAACCAAACGCCAATCACAAGTGCGCCACCAGAGATTTCGGGAACGACCTAGTACCGAATTTGATTTTATCCCTATAATATTTAGAAGATAATCAAAAATTCGTACATTTTCCAAGCATTTTCGCCTTGTTACTTCACGCTTTGAAGCGTGTTCTCAGGATAGTTGTATGTCTATATTTTTCCCAACTGCGTGAGCATATTTCCGTAACGTTGAAAGGCGTACATCTTCTGCATGGTTTTCCAAGCGAGAAATTGCCGATTTCGTTGTTTTCAGAAAAACCTTTGGGCGTGTGCATTGGCAGCAATTCGATGTGAAAATCTCAGCAGAAATTGTGCATATTTGAGCCGAACATTTATCACAACACAGCCCATGAAAACCGACACCCTTTTTTACAAACTTTTGGAAGCGCAGCCCTCGTTATTACTGCGTTTGGCGCACTTGGACGCTTTGCGCGGAGTGCCGTACCGTTTCCATTCGGTAGAACTCAAAGAAAAAGCCCAGCGCACCGATGGAATCTTGCTTCCAGACGAGGGTGCGCCGCCGGACGCGCCCGTCATCGTTTGCGAAGTGCAGTTTTGGGCGGATAAACTCATCTACACGCGGCTTGTGAGCGAAACGGCTCTGTTGCACCTGCAAATGCCCGATATATCGCGGTTTCAAATGGTGTTGGTGCTGAGTTCCCGCGCACTGGACACCGATGCGGGAGTATGGTCGCTGCTGCGCACAGGCGGCGCGATAGATGTTGTCTATTTGGACGAGGCTCTTGCGGCAAATGATGAAGAAATTTCGCCCGAAGAGCAAAGCGCATATATGCTTATGCAAATTACGGTAACGCCCGAAAATAGGGCGGTTGATGATGCACTTATTCCCAAACTCGGCTCTACGATTGCTCGGACAAAAAATAGAGCATTGCAAATTATGTTCCGCGATTTATTCGTAAGTTTGTACACCAGCAAATACAAAAATTTATCACTCGACGAGGTACGCGCCATGATAAACACCGTAGAAATCTTTGACGACATCCATGAAAGCCTTGCTGTGCAACAGTATGGGGATGAACGAGTAGCAATGTATAAGCTAGAAGGGATACCAAAATTGCTCAAACTTGGACTTTCACCAGAGCAAATTTCTGATGCACTTGATGTACCATTGGAAACCGTTTTGAACATTCAGCGAAGCAAACACTAGGATTCACGCCATGATAAGCACCATAGAAATCTTTGACGACATCCACGAAAGCCTTGCTTTTCAACAGTATGGCGATGAGCGAGAGTTAAAAGGGACATTGAAAGGCATCCCAAAATTTTTAGAAATGGGTCTTTCACCAGAGCAAATTTCTGATGCACTTGATGTGCCGTTGGAGACTGTTTTGAACATTCAGCGAAGCAAACACTAGGATTTGCGCCATGATAAACACCGTAGAAATCTTTGACGACATCCACGAAAGCCTTGCATATCAGCAATATGGGGATGAAAGGGTTGCAAAAGGAAGGTTGGAAGGAAAACTGGAAGTAGTTCCAAAACTCCTTGATTTGGGGCTTTCGCCAGAGCAAATTTCCGATGCTCTTCATCTGCCGTTGGAGGCTGTACTGAGCATTCAGCGTGAAAAGTAGGCAAAATCGTCATTTCAAAAGCAAATTCGCCAACCATGATTGCTCAAAAACCGCGCTATTACTTCAATCTCCGCATCTGCAAATGCACAAAGTAAAATAAACCCACCGCGCGGATGCGCTGAAAGTGGAGCATCAATCGTTACGGTGGGAAACTCTTGCGCTAGCATTGCAGCAAGATTTTGTGCGGCTTGCAGGGTTGCATTATCGGTTTCGTGGATAATGCGGAGGTAGCGTTTGTTGTTCATCGGGTAAACCTAATTCATTTATAGCAACATCCCCAAAACCCTGTTTTGAAGCGGCTTTGAGGATTTGTTGTATACTAAAAATGGATGAAAACTACATACGCAGCACCCGCCCGACGGCAGCGTATTTGCTCTCTTCAGCCGCCGGACGGGAAGAGTTTTTCGACCTTCTTCAGTATAGCACAAGAATTAGGCATTTAACCTTTTTCTCAATGCTTTGAATGTTTGATACGGCATTTCGTGTATTCTCGGATTGATTAACCACGGTGGGATATTCTGCGACGGTTCGGAGTGAAAATAATACGTTATTCTTGTGGAGCCTTGCTCCGGTTCAAGCAAAATATAACCACTCGCTTTTTTCAGCGTCAAAGGACACTGTACATTATTGGGCGTTCCTGTGATAGATACTTTTACGCTGGCACCTTGGAGTTTCTCAAAATTCATTTGATAATTCATACATTCATTTGAGAAGGGCCATGGATAATCTGTTTCCATGAAAAATGACTGTTCAGTATCTGATTTCGACATAAGCCGTGCTGATGCTGTAAATGCGAACCATTCAGGGTATTTATTCACATCTTTGAGGTTTTTGAGAACCTCTGCTTCTGTTGTTTTGACGGACATTATTGCCTTAAACGCATAATACTCGCTATTGGAAACTTCACCGACAAAGACTTTGATGCCATCATCGTCCAGTGCGGATTTCCATGATTGCTGGGCGTGGAGTTTTCCTATGCCAATGATTGCAAGAAAAATCAAAAGGAATGTTTTCATAGAGTACGCCCTTCAGAATATGGCTTTTTTGCTGGTATATAATTTGAAAAAGTAATACGCAAAGAAGGCACAGAAGACAAAATCACCCACGACGACAATGAGTATTTTTGAATTTGCAAGTCCTGAGAGGAAAAGTTGCAACTCGGCTATGGCAAATGATAATTTTCCGACTCCTCCAATAAGTGCCACTCCCGTATGTTTTACCGGGTTGTAAGCAACCAGCAAATACCCGAAAAAGAACATCAACGTTGTTCCCCACGCACCTTTGTACACCTCATAAAACAAAGGATCGTTCAGTTCTCTGCCAAATAATCCTTGAAAGGTATATTCGGTGTTAAAATATCCAAAGACGGCTCCGATAAGGTTCCATGCGGCTGCGACGAGAAATAAGCCGGTAAAAAAAGGAAATTCTTTGTTTCTCATATAACGCTCATTGAAAGTAGTGAAAATTGAAAAAGCGAATTAGCAATACTTCCAAATTACGGTCGTTATTGGAGAATTTCATTTACATAGGTAAAGATCTACGATTTGGCACTCATTTTTCTTCGGATGCGGCTCAGTTGCGTTGCGCTGATGCCTAGATACGAAGCAATATGATATTGCGGGATGAGTTGCTCAACTCCCTTAAATTCCTCACGAAAAATTGCATATCGCTCTTCCGCCTGCAAAATGGCTATTTCAAGTTCACGCTTTTCTTTTAACAGAAAGAAATGCTCGGCAATTTTTCGCCGAAGTCGTTCAATTTCAATACTATTTTCTGAGAGTTCTTCAATAATGGAGAAGGGGATTTTGAGGACAATACAATCAGTCAGGGCTTGCTGTGGCAAACGGTTTGGCTCTCCGGTGATGAGTGAAACATACGAACCAATGATGTCGGGAGCAGCAAAGAGATTTTTGTTGTATTCATTTCCTTCATTTGTCAGAAAAAATGAACGCACGATACCTTGCACAAGAATCCCCACCTCACGGGAGACCTCGCCTTCCTTAACAAAATACTCATGTTTTTTTAACACAATTTCAGTAGTGTACGGTAAAAGCAGAGAGAGAGTTTGAGGGGATAAGTTCTTGATTTTATTGAATAATAGTTCTATTGTAGCAATATTTTTCATGGTATCGGGCTTGCTTCGTGATGAATCTGGAACTCAATAAATATACGAAGGTTTGTCGTGCTTTTTTTAGGAGAGCGCGTATTTTTCCTACAACGAGAACATGAGTGGGCTTCGGTTTCTATGAATTATGCGGAGGGTGCGTTTTTTGTTCATTTTGTAAAGATTTAGTCAATGGCAATTCCGACGGAAGACCGCTCCGTATCTACGATTTGAAGCATTTCTAAAGCATTGTCACAGCGAAAGCGAATTGCACTTGGCTCGCCCACACCTGTCTCAGAGGCGATTTCCTCACTGTGTGCTTGAATAGTCTCCAACTCAGCCCGGAGCGCGTCCAAATCTTCATCGAAAGCATAGATATTTGAGTTTCTGAGCGAATACAGCATCGGACAGCCAAGTCTGCGAATGATGTCATGCCCCCAGACCGCATACCGCCACGATTCCACGCCGAAAAGATTGTTGTGCGGAGGTTGTACGCGCTCTTCAAGCTCTTTGGTGTTGATTTCGCTGTTTGCTTTGGGAATAATGCTGATGATAAGGGTCATTGGAACTGGTCTTTGATGCTTCTGTGAAAAATAGTATTTTGAAAAGTAAAGTTGTTTTGCAACAAGTACGATAAATGCTATGAAACCCGCAGAAATCCTCGAAGCGATACAATATCATCTTCAAGAAAATCAAATTGCCGAGCGTGTAGAAAAGGTCTTCCTTTATGGCTCTCGTTTGCACGGCGAAGATGATTCTGATGTTGATATTCTGTGCATTATGAAGCCGCATTCCACGTGGCAAGACCGCCGCCGTGTCCGCGATGTGCTTGGCGAACTTGAACTACAATTTGATATGCTGTTCGATGTGCGTTATGTTGAAAGTCAAGAACTTGAGACGATTCAAGCCAAGCAGCCTTTTGTGATGAGTGCTTTCCACGACGGTTTGAGCGTTGTAATTGAACCCACTGCTTCTGCATTCATCCATGAACCCGCTTTATGAAGCCAATCGTAGGAACTTTATCCGATGATGAACGGCGTTTATTGGTTGAACACCGCATCAATAGGGCGCAGGAGGCGCGAGAAGATGCAAGAGTAGCATTTCAAAGCAATCGCTTTGTCAATACCGTAAATCGGTGTTACTACGCAATGTTTTACATGGTTTCGGCGTTGGCTCTTCTTGATGGATTTACTTCTTCAAAGCATAAGCAAATGCTGGGCTGGTTTAATCGAACCTATATTGCAAGCCGTGTTCTGGATGTTCGACTCAAAAATATTCTTGTTTATGCCTTTGATAGCCGCGACGATGGCGATTATCAAGACTGGAAAACTTTTACTCAGGAAGAAATTGAACAGCTTTGCACAGATACCGATTTTTTCCTTGCTGAACTTGATGAATTTATCAAGACACGATTACGCTGAACACCTCATAAATCCTGCCTTTCCGCCAAATACTCCCGCACCTCTCCAATACAATTCCGCCACGTCGTGCCGTTCTCCGTCAGTGCTTCTTTGGGAATGGGAATATGCGGATTTCCGACTAACCAAATATGCTCCAAACTCGGTATATCTCGCACAAAATCAAGGTTCGTGAGAAAATTACAAATCAAATCCAAACTCTTTAGCTGCGGGCAATCTTCGCATTCGATGTGCGTAATCCCATTGCCGTGAAAGCGTCCTTGCGTGAAGCGAGGAAGATTGCGCATTGTGAGCGATTGAATCTGCCCTTTTGTCGCAAACACAATAGACAAAAGCGGCATATCGGTCAAGGTCAAATGGTTGATGCGGTTCGATTCTATGCGGAGTTCAACCACATTGGGAAATTGTTTTGAAGAAAAATGTTCCATCGGATTATTGCTAAGGGAGAGCATCTGAACATTCGGAACATGGCGTGTTTCCACGTGCGAAAGGTTGTTAGCACCAAGATTCAGCACACGAAGTTCGGGCAAGTTCTCCAAAAGCACGGATTGAAGCGCGTTTGAGGATGCTTCTAGCCTAAAAAGGGAAGGGAGATTTTTGAGAGTAAGTTTTTCCAATCGTCCTTTGCGGCATTCAAGCACTTCCAAACGTGGCAAATCAGAAAGCGACAACGCAAGCATTTGTGCGCCTTCAAGCTGGAGAGATTTCAGGAGCGGGACATTTTTGACCGAAAGTTTGCTGATAGGATTATCGGAAAAACCTGCGTTTTGCAAACGAGGAAGATCCTCCAAACGCACGGCGGTAAGCTGATTACAACTACAATCAAGTGAGCGTAGATACGGCAGATTACTTAATTGTAATGCCTCCAAAACATCGTTGCTGGAAGCATCCACTTCAAGCAAGTTTGGTAAATCCTGCAAGTCTAAATTATGCAAGCTGTTACCGCTCAGATCAAGCACCGCAAGTTTCGGCAAATTTTTGAGATGCAACCGTTGTAATCCGCAAGAACTGAGATCGAGTTTCACAAGATTTGGCAAATCCTGAATAGTCGCCGATTCGATGTGATTCCATGAAAGCAAAATCTCCTCAAGATGTGATATTTCCTTGATGGTGATGTGTTTTTCGTGAATATTTTGGTATGCCCCAGCAAGAAATGGTCTTGCTGTGCGGGTACATTCTTCGAGGAGGTTTGAGAATGGACGGGATTCAGTATTCATGCGGTTTCGAGGTAAGGACAATTAGTTTTGTGAAGAGTTTTTCTTATTTGGTGATTTTTTGCAAATTGTGATGAGTTCATGTTCATCACAATACATTCATTCCTTCATCCGATGGAAACGATTACAGTTTCAATTCTCAACCCGAAAGCCGCTCAATTACTCCAAAACTTAGCGGAACTTAATCTGATTAGCATTCACATTCCTTCTGAAAAGAGTTTTGGAGCATTGATTGAACAAATGCGCTCAAAGGTTGCTCTTGCGCCAAGCCTTGATGAAATTACGGCAGAAGTCGAAGCGGTACGGGCGGAGCGTTACGCACAAAAAAGCGTATGAAAATCATCAGTCAAATAAATCTGTTTGAACAGCAAAATAATATCTCATAAATTCTATGCCCGATTCCACCAATCCGGTATAAAACCAAAGGTTTCCAGCAATCCTGATTCCTCAGACAGAGCATAAAAAATTGCCGCCATTTCCTTCTCACCCAATATCGTGTAGATTTCCGCAATGTGCCGCTCACACTCGTGTTCACGCGCTTCGTAGTGTTCACCAAGCACAGAATACGCAACAACGGCTTCTTCTAATCGCGCCTTGTCATTGCCCGCAGAGCGCGTCAATGCTTGCACTGCGGCAAAAGCCTCTTCTTCGGAATACGACGAAGCAAGGCTTTCCCAATGTGCGCGAGTTTGTTCTAATGAAGATTCCATGCGGTGTTCAAGAGATTTTGATTCATACATTGTTAGGCAAATCACAAAAAATTATCCTTCTGATAGACCGTATGCAATTCCGGCAGACCGCTTACATTCAGGCTTTGCAGGAAGTTTTTTGTTACGTTCAGTCGTTGCAAGCGGGGAAGTTCCTGCAAATGCAAGTGCGTGAGGCGATTGTTGCTGAGGTCAAGCGAAATAAGGTTCGGCAAGCCTCGTAATTCCACGCTTTGGAGTTTGTTCCATTGCAAACTGACGTGTTCAAGCGAGGGGAAATTTTCAAGCGTAATGTGCCGAAGCGAGTTCTTGCCTAGTCGCAGCGTTTTCAGGCTATGCAAATCGCTCAGTCGTAGTTGTTCGATGTCATTGCGATAGCAATTCACCACTTCCAAACGGGGCAGATTCGTTAGTTCCACCTCGCGCAAAAAATTCCGCTCGACGTTCAAATACTCCAATGCACCCATGCCGTTCAGCAAAAGCGTTTCCAGCCAATTCCCGCGCAAATCCACGTGTTTCAGCCGTTTCAGCGTTGCAATCTTGGGAGAAATTGATTTCAGCATATTCCCGTAACGCCAGTCTTCATCCAGCAATTCTTGTGTCGTGTCTGTCTCCGCAGTAAACGTGTCGCCAATGACAAGCCGCTCCACATCTGGGTTGTGAGCAAAAACCTCATCGGGAATTTCCTCCAAGCGTTGAAAGGAGAAATCAAGTGCCTGCTGTGATGCAATAGTCATTATTTCGCAAGATATTATTTTTCAATTTGATAACGCACCTTTGCTCAAAAATCCTCTGAAAGCCTTACTGCGTCAGTGATTCAGGGTTTTTCATGCCGAAGGGCAGTTTTGTGAAAAATACCGTTGAAGCAAGGTGTGGTCTTAGTTTGAGCATGGTCGGGCAGCCCGAAGTTTCTGGCGGATTTTTTAGAATACTCCTGCGCTCATAAATGCGCATCTGCACGATGAACATACCATGAAAAATTCTCCAAACCAAGCAAAAAAAATCCCCAACAAGCAAGTATTTATCAGGCTTTGAGAATATTTCCGCACTTGTTCGAGAAAGCGTTGCAGATAAAAAGGAAAACGCATCGTTCATTAAAGGAAAATTTTTTTTGATTTTTTTTGCGGTAATTTCACATTCACCAAAGCAACTATTCATGCGCTTTGCGTGAAATTTGTTTGAAACAACACGAAAAAAGAATGCTCATTGTGAGAATAAAGCAACATATCATTCATTACGTGCTTTTGCTCGTCGCATCAGTCCTAATGCCCTCGTTGCTCATTGCGCAAAGCAAAAGTAATTCATCAAAAAACGCTATGCCGCCATTTTTTGACAAGAAAACGGGACCGCACTTTAACGCGCTGGTAAACCGTTTTATCGAAGACGGTCAGACGATTTCGTGGATGCCGCTTCCCGAAGAAGAGCTTGCGTACTTGTCTGCGTGGGAATTGCGGTTGCTGGTGAACCATATCTACGCACGGCATGGAGCGCGGTTTGCGAACGATTCTTTGACGACGTATTTCAAGCAATTCCCTTGGTATGAGCTGCGCATTACAAGTTCTGAAGTGCCGCTAAATGACGTAGAAAAGAGCAATATCTATCTTATCAACGCGATAAAAAACTGCCTTGCAATTCGCTTTAATGCCACTTCAACGGAATCGGAATACATGAGAACACTGCATGGGTGCTGGCAAGAAGGCACTTCTGTTGTTGCTTCAGGCTACCGAGAGCGGTTTTCTTTCACCCAAAGCGATAAATCCTTCGCATTCAAGGCAAGTCAAATGCAGGGAAGTGTGTATCGCAAAAATCTTGGGTATTCGGGGAGATTTACTCTGCTTATGGATATGCTTCCCGACAAAAAAATAGAGCTGGAAATTTATGCGAAAGATTTTGTGAGAAAAACTCCGGGCGCAACATACCGAGACCCAAAAACAGGCAAAAATGTTACGCGAACAGGGCTGAAAATTTTCACCGAAGACCTTGGAACAGCGCATGAATACAAGACAGTGAGCATGAGTGATATTGCGGTTGTGGCGATTGAAGAGAACTTGACAAAGATGTTTGTCAAGATAGATGGTGTGGTGTACTGGCGCATCAATACTGACCCGGGAGGGTGTGAGTAAGAAAGGATGAATTATGAAGGATAAAAAAAAGAAAATCCGTAAAGTGCGCGTGTCTCGCTTCCCAGCGAGGCTCTCGCTCCTACTTGCGCTCCTGTTTGCAGTCTGCACAACCCTTTCCGCACAACCAACACCGCGAGAATTTCGGTATATCTGCGCGTGGAATGGTGTTCCGGTGAGAGAACACGCCGATATGAAATCGAAACAGGTAGGATTTAAGAACTATGGCGATTTGGTTATTTTCAAAGCTCATAACCAGAGGGGAAAAGACACGGTGAGCATAAGCATTTGCAAAAGCCAGAGTATGACCAATGCAACCACGGAAACAGTATTTCCAGCGTGGAATGAAACGGCGCATTGGATTTACGTTGAAGGAACTGGTTACATCCCGACGCTGTACCTTTCCAAGGATCCGCCTCTACTCGTTGATACAACCACTCATCGCGTTCTCGAAAGCATTCAACAATATCTTGAGCGAACACGTAGCAGATTGGAACTGAAGTTTGACCAGCCAAAATTCAATGACATGGACATTGAAAGATACAAGCGTCGCGGTGTTTACCCCTTGCGCCACTTCGCCCGCGCTGTGTATGGCGGTGGCGTGGTATTTGAGTTTCCGTTTGATACTCTCTACGAGCAGGATAATTATTTACTGATTCATCCCGACTGGTCGCTTGCGGAAGCGTATCATTTTTTGAACGCAATTTCTCATTTGGAACCTTCGCAACAACAAGGCTTTGACAATAGCTTTGACGATACTATTCGCCTCATAACGAAGGAAGAAAACAGACTGGTTTTTTCCAACAATTATGTTGGCGGAGGCAAAAAAGGCAAGCCGCGAAAGCAGTTCACGATACAGCGCATCAACGAGACGATTATTATCACAAAAGAAGAAGTGTTTGTGGATTAGCAAACCCGCATCAATTCTCACCATTCATCACAAAAACACCATGAAAATCAGTTTACATCGGGCTTTGGCGGAACTCAAACTCCTTGACAGCAAAGTTATCAAACTCACCAAAGAACTCGACCCCGTTGGAGTAAAGCAAAAGGGCAAACTTATCAATCGCGTTACCGACGACGAGACCTTTGCAAGCCTAGCTGAGTCGAAGTTTCAAGCGATTAATGATTTGATTGAGCGCAAAGTCCGCATCAAAACAGCGATTGTGGAGGCAAACGCCAAAACAAACGTTACGATTGCCGGAAAAACGATGAGCATTGCGGATGCAATTACCTACAAAACGATTATCAGCCACAAAAAAGCACTGGTTGAAGACCTGAAAATCAAGTACGCACGGGCGAGGGCGGATTTGGAAACGAAAAATTTGCTTGTCGAACAGAATTTGCAAAAAGTTCTGGAAGCCACCTTTGGCAAGGACAACGTGAAAATCACAAAAGACGACATGGAAGCAGTCCGCAAGCCATTTCTGGAAAGTAACGAATGGTTGTTGATTGACCCGTTGAAAATCGAAGCGACCGCCAGCACGATTGAACAGGAAATAAGCGAGTTCGAGAGCGAAGTAGATGCGGTGCTTTCGGAGATAAATGCGGTTACGCTTGTGGAGGTATGAAAACTCACGCTGACGACACGAAAACCGCCTTACGCAACTCCCACGCTCATGGGTTAAAGAGTGCTTCTCTAGTGAGAGGAAACCAACCTTTTCAGGTACAAAACCGAAACGTTCAAACCTCAACGGGTAAAGGTCAAAATTCAAGAATAAAGGCTCTTTTTGTTACGCCTCAAGGCTCAATCGCCAAAGGTCTTTCAAATCCGAGATTCAGGTTTTATGCGCTTTGGTTGCATGGCGCGGTGGTTTGAACTCGGCAGTGTCGTCAGCGTTTTTTTGTATTTTGTGGAGCAGTTCACAATACCTTCCATTTTTTGCAAAAATTACTATGAACAAGCCGTTCAAACAGCGTCTAAGCCGCATTATTCTGTGGTTTGTGGTTGGTTTTATTGTCTTATTTCTCTTGCGTCTGCTCTACGGCTATATCACATCAAAGGAAACTCTCGAACCCGGTGAGCAAGGAAGCAATTACTTCGGCAACGTTGGCAACCTGCGTAAAAACTACGCTTCTGAGCAACAAGGCTTTCGCAAGAGTGATTTTATCCTTGGTGGAGCCGCAGAACCAAGCTCCAGCGCGAAGTCCGGCTCGCCTCCGCCCACTCCGCCCGCAAAAAACCTTCAAGCCCAAGCAGAACGCGCTTCGTCGCAGAAGTATGAAAAAACAGCGTCCGTGCGTTCGGTAACGTCGGATTTTGAGAAGGATGAAGCACTCTTGCGCCGGGCAGCAAAAAAGATGAATGCGCTCATTCAATACGAACAAAGTCTGGGAAACAAGGGCTACCGCGAATTGCACGTGGTTATCGGCGTAAATCCGATGCTGTTTGATTCGTTTTACGTGGCAATTCAGGCGATAGGGCGCATCAAAGCGAAGGACATCAGCAAGGTTGATAAAACCAACGAATACCGCCAACTAAACGCAAAAATCGTCTCGCTTCAAAAAAATCTAACTTCTATCAACGAGTTAAAAAGCCGTGCAGGGCAGATTAGCGACTACATCCAGCTTCACGACAAGATTTTGGAACTGGAACGCCAAATGCAAGAACTCGGCGTAGAACTCGGCAATTTTGATGCGGAAAATGAATTTTGTTCGGTGCGATTTTCGCTGTACGAAGGCGAAGCAGCGCGTGAAATTGGCTTTGCACAGCGCGTGAAAACTGCGTTTGAATGGACGGCGCAGTATTACGCAATTCTGATATTCATTCTTTGCGGCATTGTTGCGACCTCGTTTTTGATGCTGCTTATTATCGAAAAACTGAAGATTCTGCAAGCAATTACGAAGCGTTTTGAGAATTAAGCGCGAGTGCGAGGGTCTCGCTGCCTTGAGCGAGGCTCTCGCTCTGGTCTCAAGCGTCAAAGCGAGAGCCTGCCGAAGAAGGCAGACCCTCGCAAGAGCCTGAAAGACCGCATAAAACCTGAATACTGACAACTAATCAAAAAACCATGCTCCAAATACGCGACAACAACCTTCTGAGGGAATGCCTGACTGCCTTTGACGGACAAGAACCTGAAATCTGGGAATATACCATCAGCATCGAAGCGGAGGGCGAGGTGTGGCAATGCTCCACGCAAGATGTGGTGCGGCATGACGTGAAAAAATTACCCAAACTTCTGGCAACGGAATCTTTCGAGAAAATTATCGAAGAGCAAGGTTTTATGCGCCCTGCAAATGAGTTTGGCGGTTTTCGTGGTAAGGATGGCTTGAATCTGTATTTTTACCTCATACCCAGCACGGATGCGGCTTTCCAGATGTTGCTTATTGCGGGCATCGGTGAATTTCAGCCCGGACGATATATGGCAAATCTTGAAGGGCTGTGGAAGGTGCATGAGGTTTAATGCGGCTTCTGGGCTAAAGCAAACTCGAAATCGGCACAGCCCAAACATTCTCACCAAGCGGCACAATCGAATCACCTGTGTAGAGCATAATTCCTGCTTGCAGTTTCGCATTTTGCAGTGAAGCGAAGGTTTTAAGCGGCTTTGCGTCGTTTGCGCTGACAGTTGCGCCGGATTTTACTTCAATGGCAACAAGTTCGCCACGCATATTTTCGAGCAGAATATCAATCTCCAAGCCGTTTTGCGCGTGGAGGTGAAACATCCGCAACGGCTCATCAAACCACGAACAATGCTTTTTGAGTTCCATGACAACAAAGGTTTCGAGAATCTGTCCGAAAAGTTTGCGGTCTGCCCGAAGCCTTGCGGGGTTCGCGCCAAGGAGGTAGGCAGCAAGCCCGGTATCGGTGATATGCAGTTTGGGCGATTTTACCAAACGCTTGCTAAAATTTGCCGACCACGCCGGAAGTTCTGTGGTGAAATAGAGCATTTCCACGATGTTCATGTAGCGTTTAAGCGAGGTTAGAGGCAGTTGAAGAGAACGCGAAATTTCTGAAAAATTTACAATCGAAGCGGTACGCGCAGCTGCTAAGGAGACAACTTGCTGGAGATGCTGAACTGCGTCAATACGGGTGAGGTCGCGGGCATCGCGTTCCAGCATGGTTGTCATATAGGAATCGAACCACGCAGAACGCCGCGAAGCGGTTTTGCGGTCAAATACTTCAGGGAAGCCGCCTCTACACAAGCGTTCTTCCAGAGAAATGTCATCAACGAGAGGTTCTGCGGGCATCAATGCGGTGATATTCGCACTAAAGGCGGCTTCCAACCAAGGCATTGTGCGTGAACGCGGCGCAATCTCGCTTGCGGACAAGCCGTAAAGCGTCATTACTTCCATGCGTCCGGCAAGTGAATCGGCAACGGTCGGCAAATGCAGGATATTCGCAGAACCCGTGAGAAGAAAGCGCCCGTGAGCGTTTGCGCGGTCGTTGTCAATGGCGGCTTTAATGGGCAATAAAATCTCTGGAACGCGCTGCACCTCATCCAAAGCAACGTAATGAGGCAAACCAGTAACGAATCCTTGAGGGTCGGAACGGGCAGCATGAAGCGTTGTTAAGTCGTCAAAACTGAAATATCGTGCCGGATGTCCTTCGGCGATAATTGTCTTCAATAATGTTGATTTTCCTGTTTGCCGTGCGCCTCTCAGGAATATCGCCGGTGTATCTTCTAAAGCAGTTTCAATAAGGCTTTGAAGGTTACGATGAATCATAGAAAGAAGTAAAAATATAGAACAAATTTTTCTTCAAATTAACCACTTTATGGTCAAATTGCAACCACTTTGTGGTCAAATTGCAACCACTTTGTGGTCAAATTGCAACCACTTTGTGGTCAAATTACAACCATTATTTGGTTAAAATTTTATCGTTTTTTTTTTACATAATAATCACTATGGGCTACGCAATAAGCGCATACCGCGTTAATTTGGAACGAGTCGAAAGTAGATTCGGCATTGCGGACAAAGCAAAACGGCGTAAAATCATCAATCGTTGTGCAGCCAGAGCAGCAAGTATTGATGAACTGGGTTCGTACAAGACAAACGCGCCGAAATTTATGGAAATTGCCCACGAATTGCTGGACGGCAAAGCAACGCATGAACGCTTTGGTTTTATGTATTGGTACGCCATCGAATGTTTTATGGAAGAGCTTGGGCGGGAAATGGTGCCTCGTGATAATTATTGGGAGGGACGGAATCTCGACCTTGATTTTTTTTACAAACATTTCAGTCTGTGGAGTATTCCCGCTCCAATGACCATTCCTACGCCAGACGATTTCCCGACCGTGTTTGTGCTATCTGCCGAGCGCATCACGGAAGAGTTTATGACGATGACAGTAAATGCGGCTGTGCCAGAGTATTTTCAGCGCGGGCAATTACAATCATGGCTGAAGAATGCAAAGCAGTACAAGCAAGATTTGGTGCTGTTTTACTACTAATTTCGTAATGATAACAACAAGCAAACAACACCCCGAAGACCCGATACATACTATCGCTTGCTCCGAAGCAACGGACTTCGCAACGATTGGTGAACACCTCTTCGATGTACTTGTGGAATTTGAATCCTTCCGAACGTGGGTGGAACGTGAGCCGACGCGGACAAGCGATAAATTTTTACTTGTCATCAATGCAGAGCAAGGAAATATCAGTGTTTCGGGCTATTACACCGAAGAAGCAGATTACAACGGTCGCAAATGGCAAATGACCGTTGAACTGCCGAATCTTCTGAAAGCCTCACAGAATCAGGCTTCCAGCACCAAATCTGCGAAGGAATTTTTTGAAGAAGAAATGCGGAAAGCCTTGCCTGTGCTTGCGGAATGGTGCATAGATTTCTGGGAAAATGAAACATCAACAGGAATAGAATACGAATTTTTCGACCGATTTGTCATCTACTCCACATTTGATGCGGCTGGAAAGCCAGAACAACTATTTTCATCGTTGCATGACGGCACACACACAAAGATAGGACTTTTTGCATGACATGGAAAAAAGAACGCCCCGAAGACCTCACCGAAACAGTATTCCGCTCAGAAGCGACGGAGTACAAAGGTCTTTCAAAAGATATTCAAACCGTCGTTGCGCGGCTGGATGAACTGCGAGAACAAGCGCAAACGGCAGTGGAAAAAAATGTGCTGTTTGTCGTCAATTTTGCCGAAGGAAACATCCACGTTACTTGGTATGATGCGGCTTCAAGCGATTGGACAGCAGGAGAACAACGGCTTTATCTGGATTTGACACCGCTTCTCCACTACTCGGATTCACCGGAAGTAAGCTCGAATTATTTTGCGGAACAAGTCCACTTCGCGCTCTGCTACACGTTTGAAGAGTATTATGTTTACGAACACAATGAAGCAACTGGTGAAGAGCGCGAATACATGAAATACCGTTTGTTTGCTTGGTACGAAGGCAGTTCGGAAGTACAAGAAATTATCGTCTAAAGCGTATGGAACTACTCGAATTCAATTTACCAAGCGAAAGCCTCTTGAAGCCGCATGAAATCAGACTTTTGCTAAAAGGAAAGCCGATTGTGGATTTGCCGCCTTGGAACGAAGGTGCGCCGTATCATGCGGCAACGCAGTTCTACAAAAATCTTGTGGCGGAAATTGCTTCACGCACGCACGCAGTCGTGGAAACACGGTACGATGCGGCTTCGGTGGAATATTCTTCGTATATCGAAGTTCTCTTTTTTCGGAAGCATCGTGATTTTCTGCTTCACTCCGCACCGAATATCGGTGAGGAATATGCAGCCTTGCAGGTCTTGATGAGCCGTTTTTCGCCGTATTATTCGTTTATGGAATCATCGAAAGTTTTCACGGTGCGTGGCTCGGCAATCACCATTTTGCCGGAACTCACGATGATTGACAATCTCCATCATCCAGAAATTACGCGACTTGCAAGCGATGTTCAAACGCTTTGTGCAGAACGCGGACTTATTCGGGCTTACCGCGAAAACCTCCAAGAGCCGTTAGAATCAGGGTTGAAGGTTTCGACGTGGCTCACCGATGATGGCAATTACACACAATTTGATGCACTTTTTCAACTGGATGATTGATGTATGCGGCTTCACATCAGGTTTTGTGCGGTTTTGTTGGTGATGGCTTTTCCTCTGAAAAGCTCTTCACAACAGACGTTTTTTCTCGACACTATTTCCGATGAATACGACGTGAAATTTACCATTCCGTGCAAGAATTATGCGTGTGAAGGCGACGGAATTATCACACTTTTGCGAAAAAATACCGATAGTGTCGCGTTTCAATTCAGCGTGAAAAATTGTGCTTTTGTGCTGCGAAAGCCTCATGATTCCTCGCTTAAGCATATCACGGCAGAAAATGGCGAGGGCTTACACACATATCAACCGCCTATCGTTTGCAACGATTTTGATTTTGATGGCAATGATGATTTCGCCATACCGATTCGGAACCCGCATAAACACTCAAAAAACAAGGCGACGTTTGATATTTTTCTTTTCGACGTGGCAGAGCAACGATTTACGCTGCACAAGAAATTGACAGCAATTCAGCATTCAACTTCGACTGTACTGGATGTGGATATAGTCCGCAAAAAAGTGAATTGCTATCGTCAATATGACCCCCGCCTAGAGACGGTGAAGGAGTACACCTGGGTTGGAACAGGTGCGCAAAAACAGCTTCAAATCGTGTTAGATTGGCAAAATGACACATCAAAAATTCATCCTGTCGTTACCAAAACGACCTATACCTTTGTGAAAGGAACATGGGTAAAAAAGACGGTGCGGCGCGTGAAATTCCGCAATGATTGTGAGTGAAAATGCTGATAAACACTTGTGTAGAAAGGAAACGATGACGCAATTTCTCAAATATTATGCAGGTTTACTGCTCGCACTAGCAACGCTCTTGCCGCATACAATCACGGCTCAACAGATGTTTCGAGTGAACAACGGTTCTACGAAATACGACGTGAAATTTACCCTGCCTTGCCGTGATTATACGTGTAGCGGGGAAGCGATTGTCAGTATGGTTGTAAAAAGCACCGATAGAGTAGTGATTCAAATGAATTTCTCCAATGTTCATTTTACACTCCCAAAGCCGCTTGATACCTTGCTTGCGCAAAGTACGACGGGAACCATTATTCATTTTCGAGATTTTGAATCACCCATCCCATGCGCGGATTTTGATTTTGACGGGTATGAGGATATTGCGATTCCCGTGCAGGATTCAACCTGTATTTTCACGGGCGGCGCAACGTTTGATATTTACCTCTTCAAACCAACAGAAAACCGCTTCAAACCTGAGCAAAACCGCTATATCCCGCACAAAGAACTCACTGAGCTTCAGCATAACAGCACGGAAATTTTGGGGGTGAATCGTGAAAAAAAACGGCTCATTTCGTATGCAAAAGAAGGTTGCTGTTGGGTTTCGATTTCCGAATATATTTGGCTTGGGAAAGGCGCAACAAAGCGGCTTCGCGTGGTTTCTGAATACTCGGTGGAAGACGACTATCCGAATAAAAACATCACGGAAATACGGCACAAACTCGTGAACGGAAAATGGGTGAAAAAAGTGAAAAAATATACTAATACAGGGCAATGAATGATATGCCTACAAGATTGATAAAACCTTGTATTGCGATGATCTTTGCTCTTGCTGTATCGTTTATTCCGCTCGGATTGTGCGGGCAGCAGCTTTTTACCATGCCTCATCTTTCGCAGGGGTATGATGTAGAAATGACGGTTACTTGTGAAAGCGAAGTCTGCAATGGTGAAGGAACGGTGCGGCTTTTGAGGAAAAACACCCACGAACTGGTGCAAGAATTTTTTGCCGATGAACTCTTTTTTATCGCTCGAATGCCGATGAAACCTGATTCCACAGGCAGTATCATGATTCCGCATGATTACGAGCCGATACTGATTGATGATATTAATTTCGACGGCATTGAGGATATTGCTATTCCGAATGGTCGCCAAAGCCTTGAAAATGCGCGGTTTGACGTGTATCTTTTTCACGCGCAGTCGAAGAAATTTATTCTCGATTCAGGTTTGACGGCACTTTCTGGCAATTACGAAGGGCGTTGGACGATTGACAAGAGCAAAAAAACGCTTTCTTTCATGCGAAAAGACGTTACGACAATTACGATTGCCGAATATGCGTGGATTGGCGCGAAGCCTTGTATTATCTACAAATCCGAGGAATCGCGCATTGGCAATGACTGGATTGAACTTATTGAAACCACGTACCGCACTCTACGAGGAAAACAAGTGATTGCAAAAGTGAAAAAGCAACGGTTAAAACTCTAGCGAGCGTGTAAAAACTCACTTCTACAAAAGCAGAATATGAAAACAGCACGGAGGCTTACGTTTTTTCTAGCCCTGCAAGCCGCATCAATCCTCACGCTTGCGGCGCAGCCGTACTCGTTTACGATGTCCTCAGCGCACTACCGCGCTGAAGGAAAAGTGGCGAATGGCAATGAGCGAAAATGCTTCGGTGCTGGCGTAATTACGTTGTATGCACACGGCTCCACGACTGCGTTGCAGGAGATTCGCAGTCCAAATTTGACCTTTACCAAAATGTTCCAAGATAGCGACTGGATAAGAGTAGAGCCGGACACGACGACCTACGAAGGAACACCAATCTATTTTGATGATTTTAATTTCGACGGAAACGAGGATATTGCTGTGCGGAACGGCAATCGCGGGGCGTATGCTTCTCCGTCGTTTGATGTGTATTTGTTCTCCGCAC
The DNA here is from genome assembly GCA_025455065.1 of Candidatus Kapaibacterium sp. GTDB lineage: Bacteria > Bacteroidota > Ignavibacteria > Kapaibacteriales > UBA4661 > PH2015. The sequence goes on along the minus strand of JALONG010000018.1, from coordinate 38,149 downwards.
CGCGCAAATGCTTCGTTTTGCACAAGAACCTTACGAAACTTGCCAGTGAAAATCTGGGAATATTTGAAATTGACACGAAGCAAAAACGCCTCATAACTCAGACAAAATCTGGCTGTTGCTGGCACTTGGAACGACAATACGAAATTGTTCGCGGAAACAATCTGCGAAAAGTTTTTGAAGAAGAGCATGATGGATTGTCTGACAAAGGAGGTTTTGTGCGGGTTACAACGCGGCAACTCGTGAAGGGGCGTTGGAAAACGACCGTAAAAAAACATTCTCACACTGACTTTTACCAAAACTAAATGAGTCTGCAAGCACATCCCTTTTTTGAATGTAGCCCCGTCGCGGATTATCCCATAGCGGGGAAATATCCGCAAATTGATTACCTTTTCGGACGCGGTAGCAACATACCGATACGAGATTTCATTTCAAAGTTGCGACCAGAGAAATGGGAGAATGTTCCAAACGTCGCATTATCGCTTGCGAGGGGAGCAAAATGGACAGATTTTATGTCGTCGGCGTTAGTTCCGAATTATGTTGGTTTGCTGGTTTCAACTGAGGCTCAAGGCTTATTGCAGCAATTTCGCTTGCCAGCGCATCGGTGGATTCCCACAAAAATTGTCGGGCAATTACAGCAGGGAAAACAGCGAGAAGAGCGCCCTTACGCGATTCTGAATTTTGGAGATAGCGATGCCGATGCTGTTGACTATCCCAATTCTGCATTCTATCATTTTATTGATGAAGTCCCTCTCCATTTTGATTCATTAGCGGATTGGATCGCGTTTGCAAGACAGTCGTCGGCACCGCCTCTCATCAGGTTTACACGTTTGGTGTTGGCAGAGCCGCTCGACATTTTTTCGATTCCTTTTGATGCAACCACCATTGTTTCAGAACGCTTGAAAAATGCCATTGAAGAGTCGTCATTGGTGGGTTTTAAGTTTGAACCGATGACGAGAATGGAAGTGATGATGAAGGAATAATGTTCGGATTGTCTGATTTACACAACCATAAACATTCTACCATGCAAGCACGAAAGCGGCTTACAGCCAACGATGTCCGTGAATATCTCGCCGAACATTTTCCGCAGTTTCACGATGGAAATTTTGGCAGCGATGGTGTGCATTACAGTTTTTCGCGCTTTGCAGACTATTTGCGCGATGAATGTTTTGCAAAAGCCGACAACGCAAGCATACAAGCCATTGCGGACTATATCAATCTCTTACTTGTTGATGGTAGTGATGAAGTCCGAAATGCCGTGTACGTGAGTTTTATTGAGGGTTTGGTGGCATACAGCTACAACCGCTATCCGCAAGAATTGAAGGAATTTGTGTGGCAAATGCCGGAAAAAGTGCGGACGTTTATCAGTGGCTTTTTTATCGAAGAAGTCTTGTTGGTGCTTGATTTGAAGAAGATTCCGCTTGGTGAAATGCTCACCGAAACGAACACGAAAACCTTGCGCTTCGCCGTGTTTGCTGATATTCACGGTAAAGTGTTGCTGCCGTTTCTGATGGTGCGAGAATTTGCCGAAGAATACGGCGAAACCATAGATGCAATCTTGCAATGTGGCGATGTCGGGGCGTTTCCAGACCCGGAAAAATTTGACAAAGCCACTCTCAAACACGCCAAACACAACCGCGATGAACTGGGTTTTTTCGATGATTTTACCAAGCGATATGACCACACAGAAGCCGTTCTCCGCCGTCTTGGTGTGGATATGTACTGCGTTCGCGGCAATCACGAAGACCATGATTTTTTGGATGAATTAGAGCAGCAATTAGGCGAGGATGCGTGGGCATTTCCGATTGATTGCTACAAACACGTTTTTATGCTGAAAAGTGGCGTGGTTATGCCATTTCGGTATTTTGGAACAACGCTAAATGTGCTGGGAATTGGGCGCATTGGCGACCGCAAAAATCGCACGGAAGCGCGATTTATCCAAGACTATGAGCGTGAAAGAATTGCCGAGACAATTCGCCAAAAGCCTCATATCCACGTGCTTCTTACACACGACACGGCAGACGATATGACCGAACAAGGCTACGGAATGAAGGAACTCCGCACGGTACTGGATGAACTTATTCCCGAAGTGCATTTTTTCGGACACACCGGAAAGCCTTACACAGCGCGGCTTGACAACAACGAACTCACGCAATCAGTGAAAATCAAGGAACTCGAATTTGATGCCGAAGGCGCATTGCCGGAGGGATGTATGGTCATTCTCACGTTTGAAACTGATGGAAAACTCAGTTTTGAAGCGGTTCCGAAGGAATTTACCGATAAATTTACGCAGAGCAACTGGCAGCGATTTTTCTTCAAATAACCCAAAGGCAGCATAGCATGGAACTCGTTCCCGACAATTACAACACCATTCAGATTCTCTTTCGCATTTTGGAGATTCTGATTTTGATTTTGGGTATTCGATTTTTGTACACGGTCATTAAGGCGAAACACGGCGATTTATCGTGGTTTACCGTTGTTACTCGTGTGCTGGAAATGCTGGTGATTGTTGGGCTTCCGCTCATGTACATCGGTGCATTTGATTGGGGTTTGGAGAATGATTGTTGCAGCGATTCGGCGACGTTTTCGCCTGAGCATCGTTTGACGGTGTATGGACTGATTGCTCTCTACACTGCATCATTCCTTGTTTCTTCGTGGAAGAAAACTCTTGCACCGCCGCTTGTCGAGGTGTTGCTCAACGTGATGCTGCTCATCGGAATTGGGCTGAATGTGGCGATAATGCTGCACGTCAAAATAATCGGCACGGTGGGGAATTTGCCCATTATTCTCCTTTTGGCAACGCGGCTTGCGAACAATCTCATTATGGTCATGGAGCGCGTAAAAGCTGGTGATTACGTCGCAAACAATGACGTGCAGCGTTTGGCATTGCGCGTACTTTCGCTGAAGGTCTGGCAGTCGCTTCCCATCTTGATTGTGCTGTGTGTCCCAGTATTGGTGCTGCTTTGCAGTATTTTACTGCTGTTTGGACAAAAGCCGGATTCGCTCGTGCGGGCGTTCACGGACACCTATAAGCATGGGTTTTCGCAGTTGGATTATTTGTGCGAAGGCGTAAATTGTCCCGGACATTTTTTGTGTTCGGTCGCGGCGGGCGGACACGCGGGGCTTGTGAAGCCGCTTCGCACGGGCAATCGCTGGGGAACGGAGATCGTTTGCAATCGCCAGTTACTTGTTGCCAATGCGTTTGAAGAAATTTTGCAAGAGCGTTTGCCCAGATTTCATGCGGTTGTGCGGCGAAATTACAATAAGGTTGGGCGCGGTTTACACAAGCATTACGGCGTTTTTGGAAATCCTTTTGTTGCGGACATAATTTATGTGCTGATGAAGCCCGCAGAATGGTGCTTTACGGCTATTTTGTATTTGGTTGATAGAAACCCTGAAAGCCGCATAGAACGACAGTATTTACCGCACAAATAACCCTAAAAAAGTAAGCTATGGAACATAATCAGAAACAACTCACAATGCCGAATAGTGTACACCTTCAACACGACTCACATTTCCTGTGTTCGATTGCTGCGGGCGGTCATACGTGGCTTGTGAAGCCGCTTCGCACGGGAAATCGCTGGGGAACGGAGATTATTTGCAATCGCCAATTACTTGTTGCCAATGCGTTTGAGGAAATTTTGCAAGAGCATTTGCCCAGATTTCATGCGGTTGTGCGGCGAAATTACAACAAGGTTGGGCGCGGTTTGCACAAGCATTATGGCATTTTTGGTAAGCCTTTGGTTGCTGATGCCGTCTATGTGCTGATGAAGCCCGTAGAATGGTGCTTTGTGGCGGTGTTGTACATGGTGGATAGAAACCCTGAAAGCCGCATAGAACGACAGTATTTATCTGGGGTGTGAGGATTATGGCTACTTTGCGCCTACTCAGGTACAATACTCATTTTCAGATTTGAGGTGTATTGATGGTGAGTTTTTCTCGCTCATTTCGACGATAGATGCTGAAATCTGTATAATCTACCGTTAGAATCAGGTGTTCACGGTACTTTTCCTGTTCCGCCATGACGACAATGCAGGAATCGGCATAGTCCATTGGTACGTTGTTGTAACGTTGTAAGAGTGTAGCAATGCGGCTTGCGTGATGTTCAATGCGGAAATCTATTTTGACTAAATTTGCTTCAAGCAAATCCAATAAACGGCTTATCCCTTGAACACCAACTCTTGAGCCAAGCAAATATGCGGCTTCGGCTATAACTGCTTCACAAGAATAGAATGGCGGTTTGTGATGTTGAGCCGCCTTGATTGCCCATTGGTGATATTGGTCAGCTTTATCTAAGTAGCCCACTAAGAAGCCTGTATCAGCGATTACCCGCATTGGTACTCCTTCCGAAGCCCTTGAGATATTCTTTATTGCTTGACAAATCGCCCAATCCCGAATCAACCGAGCCAACGAGATGTTTGCTCTTTTCGTAAAAAGAGTTTTTCAGAGGTTTTTGAGTTGCCAGAGAATCAACTTCTGATGGTGTGTTTTTCTTGACAAGTTTGGTCGTTTGTTGTGTTTTGGTGGACATAAAAACCTCGCTCGTTGTAGGGTGTCTATTGATAAAAAGTGAAATAGAGACTGTGCTGTTAACGAACAAAGGTACGAAATTTTGGCGACTTTTATACGATGAAGCAAAACAGTTTGACAAGACCATAACCCCTGAAAGCCGCATAGAACGGCAGTATTTACCCTAAAAATGAGATTTTTGCATGGATTTATCACATCTACACTACGACATAACCACGCTTCGTCAGCCGCTTGTGAGCCTCCACGACCCGCTTTTGCGCTATGCTGACGATACGCCGGGGCGCATAGGACCACTACATTTGTACTACGATTCTACGCCGTTTCAAGGCACAACGTTTGAACAAACGGAAGCTGCGATAACCTTGACGCAGTACGAAAATGGCTTGATGAACGGTGAAGAACTTGTATTCGATGAGCGCGGAATGTGCCGTAAAATCACGCTTTACAAGGATGGCTGGGACATTGGCGAACAGTCTTGGCATGAAAACGGGCAAATGCAGGAATATTCTCGGCACGGTGAAGGCAACAAATTTTGGAATGAACAGGGCGTACTTACCCACGAGCGGCGAATTTTCAGTGCTGAATCGTGCAGCGTTACCGAATATTATGACGCGGGCGGCATCAAATCCCATTTTCAAACAGGTATTCCCGATAAGCGCTACACGAGTTACTATTTCCGCGACGGCAGCGAAATGATGAAAGAGCATTGGCAAACGGATTCCAGAGCGAAACACTACGAATACAACGTTGAAGCCATTCGGAAGAATTTTCGTGAACTTGTTCCGATTTTGGAAACATCCGATACAATCTTGCCTTCGGCAAAAGAGCGTCAAACGGTGCTTTTGGCGATGCGGCGAGCATTTGAAAAAGAATCCTTTGAAGGAAAAGATGACATTTTGCGCTATCTTGCAACGGATATGGATTTATCACATCTGAAATACGATTATACGAGATTTCGGCAGCCAATTCGCCACGAATACGACCCCGAATTTAACTACGACGACGGACTGAACATCAACTACAATCACATTCCGCTTTTTTATGGGTTTCGGGTAAAATTTTCGGGAACGTATCTTGAAAGTAGTGATGAACACTGGCGTTTGACGGAATACGAGGATGGCTTGGAAAACGGAAAATCGTGCTACTTCTACAAAAATGGCGTGTTGGGCGCGGAATCGTTTTTTCGTGATGGAGAAATCTATGAAAGCAAATCGTGGTACGAGAGCGGGCAACGTGAAGAGGAGTATCAGGAAGGCGTAGGCAGCAAATCGTGGAATGAACAAGGTGTTTTGACGTATCACCATGAAATTCTCAGCCCTACTTCTGCGCGTTGGTATGGGTATTATCACACCGGCAATTTGAGGTATTTTTCCGCAGTTGATCAACAAAAGGATGACCGCGAGGAGTATTTTTTTCAAGATGGAAGCAGAATCTATGCGGTATTCTCGCCATTTGGTTCGCAAGAAAAGAGCTACGAATTTAGCTTTGAAGCCATTCGGAAGAACTTGGCGGAATTGCGTCCATTTTCAGAAGATGATGATGGTATCTTTGCTTCGATAAATGGCAGAGCAATGGTAGTGATGAAGATGCTGGAAGCATTGGAGGAAAGCACATTTGAAGGAAGAAGCGAGATTCTACGGTACTTTGCGGGGGATGCGAATGTGATTATTGCGAAGAAAGCGGCAAGGATGCTTGGGGAGGAGGGGTTGATAAACAGCGCGTAAGAGCAATCTTCAAGGGTTTTTCTGCATTTCCATCTCTGAAAACTCTGCAATAGTGAGGATATTGATAAGCGGAAAAGATAAACCTCTCAGGCTCAAAATATGATGGTCTTCGGTAACAAGTGCCGCAGCACCGGAAGCGATTGCACAATCAACAAACTTGTTATCATCAGCATCCAGAGAAACAAGTTGCCATGCGAAATACGTGGAAATGGTCTGAACATTTGGTAAATCAGGAAGAGCCGAAACGACTGTTTCCGCGACCGCCGCGCCAAACATTCGTTCAAATACCTCTTCGTATTCAAGCAGAATTTCCGTTGTAATGCTGATGTGGAGGCTGCCTGAGAAAATGCGTTGAAAGATCCAGTGATGCGGTGAACGACGAGAAAATGCGACAACTAAAACATTCGTATCCAAAACCACGTTCACGATACTTGCCTTTCAAGAGTTTTCCGAATGTAGAAATTCATTAATAGAATCGGCAGAATAACCGCGCTCATCCCAGATTTTATCGGCTTCGTCCATTGCTTTTTCAAGGAGATACCGCGCTATCATTGTTTTAATTTCAGCGAGATATACCTCTGGAATATCTTTAGCGAAAAGCGAGAGCATTTCACGTTGCAGATTTGTAAAGGGCTGATGTATAGCGGTTTGCATGGCAAATTAGAACGATATTGACAATGTTTGCTTCAAAGGTAATTTACAAAAACATCCTCCATGAAACAAGGTTTGAAATGCTGGCAAATGCTTTGATTGCGCAAATACTCTACGACCTCACCCTGAATATTTTCGTCGGCAAGTATTTTGCTGGAACGAGAAATCATGCGGCTACTCCGGCATTTTGTTCGTTCACGTGAAGCGTCATAAAAGTATCATGCTCCAAAGTATAGGAAGCAAAACGGATAGCTTCCTCAATATCAAGTAACGTCAAGTGCGGATAGGCAAGGACAATATCGCCAGCACTTGCGCCACTAGCGATAAGCTCCAAAATAAAAGAAACACTAATGCGCGTCCCGCGAATACAGGGTTTGCCGGAAAGCACCGTAGAATCTGAGGTAATGCGTTCAAACATAGTGTGAAAATGAAGGAAGATGAAAACATTAGAAAAACAAAAGTACGAAATTCTCAAGACTTTTTCATTTCCGATGATAAGGCTTGAAACCCTCATCAATACTGAGAATAACCAATGACAATTCAAACCGAACAGCCGCTTTCACTCGCGCTGACGATTTTGAACCAAACTGACATCAAACTCGCTCTCACCAATCGCAGCAATACGGCTCTGTATCTGTACAGCCACGTTGAAGCAGAAGAAAAGCACTATGATTTTTTTCATATCGAAGCACGTTCTCTTGATGGTGATGAAATGCACTTTTCCCTGTATGAAAGCCGTTTGAAATCTGCTCCCATCGTGAAATTGCTTGCTGCACAGGACACACTTTTGCACACGATAAACTTGGTGCATTGGGCAAATAAACCTGTGAACAATGAGGAATTACGCCGTGCGGAGCTGCTTTCTCTTTCCGATATTTCTACGTTGCGGCTTCGGGCGATGTATCGCTATATTCCGGGAAGCAACCCTGCCTTCAAGCAAGAATATCCGCACGTTTGGACGGGTTCGATTGTTTCTGAGTGGGCGGAGTACCGAAAATAATTTACCCGCAAAAGGCTCATAAAACCTTGATGTTTTGCAATGAATCGGTGTTTACGATTTCTTTGATAACTTACAACTCTTTCTCATAATTTCGACAAAACCATGCAAGGCGATACATTTCTTTTTGCTCCACAGCCTGAAACGTTACAGATTTTTCACGACGATATTGAGGCACTTGATGATTTTGAACATATTGATTTAGAAGTGGTTCTGGTGCTTGATTGCGAGGTGATGTGCCGTAATTCTGAGATAAATTTTTGCGAACGTGAGCCGATTATTTTCGATGAAATTGGCGGCTTTGCAATGATGAAAGTTACAGGCGAAGGCTTACGATGTATTCTTGAGCATAAAAGAGATTTTGAACAAGAGCAACATAAGGATATTCAACAACTTGAATCATTTATAGCGAAACATGGTGAAGAGCATATTTACGTGCTTTCTACCTTTTGAGCAATGGAACGAACAACCAACCAAAAAACACAATGTGCGATTTTGCAAAAGGCTTCAAACTCTGTACCTGTGCGGCTTTGGAGGCAAAACTCCAACAACCGCCAAGCAACATCAAACCACGCCGAAAACGCTCCAAAGCGTCTTCGGAGCAGGGTTTGTATTATTGGACGCTGGAGCGTGTTGTTTCGGAGAACGAGATTATTGCTATCGGGATGTATATTCTTCCGGCAAAAAGTCTTGAACACGGCTTGGATGCTGATTGGGTAGAGTTGAATTTGAATGTGGGCGAATGCTTCGATTTTGCGTATTCGCCGCAAGAAAACGACTGGCTTCAGATTTATCCCGCAAGCGAACATCATCGCCTCAAGTATTTGTCGTTTATCTATCGAAAAGGCGCATGGATTCAGGATTTCCACGACGGAATCAGTAAAACATTTCATCTGCATCACGCAGGAATAGTTCACGAAATTGTATCATAATTTTACGATGTACCATTTATGAAAAACCACATATCGCTTGTATGCCGCACCATTACTTGTGTTCTGTTGCTCTCTTGCTCTGCGTTTTTTCTTGAAGCACAAACCAAACAATACTCCGGGAAAATCGGAAAAAACCTCCAAATATGGCTTACCCTCAAGCAGGAAGGCAAGACGCTGACGGGGCTGTATTGCTACGAAAAAAACGGCAATTTTATTGACTTGAACGGCACGATTGCCGCCGACGGCAACACGCTGTTGATAGAAACCCTCGGCAAGGACACGACCGGCTGTATTCGGGGGATGTTGTCCAAAAAGGGTGAATTTACGGGCGTTTGGTTCAAACCTGACGGCACAAAACCGCTTCCTTGCACTTTCAAGCAACACCAGTATCCACCGAATTGGGATAGCATTTCCGGCACGTACAAACGTTTCGGCAAGGACGATGCGATTTTGCACGTCGAATTGCAAAAAGATGGGCGAGTACGAGTGGAAGGGCGGGCATTTTGGCACGGCGACCCCAAAACAGGAAATATCCACGTTGCAGAAATCAGTTTTTTACAAAAGCCAACACGCCTTTTTAACGGGCTGAAATATGACAATCCGCTTTTGACCTACGAAGATGTCGGTGTCTGCAATTTTGATATGCACTTTAACGATGGCACGGTTGAAATTGATAACGAGCGCGGCTATTGCGGCGGCGCATATGTTTCAATGTCCGGCAGATACAAGCGTGTTGGCAATCCGCCGAAAGTGTGGGATATGCTGGATTCATCGAAGTAATGAGGTTGTTATTCATCACTGAGCAATCCATTTTCCTCAAGATATTGTCGCACCTAAAATGATAGCCATTGTAGGCTAAGTCAATCTATTTGCATGGTTGCGCAAAAGTCCGAAGCACTCAGAATCAAGGTGTTCGCTGCAATGTGCTTGGGGGCATCGGAAAAATCAGAATCGCCAGTAATGAAAAAATCGGCAGACACAACACGCGCCAATGCTAGAAACTTTGCGTCTTTGCGGTCTCGCGGAAATTCCAGCGGGGGAATGGTAGTGGACAAAAGCGATACTTTGATTATACGGTCTATCCACACATCAACAGTGATTGCGGAAAGTTGAAATTTGGGGCGCGAGAGAACCTCGCGGTATTCGGTAAGAATTTCTTCTGAGATATGTAGCCGTACAGAGTCAGTTTCCAAACAATACACCAACGCACGACGTGGCTTCCCGCCACGATATATCGCTGAAAGCACAATATTGGTGTCAATAATGATCTTCACTTTTCGCTCCGATACGCCGCAATTTCTGCGAGGATTACCTCGTCGGTGATGTCGCCTGCGTTTGGTGTGGATTCTGCTTCTTCACAAAGACGCATGAATGCTTCCACAGCGGCAGTACGCTCGGTTCGGCTTGGCGAAAAAGGTGCGGAAAGACGTGGGACAATCTCAGCTACGGGAATGTCATTTTCCATGAGTACAACCGTATCGCTTCCGCTAAGGCGACGCACGAGATCGCTCAGTTGTGATGCGGCTTCTGCGACAGATAAGGTGTAAGTCATAACTGGTACAACGCGATAGTGAAAAGAGTACAAGCTAAAAATACAATCTACGATAAACCTACAATTATTCACTCACTTTTGCATCAAGAACTTTCATGGTAAATTTTTTCATTCCACAAACACAAGTATTTATGCGCTTTTTCAAGGTTTTTATCGCCTGCTTCTTGTTCAGCACCGTAGCTGTTTTCGCCAACGACGGCGCGTATTACGCTTCGGGCAACCACCTTATTCCAATGATGGAAACGGACATCCGCGTTCAGAAGGAAATTCTCACGATTCAATGCGTCGGAACAGATATGGTCAAAGTTACGGTTTACTACGAATTTTTCAACCCCAAAGCCGCAAAAACGCTCGAAGTGGGCTTTGAAGCGCAGTCCCCAAGCGGTGATGTGGACGGTACGCCCGTCAAAGGGCAACATCCCTACATCAGCGATTTTACGGTGAATTTCAACGGGCAAGCCCTCGCGCACTCGGTGGCGTTGGTCAATCAAGCAAAGTATTTCCAAAAGGGCAAAATCCTCGCAATACCGCTTAAAGACGCGCTCAAAAGCATTGAAAATACGAACGAAGTGCCGTTTAATTATGTCTATCATTTCAAAGCCGATTTTACGCCGGGCGTAAACACGCTTACCCACACGTATCTGTTCAAAATTTCTGGTAGCGTAGATTTTGTCTATAATTTCAACTACATCCTCACCGCCGCCATGCGTTGGGGAAACAAGCGCATTGACGATTTTACGCTCTCAATTGACATGGGTGAATTTATGGATTTTTATATTTCACAAACCTTCTTCAAAGGCGCGGAAGCATGGGAAATAGAGGGTTCTGGGCGAAAAGCAGTGGTGAACGCGAAAGCAAAAGGTGTTCACGAAGCAGCGAAAAATTCTGTGCATTTCTGGCTGCGCGAAGGAAAACTCACCTTTCGGGCGAAAAATTTCACCACCAAAGACGAATTGTACCTTTTTTCGCTGCGCGATTTGGCGCGGGAAGAGGTCTTTAGCTCAGAATCTATGCTGCCTCTGGCGATTGGCGACATTGAAGAGACCATGACAAAAGCGAAAAATGAGGTGTCGCTCAAAATTTTACGAAATCTGCCATTCGCAAGACGTGGAGCGGTCTTCAAGACACGGGAAATTCAGCAGTATTACGAAAAAATGCCGTGGTACATCCCAAACAGCGCCTACAAACCTGATGTTCCGACCTTGAAACCCATAGAACAAGAATGGTTGAAGAAGGTGAGTATGGAGAAAAAGTGAAGTATTGCCGGAAACGCCCAATAAACGATAGCTTGCACCTATGAAGAACACTCACGCGCTTGTTAAAGAGGACGTTTTTTGGGTAGCCGATAGCGTATTTTGGTGTTGTAATTCACGGTGAAGCCATTTCAAGCCCAATTTTTGCACTATGCCAATACGCCTTTTTTCGCTCGCACTTGTCGTAATCGCCCTTTCAGCCTGCACTCGCCACGAAAAAGTGGAAATTCCAAAAGAAGAATCACCCAAAAGTACGACTCAACCCGCATCTACGGTTGCATCCGGGGGCAGCGACAAGAATCAATCATTGCTAAAAATCGGCACAGACCAGAACAATGGCGTGAATATCCCCGACACGTTTATCACCGTGCAGCCCAGTATTGATGCGCTTTTCATTCATGCTTTTAACCGTGAAGCGAAGGAAAAAGAATGGGAAGCGATAATTACGGGCGTGGTACTGACTTCGCCGGATTGGGAAGAAGTGAACGACAAAAATACGCAAGAGATTCTTGGTAGAACCCGCACGGCTACTATCTTGGCGAAAGGTGAAGAAGGTCGGTGCATTGTTTTTGAGCAATACACCATTTTCCAAGCATACAAAAACGGCTCATTCATCGGAAAACCGCGTGGATACTCGTTTTCTCCCTCGAAAGATATTGACTGTAAAAAATACGAACACCTAATGTTCAAAAGCGTTAAGCAGAATGAATTTGATGAACGAAATGAGTAAAAAAAAGCAACTCACTTTTTCAAGGAGTTGCTTTTCCATCGGCATATTTCGCCTAATTACGGCACAACAAACGTTGTATCAAACGGGCGTGGAAGCGGCGAAGGGCTGAAGCGAACACGATACGTTCCGCTTGAAACTTGCAAGGCTATTTGGTGCGTAAACGGTGTTAATGCTTGAATACAAATTCCACCATCCGTGCGAGGTTTGAAGAAATTTTTTACCGTAATCGTATTGCCATTGCGCACCGATGTAAACGTGGTTTGCGGTGTACAGCCGTCGTTATGAATCGCTTGAATATTGAGCGAAATAACATTACGATTTACCATTGCACCAGTGAGTGTGCCTTTGTATTTGGTGGTATCCCAAACAACCCAACCCGTACCTTCAGGATTTGGCGCATCAATGGGCTGCGGAGTTTCCATAGGCGGTTCTACGGGTGGATCGCAAGCACTGACCAGCATGAAGCAGAGAATAACGCTCGCAAGAGCAGCAAAGGAGGTTTTCATAAATGTTCCTAAGTGAAAATGAGTAAAAATTATCTTCTCATTTGGTAAGAAGCACAACAACGGAAAAAGTCACATCTGAATTTTGAAATCACTATGAGTAATACCCTTTGGAGTCAGGTAAAACAAGGCTTTCGGCGATTTCGCATGAAGCAAGATATTGCGATGGAGATTGAGGATTTGCAACCTTTGGTGCCATATAACAAACCAATGTCTGAAGCGTTGGAACCCAAAGAATTATTGCCAGTCAATGAGCCGAAAGATATGACGGAAGCGGCGTACAAGGAATTTTGGCAAAATATACAACGGCGAATTGAAGCACTAAATGACAAGGATAGCAAGTGCGAAATCTTCGGAGCAAAGCACCACCAATACCGCATCAATCCTTGCCTCACGGAGAATGAAATCGCACAGTTTGAACAAGAATATTCGTTGAGTTTGCCGGAAGATTATCGCACATACTTGAAGTTTTTCGGTGATGGTGGCGTGGGACCGCATTACGGCGTGATTCCGCTCCGAAAAGCCGTCTGCGAGGCGTTTCCACTCAGTGTTCCTTTCAAATTCACGTTGCCGTATTTTCCTGATGTGGACGTGGATCAATTTTTTGAGTATGACCATGCAACCCGAACACAGCACCACTTTTTTGAAAGCCGCGAAGCCTTGATTGAAGCCATTTACAGCACAGAAGAGGTTTATCGAAAAGCAACAAATTACCTCGAAGAATCAACACTGGAGGCACTCAGCGAGGAAGAATACAAAGAATATCAGGCATTCACGAAGTACGGCGGTATTCTTTGGCTTTGCGAAGAAGGGTGCGGGCATATCTCGTTTTTGGTGGTGCGTGGTCAGGAATATGGCGTAATGTGGGGCGATTCCACCGTCAGCGATTACGGGATTTATCCGCACACCCAAAAAGGCGATAGGGCATTCAAAACACGCCTCAGTTTTGCTGAATGGTTTGAGGAGTGGCTTGACAAGAGCGAGCGTGAATACCATTCTTCAAAAAAAATGTTATGAATGCCAAACAACAACGATATTACAAGGTTTTGAACGCCGACGGATCAGCACCCTACGGCGATGAACAGTTCGTATTTTCGCTTCCAAGCGCAGATTCCCTGGGAGACTGGCACGAACTAACAAAACCGCTAATTTTCAACGATACCGGCTTTCATCTGACGCAAACACCGCGCCGTTGGGCGTTTCCGGGGATGCGCGTTTTTGAAGTGGAGTATGAAAACGCTATTTCCGAAAAACACGGCGACGATGATGATGAAATCTGCGTTGCAAAAGTTCGCCTCACAAAGGAAGTTTTGGGGGAGGAATTGGAAGCACTGAACATTTATTCAAGCGGGCATCATCGAATAATGGACGGAATCGGCTATGCCTACAATGATGCGATAATTTCTGCTTTCGGGCGAAGTTTTGTCGAAGCAGAGGAACGCGCAAGGGTGGTTGCAAGCGGGTTTTCGGTTGTGTTGGCGTATAATGAAACTCAAGTGAAGGCGAGCGGAAACTGCCGAATCGAAGCCTTCGATAATTCCATCGTCATCGCTGAAGGGCAATGCCGCGTTATATGCGCGAATAATGCGAAGGTGAAGGTTTATGGCAAGACCATCGTGGAGGCGAGTGAGGATTCAGACGTGGAGGCGTTTCAAAGCTGTATTGTCTTCAAGGACATCGCTTCCAACGTCCGCATAACGCTCCACGATAAAGCACTATGCCTTGAAAGTGGTGTAATTACGTGCGTCATAGGCTCAGGATATACGGTACGGGAAAATACTTCGGGGCGTGAGAATGGATAAAAACTTCACAACATTGCACAGGCTCAGGATATACGGTACGGGAAAATACTTCGGGGCGTGAGAATGGATAAAAACTTCACAACATTGCACGGTTATACGCTAAGGATTGATGAACTTGAAGGAAAGCCGATACTTTCTGCGCCTCCTGAGGCACGCTCCTTTGACGGAGGAGAAATGAACTGGCTGAATGCCGCGATTTCAGCAATCAGAATTCAACCGATATTATTCCGCCAAATCCGCTTTGGTGAAGGCTTTGCAGACCAATGGGGCGGCTGCTTTTTGTATTCAGACCAAGAAGCCTCGATGATTCATAATTTTCGCCACAACTACCGTACAACCTTTGGACGTGAATGTGATTCGCCAATCTGGGTAATCGGCTGTGGTGCTGATGATTGCTTGCTTATTCCGCAGTCTGCCCTTTATGAAATTCTCGACCTTTTTTCACTCACCGAGCAGATATTGTGATGAAAACAATCATCCGCAACACCACACTAATACTCGCCTTCTGCGCATTTTCTTCCTGCGAATACCGTGCTGAATACGAGTTTACTGTGTTGGACAAGGAAACAAAACGCCCACTTGATAGCGTTTTGGTAACGATTCGCCTGTATTCTGGCGGCGCGGAGCGCACAGCATACCGCAAAACAGGCTACACTAATACGCTCGGCGTTATGGAAAAAAGCCAGATGATAGGCACTGGCTTGGGTACGAGCCGCTCAGAGCATAGAATCAGTTTTGAAAAAGTTGGTTACAAAACAAAAACAGAGGAAAATCTCCTCCAAGGAACAATTTTACTGGAGCGATAACCCGATGATGCGTAAAATTTCCAAAGAGCAGCAAGCCAGATTTTGTGAGCATTTGGCGGGTAGCCATAGCTGGTACAAGCATTTGCCATTGCTGCACGGTGGGCGATTTTTCATATTTACCGACAACGATGCCGGAAAAAACTATCCCGTTCAACCGCCGCGTTTGGCATCGGGAAACACTAAAGCGGTCTATCAAATGGCGTTTGGAACGCTTGCCTTTGCTTGGTCGCGGGGGAATGAGGATTGTTTTGTGTCGGATGGTGGTTTGTTTACGGGTATTTTGACGGAAGAGGAATTACGAGTACGTTTCCCGAACCACGCACAAATACAGCTTTTCCCGTACATTTCGGGCGAATTTGTGGAAAGTATAATTTTTCATGAAAAGGATTTCGAGACACTGCGTTTAGAAAATGGCACACCCGAAAACCAGCATGAAAACAGAGCTTTGCTCATAGAAATAGAACTTTTGTATTTACGCGAAGAATATCTTTGGCAAACAGCCTTTACCGACGTAGAGCGAGAGGAAATTATTTGCGATATTGAACCCGACGAAATATCTCCAAACCGTGATAAATACAAGCGTTTAGAGAAAAGAATAGGGGAAATTCTGAGCGAATTATACGAATCGGAAATAAAAAAAGTTGAAGCCGCAGTGCGGGCAGTATGCCAACAAAGCGAGGTTTTATGGGCGAAATGAGCATCGTACACGGCAGAATCACGCTTCGCGGCAACCATGCCAAAGCACGTGCAGCAATCGCCGCACTCGGCAACGATGCCGAATACCCGTGGCTACGTGCCGAAATGTTCAGCATTGGTGCGGCAGTCAGCCCGTTTTACTATGAAAACCCCGTCATTGCTTTTGCGGCGACCTACAAAAGTATCGAACATGATTGGACGGCGTTTGTGCAGAAATTTGAAGACCTTTTGCGGCAGATAGATTTCGACACGGTGAGCGTGGAATTGGAAACCGAGTTTTACGGCACGGTTAATTTTTTCTGGGCAGCAAAACCCTTCAATAATGCCACCGACGAGTTTATCGAAATCCCGCATTGGTACTTTGCTTTTGGGCATCGTACGCAATTTGGTGCGTTGGCGGAAAATCGTACCGAGGCGTTGTTGGATTTTGTTTATCCTGTTCCTTTGAAAACATAGTTTTACCGCCTGCTAAAGCACTCCCAGCAGCAAATAACAATTCTCACGCACCATTTTACGCCGTCTGCCTCAAGCCCAAAGCCCCCATTTGCTGCTCAATCTTGAGCAAATCGTCATAGTTTTCACCTGCTACAATGCCATATATCGCTGTTAAGCGGGTTTCGGGGTAATAGAGCGCGGAAAGTATCGTAAAATCTCTCCGCTTCAAGTGTTCTTTCAGCTTTTCAATCACTTCAGCTTCCGTGCCTTCCATGACCCAATTTCCTGCATACTTGGCGGTTTCTTTACCCAGTTGCAGTAAATCGTGTTTTTGCAAACACATCGCCGTAGAGCCATTGATACGAACGTTCGCATCAATCACATGAAGTTTGCCATGCTTATCTTCCAAAACATCAACACCAATAACCCCAAAATACCCGTGTTGATGCGCAAATGCGGCTGTGTGGGTGATGATTGCCTCGAATTGTTGCAGATTGGTATGTTCATAATGAATCAAGCCGCCTAAATACACGCCTTGCTCACTCACAAGTTGGTGTGTTGCGCCTAAAACGGTAATTTCACCTTCTTTATTGACGTAAAATTGAACACAATAATTATCAACCACATCCTGCACAAAATCAGAAACAACAACCGCTTCCACCAGTTGCAATCCCCAATATGCCCGAAATTCCTTGCGACAATTCTCTAAATCCGTTTCGCTCCGAATCAGATACGTGCCTTCGCCGGAAAGCCCGTGCGATGTTTTGATGACATATGGAAATACTTTGGGCAAATTTACATCGTTTGGATGCGTTTCCGAAAAGTGGTGTTCTTGGTACGCTGGCACAAGCGGAGAGACTTGATTCAGCGATAATTTGCTGAGGAGAAAATAGTGTTTATCGGGATCCACCGCATGGCGTTCAGGTTGTAAGCCATCATACGGAAAAAGGGTGATGATTTTTTCTGTACTTGCGTTAATGCGGTCGCAATAGTTTTCGGGCGTAAGTAGTTCAAAATTATACTCGTGATTCCATGTTTCCTGCCAATAATTCAGGAGCGCAGGCGGCGGCTCGGCTATGAGTACACCTTTTCCACCGCCTCCTAACACAGAAATATTTTTCCATGCTTCACGTTGGCAAACCTTGTCGAAGCCCACTTTTTGATGCTCTTCGTTGCCGTCTTGGATGATGTAGCGGGTTTTATTGGGATATTTCGACCATGCTGCCGTGCTTGGGTACATCAGCATAAAAGCATAATCACCTTTTGCCGTGTCTTGGTGGTAGAGTTCGGCAAACGAATTTCCGGTAAATTGTTTCATATCATCCTTATTTTTTCAGAGAAGGGTGTGGGTTGCCTTTAAGGTACTATTTTTCTGAAAATTATGCAATTATCAACACGCACAATAAAAATCTATCGGCGAAATGAGCTGCGCACAAGGCAGAATCAGGCTTTGCGGCAATCACGGCACTCAGACACAATGCCGATTCCTGTGAATACCTAGCTTTTTCGCCTGCTAACGCATTCCCAGCAACGAATAGCAATTCTCGCGCACCTATTAAACGGCACGGTTTTTCGGATAATTATCCGCTAATTTGCTGGTTGAAATTACGAAAGCAGCATTTGTTGGAATCGTTATTGTGAATATTGTAAAATCTCTCTAGCGCGAGGCTCTCGCTGCCTTGAGCGAGGGTCTCGCTACGACGATAGAAGCGAGAGCCTGCCGAAGAAGGCAGACCCTCGCAAGATATTTGTCCATCAATGAAAACATAGAAATAGACCAAAAATTCAACACCATGAAACACCCTCCAAACAAGATTTTTTCTCGCTTCTGCACACGTGCCTTTTTTACGGCGTTGCTTTTTGCGCAAAGCGTATTTGCTGCAAATGCGCTTCAACGCTTGGTTTTGAAGGATTCCTCAACGGTGTATGTGCAGGGCGAACTTCAAGACCTTGCCAAAAGCCGCACCATTACGCTGCAAGGCGAGATGACCTTTCATGGTACAAGGATATACGGACAATATCATTACAACGAAAATATTGGTGTTATTCGGCTGGAAGGGCGCATTGGTGCTGATAACACAGTCAGGATTGAGGAAAAAGCAAGCACGGGAGAGTTTAACGAAAATCCGAATGTGAAGGAAAAAATTTATGCGATAATTTCCGGCAAACTTAGCCGTGAAGAGGGTATCATTACTGGTTCATGGACTTCTGCTGACGGAAAAACGTCGTATCCGTGCAAGTTCCGCACTGTTGCTGAGTACCACGAAGTGAAATCGGGAAAATTTGATGTTTCAGTGCGCTATCCCTTGTTTTTCGAGGAAGATAAGTACAGTACGCTGAATGCAACGCTTAAAAAGTACATGGCGCATACGCTCGGCAATAATGCGAATATGCTGAATGAAATCGAAAAAGAGATGCAAAAAAACGCTCCGAACGGCACAAAACCTGACCTTCCTTACGACCTCACCAAAACCGATGAACTGAATATTTTTCACCTTTCGCCGCGTTTTTTGAGCGCGTATCATGTTGAATCCTCCTTCACTGGAGGAGCGCATTTTAACTACTATTATTTCGGCGAAACGTGGTGGAATGCGGGCGGCAAGGCATGGCGTAAACTCACAATGAAAGAACTTTTTACCGCCGACACCGCATATATTCAGCGTTTGAACACGCTCATTGTGGCAAAACTCAAGCAACAAGGCGCACAATTTGTTGTAGATGGCACAATCACTGATTTTACCGACCTTTTGAGGCGTGGCAAACTTGCGTGGGTGATGCGTCCGGCGGGAATCACCTTTATTTTTGCTCCGTTGTCCGTCGCCACCTTTGCCGATGGCGAATTTGCTGCCTTTGTTTCGTGGAAAGCCGTGAAAGAATTTGTTCGCAAAGACGGTCCGGCTGGAGAGTTTGTACGATAAAACATCCTTGAAATACGATATGAAGCACGATATGAAGCCACATTCAGCGCAAATTTTCACACAAACTCCGGCACACATCCACAACGCCGTCCGGCACACGCTCTATTTTGAAGAGCAGCGCTTACGGCAGTGTTTGAGCAAGGCAAGTCAGAAGCAACCGCCTGAACGCGGCGTGGTTATTGGTTCTGTCGTCGTTCAAGAACTGCTGCATATTGCAGAATCCTATCCAAGCGAAGCGTGGCAAACTACCCAAGAAGCATACCAAACCA
Source organism: Candidatus Kapaibacterium sp. (assembly GCA_025455065.1). GTDB lineage: Bacteria > Bacteroidota > Ignavibacteria > Kapaibacteriales > UBA4661 > PH2015. Next base: position 18,354 of record JALONG010000018.1, on the reverse strand, counting down.
TGAACTATTACGCCGAAGCATTTGCGCGTGAAGGATTGCCAGAGCGCATCGTTTTTTACAAAAAATTTGAAAAGCCCTCAAGCGAGGAAATACAAGGTGTTTGGAGTGGTTTACAGAAAAATTTACAGTTTGCATTTCGAGAGGCGGCGCATATTACCACGCTTCCGTACAGACGCGCTCTTGAGCAAGCCGAATGGATACGATTGTATGAAGCCTTTGAAGCGAGATTTAATCAGGGCAAGAGCATTTTTCAAATGGACACGGCACGGTATAAATTTCATCCCGACATTCAAGATTATGCCGATAATGTTTTCGAGGACGTGAAAGACCATATCACCAATGCCGCAGAAACACTGTATTTGCTGAACTATTGGGCTTACGAATACAGCTACGAACTTTCCGGCAAATGGTTTGTCGAAATGAATGAAAACTACGGCGGATATTGGATTGATAAGACGTTTGAACACTGGTATTGCCGCGACGGAATGGGCTTTTTGGCGTATGGTTTTTGAAATGAAAACTCCTTGAAAATTGAAAGCGAGACTTTTAATTTTCAAGGCAAATTACGATTGAATTCAAGATTCCATTTTCCCATTTCGGCAAACATTTTGGAAAAAGCAGATGGTCAATGAATGGATTGTGCAGGAAGACCCGCCATTTGGCGCGTGGGAGTGGGTGATTCCGTTTGAACATTCATCCCCCGAACACGCTGCAAACACGTGTTTATCGCTCTTGCAAGAGTTTTTGGTTATGTCGGAAGAAACGGGCATTTGGGGCGTACACGAGGCGTGGAGCGGTGTTGAGGAGTATTGTTCCGATGTGCGGGCGTATTGGGCAAAAAACGGAATGCTACGATTTGGCAATTTCCCGGAAGTAGCGTCAATGCTTGATGAAACGAAGCAGCAAGTGTTTTCGGAAAAGGGATATTGGCGAGGAAATATGCTGACGTATTTCGGCAAAACAGACCTACAAACCGCATGGATAGCTGATGCTGGAGCATTGTTGAGAACGCTCTACTCCAGCGAAGCTTACATTTCCCATAGCGGAATAGACTTGTACCCCGCATTGTACCTGTGGAGCGGAAGCCTCAACCGCCAACGCCGCGACAATCCTCATGTTCTTGTCTTTGGCGCACGGCTTCATGCAAATATCTGGTTTCCCGAATTACCCGAAAAGCCGCATTGGAGCTTGCTTCAGCAAAGTTTTTCCAATCGAGCAACAATCGCGATTGATAACGGAATATTGTCTTACGAAAATGCCGGACGACTTCGGCTCTGGCTCAAGGAAACACACGCATTGGTAAGCCGTTTCGGCGGTGAAGTCACGTTTATTCGCCCTGGGCAAGACTTTTACCGAACATTTATTGATTACGACGGAATCAAGGTGTGATGCGGGTTTGTCATCGTCATTACTGCAAACAACAACATACTAAAAAATTCAACATGATACACAAACCCGAAAATCTCTACGAATACACAACAAAACCATGAAAACCCCCAAAGTACCAAAACCCACGATTGTCAAGCGCAAACACGCCCTGCCAAGATTTGCGGCAGAATCAGAATTTGACAGAAACTATGAGGAGTGGATACAATTTTTGATAGAACCTTTGCAAAATCGCTCTACACAGATTATCGGCACCTTGCTCAGACAAAGCTATGACAGAGTAGTAAACGCGCTCGTGTTAGAATTACCCAAAGCCGAGATAATGAAGCATATTCGTCTGCATCATTGGTTTGCATTGGCAAATTTTGTTGTTGGTTCTGGGGGAGATGTGGGCGTTAATCTTACCCTGAACGAAACAACCATTTATCTCCCACCAGAGCGCAAGCGTGATTTTATGGGTTTTGAGGATTGGAAAAGAGCATTTGATATTTGCCTCCTCATGCGCGATATGCAAGGTTTGGCGTTTTTATCCAATCTTTCCGAAGAAATTTTGAAAGGCTCGAATCAAGGAATGAGCGAATATGATCTTGCGCATTTTCACTTTTTAGCGCACTTTTTCACAGGCGGGGCAAACACGGGCGCACTCTTGGTTGATGCTGTCGAAAAATCCCAGAAGCCGCAAGAAAACTCGACGCGCACGAAATATGTCAATTTGATTCACTACCCGCAATTACGCTTATTGCAGTACATTATCGAAGGCGATGCCGAAGGGTTCAACAAATACCTTGCAGAAGCGATTAAAGACCACAAAAAATATTGGGAAACAACAAGCCTCCGGTACAGCTCTAACGGCTGGTTTTCCTTTGCACTCACGGCATTATGCGCAATGGCGGTAGATACAAAACAGTTTCCTATCACGGTCGAATCACCCTTTATTCCGGCATGGCTTATTTTCCGCGAATATGAATAACAATCCCGCAAACCTCTACGAATACATAGATTTCATGCGGCGTAGAATCGGAATGTTTCTTGGTGAAGAATCTGTTTCCGCGCTTAACCACCACCTAACGGGCTACCAGATGGCGTGCGCAGTGAAGGGCATAGAAGAGCAGCTTTCACCACCATTTGAGGACTTTCACGATTTTGTTGCACGTGAATATGGCTTGCCGTTCTCAAATCACGGCTGGGCGATAATGATGTTGAAACAATGTAATGGAAATGAACAACGCGCATATCAAGATTTTATGCGGCTTTTCGACCTTTTTCGTCATGAAAAAAACAACGCAAAGAATGAACACGAATGATTTCAAGCAACAATGGGCAACACATTTTGGGCAAACGCCGCTCGTGAGTTTTTGCTTCAGAACTGAGCTTGCAAGCCGTTGGATGAGGATTCACAGCCTTCCCAAATCCAAACGTTATCCCACGAATGATGCTGAGTGGGAAATTCTGCTCATGCGGCAAAACAGCATGATTACTGATGTTTGCGGCAATGCAGCAGACGAGGAAACGAGAATACATTTGCTTGTTGAGAATTATTACGACGATGTCTCTTCATTTTCTATCGAAATGCTTGCGCCCGACCTCTTGAAAACCCTGCATTTTCAAGCCTTAGAGCCGATTGACCTTGAGGCAATGCGTCCCGACGTATTTGCCGACGGGCAATTTGTTCAGCCGACAGTCGCGGAAATTCTCTGGAAGCCTCATAGATTCAATGACCTTTTGCTTCACGCTGCAATGGAAGGGTTAAGCTGTTCTTTTGTGTCATTTGAAAGAGCGAGTATTTGTGCGCCTTACGAGGGTGGAATGGATTGTATTTTCTCCACCATAGAAGCGCGTGATGCAGCAAAATCGCGCTATGCAGCGTGGTTATCCGCTCATCCAAGCGGAGAATGATTATCTCAAAGACAAAACCAAATATGCTCGAAAACCTCATCAATACTACTCTTGAACTCGAAGCACAGCAACGCAATTTAGCAAAAAGCGTCATCGTGAAAACCCGCGAGGAATCGCCTGCTTTTGCCGAAAACGACTGTGTTTTCACATTGGATGTGCAGTATGTCGGCGAAGTAGGCTTTGTCGCACTTGATGTGATGCGCTTTAGCGGGAAAAAGTACGGAATTTTTGTGAGCAAGCAGCACGTTACATTCCCGTATATCCCACAATTTTTCAGCTTTCGTGAAGCACCACTTTTGTTGCACCTTATCCGCCGTGTTATACTGCAGACAGGCTTGCAGCCAACATTATTGATCATTGACGGGCATGGCACGGCGCACCCGCGAAAATTCGGTATTGCCTCGCACATTGGCGTAGAAATGAATCTGCCGACGATTGGCGCAGCAAAAGAGCCACTCTTGCGGTATTCGGGCGCATTAGGCGAGAAGCGCGGAAGCACACTACCGATGTTGCTTGATGGTGAAACAGTCGGCTACGTTCTGCGGACGCAAGACGGCACCAATCCTGTATTTGTGAGCGTTGGGCATTTGCTGAACGCGGAAGCAGTGTGTGAAATAGTCATCAAATTCACGACGAATTACCGTATTTCCGAACCTCTCCGCCGCGCAGACCAAGCAGCACGGGCATTTGCGCGAGGTGAGCGAGAAATTGCACTTGCCACAGGAAACATTTTATTGCACATTGTTGATTGACCATGGACAGCACCCAAAACAACATTGAGCAAGCACTCGAAACAAAACTCCAAGCGCTAGGATATTCTCCAATGTGGCGTGAATACGGTGTTTTGGATTCGGAAATTCTGCATTTGCAATACTCAGATTTTACCCAAAAACGTGATGATTTTCCAACCGAAAGCGGCGAACATTACCGCTATGCGGCGTTTCGGCATTATTTGGGAAAACATCCCACTTTAAGCGATGCAGAATTGGAGGCGCTCATTGTGCTTGCCGAACAAGATTCTGAGCGGTCTATGGCGGTTGCCGCACTCGTTGATGTCGTGCGAATGTGTGAACTCACCGAAGCACAATCTCTGCGGCTTCGTGAGGTGTTGTCGAGGTTTGGCGCATGGTCGGAAAAATTTTTGCAAATAAATGTTGAAAACAGGAGCAAGCGCAATGACAGAAGTTGAAGTAAAAATGCAGGTTACTGATATTATCACCAAGCTAGTATTTACGAAGCATAGAGAGGCATATAGCGATGCACTGGAGGTGCGGGTTGATTGGTGTTACGAAGGCGAGGCGGCGAATGCACCGATTCCTCTCTGGCACATTTCAGCAGGAATTTTTGTGGAAACACCAACACAAAAGTACGCCCTTGAGGAAGGGCGGAGAAAGCTCATCTCGGCTGCGGAACAAGCAATAAAGCGGTATGTGAACGATGCGGTCTATTTACAACTTTCTATCAATTTGTATCCCGAAATAACAGAATACCACCAAAACTATGAAAAAATCAAACCCAATACTCATTCAAAGACTAGAAGAATCCAAGCAAACACGCGATGAGATGTTGTATCTATTAGAGTTGCAACTGACAGGCGAGGAAGAGGAACTGAACGAACTTGCAGTGTTTTCATGGGTGAAAAGATTGAACATTGAGGGCAATCAGATTCACGATATTTCGTTTTTGAAGGGTATCACGACGCTTGAAACCTTGAAAATATCGCATAATCAGATAACCGATATTTCCCCGCTTCGTTCCCTCAATACCTTGAAATCACTCAATCTTTCGCATAATTTGATTGAAGATTGTTCGATACTTCCGCACCTCGCCAATCTCGTGGAATTGGATTTAGCCCATAATGCAATCAGTGATATTTCGTTTTTGAAAGGCATGACAGAACTTGAATCGCTCTTTCTGAGCGAGAATCAGATTAGCGATATTTCATCTGTACAATACTTGAAAAAGCTCGATTATCTTGATGCAGATGAAAACATCATTACGGACGTTTCGCCGCTCAAAGACCTCCCTAATTTATCATGGATAATGTTAGAAAAAAATCGGATTAGCGATATTTCTCCGCTCTATGGCTGTGAATTTACGCGGCTTTTGTTGCAGAATAATCTGATTGAGGGTTTGCCCAGACTTCCGACCGTGCATGATGAATTTGGCATAGAAGGGAATCCGATTATGGAAAAAATAGCACAAACGCTGTGTACAACCTTGAAGTTTGAGGATGACCAAATTCCTACGATACAGTTTCCCTACGATGAATGGCGGGAATATTATGCGTTGTTGGAAAAAAGGGAAGAGAAGTAAAAAATCAAGACACTTTGGCAGCCTTCAACACAAGATTACATCTGCCCTCAAAGCCATTTTGTGCAAAACTGCCCTTCCCACTCAAAAACCCTGAATGGCAGACGCAGCAAGGCTTTTAGACAATTTTTATCAAAAGGTGCATTACCGGATTGAAAAACAAGGCTTTATGAAATTTATCCGATTTTCTATGCTTGGCTTATTGCTCAATTTCTTTTCTTGCTCCACTCCAAACGTGGCTTCATGCTTTGATTCTGTGAGATTCGACCACGTTGCCGCATACAGCAAATGGTACGCCGAAACGCGCAAAACCAACCGTGTTCTGGTGCAGGATTTTGAAATGGAAGTCCGAGAACTAGAAGCGCGAGAAGTTGCACAAAACCCTGAAATTCTCAGTGAAATCCTCCTCAAACGCGACGGGTACACGATTGCGAGAATCACCAAAGAACGCGGAGTCACGCTTACTGTGCTGAATCCCGCACAAAACCTCGTTAATTCCGTCAATGAAGCATATTGCCAACTCAGCAAATACGCCGCACAATGGACACCACCGCACTAACACTTCCACCACTCATTCCCTTCAACAAGGGCGGAACATGGGGCTTTTGCAACCCTGAGCGAGAAATCGTGATTCCATGCCAATACGATGAAGCGCATTTTTTCCGGCAAAGTCTAGCGATTGTGCGGAGTGGCGTAGCATACTCAGATTGGCACTTTGGTATGATTAGCACAACTGGGGAAGTTGTCATCCCGCTTGAATACTCGTGTTTAGAGCCATTTTCCGAAGGTTTAGCAAAAATGCGGACGTTTGGAAAAACGCTGTATGGTTTTCTTGATACCAGTGGAAACACAAGGATTCATGCGAATTTTGAGACGGTGTACTCATTTTCCGAAGGTTTGGCATTTGCCCAAAAGCCCCTCCACCGGCGCGTACAAGAAGCGGGATTTATTGACACCGAAGGTGTGATGCAGCTTCCGTTGACACCTTTTACAAATGTGCAGAGCTTCAACAGTGGCTTCCGCGAGGGCATTGCTATTCTTGAGCATCAAGTTGCGCGGGGTTCGTATTTTTCCTATCTCCTCAGAAACGGACAAATCTTGACAAACAAGCAACCAGGAGTTATTGGTGTACACGTGCGCATGGACTGGCTTGTGCGGGCGGATGCTTTCCAAAATGGCTTGGCACTTGTTCTGGATGAATTTGCCGGATATAGCATCATTTCTCGGCTTGGCGAGGTGGTGGTGAATTTTCAGCACGAGTACAAGTTTATTGGGGAATTTCAAAATGATTGCGCAAAAGTGAGGAATGGTGCGGCTTACGGGTTCATTGATTGGGCGGGAAATGAAATTATTCCGTGCATGATAGATTTCCACTCTATTGGCGATTTTCACGACGGATTAGCGGCATTTCAAGAAACCGAAAACGGGAAATTCGGTTTTGTGGATAAACAGCTGAATACCGTGATTCCATGCTTCTTTGATGGGGTAGAAGATTTTGCAGAAGGCTTGGCGTGTGTCCGGCGACAGGGGGCTTACGGCTTTATCAATACCGATGGAGAGGAAGTTATTCCCTGTAAGTACGACTACGCAAGCGGCTTTGGGAACTATGAGGCGGGTTTTGCGCTTGTGCGGAAGGAAGGAAGGAAGTTTTATATTGATAAAAATGGGGTGGAATTTGTCGCCTGAAAAGGCTATGCTTTGTGCTAGGGCTGAGGAGTGGAAACGCTCTTCTCCGCTACGGTTTTGACAAGTCCGACATCTGAACAAGCGCACTAGATATAAGTGTATTGGCACAGTAGCACAACGTGTTTTTATCTACGAGAAAAGTTTTCACAGACCAAAAAAATTCTCTAAATTCACGCACAAGCATTTGTACGTGATTTCATCGTTATTCTGTCATCGTTACTCTGTTTTTCCCAAATCGTTTGATGAGCCTTCCCACTATCTTCGTTTCCCGTTTTGTCGGCATTTGCCTTGCGGCACTTTGCCTTGTTATATTCTGTCTTGTACCGTCCTTTGCCTTGGCGCAAAGTTCGCTTCCTGCTGCGCTCAAGGCATTGCTGACCCAAGCACAAGCCGAGACCTCCGCAACTCGCACCGTTGCTGAGTTTCAAACCGAACTTACAACGCTGCTGAATGATTCTTTGCTGAACAGTGCATCGGTTGGGGTGTATATTGCATCGCTGAAAACGAAGGAAGTGCTGTTTGCGCGGAATGAGCAAAAGGCGATGACTCCGGCATCAAACATGAAGGTCGTCTCAACGGCTTCCGCAATGGATTTTTTGGGTGCAGATTTCACCTACACAACCACGCTGTTTTTGGACGGTTTGCTCAAAAAATCCAACGGCGAATTTGTCGGAAACGTGATTGTACGCGGTGCGGGCGACCCTTCAATGTCCACCTATTTTTACAGCGACCCGCTTTCGATTTTGCGCCAATGGTGTGGTGTGTTGGATTCGCTCGGTGTGCGCTCCATTCGCGGGAATCTTGTCGGTGATGATTCCTATTTCGATGATGACCCTTGGGGAACGGGTTGGTCGTGGGATGATGTGCCGTATTCGTATTCTGCACAAATGTCTGCGCTGTCGTTTAATGACAATAGCGTGGAAGTTACCGTCAAACCTGCCTTTTCCGTTGGTCAGCCCGCAGAAATTCGCGTTAATCCTCCCACAAATTACGTGACCATTAGCGGCACTATTCGTACCGTTCCGCGTGATTCGGCGGCTTCGGTGAGCATTACACGGCAGGCATACTCGAACATCATCCACGTTTCCGGTACGATTGCCGCCGACACCAGCAGTGGCGGGCTTCGCAGCCAAGAAATTGCTGTGGATAATCCCACGCTTTTCACCATGGCGCTTTTCAAAAAAATGCTTGAGGAGCAAGGAATTACCGTGCGTGGTGGGATGTTCGACGCAAAACAGTGGGGCGACAAAATTGCATATTCGGAAATGCGCCCCGTCTGTTACCACACCTCGCCGCCGCTCAAAGACATTATTCGCATCGTGAACACCGTCAGCCACAACCTTTGTGCAGAGCAGGTCTGGCGCACTGCGGCAAAGGAATTTAGCGGCAAAGGCAACGCTGACAAAGCTGCCGACATGACGAAACAATTTGGTACAAAAAATGGTGTGGCGCTCAAAGGCTCGTATTTGGCGGACGGTTCGGGGCTTTCGCGGTTTAATTTGATTTCACCTAAGCAAATGGCGGACGTTTTGACGGCAGCATACAATTCTAAAAACCGCACAGCATTTATGCGCTCGTTGGCTGTGCCGGGTGAACGCGGAACACTGCAAAACCGCTTCAAATCAACGATTGCAGAGAAAAATCTGAAGGCAAAAACCGGTACACTCACTGGCGTTTCCTCGCTTTCGGGCTACATCACCACCCGTGACCAAGAGCCGCTTGTGTTTTCGCTCATCTTCAACGGCTACACAACGCCGTCAAGCGTTGTTCGGGCGTTTCAGGATATTATTTGTTTGCGTCTGGCGAGTTTTTCGCGGAAGTAATTTCCACATCCAATTACACTTGTTTACCATTTCCTGTTTTCTCATGTCCACAACCGCAGAAGCCTGTTCACTCCTCGATTTTGACCGTAGCAATATGTTTGAGGTACTGAAAAATTTTCCTCAGCAAGTCCGCGAAGGTATTGCTATCGGCTCACAAGCCGCGTACTTTCACGATTCTCCGCGTTTCCCGATACTGGTGTTTTCCGGCATGGGCGGCTCTGCTATTGCGGGAGACCTGCTCCGATGCACTTTGCAGGGCTATGGTGCAGATGATTTTGCTGTTTTGGTCAATCGCGGGTACAATTTGCCAACCGGTGTGAATAGTAGCACTGCTGTTATTGCAAGTAGCTATTCCGGCAATACCGAAGAAACACTTGCAAGCTACCGTGCTGCGCAAACGAAGACCAAACGGCTTTTGTGCATTGCCACCGGTGGTGAACTCAAAGCACGGGCGGAAGCAGACAATGTTCCCGTAATAACGATTCCATGCGGCTTGCAGCCTCGTTGTGCCGTTGGGTATTCGTTTTTCCCCGTGTTGATGACGTTGCTCGTTCATAATGCTATTGCGCAGTCTGTCAGCACATCAATGTTTCGAGCGATTCACACACTACCGGAGTTCTTGGATGCAAAAGCGCAGGAATACGCGCAACCTGACAGCAGCAATCCCGCATACAATCTCGCAGAGCGCTTGCGTGGAACGATACCCGTGTTCTATTCTTCGCCAACATTGGAAGCCGTGAACTTGCGCTGGCGCGGACAGATTCAGGAAAACGCTAAACATCTGGCTTTTGGCAACATTATTCCCGAAATGAATCATAATGAAGTGAACAGTTGGGTGCTGCCGAATGACCTTTTGAAGCGCTTTTCGCACGTGTATTTGGAATTGCCGCAAAGTGGTCAATCTCGCATGAATACTCGCTTTTCGGCAACAAAAAATGTCTTAAACGCTCGTGCAAAACAAAGCCTCACCGTTATTGCAGAAGGCGAAACATTGCTGGAACAGTTGTTTTCTCTGCTCTATTTGGCAGATTGGACAAGTTATTGGCTGGCGCTTCTCAACGACCAAGATCCGACGGAAATTGCCGATATTTTGGCGCTCAAAGCAGCAATGGCGGCGAATGGTTAATGGTTGCATAATACCAAATTAGGAATAGCGAAAGAATAATTATTCAATCTTTGACGTAGCACAGACATTCTTGTCCGCAAGGCGTAATTACCGAAAGCGTCATAAAAACAGACTTTGAAGACTATTCGCTTCGCTCATTTTGGACACAGACAAGAATGTCTGTGCTACGAAGAAAAGTCTATCTACTTATTTTTCGTTCAATCCTGAGGTTGATTGAATAGTCTCACTCATGCGCATGAACTCTCATATCCCATATTCATCCATCCCACAAAAGCGCTTTCTGCTGCTTTTCCTTGTGCTTACCCTTTGGGGAAGCACGATAGATTTCGGGCAGATGCACCACGCTTTCGCGCAAACTTCACCCATAGCTAACGTCGGTCGTCAAGATTGGCTTCCGGTCGAGGTTTCTGCTGCGCCGGACGGTGTGCCGGATTATTGGCTTGAAGCATACTTTTTGCCCTCAAACCCGCGTCTGGGCTGGATTGTTGGCTTTTATCGGCGAGTGCTGTACACCACTGACGGCGGACGGACATGGACACGCACCGAAATCCCCGGCAGACCGTCGTACGACAGAGGCGATTTCCGAAATCACTTGGAAGGCGTGTGGTTTCCCGATGCCGTCGTCGGCTATGCAACAGGTCCGGGTGGTGTGTTTAAGTCCCAAGACAGTGGGCGCACGTGGAGGGATATTACTCCTTTGCAGTTAAACGGCGTAGAATCGCGCACATGGGGCTGTTACTTTACGCACCGTGACACAGGCTATGTGATGTCGGGTGGTTGCGGCGACCAGCAACTTTTTTTGCGCACCACCAACGGTGGCAATACGTGGACAGTCTTCTCAGGACCCGATAATAACTCCGGTTTGAGCGACGCTATTGTGTATTCGTCGCGTGGTTTAGGTTATGCGGTTTCGAGTGGGCAGATTTTCCGCACACTCAATGGCGGACTGTCGTGGGATGTTTTTGCGCGGACATTTACGCCGACATCCCGTATTCAGCGCGTTTGGCAGGAAGACCTTTCGATAAGCAACCGCACGTTTTTAGTACCGTATTCGGGAACGGAGTGTACGGGTGGGGGACCGGGCGGTGGAATGCGTATCTCAAGGGATATGGCGCAAACGTGGAGCGATTTTGCGACAGGACAGCAGATGTTCGGAACATACTTGCTGAATGACTCGACGGGTTGGGCTGTGGGATTAAATGCTGCTGCGTATTACACCAACAATTACGGTAGAACGTGGGAACTGCGTAACTGCGGCATTCCGCCGAATGCCGACCTAGATGATTTGTGGTTTGTGAATGACACACTGGGCTTTGTTGTTGGCGAAGGCGTGTACCGCTTTGTGCCGCCGTCGGAGCGCGAACTCAAAATTCGCCCCATTCCGCCAACACCCTTTTTCTGCCAAGGCGACAGTGTTGTACTCACCGTTTCTGGCGGTTTTCGGGATTATCGCTGGTCAAACGGCGCAACGACTTCGACGGTGGTTGTGCGGCAAAGCGGCACCTACCGCGTTACGGCGACGGTGTTCAACTGCGTTTCGCTGAGTGATTCGATTCAAATCACCTTTTTTCCTCGTCCAGAAGCCCGTGTAAGCCTGTCCGCGCCGCCTCGCGCCTGCGAAGGAACGACCATTCGGCTCACATCGGATATTCAACTGCCGAACTTTCGCTACGAATGGTCTGACGGTCAAAGAGTGGTGAGTACCTCGACCACGCTTGATGTAACGCGCTCCGGCAGATACACGCTTGCAGTGAGAAATGAAAGCGGCTGCACGGCAACTTCCACAACGACTATCACGATTTTTCCACGCCCAAATACCACGATTACCTCGCTCCGGCTTTTACGGTTTTGCATCGGTGACAGCTCGCTGTTGCAAGCCCCGGCTGGCTTCCGGCAGTATCGTTGGTACGACGTGGCGCGTTCACAAATGACCGTCGGAACGGCGCAGCAGTTTGTTACGCGGGTTTCCGGTGTCTATCAGGCAGAACTTACCGACAATAACGGTTGCATTTGGACATCGAACACGGTGAGCGTAACGGCGCTGGATTTCTCGAAGCAACTATTTGTGCTTTCCACAACGGGCGAATTTCGCTTCGACACGCTTGGCATCAACCAAGCAACGTGCGCAAGTGTGATTTTGCGCAATGCCGATTCGCTGCGGACGGTAACGCTCAGAAGTATTCCGGTGGCGCGAAACGTCGAATTTTCGCTTGCTCTGAGCCAATTCCCCTTTGTGCTGCCGCCCAATACCACCCGCACACTCACGGTTTGTTTTGCACCACGAGAACTCGGCACACGGCGCGACACGATATTTGTCGAGGATTCATGCGGTGTTGTGGGCGTTCCGCTTGTCGGAGAATCTGTTCCCAATGCGTATATTGCCGATTCCCGATGTTCAACGCGCGTGATTTTACGCTCCGTCGGAAGCGGTCTGAAGCGTGTGGCTGCTGTCTTGCGCACTGCCGAACCCGTCCCGAACCCCGCATCAGACGAGGTTTCGCTCATGATTGAGCAATTACTTGACAATGATAACCTTGGCACTACTCTTTCAGCACAAACTACAACGCGGTGTGTGCTGAAAGATGTGCTGGGCAATACGCTTGCCGAAGGCACATACACCCCGCAAGACCGCTTTCAAGAAGGCTTGCTGACGTATCAACGCGGAACATTTGTGCTGCCTGTGCAGCATATTTCGACGGGTGCATATATGCTCATGGTGCAGTCGGAGCAAGGTATGGCGGCACTTCCGGTGATTATTCGGCGCTAATTCATTATTCTGCGAATTAAAGGTTCGCTCTGGTAGTGAATTTTGACACGGATTACGCGGATTTTACGGATTACACGGATTACACGGATTATTTGAGGGGTATTTGACTGCCAAATATTGCTCCGAAGCGCTCTTTTCTTCCGTGAAATCTGTGTAATCCGTCAAATCCGTGTCAAAATATTCCAAACATTTAATTTGCATTTGTTGTTGTACAATTCTCTTTCTGCCTTGTTCCCTTTGCCCACATCCACTATATTCTCCCTTTGCTTGATGCTGTTTTTCGCAAGCAATCAAGCGCTTTCCCAGCCACATCACCATTCTCACAAAACACGGTTGCCGGAAGAATTTTCCGCGCATCAACCAACGATTTTACCTGTGCTGACAAGCGACGGCAAACGGCTGTATTTTGACCGCAAAAACTTTGCCGAAAACACAGGCGGGACGCGGGATTTCGATGATATTTGGGTTGCAGAATTGCAGCCAAACGGCACGTGGTCGAAGCCGCGCAATCTCGGCGCTCCACTGAATACCGAAGGAAGCGACGTTTTATGCTCTCTTTCGCCCGATGACCGCATTGCGCTGGTCTATGGCGTGTATGACAAAGAACTGCCCGTGAAAGAAGAAGGATTTTCGCTAACCCGTTTCAAAGCAGGCGTTTGGACGTTTCCTCAGCCGATTCGGATTGAGAAATTTTACAATCGCACAAAAAAATACTATGCGCAACTTGCTCCCGACAATCGCACGTTATTACTTGCTTTGCAGCGTGATGAATCCTTAGGCGGCTTGGATTTATACGTGTCATTTCGCAAAGACACTTCACTCACTTGGTCAGAGCCGTTGCATCTGGGAAAAACGCTGAACACAAGTTCGTATGAGGGTTCACCGCACCTTGCGGCAGACGGAAAAACACTCTATTTTTCGTCGGAAGGACATGGCGGAAGCGGCGTGGCGGATTTGTTCGTAGCGCGGCGTTTGGATGATTCGTGGCAACGCTGGTCGTCGCCTCAAAACCTTGGAAGCCTCATCAACACAAGCGAAGAGGACAGTTCGATAGATGTTGTCTTAGACGGACAAACCGCATATTTTTTGTCGAGTGATTCCGTAGGAAAAAAGGGGTTGTATAAGGCTACATTGCCTGATTCTGTGCGGCATAGTGGGGCAGTTTTTCTGTTTGGAAATGTTACCCTTGCAAAAGCATCTTCCAAGAAAAAATCGCCGCAAAGCAGCATACAAACAAGCATTGCAGGCATTTCTTCGGAGCAGGTGCAGATAAGCGCCTACTCCACAGAGCGGGACAACACAGGCGCACCGCGTCCGGCGCTCCAATCCTTCGCCGAAACCTCGCTTGACGAACCCCGCTACGCAATGACGCTTCCCGCAAACGGCGTGTATCTCGTCAAAGCCGAACTGCCAAACGTTACCAGCCTTCCCGCATGGCTTCGTGTCGTGGACACACGTAGGGCGTTTCTTCAGGGACAATCGCGGTTGGAGCGGCGCGAAATGGATATTGTTTTTGGCTTAGAAGGCTCATCCTCACTTGTTTTTCCGCCGATTCATTGTGTGCAGGAACAACCTACGCTTCGCCCTGAAGCAGCCGGATTACCCGCGCTTATTGCCTTCGCTTACAAAACACTTGCCGCAAACACAAGCACTGATGACGCTTCCAAGCGAATTATGATCGAAGTGGTCGGGCATACGTGCGATTTGGGAACAACGGAAGAAAACGAGGCATTAGCGCAAGAACGCGCAGAAGCGGTTGCGTCGCTTTTGGAAAGTCAAGGTGTGCCACATGGCGCAATAACCGTGCGCAGCGAAGGTGAACGCAAACCGCTTGTGCGCTCGCAGTTGGAAGAAGCACGGTCGCAAAATCGGCGTGTGGAAGTGCGGATTGTGCGGTAAAAATTGTTGTTTATCCCCCACTATCGCTTTGTTGTGATGCACCTCACCCTCTCCCAACGCCTTTTTCTCTGGGCTTTAGCGATTTCTGCTGCTGCTATTGCAACGGTTTCCGTGTTTTATGACCGTGAGGCAGAATCGGCGGTTGTGCAACGAGCTTTCGACCAATTAGCATCGGTGCGGGCGCTGAAAAAAAGTAAGGTGGAAGATTATTTTGAGTCGCTGCGGGCGATGTTGTCGGTGCTTGCCGCGCATCCCGCAACGGTACTGACTTCCGCACAGGAAATGTCGCTCCGCTACGGCGTAAGCGAAATCCTCATTTGTACTCCCGACGGCACGGTGCTGTACGCTTTTCACAGCACGATGCGCTTGGGAGAGCGTGTTGATTCGGCTGTGTTGGCGGCTGCAAAGCGTATTGGTGAGGCGTACAGCACGGCGGCTGCAACGGCGCATTTTACCGACATTGTGCTGTTCCAAGGGCAGCGTGCTACCTTTGGCGTTGTGCGGATAGATTCTGCCTCCGCCTTGACTGTTCCTGAGCGCAAGGTGGGTTCATATACTCGCTCCAACAGTATGCTGCTGCCCTTGCACGAAGGCAATTATATTCTCGTGCAAGCGCCTGTGGAAGCGCTGAACCGCATTATGACGGAGCGCGAAGGGCTTGGAATGACGGGTGAAAGCTATATTGTCGGCGCGGACGCGAAGATGCGAACCGATTCGCGCTTTAGCGCAGAATCCACGATTTTACGCTTGTCGGTCGAAACCGAGCCTGTGCGACGCGCCTTTCAGGGGCAAAGCGGGCAAATGGAAACGACGGATTACCGCCATATCAAGGTGATAAGCGCATTTGCGCCGCTTCACATTGACCACGCGGATTGGGCAATTATTGTGGAGTTGGACGTGGACGAAATTACTACGCCTATCAACGCAACGCGCCGCCGCATTGTGCTTGTCGGAATTAGTTTGACGCTGGTGATGACGGTGTTGAGTTGGTATGGCTCACGGCGACTGTCCGAGCCGATTGTTCGCTTGCAAGAGCAGCTTTCTGTCATTGCTCGCGGACAAATCCCCGAAGAGCCGCTTCACATCAGGCGCTTTGATGAAATTGGCGCAATGGCGCGGGAATTGAACATGATGACCGCTTCAATGCGTGGTGCAGCGCTCTTTGCACGGGATATTGGCGCGGGAAAATTTGATGCACAGTTTCCGCCGCGCAGCGAGGGTGATATATTGGTCATTGCGCTGAATGAGATGAAGCATGAATTGGAAGAACTGCTCGAAGACAAGCAAACACAAGCCACACAGCGAACATTGGCGCTGGTCGAAGGCGAAGAGCGTGAGCGCATCCGCATTTCGCGGGATGTGCATGACGGCGTAGGGCAGATTCTGACGGCGCTGCGGTTTAATTTGAATCGAATAGCCGATGAACAGGTTCGGCAGGAACTTTCGGATTTGGCTGACGACGCAATTCAGGAAGTACGGGCTGTTTCGCACAATCTTATGCCCGGAGTGTTGGTTGATTTTGGGCTGGAAGCGGCGTTGGAGCATCTGTGCAAAAAATTACAGGATGCAGATAGAATCGCCGTGCGGTACGATTTTACGCCACTTCCCACGCGATTGGATGCTCCAAAAGAAATTGCAATGTACCGCATTGCCCAAGAAGCGCTCAATAACGCTCTTCGTTATGCCGACGCGACGAGCATTACCCTTGCAATGACCATTGCCCAATCCTCTGTGACAGGCGAAAAAACGATTGTTTTGCGTATTGCCGATGATGGAAAGGGCTTCAACACAGAATCACAAGAGCGCGGAAACGGGCTGGTGAATATGCGTGAACGTGCAGCGCTCTTTGGTGGAGCGGTGCATATTCATTCCCGCCCACGTTCTGAGGAATCGTTACAACAAACAGAAGTTGCAACGGTTAATGTTCAAACATTGAATGTTGCAACGTTGAATAACGCGACACATTTCGGCACAGAAGTTGTTTTGGAAATGCCTCTGAGCTAAATTTTTCCTACCATAATGAACCCAATAACCGTGATTCTTGCCGACGACCACCGCCTTGTCCGCGACGGTATTCGCTCGTTGCTGGCAGATGTGCCGACTATCCGCATCATTGCTGATGTGATAAGTGGTGATGCGCTGTTGCAGGTTATCGGAGAACTTGGTGTGCGGGGAGAATTACCACAGCTTGTTGTGCTGGATGTTTCCATGCCAACACCCGGAAGCGTGATTACAAGCGGCTTGGAAGCGGCAACACAACTCAAACGCCGTTTTCCTGACGTTCAGATTCTGTTTCTTTCGATGCACGAAGAAGCCGAATATATCATTACGGCGATGAAAACGGGCGCTTTGGGGTACGTGTTGAAAAGTGCGGAAAAAGACGAACTTGTGCAAGCCATACACACGGTGGCAGCCGGGAAGCGCTTTGTGAGCAATCAAGCGACGGAGCGAATACTGGGGAGTTTTGCACCGGAACCAAAAGTGCCGGAAAAGCAAGCGGGAACGGCTATTCCAACCTTGACGCAGCGTGAGCAGGAGATTTTGCGCCTCGTAGTGGAAGGGCTTTCGACAAAATTGATTGCAGAGCGCTTGGTGATTAGCCCGCGCACCGTCGAGACGCACCGCACCAATATCATGCAAAAACTTCATGTGTCCAATACCGCAGAACTGGTGCGCCTTGCCGTGCAGTATGATTTGGTAAAAATCTCGGAGTGAGGTTGCAACGTGAGGTTGTGATGAGAGATTGTAACGGGCATCCTTTGAAATATCGCTTGAAAAACCGCTTGTTTTCTACTTTTTTCTCCGTATCCGTAGAAATACGGAGATAAGCGAAAAGAATAAAATACCAATTTTCGCCGATTGAAACCTGTGCCGTAAATCCGTAGTTTTGTTCCAGATATACCAACATCATTTACTGAACAAAACGGAGTTTCGCCATGAAAACGATTTTTTCGCCCCTACGCATGATGCTTCCTGCAACGGTATTCGCATTGGTGCTTTCGTTGCCCCTTGCAGCACAAAATGTTCCAAGTTCCTCCGCCGGAGCAGCAACAAAACTTGAAACAGCAAGCACTCCGGCGCTTACCAAAGTGCGTGCCTTGCCTACTCAAGAGTATGCGACGGATGACGGAAACGTTGCGTACAAAATTGCTGCCGATAATGTGAGCAGCATCGCGCCCGAACTTGTGCAAACGCGCATCGAAACACTGCCCAGCCCACATCCGCGTATGCCGCATATGACACAGCAAAAGCGCGTTGCAACGGTTGATTATGCAGCAGTAGTGCCGCTGTTAGTCAAAGCAATGCAAGAGCAGCAAGCGGAAATTGAGCGTTTGCGCAATGAACTCAGTGCGATGAAGGCACAAGCACAAAAGTAAGCACAAGCACAAAAGTAAGCACAAGCACAAAAGTAAGCACAAGCACAAAAGTAAGCACAAGCACAAAAGTAAGCACAAGCA
>JALONG010000056.1 GCA_025455065.1 Candidatus Kapaibacterium sp. | reverse complement strand
TTGATACGTTTTTTCGCCATGATTGACTCCTCGTTTTCGGCAAATATAACGCTTAGTTTTTACCTAAGCTACCTGTCCGAATTTTGGGGAGCAGCTCACTATGCCGACTGATTGTCGATGTTTAACCGATCATTGCTAATCAAAAAGATTTCAATATTTTTGAGCTGATTATTCTTCTGTAATAATCGGCTCATTTTTTTTCCTTCGATAAAGGCTCTCACTATGAAAATGTATAGTATCGCTCAGAAGCTAGTATTGGGCTTATGTATAATTTTTTCTGCACAAAAATTACATTGTCAAACAGCAATGAAATTTGATAAACAGCATCAATTTCTTGGCGCTTGTAAGATTTGGGGAGCAGTTAAATTCCTCCATCCTAAATTTATAAACTCATCCGCAACTTCATGGGATTCTATACTTGTAGAAACTTTGCCAAAGATTGAAAAAGCAAACAATGCAAAGGATTATGCCTCTGCTCTCAACTCTATGCTTTTATCACTTAATGATCCTTATTCTTTTGTTGAATATATATCAACATCTTCCATTGTCAAATCCAACCCTCAATATCAAATTATCTCCAATATGCGTGATAGTATTATGTATATTCATGTACCACTATCATTCAGCACACATTTCACAGCAGAACAGAAAGCAGAAAACCTCAGCTCTCTCTTTTTACAATCATCAGAAAATGCTAAAGGAATTATTCTTGATTTACGCGGAGATTCTACGATTCAATATTCTGCACAAATAATGCGTGAACAGCTATCTTTTAATCATCATGTACTTAGCAAAGCGCTTGCCTACTATATTAGAAACGGTATATTTCTACCTCCATCACAGATGCGCATCTTTCATCGGTATTGCCCCCAATCGGTTTATGATTTTACCGATATAATGACAGAACGATTTGAAAAATGTCCGAAAGAAATAATGCAAAATGAAGGAAAGTACATTCATAAAAAGACCCAATATACTTCCACATTGCCAATGATAATTCTTGTGAATTACTATACCTTTGGTGTAGATGATATTATTTCAGCATTGCAAGAACAGTGCGATGTGTTTGTTATTAATCACGGCAGCAAGCTAATTCCGAAATCAGGAAAGATTATTGATATCTCTTTATCAGATAGTATTCATGGATGCTTGAGGGTATCCGAGTATTCATATTATCAAACAGAAAAAGTATTCAAACCAAATGTTATTATTAATCAGTTTAGTGTACCTAGAATCTCTGATACTTGTGTACAGTTTGCATACAAACTACTTCAACAAAAAAATATTACTCCTTATACTCCTCCACCCAGTAAACAGTATCAGTATTATACTTCAAGTATGGAGGATGCCTATAAATCTATGCTGTTTCCTTCCAAAGAATATCGCTTTCTCGCTCTGTTTCGATTTTGGAATGTTATCACATATTTTTTTTCTTACAAAAATTATATGAACAAATCTTGGGAACAAACATTTTTTGATTTTATTCCCAAAGTTGAAAATGCTCGGGATTCACTCGAATATGCTCACGTGATACGGGAATTAGTTGGTAGGTTAAATGACTCACACGCACAGGTAAAATTCCAGGTTTTTGCAAATAAATTTGGCATTGCCAATGAACGATATGAACGCGATTATTTGCCACTTCTTTTACAATATGTAGAGCAAAGAACAGTGATTACAGGTATTCTTGATGAAAGAATGAAACAGAGTGGAATTAGTGTAGGTGATATAATTACTCATATTAACTTACAACCTATCCAGGAAGTAATGAATGACTATTTACAAGAATTTTCTTATTCTACGCTACAAGCAGGTATCGAAAGAGTTCATTCACACTATTTGCTTATAGGTAAGTGGCATGATAGTACGCAAATTACTGTACGAACTCCGAGTAATTCAGTCAGAAATGTTACATTAGCTCACACAATTCCATCATTACAGCCAATAGAGCCCTACAAACTTCCATATATTAGACTTTTGACAAAAGAGATTGGATATGCTGATTTACGAAGAATTTCATTAGCAGAGTGTGATTCTTTATTTACAGTTATCAAAGATACAAAAGGGGTCATCTTTGATTTGCGAGGATATGCTCACGGTATTGGCTGGGAAATTGCATCCAGGCTGACTGATAAGCGAGTTATGACTGCGAGGTTTTCTGAGCCGATTATTAATCCTTCCCGATACTCTTCACTTCAGGATATGGAACAGCAATCATTTCATTCATTTGAGCAATATATTGAGCCAAATAGAAATAAGCCACTTTACAGAGGCAAAGTTATTGTTCTCATCAATGCAAAAGCAATGAGTCAGGCAGAACATATTTGTTTACAATTACAATCGACAGCACAAGCTATTTTTGTTGGTACACCCACGAATGGAACAGATGGAACAGTTACCTCAACAGTCCTTCCCGGAGGTATAGAAGTACAATTCACTGGACAAGAAGTCCGCCACGCCGACGGGCGACAACTCCAACGCATCGGCATTATCCCTGATGTCGAAGTCAAACCCACCATAGCCGGCATCCGTGCCGGACGCGACGAAGTGCTGGAAAAAGGAATTGAAGTTTTGCGTGGTCTTCTGGTGAAAAAAGAGTAGATTAAACGTGCCCGTTGAGACACTCCATTCCCTGCGCTACGCCTTCTTCGGCGTAGTACGGGCTGCTCTGGCAGAGAAGAATCACGAGGGTTTTCCACTAAAAATTCGACTCATCCCGCCAGCGCCGAATCATCCACACATCGCTTGGTTTCTCGCGGATGAGATTGAGATTGACACGCCCGTCCAAACGCAAAACGTCGTTGGTGTTGAACGTAACGGTAAGATTAAAACCGCGCTGAATGGTCATGGAAAGCGAATCTCCGCTTGAAAAAATAATTTCGTTCCAAACCAAATCCAGTGCCTGTGCGGTGCGGAAAAGCCCGTTGGTGGAGAACATCTCTTCATCGCGCCCCCACGTGGCATCCACATTGCGCTCGTAGTTGCGGTAAATAAACGCAAAGTTTGGCGCGAGAAGCTGCCCGTAAGTCAGCGTATCTTTGAAAATGTAGGCGTAACGGAAATTCTGGAATACGCCCTCAGTCGTGCGCTGGTCGCCTAAGAGCGTACCACTGCTTTGCAGCACTAAGCGCGGCGCAAAAGGATTAAAACACGATACCGCAACACACGACAACGCCACCACGCAAAACATGAGCATCAAGCATGATTGTATGCGCTTTGCAGGACGATGTGGCTGCAAGTGCGTGGGCGGTGCTTGAAATGAAGCGGTATTGAAATGTTCCCGTTGCATAACTGCGTAAAAAAAATCGTAACTGTTTTGGTAACAAATTTTTGACGCAGATTTTCATGATCCGACAGATTTTCATGATTGTACCGGATACAAACAATCACCCGAACAATGCTCAAAATCAGCGTAATCAGTGTAATCATGAAAATCTGCGTCGAAGGACTACATAGTTACAAAACATCGTGTACATCGGTGCGGCTGTTCTGCAAAAGCGTGACTGGAAGCGGCTGTATGACATTTTGTTGGAATTATCTCTTGGATGCTTGACTATGAAAATGCAAAAAAAATCCGATTTGCCGACGAAAATTTGTGCTGTCTGCGGTCGTCCCTTTACGTGGCGCAAAAAATGGGAGAAGAATTGGGATGAAGTGAAGTATTGCAGCGATGCGTGTCGCGGGAAGAAACAATCTGTGCAGACCGAAAAGGCGAGACCTGCGTAAGAAACAAAAGAGCCTCACCAAACAAGTATCGGTGAGGCTCTTGTGCTTTTTTTCGGTATGGAATTACCCGATTTTCACAACCAAGTCCACAAGGCGATTGGAATAACCCCACTCGTTATCGTACCAGCCAACAACTTTCACCGTGTTGCCGATAACCATCGTGGATTGTGCATCCAAGACGCAAGAGTGCGGGTTCCCAACGATGTCGGTAGAAACAAGCGGGTCTTCGGAATACTCCAAAATACCTTTGAGAGCGCCATTTGCTGCGGCTTTGAGAGCGGCATTGACTTCATCGCGTGTAGCGGCTTTTTTCACGATTGCCGTGAAGTCCGTAACAGAGCCGTCCGGCGTGGGAACGCGCAGCGCGAAGCCGTCGAGCTTGCCTTTCAGTTCAGGCATCACTTCGCCGACAGCTTTTGCTGCACCGGTGGAAGTGGGGATGATATTAATAGCGGCGGAACGCGCACGGCGCAAATCGCTGTGCGGGAGGTCGAGAATACGCTGGTCATTGGTGTAAGCGTGAACCGTCGTCATCATGCCGCTTTCTATGCCAAAGGTTTCGTGCAGGACTTTGACCATCGGTGCAAGGCAGTTAGTTGTACAAGAAGCGTTGGAAAGCACTTGTTCGCTCCCTGTCAAAACATTATCATTCACGCCCAAAACAATTGTTGCATCTACCTTGTCTTTTGCCGGAGCGCTGATGATGACTTTCTTTGCGCCGTTTGCAACGTGTTTCAAACATTCGTCTTTTTTGGTGTAAATGCCGGTGGATTCAACAACAATATCCACGTCTTTCCACGGCAAACCTTCAATGGTCTTTGACGCGGAAATCGCAATCTTCTGACCATTAACGATAAGATTTGACCCATCAATGCTGACCGTGCCGTTAAAACGCCCGTGAACGGAGTCATATTTGAGCAGGTGAGCGAGTGTCTGAACGTCGGTAATGTCGTTGATACCGACAAATTCCAATTTGCCCGGATGCGCCGAAAAAGCAGCGCGGAGGAAATTGCGACCAATACGACCAAAGCCGTTGATTGCTACGCGAATTGCCATGAACGTTCTCCCAAGAAAAACTGTGAGACAGAAAAATACATTTTGCCTGCAAAGGCAGACGCTATGCGAGAGTTATCAAACCATGCAAACATACAAAAAAAACGCCGCATATTCCCACAGAAAACGTGTCGTCATTTGACGGGCTTTGCTATCTTTGTAATCAGTTGCTGCGCACAAAAAATAGTGCGTTCTTTTGGTACTGCGTTTTCAGGAGATTTATTCATGGCAAACAAAAAAACACTTTCCCGCAACGCCGCTATTGGTCTTGTTTTGGTGCTTCTCGGTGTGCAGATTTTCACGCAATGCAACAAGAAAAACCAGCAGCAAACACCAAGCGAACAGCCCACGCCCGGCTCTAACGGTGCAAGTAATGCCACCGGAACAATCCACCTTGAAATGGGCATACCAACAGGTGGCGACGGCGAACCCGCATATTTACTGAAGCGCAAGCAATACGCTCTTTCTTACAACGGCACGAAAAATGTTCCGAATTGGGTGAGTTCAAATTTGAACGCAAGTTACTTCGGCGATACCGAGCGCAAGCAAGGTCAGTTCATGCCCGACCCCGATTTGCCACCGCAATTTTACAAAGTTCGCCACCAAGATTACAGCAACACAGGCTTCGACAGAGGGCATATGGTTCGCTCCGAAGAGCGCACTGCTTCTCGTGAAGACAACGATGCAACATTTTACACGACCAACCTTCTGCCACAATACCACGACCTAAACGCCGGTCCCTGGCTGCGTTTGGAGGAATTTTGTCAATTTCTTTCTGTAAGAAAAAAGAAAGAATTGTACATTATCTGCGGCGGTATTTTTCCGAAAAATTATCAGACTATCGGCAAGCGCAATAATGTTGCCGTTCCCAGCCATTGTTTTAAGATTATCGTTGTGTTGGAAAGTGGGCAAAAAGTTAACGATGTGAATGAAAATACGACTGTCTTAGCAGCAATTATGCCAAACGTGGAAGGCATCAAAAGTGAGCAATGGCGGCAATATCAAACAACGGTGGATGAAATTGAACAGCGCACGGGCTACGATTTCCTGACCGCCGTTCCGAAAAAAATACAAGATGCCATCGAAAGCCGTAAATCCACGTCGCTGGCTATGGCGCAGTAAGATTGCTGCACAAACGTCACTGTTTATATCATGAATTTTTGACGCAGATTTTCATGATTCAACAGATTTTCATGATTATTCAAAGACAAACAACAACCAAAAACTGCCTCGAAAGCCTCGCAAAATCTGCGTAATCAGTTTAATCATAATAATCTGCGTCGAAGAGCCAAACAGTTACGCACAAATGTAGTAACAAGGCAAAATTTTTTCGTGTGAATTTTGAAGAGCAGAAAAAAACTCGTATATTTGTAGCCCGTACAGAACATCAATCTTAGCGATTCTGCACGGCATGGAAGGTTCGCATAATGGTATTGCAGCAGTCTTGAAAACTGCCGAGCGCAAGCTCATGAGAGTTCGAGTCCCTCACCTTCCGCTTCCACCGAAAGCCGTTTAATCCTTGCGATGAGCGGCTTTTTTCGTATCATGTTGTTTGTGTGTCATCACATTTTTTAACCTTTTTCAGCAAAACAAATGGACGCAGTTACACCCTCGCTTCGCACGAATTTTTACGACATTCACAAAGCACTCGGCGCTAAAATTATTCCCTTTGGCGGCTTCGATATGCCTGTCAATTATAGCAAAGGAATTTTGCACGAACATTTTGCCGTGCGGCGTGGAGTCGGTCTTTTTGATGTCTCTCATATGGGCGAGGTCGAAATTCACGGTAAGAATGCGCTTAATTTTGTGCAAAAACTTACCGTAAACGACGCATCAAAACTTGACATCGGCAAGGCACAATACTCTGCAATGTGCTACGCAGACGGCGGTATTGTGGACGATTTGCTGGTGTATCGCCGCGCAGACCACTTTTTTCTCGTTATCAATGCTTCCAATATCGCCAAAGATGTAGCGTGGATGCGGGAATTGGCGCAGAACATGAGCGATGTGGAAATTCGTGATTTGAGCGCGGAATACAATCTGCTTGCCGTGCAAGGTCCGAAATCGCTCGAAACGCTGCAAAAGCTGACCACGACTGCTTTAGAGCCGATTGCATACTACACCTTTCAAGAAGGAACGCTTGCCGATGTGCCGATGATTCTTTCTCGCACCGGTTACACAGGCGAACTTGGCTTTGAGCTGTATTTTCGCGGTGGCGAGGACGTTGCAGCGAAGGTGTGGAACAGCATTGTGGAAGCCGGAGCGGAGTTCGGCATTGAGCCATGCGGCTTGGGAGCGCGTGATACCTTGCGTCTGGAAAAAGGTTTTGCTTTGTACGGCAATGACATTGACCAAAGCACCAATCCACTGGAAGCGGGTTTGAGCTGGATTACAAAACTCACCAAAGACGATTTTACGGGTAAGTCATCCATTGCAAGCGTGAAAGAACAAGGCGTAAAGCGGAAGCTCGTCGGGTTCAAACTGCAACAAGAAAAAGTCATCCCGCGTCAAGGCTACACACTGCACGCGGACGGCAAACACATTGGCACGGTAACAAGCGGCGGTATCTCGCCGATGCTGAACATCGGTATCGGTATGGGCTATGTGGAAGCGGCTCACAGTGCGGTTGGTGGGGTTATTCATTTGTCGGTTCGCGGGAAGGAATTTCCGGCGGAAATTGTGAAAACGCCGTTTGTGTGAGGGGTTTGGCTTCGTTGTGAAAAACGTGTAATTTTATGAGTGATTTTTTTCGGTTATATTTGTTTTCATTGTGTTGCAGCGTAATGAATTTCCAATCAAACAATACTCAGCTATAATGAATATCCATTCTCTGCATATTCAAAATTTTAAGTCATTCCGAGACGTTACAATAGACCTTAATGCGGATATTAATATTTTTACTGGCACGAATAATTCTGGTAAAACAACCGTATTAGAGGCGATAGCCCTGTGGCAGGAGTGTTTTGCAAAATTGTTGCAGCGAGCAAAGGTAGGCAGAAGTGGAAAAAGAGCTACATCCTACCAAAAAGGCGATTATATTTTAGGTAATACTCAAAATAAGTATTTTCCTTTTGACCAAATTACGAGTGTCCGCAGCCCCAATTTTTCCGATATTTTTTACCAGCGAAATACCTCGATTCCCATCGTATTAGGAGCGGCACTGCGACAAGATAAACAAGAGTTGAACATTAGTTTTGAAATAAGAAGTTCCGGCTCAACATATGTTATCGTTTTGAAGAATTTTAGTACATACGATTTTGCAGCATTCAATGCGTTTTTCAAAAAATTGCCGAATCCGATTGGTATTCTATATGCTTCCCCTGTTTCGGCGATTCAGCAAATTGAAGACTTTACTACGGCACCGATTATCAAGGCAAATATACTCAAACGTGAATCGGTAAGTGTCTTGCGTAACCGCCTTTATGCTATTTATCATCATACCGACAGGACATTATATACGAATTTCCTACGGAGTTTGAATGATATTCTTTTTGACAATCAGACAGGCATTACATTTCATTTTAACAGCGATGCCCAACGCGATACACGAGTAGTCATTGAATTTCAAATAGGCACAAATGATACACAGAAAGATATTGCTCTTCTAGGAAGCGGTAGTTTGCAAGTGGTTGAAATATTACTGAGCCTCTATTACAGCGAAGAGCCGGATATGAACTTAATTCTTCTTGATGAACCTGATAGTCACATTCACAGAGATATTCAGAAAAGGCTTTTACACACTATTACGGAGTTTTCGACGACGAATCAGGTATTCCTGACCACACACAATGAATCGCTTATTCGGGCTGCGTCGCCTGAGCATTTATTTCATCTGGAACACACGCCTCGGAATCATTACAGACCCCTTAATCATAAAGAGCTTGCTCCTATCCCTAAAACATCTGACAAAAAATCATTTAAGGGAATTTATCCGCTTTCTACCAACGCGATTATTCGCTCGTTGGGCGATAGTACCGGGTTGGATTTTATTAATGCAATCGAAGCTGACCGTATTATTTTCGTTGAAGGCGAGGATGATGCAAAAGCGCTTCATATCTTGTTACAGCGAACATCTCTAACCAAAAACACGACAAAATACGTTTTTTGGGTACTCAATGGAATTAGTAATGTGTTCAGAGAAATTGCGATGTATAAACGTTTTTTTTCGCAAATCAAAAATAGAAAATCGCTATGGGAAAAATCTGTGCTGATAATGGATAGAGATTTTCTTACTGATGAACATTCTACGCTAATAAAAGAAGAACTAACACAATCGTTCCTGCCAACGTATATGACAGAGGCATATACGCTAGAATCAACGCTTTGTGCCGATTTTGAAAAAACCGGTATGCTTCTTCACCTGTGGCTCAAAGACCAGGATATTTCTTCTGATAAACAAGACATTGAAAATGTTTTACGTTCTAAATATAGTGACTTGGGCCCGCGATTTCAACGTTTACTTGAGAATAATAATGTCCATGATACTGTTCAACGATACCGTGCGGCTCGAGATCACTGCAAGGAATTATTTGGTAAGAAAAAAATCATTGATTTGAATGATATTGCTCTGACAACACACTACCAAGACTTTGTAAATCAATGTATAAAGGAAAAAACATTCTATAAAATCATGCGAAAAGATGATGTTGAATACCTTATCAATGCTGTTCTTCAGCCGTATTCAATCACATTTACCACAGAAAAAAATTTTACCGATGTACTGAAAAATATCAGCCCAAATCTTTGGTTAAGCGAGTGGGATTTTCTCAAAAATATTGGCAGACTGCGTGATTAATCGTTTGAACCTACGAATATTCTGTAGCCAAGAGTTCATCGAATAACAATGCTCTTTTACGACGCTCTACTCTTTTCCCCGCAAGTTTACAGGAAATATCGTATCTTGCGCCCTTTATCTACCGCATTATCTTTTCTTTTTTTCCTTGTCTATGAAACTCAGTTTTACCCAATCCGCCCTCGCTGAAGCAAAATCCGATGCGTATGTGATATTTGTTCCCGGCGACGATAAACACTTCAAAGAAGCACAAAAGCGCATCATTGCTGATTTTCCCGAAGCAAAACCGTTGCTTGAATCAGGCGATTTCAAAGCAAAACGCGACAGCGTTGCAACCGTGTATCTCAGCGGCAAAGCGAAGGCTTCACGGCTGCTTTTGGTGGGCATTGGTGAAGCAGAGAAAGTAACGCTGGAAAGTATGCGTCGTGCGGCGGCGGCGGCGGCAAAAGCAGCAACAGGTAAAAAGCTAAAATCCCTCGCAATCGCCGTTCCAAGCGGACTTTCGTTGGATGCTGAAGGCTTTGGCGAAGCGGCAACCGAAGGTTTTTGTTTGGCAGCATACAAACTCACCCGCTATTTTTCCGACAAAGAACGTACCGGCAACACGCTTGAATCCTTGACGTTTTGCAGTGAGAACAAAAAATCTCTCGCCGATGTAAAAAAAGGCGCAGAGTATGCCGAAACGGTCTCGCAAGGCACACTTCTTGCCAGAACGCTTGCCAACACGCCCGACAATGATATGTATCCCGAAAAACTCGCCGAAGCCGCTCAGAAAGCCGGAAAAGACGCGGGTTTCAAAGTAACGGTGCTTGATAAAAAGAAAATTGAATCGCTCAAAATGCACGGACTTTTAGCGGTAAACCAAGGCAGCAAGCGCCCTCCGGTCTTTATCGTGATGGAGTATGAGGGCGGCGGCAAAAATGATAAACCGATTGTGCTGGTCGGCAAAGGCGTAACCTTCGACACGGGCGGCATTTCGATTAAGCCCTCGGCGGGAATGGCAGAAATGAAAATGGATATGCACGGCGCGGCAACGGTCATCAGCACTATCGCTACTATTGCGCGTTTGGGTTTGAAAGTAAACGTGATTGCGCTTGTTCCGGCGACGGAAAATATGCCGAGTGGCAGCGCTGTTGTGCCGGGAGATGTCATTGTCTATACCAACGGTGTAAGCGTGGAAGTAGATAATACCGATGCCGAAGGGCGCTTGATTCTTGCCGATGCACTCATTTATGCCCAGAAATACAAGCCGCAAGCCTGCATTGACCTTGCAACACTCACCGGCGCTTGCGTTGTGGCGCTAGGAACGGTTACAACAGGGATGATGGGAACGGACGCACCGCTCAAAAGCCGCTTAAAACTTGCCGGGGATTACACGCACGAATACGTCTGCGAACTGCCGATTTACGAGGAATACGAAGAACTTATCAAGGGCGACATTACCGACGTCAAAAACGCCGGAGGGCGCTATGCGGGAGCAATCACCGCCGCACTGTTCTTGAAGCGCTTTGTAGGCGATATGCCTTGGGTGCATCTGGATATTGCCGGAACGGCTATGCTCTCTTCCGATGCACCCTACACCCCGAAAGGCGCATCAGGAGTGGGTGTGCGGCTTTTGACCGATATGCTGCGCAAGTGGAAATCCTAACAGAGAAGTGCGGTAAAAGAAATATGACAGGAGCAGTACGGCAGTTTTCTTCAACATGGTAACAACATACTTGTCATGGATACATTACAGGTCATACTCATTGACGATGAACGTCGTGTGCGCAACACGCTCAAGCGCACGTTGGAAGAATGTGGCGGTGTGGAAATCATCGCCGAAGCAGATACGCTTGAATCGGCACGCGAGGCTTTAAGCGCTTTTCCGCAGGCAGATGGCATTTTTCTAGATATTCAATTTCCAGGTGGAACGGGATTTGACCTTGTACCGGATATTCCCGACATGAAAAAAGTCGTGTTTGTCACGGCATATGACCAATACGCCATCCGTGCATTTGAAGTCAATGCGCTGGATTATATTATGAAGCCCGCTTCGCCGGAACGTCTTGAACAATCCTTACGTCGTCTGCGCATTCATGCTCAAGAGCGCACAAAACCTCAGTCCGCCAGCGAAACACCACCGCAAGGACAGCCCGGAGAAAGCACCAAATCGCTTACGGCAAATGACCAATTATTGCTGAAATTTGGTACAAAAAGCCGCTTTGTTCCCGTCAGCGACATAGTGTTTGTGCGCTCTGCGGACAATTATACCGAACTGCACATCAAAGACGGTTCAACGGCACTTATGCGAAAAACACTCGAAGAGTGGGCAGAATCCTTGCCAACAAGCATTTTCCTCCGTTTGCACCGCTCCACGCTTGTGCAAAAAAGTTTTGTCGAAGAACTGAGCCTTGACGGTACAAAATATGCCGTCCGTTTGCAAGGCGTTGAAGAACTCTTTCCCGTCAGCCGCAGTTACAGCGCGACTGTCCGCGAGGCGTTGCAGAAATAACCATATTTCTTCTTTTTCCATGATTCAATCGCATTTCCCCGACCTTCAATTATTCCGACGCGGTAAAGTCCGCGATGTCTATGACCTTGACTCGACGCTGCTGATGGTCGCCAGTGACCGTATTTCTGCGTTTGATGTCGTCATGGCGCAAGCCGTTCCACAAAAAGGTGAAATTCTAACAACTATTTCGCTGTTCTGGTTTGAGCAAACACGCCATATTGTGCGGAATCACCTTATCACCACTAATGTCGAGGAGTATCCCGCAAAATGTCGCAAATACGCCGAAGACCTGCGTGGACGGTCAATGCTTGTGGAGAAAACCGCGCCGTTGGCGATTGAATGTGTTGTGCGGGGCTACATTGCGGGTTCGGGTTGGAAAGAGTACAAGCAATCACAAACAATCTGCGGCATCAAGATTCCAAGCGGCTTGCAGGAATCATCGCGGCTGGATGCGCCTATTTTTACTCCCGCAACCAAAGCCGAAACGGGACACGATGAAAATATCCCCTTTGAGGAAGCAGAGCGAATCGTTGGTAAAGAAATCGCCGCAGAGGCGCGGGATTTGAGCCTTAGGCTCTATCAATTCGCTGCTGGTTATGCCGCCAAACGAGGAATTATCCTTGCGGACACCAAATTTGAGTTTGGGATTGATGCCGAAGGTAAACTCATTCTGATTGATGAGGCTCTAACTCCTGATTCATCGCGCTTTTGGCTCACGTCAGAATGGCAGCCCGGCAAACCGCAAATGAATTTCGATAAACAAATCTTGCGGGATTATCTCGAAACGCTGGATTGGAACAAGCAATATCCGCCTCCACACTTGCCGCAGGACATCTTGGACAAAACAGCAGCAAAGTACCGCGAAGCGCTTGAACGCTTGACGAAGTAAGCATTTTTTTACTATTTTTTCAGATTTCATGCGCTTTTTACGATACATTTGCCTTCTGCTTTTTATGCTGCCGTGCGGTCTTTGCAGCGAAGTATCTCCCGTGCAAACGCAGATTGTATCGGCTCTCCACCCGATTCATGCAAGCGTTACAACAGTAGATTTGAATCCCAAAACACGCTCGTTAGAAGTTGCGTGCAAAATTTTTGCCGATGATTTGGAAGAAGTTATTCGCATTACGACGGGAGTGCAGCTTTACATTGGCTCTCAGAAAGAAAATCCCGCACAAACCACCGCCAAAATTGAAGAATATCTGCGGAAACATTTTCGCGCTGAAGCAGACGGGAAGCCGCTTTCACGCTGGTCTTTTATTGGCAAGGAAATTGAAGGCGATGCGGTTTGGTGCTATTTGGAAGTGCCGAATATCAGTAAATTCAAGGCTTTGACGGTTTCTAATACTGTTCTTACGGATTTGCACGATGACCAAACAAATCTTGTGAATGTAAACATCAACGGGCAGCGCAAAAGTGCCGTATTGAGAAAAAATAAAACTTCGGAAACGCTTGATTTTTAACGGTGTATGCGTTTCTTCCTCCTTCCTGTCGCAACAAATGTCACAAATTCCGCGTTTGACAGTCTTGATAATGAAGCAATAATGAATTGTTATTTTTTCGGAGAGAAAACCTCATGAATATCCCCAAAACAGATAAACCCCGCGTCGTGATAATTGGCGGCGGCTTCGGGGGAATCCAGCTTGCACGCGGCTTGGCGAAAACGCCGGTACAGGTCGTGTTATTTGACCG
The DNA here is from genome assembly GCA_025455065.1 of Candidatus Kapaibacterium sp. Classification (GTDB taxonomy): domain Bacteria; phylum Bacteroidota; class Ignavibacteria; order Kapaibacteriales; family UBA4661; genus PH2015. Next base: position 25,849 of record JALONG010000056.1, on the reverse strand, counting down.
CAATAATTATCACACCTTCCAACCCTTGTTGTATCAAGTCTCGACGGCAGGGCTTGAGCCTGATTCCATCGCCTTTCCGCTTCGCAAAGTGTTCAAAAAGCAGCCCAATATGTTCTTTCGCTGGGGCAATGTGGAGCGTGTCGTACCGGAGAAGAACCTGATAGAAACAAGTATTGGTGACCTTGAGTATGATTATCTCGTGTTCGCAAGCGGCAGCACAACGAATTTTTTCGGCATGAAATCGGTCGCCGACAACGCAATGCCGATGAAAAGTGTTTCCGAAGCGCTTAATCTCCGAAGCACCGTGTTACAGGCATTTGAGCAAGCCACACTCACCGACGACGCAAAAGAGCGGCAAGAATTGATGACGTTTGTCGTGGTGGGTGGCGGTCCGACGGGCGTAGAAACAGCAGGAGCGCTTTCGGAACTGAAAAAACACGTGCTTCAACACGATTTTCCAGAATTGGATTTGCGCCTCATGCGAATTTATCTTCTCGAAGCAACGCCACGTTTGCTCAATGGAATGTCCGATGTGGCGGGTGAAAAAGCAGTGGCATTTTTGCAGGAAATGGGCGTAAATGTGCTGTTGGGCGCGGCAGTGAAAGATTTCGACGGCGCGACCATTCGCCTCCAAGACGGCTCTGCGATTGCCTCCAAGACGCTTATTTGGGCGGCGGGCGTTGTGGGTGAAATGCCGGAAGGGATTGACAAAGCAGCAATAGTGCGTGGAAACCGCATCAACGTTGATGCTTACAATCGTGTGCAAGGGCATAAAAACATTTTCGCAATCGGCGACGTAGCTTCTATGCCCGGCACCGATGAACGCTATCCCAACGGGCATCCGATGGTGGCTCCGGTGGCGATGCAACAAGGGCAGCTACTCGCACGAAATCTGCCGAAAATCCTCGCGGGACAAGATTTAGAGCCGTTTCGCTATTTCGATAAAGGTTCAATGGCAACCGTCGGACGAAACAAAGCAGTGGTGGACATTCACAAAGTCCGCTTCCAAGGCTGGCTGGCGTGGGTGGCGTGGCTGGGCTTGCATTTGCTCATGCTGGTCGGTTTTCGGAATAAACTTGTGGTGATGATAAATTGGGTTTGGAATTACTTCAGCTACGACAGAGGCACACGGCTTATTGTGCGCCCCTACATAAAGGAAGAACGCAACAAAGATGTGAAAGCGGCGTGAAAACGCTCAATTACTCACAAAAAAAACCGTAGTACGGCAGCGTTATCTTCAGTGGCACAGACATTCTTGTCTGTGCGAGTATTTATGCTGCTTACAGAGAAAAGCATTGAAAAAATAATGCACAATCCTCAGCGTAAATTGGTATAACTCACAAGCATTGACCGTTATTTCACAAGTTGAACTTGCCGAACAACACGCTGTGTGGGCGTTTGAACGTTCACAAAATACACGCCTTGCGGTAAATCGCTTAGTGCTGCGCTCAAATCGTATTCTCCTGCCAGTATTTCTCCGCTTACGACCGTTTTCACATTCTGCCCGAATACGTTGCTAATGTTCACTGTTGTCATGCCGGATTCAAAGGTTTTCAGCGTGATACTGACCGCGTTGCTCGTCGGGTTGGGTACAAGCGCCAGCGTAGGTTTGCTCTCTGCCACGAAAAGCCTTGTGCCGCCTGCGTCCGACAGTCCTCGCAGCGTAAAAAGTCCCGGACGGCGGCTAATGACCGTCGTATTCAGCGCCGAAAGATTGGTCAGCGAAAGTGGCGTAGCGACGCTGTTTCCAAGCAATGCCCGAAAACGGAACGTAATCAGCGAGGAATCACGCGACATCCGTATTTGTGCGGGAGATTTCAACTGCGCCCGGAAATTCACCAAGCGTTCCCCATTGACCACGACCGATTGCAGGTCATCAACAGGCTCTAAAAGCGAGGCATTAAAGCGCAGAACACCCGTTACCGTTGGCATGAGCGTTGGCGCGAGTTCCGGCAGACTTTGCGAAGCCTGAAGAAAAACCGAAACGCGCAGCGTGTCGCCCGGCTGTGCGGCGTAGGTTTCGGGAACACTTAGCAGCGCCCGTGCTGCCGTAGCAGTCTGGGTGAGCGATGTACGGTGAATCGCATTACCGTCCAAACCCGCGTAGATATTCACACCGTCGGCAGTGAGCGAATACACTTCAGGGCTGTCATCGGGGAAAAATCCGATATTCACCTGCTCCCATGTATCGCCGTCAGCGCTGCGCCAAACGCCGTGTTCGGAAACTCCCGCGTAGAGCATACCATTCAAAACATACAATGACAAAATAGGATATGCCCCGACCACCGTATCACTGAGCGAAATAAAGCGCGTTCTGGCGGCATTGGCATAGTGCAGTCCTGCTTCGGTGCCGACATACAAATCACCGTTAAACGTTGTCAAAATGTTTGAGTAATACTCATCGCCATCATTCTCAAAAAGCAAGCGTGTCCACTGTGGTTTGGGTCTTGCCAAGGGGTTTGGTGACCAAAATACGCCCTCGCCGTAGGTGGCGATAAAAATGCCTGTGCCGGGACCGTCTTCGATGTCGTAAATAGGTACATCCAACTTAACCAAGCTATCTCTCCGAAGAACGAGCGGCAGATCTATCATGCGCCATGTAACACCGCCTGTGGTTGAGGCAAAGAAAAAATTCTCGTCATACTGCAACGTTCCTGCATAGAGAACATTTTGGTCATCTCGTTCAATGCAGTACACATCCGGTTGCGGACTCATCTGACGGACATTGGTGCTATCGGGAAATTTGCCCGTGAGCGTCCACGACTGACCATTGTCCAATGAACGAAATACGCCGTTATTCGCCCAATCCGGTGTGCGGTCGTTATAGACGCACGTCAGTACGGAACTGCCGTCTTGCACAAAATTCCCGATAAACACGCCGCGCAAACCGTTGTTGGATTGTTGCCATGTTGTGCCGTTATCACTGCTGCGGAAAATTCCGCTTCCTTCGGTTGCCGCAAGCACTGTTCCGCGAAGATTCGTCATGGCAGTAACACTCGTTGCCGTTAGCCCCGTATTAACGGATTGCCATGATAGCCCTTGATTATTCGAGCGGAATACACCGCCCAATGTTCCGGCATATACCGTCGAACCATTCGTTATCAGTTTAACAATCGTAGATTCCGTCAAGCCTGTGGCTGCGGGGTCTTGAGGGAAATTCCAAATCGTTGATGAAGAAGTATCGGAAAAGCGCCGACGCGCTACACCATTGTCCGTACCTAAGTACAAAACATTATTGACCAACAGAACACTGTAAATTTTCCACCAGCCTCGGTCATTGATTTCTTCAAGGTCTTCGGCTTGCCATGTTGTGCCGTTGTCTTTGGAGGACAGCACCTCAGAAGAATCAACATACTCCACTTCATCCTCGGTGTAGATATTATCCACAATTGCAAACAGTATGCCTTTCGCACTGGTAAGGTGTACAACGTCGTTGTCTTCCAGAGGAACAGCAGTACTTGTGCGGCTGTTCTCACCATTGATAGCCTTCCAAGTTGAGGCAGTATCAGCCGAAATAAATATGCCGTAATCCCGCGTTCCTGCAACTATGCTACTGTCATGCACCGTCAAAGACCGCACTTCAATATCGTTTTTCGGGAAGCCTTGCATAGAGCGCTCCCACCTATTACGAAGCAAGACATAGCGGTACAAACCCGACTTCGTGCCTGCAAGCAAGCGCCCTCTGTATTGCACCATTGCAAACACCGTCGCAGATTCGGGAATACCTGCTTTTGTGAGCGGTCGCCATGCTTTGCCGCTATCAAGCGAGAAGTACATTCCCGCATCGGTATTGACATACACGATAGTATCGCGTGCTTGACCGATGGTAATGTCGTAAATACGCTGCGCACCTTTCGCGTTTAACCCTGTGCTACTTGATAGCCAAACTGCACCGTTAGAATTGGAGCGGTAGATGCCGCTTCGTGTTCCGGCTAGCAGCGTATTTCCTGCCGCGATGCCGAGCGTCGTAATTTGTCCGCTATTTGGTCCACCGGTTGATTCCCAAAAAACAAAGGGTTTCCCAATGCCTCCCAAATCAACAAATTCTTCATTGGTGCCGCTTCGTATCGAAAGTCTGTCGTAAAATTCCGTTGCTTGTTTCGGGTTGAAGCGGATGAACACTTGTCCACGCGAGGTGGCTATGGAATTTTTCGGAACGGTAATACGCACGGTGTCGCGGAACACATCCGTTGGGGAGGTGGCAATACTGAAGCCTTCGGGAGCAATGACAGTAATATCGTCAATAAAGGACGAACCGCTTATCCGCAGTGACCGCACAGGGGATTGCTCGCCAAGCACTACATCGCCAAAATACAGATAGTCTGTGTCGGGACGCAGCACCGTTGCCCGTGTGGAAGAGACATACCGCAACGTCCAACCTGAAGGAACACGGTCATCGTCGCCCGAAGTACCGAAATCCGTCGTAAAGCGCACAATCACAAGGCTGTCGTTAATGGCAAAACTCGGTGGCACCCTTGAACCGGTGAAACCGCCGATAAATCGCGGCTCTTCCACTCCGGCGAAGATATTAACAAAATCATAATCCTCTTCAAGATTGAGCGAATCAAACTGCAAAAGCATCTGTCGCGCACCTTGCGGACGAATAAGCCAAAGCGCATCCAGATTGGGCTGGTAGCCCGTTTGCCGTGTAGCACCCTCGCGGTCACGCAGAACGCCTTCGGCAGCCGTGAACACATTGGTAATGGCGAAATACGTTATAGTCCAGCCCGTAAGGCTGTCGCGGCGTGTTTCTCCTGCAATAGAGCCATCGGTGACAAACTGTACCGTTACGGCACTGTCAGGAATAATCACTGCTCCGGGCGGATTTGCGCCGCTTATGGTCGCCAGAAGCCGCGATGTATCAAGGCGTTGGGTTGTTCCTCCGGCAAAAATTCTGACAACATCGCGTGTGCGCTGGGTGTTGAGCGAATCAAAGCGCAGAATGATAAGCCGCGTCCCAAGCGGATTTGTGGGCTTCACAAGCCAAAAATTATTGAGATTGTTTCCGTAAGGTTGGCTGCGGGCTGTGCCTTCGCGGTCACTGAAGGTGTTTACCGATTCGGTGAATGTTTTGACATAGCGCACCTGTGCTTGCGTTGCGCTCGAAAAAAGTGCTGCCGTCAAACAGACGCAGCAAGCAAGGGCGATGTGGTAAAGAAATTTTGGAGGGAGTTTTGAAATGTGCATAATCGTCAAAAATGATGTCGTGAAAATCCCCAAGTGGTAAGAATATATTGCTGAAGTAGGATTGTACGAGTAAGGTTTTCAGAATAAAAGTCGCAGGAAGAAGGTTTTAAGCAACTTCCAAAGTATAACCATCTTTCGTGTCTTTTACCACAAAGCCCAAGGCAGCGATTTCCCCGCGTAGGCGGTCAGATTCGGCAAAATTTTTCGTGCGTTTTGCCTGCCAACGTGCTTCGGCGAGTGCCGCTACTTCGGGTGGAACAGCAAGCGTTTGTGCGGGACGTGCGGTAAATTGCCACACTTCCAAAATGTCGTTCAATTCCTGTAAAAAACCCAACAAAGCGGCTGCAAGGCTTGATTCCACGCTGGATGCAGGGTTACGATTGATAAACGTAAACAGTTCCGCCATTGCTTTCGGCGTTTGCAAATCATTTGCCAATTCGCCAAAAACTGCCGTGCGAAGCGCTTCAGCAGTGGTGTTTGTGCTTGCGGCGGCGACCGTTCCTGCGGAGCGTTCCCACAAATCATAGATGTATTCCTGCACTCTGAAACGTGCTTTGCGTCCCGCTTCCAAGCCTGCAAAGGTGAAATTGAGCCGCGAGCCGTAATGCGCCGAAAGCATAAGCCAGCGAATATCAATCGGGTCAATACCTTTGGCAGTGAGGTCGCCAACAGTATAAAAGTTCCCTTTTGATTTCGACATTTTGTCGCCCTCGACTTCCAAAAATTCGTTATGGCACCAATAATTGACCGGCTCTACGCCGTATCCAGCCTTGCTTTGAGCAATTTCGTCCTCATGGTGCGGGAAGCACAAATCTATGCCGCCCGTGTGAATGTCAAAGGGCAAACCCAAGAGTTCACGCGCCATTGCGGAACATTCGATATGCCAGCCCGGACGACCAAGGATATTTTTTCCTTCAAACTCAAAGTCCCATGCGGGTTCGCCGTCTTTTTTGCCTTTCCACAGCACAAAATCGCTTACGCTTTCGCGGTCGTATTCATCGGCATCAATCCGTACTCCTTCTTGAAAATTTTCCGCGTCAATTTTGAAAAGTTTGCCGTATTTATCAGCATTGCGCCATGCTGCAACGTTGAAATAGACGCTTCCGCCACGCTCGTAGGCAAAGCCTTTTTCAGCAATAAGGCGGATGAGTTCCTGCATTTGCGGAATATAGTGTGTTGCTCTCGGCATCGCATGAAAACTCGCTTGGTGGATTTTCAGCGCGGCAATATCCGCTACAAAGACTTTGGCGTAAAACTCGGTGAACGTGCGGAGATTTTCACGGGCATCCTCGGTTTGAGCGCCCATATCTGCTTGCCAAAGAGGTGAACCGATAGCGCTGTCCCGAATCGTTTTATCGTCAATGTCGGTAATGTTCATCACCCATTGCACCTTAAAACCGCCCACCACGCGCAAGACGCGCTGCAACAGGTCTGTGAACAGAAACGCTCGCATATTGCCGATGTGTGCAGTGTTATAGACCGTCGGACCGCAGGAATACATCCGTACAACGCCGTCGTGCAGGGGTTTGAAAGGCTCAACTGTGCGGGAAAGGGTATTGGTAAGGTGAATTTGCATAACCGAAAGCAAAGGCGAAAAAGTGTTAAGTTTTTGCGTAGTGAGTTTTGGGAGGTGTCAGCCCAAACAAGCGCTTATTTCCAAGGCTTTCAGAGCAGTAGAGCGTAATCTGCATTGCTCAAATACGAACACTATCCCAGCTACAATCTCGCCGAAAATATACGGCAGATTCAGGGATTCACAAAGGGTTAAAAGCGGGATTTGCGAGTTTTTTGTGGACAGGAGATTGCGCGGAACAGTTAATGCGTGTGATGCTCATGGTCAATCAAGCCCAAGCTCCTCACCGTTCCGCCTTCGACACGAGCGCCAAGCGCTTGAAAGCGGGATTGCACATCGTCAATCACAACGTTTTGACCGATAGCAAACAGTTCATTCGGAGCCGATGTTCCCTCGTCCAACGGCTGATAATTCCACGCTCCGGCAATAAAATTGAGCAAAATCGGCTTGGGGGAATTATCGAATCGCAGAAGCCCTTTGATGCGTACAAGACCGATGGGAATATCTGCCAACATTCTCTCCAGCATAGGAAAATCCACGCTTTCAGGCAGCACAATGCGAAATGCCGTAACGCCGTCGTGGAGCAGATGTTCTTGGATATGGGGGTGAATATCGGGAATAAAGCGCTCTGCCGGAGCGAACAGTTGCAACAGCAAGGGTGCATCAGCACGTCCTTTGTCAAGGCGATGTACCATTGCTCTGGGATTGAGTATGCGGAGTTCATCTTCCAGAAGTTGCGTAGAATCAGGCTTTTTCACAAGGTCAGATTTAGAAATCAGCAATACATCGGCAGCTTTGATTTGTGCATTGACGATGTGAAAAAGTTTTTGAAAGCGGCGAAGATTGAGCGCATCCACAATGCAGAGCGTGGAATCAATCGGAAAGCGCATAAATGCTAAGTCGCGTTGCACTTGTTCGGCATCGGCAAGTCCTGTGGCTTCGATAAAAATCCGCCGTGCGCCGCGTCCAATCACGTCGTGCAAGGCACGTTGAAAATCGTCAATCGCCGAACAGCACAAACATCCGCCCGGAACATCCAGAATTTCTACCGTGTTATCGCCCCGAACAGCGCTTGTCAGCTTGAGTCCGTCGAACATCACCGTTCCAAAATCATTCACGATAACCGCAACGCGCTCCTGCAATAAGGGTCGTTCCAAAAGGCGCGACAAAAACTGCGTTTTGCCACTTCCTAAATATCCGGTAACGAGATGAATACTTGGCTGAGAAGAAATTTCGGGCATAATCTGTTCATTTACCGCCCACGTGAGAGCGACGAGAGTGTTAGAACGGCTTGAATCACCACGAGCAATACTAAAATAATTGAGACCACAAGCGCCCAAAATTGAATGGTGTACATCGAAAGCAAGGAGTTAAGAGCTTGCATGAGGTTAGAAATATCTTGCCCTTCAGTATCCACGATAAGTTTGAAGGAACTCGCTGCATTCACCATCAGTACGCCGATTACGGCGAAGAGGATGCCGCCTAAAACTCCTGTAATGATGCCGAACGTGCCATTATTGGCAAACGCAAGAAAACTTTGCAACACACCTAAGATGATAAACGTTATTCCCACCGTCTTCAGTTTTGAGGCGAGGTTGCTGAAGAGTGAATTTTGTTCGGGTGTAAATTCGTAGCTCATGGTTTGCCCTTAAAAAAGATGAAACAAGTGTGAGCCGTTAATGTAATAAATTTGTGGCAGAAAATGCAGTATTAACTTGCGCAGGTTGATGTGGCGCTTGCATTGGTGCGGCTGCGTGGGGCGTTGCATTAGGTCTGCGTGCAGCATTGATGCCGATATTAAATTGTTTTATCATTGCTTCCAAATGTACCGCCAGACGGCTTACATCCTCCACAGCGTGAACAATTTGGATGATGCCGGCGGAAGTGCTTTCGGTGATAGATTTAATAATTTCGGCATTGCGCAGCACTTCTTCGCTGACTTGGGATTGTTCTTCAGTGGCGGCGGCAACTTGCATGATAGAGTCCGCCACGTTTTTGGAGCGCTCAATAATCGCGCCCACAGACTGCTTTGCGCGGTACGCCGATTCTTTGCCGCGCTGTACTTCGCCGATACCGCGCTGAATCGTTGTTACAGCTTCTTCGGTTGAGTTTTGAATATGCTCAATCATGTCGGCAATCCGCTTAGTTGCTTTGGTTGTGCGCTCGGCAAGTTTGCGTACTTCATCGGCAACAACGGCAAACCCTTTGCCCTGTTCACCCGCGCGGGCGGCTTCAATAGCGGCGTTCAGAGCGAGGAGATTTGTCTGGTCAGCAATTTCATCAATGACTTGAATAATTTCGCCAATTTCTTGGCTTTGGCTTCCAAGATGACGCACAGTCTTTGCTGATTGTTCAACGATTGCTGCAACGTTGGTAATGTCCGAAGCAGCAGCAGCAAGCACATCACCGCTTTGTGATGCGATTTTGCCGGCTTCCTGAGCAGAATCTGCCACCATCATTGCTAACCGAGAGTTATCGTTGATACTTTGGCTCATCTCGGCAATGGAAGCCACAATCGAAGCGATTTCATCCATCTGCCGACGTGCGCCGGAGGAAATTTCATTAGAACTTGCCGCAATTTCTGTGCTTGCGCTCACGGTCGCATTCACTGCTTCATAGACTTTTTCAACGGTTGAACGCAAATTACCGACAGCAAAGCTAAACCCTTGAAAGAGCGCACCAATGTCATCGTTACGGTCGTGGTCGAGACGCACAGTCAAATCACCTTTGGCAAAATGCTCCATTTCGCGGAGTAGCGTTTGTGTGCTTTCGGAAAGGTACATACGCTGCGATTCGGAATCGCGCACGGCATCGTCCACGCGGCGCTGAATGGTGCTTTTTTCGGCGCGAAGTTCGCCAACGCCTGTTCTTATGCGCTCAATCATAGAATTGACGGCATCGGCTAATGCTGCAAACTCGTCGTTTCCGGTGATGGTGGATTGCGCCGCTAAATCGCCTGCTTTGGCGCGGTTTGTCGTTTCCACCAGATTTGCAACCGACGAGCGTACATCGGTGATAATCGTGTGAACAATAAGCAAAACCACGACAAAAATCACGGCAACAATCGCTAAATTGATGTACAATTTTGAGCGAAAACTCTCAATTCTGGCATGAAGCAGCGCGTCAAGTTCATTCACGGAATTATACCAGAGCGCATCGCCAGTTCGGAAATACGCACTTGCTAGGGTTTCCAATTCTGCAATCGTGAGTTGATTGATTTCCGACATGACATATTTTTCCTGCACAGCGCTTGCAAAGGCGCGTTTGTCGGACAAGTGCTGGCGGAATCCGGCGTTCAGTTTTACTTTCAAATTTCCCAGCGCATTATTGTCGTATGCCGTTGAAAAATCACCCTCCAAACCTGCCGTATGCGCACTCATCAGCACCATGTAAACTTTTGCATCGGAGCGGTCATTGGGCGACGGAAAACCTGCACGCAGGGCGCGTTCAATGCTGAAAACCGCTTGCTGCATAAGGTCAATATCGTCCATCAGGCGAATGAGCGTGGCATCCATGATGTAGTACGAATCAAGGTCGGGGTCAAGAATAAGATTGGATTTGTCGCCCACCCAGACAATAAGTGACCGCACTTCTGCTACCAGCGCGTCGTGTTCAGATTTGCTTTGGTCGGCGCTTAACGACGAGGCTTTGCCTTTCACAATGTTCCATAGATTTTCAATTTTTTTCGCTCTGCCGCCGATTTGAAGGGATGCGTTGTAGAGTTCATCCTGCTTGCGCAAATCGCCCAGCAGTGTTTCGATATTGGAGTTTGTCTTGGTAAGTAATTCCTGTGCCGACGGGTCGGCTGCTGTGGCACGCATCGCATAAAGCCTGTGGAAGGACATTTGTGTCAAAAGTCCGCGTAAGGGACGTAAATAATTATCCCCTTCAATCTCCTTTTCCGCGAATTGGATTGCTTTATTCGATTCTTGAATAAAGAACACCAACAAAATCATTATCGGTATCATCAATCCGACAACAACCAGAGTAAATTTTTTACTCATGGATAAATTATGAACGACTTTCATAGCAAGCCTCGTAAAAAAGAGCGAAGGTGATGAGCGCTAAAGCGATGTTCAGCGCATACATGAGTGCGAGAATCGTGAAGTAACGCGGAGAAAATCCGCTCAAAGTGGAACTGCAATTTATATGCCGTAAAATCTTTACGGCTATTGTAGCAAATCAAAACAACCGATGAGAAAACAACCTGAACAAGTGAACAATCTCAAAATACCGCGAACATCACAAGGTAAGGGTGGTGTATGTATAGCGTGGAAAACGCAGTAAAATACCATAACCTTGATAATGAACGAAAAAAAATCTTGGTTATTGTGAAAAATTTTCTTCTTTGACAAACTGAAATCTCACAGAAAAACATGAAAAAATTCAATCTTTCTTGTATCTTTGTGCGCGTTCTTGTTTGGTCTGCACTGTGAAAAATTTCTTTCAAGGCATTCACCCATTCCGGCACAACAAAGCGCTTTACAGCCAATAGTTTCATCACTTTATTGTTTTCGTTACCGCTATGAATCTTGCCACCGGTGCATTTTTTGTATTTGCCGCAGGTGCGATTGCCACTGCGATATTGATGATAACCCGCAAAAATGCTATTCCCGCAGCGTTGTGCCTGATTGCGCATTTTTTCTGCTTGTCGGGGCTGTATCTGACGCTCCAAGCGCAACTGTTGGCAACGATGCAAATTCTCGTCTATGCAGGTGCAATCATGGTTTTGGTGGTGTTTGTGATTATGCTTTTGAATCTCGGCGAAGAAGCTAAACACGCCAAAGCCTCGCAATTACGCCCTTTAGCAGTAGTTGTATTCGTCGGCATTTTAGCACTCCAACTCCTCGCTTTGCTTATGGGACAACAAAGCGCATATACAGAACTTCCGCCGAAAGCCTCGCTTGTGGGCAGCGTCGGCGAATTAGGACGGGTGCTGTACACCGATTATCTTTTCCCCTTTGAAGCAGTGTCCTTGCTGCTTTTAGCGGCGGTTGTCGGTGCGGTTGTGATTGCAAAACGTCAGTTAGACAATTAGTTTTTGGACAGTGAGTTTACACATAAATTCCTAACCTTGCATACTTTATCATTCATACTTCAATTTCTTCCTCATCATGCCACAGTCTATACCACTTGAGTATTATCTCGCACTTTCCGGCGTTATTTTTTGCATTGGAGCAATCGGCGTTTTGACACGGCGCAATGCGATTATGATTTTTATGTGCATCGAACTTATGCTCAACGCTGTGAACTTAACGCTTGTCTCATTTTCAAGCTATTTAGGCGACACGGCAGGGCAGATTTTTGTGTTTTTTGTGATGACCGTTGCTGCCGCAGAAGCCGCAGTAGGGCTTGCAATCATGCTTGCTCTTTTCCGTACCAAACAAACCGTGTATGTTGATGATGCTAATTTGATGCGCTGGTAAATCATCGTGCTGCTCAATCATCGTACTGCTCAATCATCGTACTGCTCAATCATTGTGCTGGTAAAATTTCACAAAAGCCCATGTAACGCCAATTTCCGTTATATGGGCTTTTGCGATTTTTGAAGTGCCACAGCGTATTGCCTTATTACCAAAACGTAATATCATTTTGCTATTTTCGTCTGCTTCAAAACGGCAAAAAATCATAAATTGGCGCGGCTTCCCAACGCAGCCGACCAACAGCATTTTTTACTCAACTGAGATTTATTACGATAGGTTTTATGACGAAATTCCTCCGAATATCGCTTGTTTTCTGGTGTTTTGCCGGAATAACCTTTGCCCAAGCCGCAAAAAGCAAGCCTGTTATCACGATTAAAGGCTCTGACACGATGGTCATTCTTGTACAGCGCTGGACGGAGATGTTTCCCGACAAAACCAACGTGCAGTTTCAAGTAACCGGCGGTGGCTCCGGTACGGGAATTTCCGCGCTTATCAACGGGACGACCGATATTTGCTCGTCGTCACGCCCGATGAAACCCGGCGAAGTCAAGCAATTACGGGAAAAATACAAGTACAACGGTTTGGAAATCCGTGTTGCACGCGACGGTATTGCGGTGTATCTCAATACCTCAAACCCCGTGCAGAATCTCACTGTCGGGCAGGTAAAACGTATTTTTACGGGGGAAATTACGAATTGGAAAGAATTGGGCGGCAATGACGCGAAAATCGTGCTGTATAGCCGCGAAAACAACTCCGGCACATATGAATTTTTTAAGGAACATGTGTTGCAGAAGCAAGATTTTGCGCCGCAAACGCAACATATGGTCGGTACGGGCGCTTTGGTGAACGCTGTTGCGAAAGACCCAAATGCTATCGGCTTTGGCGGTATTGCCTATTCAAGCGGCGTAAAACCTGCTGCGCTGGCGTTTTCGGAAAACAGCCGCTACGTCCTGCCGCAAGAACAGGAAATTTTGAACGGCACATATCCCGTTTCGCGCTTGCTGTATTTTTATATGAAAGAGCGCCCAAACGGCATAGTAAAACAGTTTGTTGATTGGGTTATCAGCCAAAGCGGGCAAGCCGTTGTAAGCGAAGTCGGGTATTTGCCGACGAAGAAATTTTGATTATGTCAGCAAACCGCAACCACGCACAAATACTGAGTTTTTGACTATATTTGAACATTCCGAGAGAACAGCGTCGCACTATGGAAGAATCACCCACAACCCCGCAGAATCATGCGTTTCTCCGCACCAAAAATAATCTCGGAGAACGCCTTATTGAGCGCTCCATTACTATTATTGGGAGTTTTGCCGTTGTTCTTATTTTCCTCATTCTGCTCTTTGTGCTGCGCGAAGCACTGCCGTTGCTCACAGGCGCATTTTCTCAGCATACCTCCCCCGCCGAACTTGTCACAGAAGCCACTCAAGCAGATACTGTACTGAAACCGGAAATCTATAATCCCGATATTATTCTTAGCGAGGAGCAAGCGCCGGAGGAATTTCAACCGGAAGTGTATAACCTTGATGTCGTTGTTCCCGCTACACTCACGGGCAACAGCAAAGGCACAACCAACAACGAAAAATCGGAGGAAATAACGCTTGCAAACATCTTGGGTACAGTCTGGCAGCCTGTTTCAACCGTCCCGAAATTTGGCATTATGCCGCTCGTCATCGGTACAGCGAAAACAACGTTTGTTGCAATTTTCATCGGCGCACCTCTTGGAATCTTAGCTGCGCTCTATGCTGTATTTTTTGCACCTGTGCGTTTACGGGAATTTATCAAACCGATGGTGGAAATTTTAGCGGGCTTTCCTTCGGTGGTTATCGGCTTTTTCTGTTTGTTGTATGTTGGTTCTGCTTTGCAAACGCTCTTCGGGTTTGATTTCCGCCTCAATGCGTTTGTCGGCGGTATTGGCTTGTCTATTGCGGTGATTCCGATTGTTTTTACCATCACCGAAGACGCTCTTTCTGCTGTCCCTAAATCACTTCTTGAAGGCTCGCTCGCAATGGGCGCAACGCAGTGGGAAAGCGCTTACAAGGTGATGCTTCCGGCTGCATTTCCGGGCGTGTTTGCGGCGGTATTGCTGGGCATTGGCAGAGCGTTTGGTGAAACAATGATTGCGCTCATGGCAAGCGGTAATGCGGCTATGGTCTCCGCTTCCATTGGCGACCCCGTGCGCACATTTTCTGCAACGATTGGTGCCGAAATGGGTGAAGTTATCTGGGGTTCGGCACATTATAGCATCCTCTTTTTCTTAGGTGTACTCCTCTTTATCGTCTCGTTTACCCTCAATGCTATTACCGAACTTTTCGTCAAAGAACGCCTTGCGAAAAAACTGCAAGGAGGATGATTTGGAAAGTAGCTTTTTAGGAGCAATCCCCGTGCTACGCTTTCTTCAGCGTAGTACGGGTTACCAGAAAAGCCCGTCCCTTTGCCCTTCACTTCAGTATCAACCCCGCTTCCGAAGCCCAGAAATACAGGTCAAGTTCATCCATTGGAGCGCCGACAAATTCCGCAAGGCGCTTAAAACCTTCTCCCGCAGCCAGATACCGTGCTTTACCTGCGATATTCGGTACTTCCTCAAACACACCGCACCTGACCAAGTGTTTCAGTGTGTGGCGGTCTAAAATGGCGAGATTGTTGTATCCGATATTTCTCAGATAGTGCGAAGCCTCTTTCCAGCTCATGCCATCAACATTTTCCACGAGCCACTCACGTTTTTCTTCACCATTAAGCCTAGAATCAAGCATTTGTGCGATGTCTGACCATTGCTCTCGTGCTTTGAGCAGGCGTTTGGCTTTTGTTTCGTGGAAACGAATGTAGTGTGCTTTGTCGCGGAGAATATGAACGGGGTCAAACCCAAGACGCTCAAAATCACGCTTTTGAAGGGTTTTCACAACTGCATCAGCATTTTCTGCTTTTGATTGTGGCGTACACAGGCAGTAACACAATTCGTAAAAACGCTGCTCCGGCGGAACACGGCGAAAATCTTCCAAACGCGCCTTAATAGCAGGACGCAAAGCTGCGAAGCGCTCACGGTCTGCATCGGTGAAGATATATGAAACACGAGACTTGGAGCGGTGTTTGGGGTTTTTATTACTCATTCTCCTGCCTAAAACTTGTAATACGGCGCTATCATAAAATACACAATCACACCCGTCGCCGTAACATAAACCCAGATAGGAAGCGTGATGCGAGCGATTTTTTTGTGCTTCGCAAACTCACCTCGCCACGAGCGACTGATGGTAAAGAGCGCAAGCGGCAGTATGACTGCTGCCAAGACGATATGCGTCAGCAAAATGAAGTAATACACAGGGCGGATAATGCCCTCACCGCCGAATTTTGTTGCAGGGGCTTGGGAATGATAAATCACATATGACACCAGAAAAATACTCGACAGCAGAAAGCACGTAACCATCAAGGTTTTGTGCAGATTGTATTGTTTCTGCCGCACTGCGATATACCCGCCAATAAGCAACAGCGTACACGAACCGTTCAAAAAGGCGTGAAAGCGCGGTAAATAGGAGACATCCAGCCCACCGCCCACCGAGAGCGCTTGCGGGAAATAGATGAGGAATGCGACCGCAAGGCAAATCACCAGCGAGACCGCATAAATAATGAGCGAGAGTGATTTTTCGCTCACCGTTTTGAGGAGATTATTCTCCGAAGCAAGACCTTGAAGGTTACTCATAGCACTGAAAAAAATGTGGTGAAATATTTGTACAACACTCTAGCGCAAAAGCCAGTTAATACCAAGTGTTGCGAGGACAAAACCGAATAATACCAAGATTGCAAAGGCACTCGCCGACGAAGGTGCGCCTTTGGGATTAAACCCGAAAAAACCGTTGGCATTGGCAGCATGAAGTACCGTTCCAAAAACAAGAATTGGAGTGGCTTGTAAGGGATTCATTACCCAAAGAACAGGTAGCACAAATGTCGCAAACTCCAGCAAAAACGACACAAGCGGGTATTTCCACAGTCCGAAGCCGATTTTGCGGTCTTTCTGCCCAAAACCCACGACGGGTAAATCGCCTTGATGCACCAGCACATCCAAGAGCCAATGCGATATGGAAGCCAAAAGGAATACAACTGCAGCTTTGAGCGAAAGCAGCGACACCAGCGCCAATGCAGGTGCGCAAGCGATGAGACTTGTCATCACGAGCGAATGAGAATACGGATATGAAGTAAATTCAACATCCGTAATCAGTGGTGATGCGGGTTTCAAGCCAACTTTTTCTTTTCCTGCCAGTACCATTCCGCCCCAGAGCAAATCCGGAAAAGCCACACCCGTAAGTGGCACAAGTGCCGGAACATCAGGTATCATCACTGCTGCGGCGATTGCTACGCCATAATGTCCAATAAACATTTTCCTCTCCTATGTTGATAAACATCAACAAAAATTGTCCTGTTGAGGGTCTAAATTTTTGACACAGATTTTCATGATTCAACGGATTTTCATGATTGCTCAAATTCAAACGACATACCAAAAACTATTCCGACAGTCGCTCAAAATCAGTGCAATCAGGTTAATCATGATAATCTGCGTCGAAGAGCTAAATAGTTACAAAAAATTACAAAATCATTTTTTCAATCGGTACAACCAAAATGCCTTCCGCGCCTGCTTCTTTCAGCTTTCCGATGATTTCCCAAAACGTATCTTCGGGAACAACGGAATGAACAGCATTCCAGCCACTTTCCGCAAGCGGTGTAACGGTGGGGCTTTTCATGCCGGGCAGGAGCCTCATAATCGCCGGAAGCGCTTCACTCCTTGCGTTCAAGATGATGTATTTGTTCTTTTTGGCACGCCCGACGGATTGAATACGGAAGCGCAAATCATCCACAATTTTCTGCTTTTCCGCCGACAAGGGGCGTGAAATCAGCACTGCTTCGGAGCGAAAAATCGTTTCGACTTCCTGCAGCCCGTTACTAAGCAGCGTGGAGCCGGAGGAAACAATATCGCAGATCGCTTCGGCAAGCCCGATGCTGGGCGCAATCTCGACTGAACCGCTAATTTCGTGAATGTCTGCTTTCACGCCGTGCGATTGCAAGAACTCCTGCAAAATGTTCGGAAACGACGTAGCGATGCGCTTTCCCTGCAAATCTTTCACCGACGAGTATGCAGCCCCTTTCGGCACTGCTAACGACAAACGGCAACGCGAAAAACCAAGCCGTTCGATGATGTCCACCGGACGCTGCAATGATGCGCGTTCTTCGGCAATCACGTTTTCGCCGATGATGCCTACATCCGCAACACCGTCGGCGACGTATTCTGGGATGTCGTCGTCGCGCAAAAAAAGAAATTCAACGGGGAAATTGTAGGCTGCGGCTTTGAGTTTTCCGCCCGATTTGGCAAAGTCAATACCGCATTCCTGCATGAGTTCGAGGGATTCCTCGGTTAATCGTCCTGATTTTTGAATGGCTATTCTGAGCATAATTTGTAAGTGATTTCTGGCGTATGGTATTGGGAGTTGTGCAGCACTTGTCTGGACTGGGATTTTAGAGATTTCAAAGATTTTTGGGATTTTGAGAGATTGAACAGAGAGTTGATGATTACTTGAAGCTCACTGGGTTCTTGCTGAAATTCTGCACAGTGTGATTATTGCAGCGTCGAAAAATCCCATACATTCCTGTAATCCTCAAATCCCAGTCCAGAAAACAATATCAATACAAAATCCGCACACGAATCGTATTCGTAACCTTTTGCAAATCATGGAGTAACGACTCGTTATATTCTTTATCCACATCCGCAATCACGTAACCGATTTGCGGGTCTGTGCCGAGATACTGCGACAACACGTTCACGGAGTTTTGTGCAAAAATGGTGTTCAGTTGTGAAAGAACGCCCGGAACGTTTTTGTGAATGTGCAAGAGCCGATGCGTGTTTTTGACCGATGGCAGCTGGATGCGCGGGAAATTCACTGCCGCAAAGGTGCTTCCGGCGTTCATGTATTCGACCAATTTCCCCGACACAAATTCACCGATGTTGTACTGCGCTTCTTCGGTGCTTCCGCCGATATGCGGCGTGAGCAGGACATTCGGCATTCCTAAAAATGGTGAGGAAAAGGTCTTTTCGTTTCCTGCAGGTTCTTTGGGAAAAACATCCATAGCAGCACCACCGATTTTACCCGAAAGCAAGTGTTTATGCAGTGCGTCGAGATTGACGACGTGCCCTCGGCTGAGATTGATAAAATGCGCACCATCTTTCATCATCTGAAACTCCGCATCGCCGATGATGTTGGTGTTGTCGGGATTGCCGTCCACATGAATCGTAACTACGTCTGCGACCCGTAGCACTTCTTCCATGGAGGACATTTTCACGGCATTCCCGATACTGAGTTTATCCACGCTGTCGTAATAGTACACCCGCATTCCAAGCCCTTCGGCAAGCACCGAAACTTGCGAACCGATATTGCCGAAGCCGATAATTCCGAGGCTTTTCCCGCGTACTTCCCGTGCGCCAACGGCGGATTTCACCCACTCTCCCGCATGAAGACTGGAGATTTTACCATACAGCCCCCGCATAAGGAAAATAATTTCGCCGATAACCATTTCCGCCACCGAGCGTGTGTTGCTGTACGGCGCGTTGAAGGCAGGAACACCGCGCAATGCTGCGGCTTCGAGGTCAATTTGATTCGTCCCGATGCAATATGCGCCGATTGCCTGCAAATGCTTGGCATTTTCCAAAACCCGCTCCGTTACGTGTGTTCGGGAACGTATGCCCAAAAGTGACACGCCGTCGAGCGCTTTGATTAAATCGTCTTCGTCTAAGCCTTGTTTGCGGGTTTCGATTTCAACTGCTTCGCCGAAATTGGCGTTTTTGAGGACTTGTACCCCTGATTCGTGAATGTTTTCGAGTAAGAGAATTTTCATAAGTAGCTGAATGTTATTCTTGAGAAAGCGAGACCCTCAATAAGAATTGAGAGCCTCGCGGTTACATGGGGCACTGAGGAAAACACCTTTATCCTTCTATCCTTACCCCTTTGCCTTTTCTAATGTTTGCCATTCTTCGGAGCAAGTTCGAGGCGGTGCTCATAGACTTTCTCAAAAGCACCGATGAAATCATCCATATCGGCTTTGGAAAGTCCGGGGCGCATATATTCGTGGCTGAAGAGTTTGTTGTAGTGCATATCTTCCGTTACGGGGCAGAGACCTTTGCCATAATTTGGCTTGCCGTCGTAGCGTGGACAGTTGAAAGAACATTTTGTGCCGGACATAGTTTGATACATCGGCTGCAGATATAACGGTTCAACGTAACCATAGCCCAGCAAACTACCCGTTGATTCACGCAGATGCGCCGAAGGAAGTTCAGCCTGCACCGCTTGAATAAAGGCGTTGCGGTGAACGCCAATAATGTCGGCATCAAACTTAAAGGCTTGCTGATAATACACATGACGGCTCTCGCGCTCCACAGGCGGCGTGATGCCGGGGATTAGTGACAGTTTTGATGCGATGTAATGACAATTTTCTATGCGCTCTGCAACATAGCTTTCCAAGCGGTCTAATTGGGTGCTGCCGATAGCGCACTGCATCTCGGTCAGGCGATAATTAAAACCAATCATGTTAGTAAAATCCGTTACGCCTTTGTCTTTCAGCGAGGTTTCAGCGTGGTTACGGATAAGTTGTAGTTTTTCGGCATAGGTATCGCTATTGGTTGTGACCATACCGCCTTCGCCAGTGTGGATGTGCTTATGATAGTTCAAACTAAACACGCCCATATCGCCAATCGTCCCAACCATGCGCCCTTTGTAGGTGGTGAGCGGTGCTTGTGCGCAATCTTCAATCACCACCAAATTGTGCTTCCGCGCAAGTTCCATAATCGGGTCCATGTCCGCCGCATGACCGAAAATATGCACCACCATAATCGCTTTTGTGCGAGGTGTGATGCGCTCTGCAATGCTTTTGGGGTCAAGCGTGAAGGTGTCGGGGTTAATATCGGCAAAAATTGGTACAGCGCCGTAAACCAACGCACAAATCGCCGACGCGCTCATGGTGTAAGGCGAAACGATAATTTCATCACCCGGACCCACGCCAGCCGCGCCAACGGCAGCAAATAAGCCGCTTGTGTTAGAGTTCACACTGACAGTATGCTTGGCGTTAAACATTTTTGACCATTTTTCTTCAAACTCGCGCACTTTCGGACCGCCGAAAAAATCATCCATCCAGCAGCCCAGAAACTGTGAGAGATTGCCGGAATCCAGCACTTCCATAGCAGCTTTTTTTTCTGCGTCGGTAATGGTGTTATACGCCGGAAAAAGCTGTGTGCGAATAGGTGTGCCGCCATGAATGGCGAGTTTACTTTTGATTGCGATTGTCGCAGACATTAGTGTATCCTTTGAAAAGTGAAATGGGGAATCTTCTTAGAAAAACAGAACGCGGATGAGAGGATTTTGAGGATGCAGAGGATAATTGGTAATGCTCAAAATACCCGTCAAATCTTGCGTAGTGGCAAATCGTTCATACTTCAACAAATTCTTCTACAATTCCGAAAGGTATCGGTTCCCCTTGCAGCCGCAAACCGCCCAAATAAGAAGCAATCGCTTCTTTGGCATTTGCCAATGCTTCTTCCCGCGTAATGCCCTGCGTAACACAGCCGGGAAGGCTTGGAACAGTAGCAATAAAGACTTATCGTCGTCTTGCTCAAGAAAAACGCGGTATTTCATAACGAAATAGGTTAAATCGTAGGAAAAGAACTCATACGTTTGCAAAGACGCAAGGTTTCAAGAGCTGTTTGACCTGTGCTGGCGAGCATTGTGCCTTGTGCAAGGGTGTTGTAAATAGCGCCCACAGCTGATTGCATCGCTAACGATGCACTCACGCACGTTGTGGTGCGGTCTGAAAACTCGTAAAAACCCGGGTAGGTCTCGTTTTCACGGAGTTTTGCTACCGTCAAATACGAGCCGTTCAGTTCTTCGAGCTTGATAGCCGTATTTTCAAATATCACCTCCAACTCAATCGGCGACATCAGGCGTGAATCATAACCCTCGAACATAAACGGGAAACTGCTTCCGTCTGCAATCGCTGATTCCATGCGGGCTGTGCCGGAAATCGTTAAGTCGTCTTCCGAAAAATCTGCTATCGAATGGCTGATTGCACCCACCTGCAAGCGAGGTTCTGTCAGCATTTGTAGCAAATCCACAAAGTGCGAGGCATTGTGCAGAAAGCCTTTGTAATACTTTATCCGCGCCGAAATGAGCTTGCCAAATGCGCCGGAAAGTGCTTGTTTGCTGAGTTCTTGAAAATCCGAAAGCCAGCGCCGCGAATAATTTACGGCAAGGTGAATATCGGCATAACGATACAAATCTACCAGTGCAGAAGCCTCATCATCGCTTGCGCTGAGGGGTTTTTCACAAAAGACTAGTTTCGGTTCGAGTGCGAGCGCAGCGCGGAGATACTGGTTGTGTGTGGCATCCGGCGTACAAATGCTTATCACATCAAACAAGTGGTCGCTCACATCCTCTAAACGCTTTCCATAGTGTGGAATGTTCCATATCTCGGCAGCTTCGCGGGCGCGTTCAATTTGTTCATCAATAATTGCCGCCACGCGAAAGCCGCCATGCCGCATAAAACCTTTCGTGTGCGTGAAAATTTCCTCGCCTTCGGGCGTGTCGAAGCGGTGCGCGATATTGCCTGCACCGCAGATGAGAACGGAGAATTGGGGGGTCATTATAGCCTCCACATTCCTTTTACTTGCTCAAGTTTGGCGGACATATCTTCGTATAGCATATCATATGTCAAACACGTGATAATATGCGAATCAATGACAACTTTATTACTCCGCCAGAGTAAGCGCCGACGGTCAGTATCTGACAAATTGACGGAACGCCCGATGACCAAAATGCCATGTACCGAAAAATCACCATGCCCAAAATCTTCCTCCAACATTGTCGTTTTTTTTATATCGTCTAAACACCAGAACCAGTCAATGATTTGGCTGTATCCATGCTCAAATCGCCCTGACCACTCAGGAAATGACCGTGTAACACTCTTTTTTTTGAAAATACTGCCAGGCGCACCTTCCTCGAATTCAATTAGACAATAAGCGTGCTTCGTCGAATCACCAACAATCAAGTCCGCCTGAAATTTACCGGCAACATTATACTCATGCTTGATTTTATTGTATTTAGTGATATGAGTATCGTAAAGGGCAATAAAAGCCGAAATATGTTGATGGCGCCGAAAAAATTTAAGAATGTCAGTGCGTTCTTTCAATGCCGTCTTTCCTTTCAGTAATTTGCCAAACTCCTTGACTTCTTTGGCACATTCGCTAATATCAAAAACTAAATCGTTGAGCATTGCTTTGAATGGAAGATTGTGAGAGAAAAACATTCTTCTTAATGCTTCGCCGAAGTAGCTTTTTTCGGTACTTTAGCTGCTTTTTTTGTTGCTGTTTGCGGTTTCGATTGTTTCGTTGATGTACTCTTTTCTATAGCCTCGAATTGTGCTTTAGTCGCTGTAATCAAGATATTATCGGTAGCAATAATGTCCGCCAATTCTGGGGCTTTTTCACCTTGATTTGAACTAATATCAAAGAACAAGTAAAAACCTTGTGTTTCGACAATGCGAGTCTTTTCATTGCCGAGAAAACTCTTGGTTTTTGAAGATTTGGAACGGCGGCTTTTGAGAAACTTTTCAACCTCTTTTTGTAATCGCGTACGCTCGTTCGGGGCAAGCATATTTAATGCCTGCTGTGCACGAAATGATACTCGTAGCTCTGCCATGATTGCCTCCGATGATTCAACATTATTTGAGAAAGATTACTTGCTTTACACATCCTCACGCTCAATCGGCATCGTCATACACCGCGCTCCGCCTAAGCCGCGCACGAGTTCCGAGCCGTCGAAATCCAGCACTTCCACACCGGCATCACGCAACGCCGCATTGGTACGTTGATTGCGGTCGTAACCCACAACCACGCCCGGCGCTATGGTGAAGACATTCGCGCCGTCGGTACGCTGTTCGCGGTCAGCATAGTATTTATCACCTCCGGCAACTTCGATGATGGTCAGTGCACCAAATTCATCGCGCAAAACGTCCATAAACGTGCGCCCTTCGGTGTGCAGTTTGTAGCCTTTTTCGTTGCCGGCTGCTTCGTACAGACGTGTTTGCGGGGATTCCATAAAACTGCGTTTGTGAGCGCAGATGGTTTGCGGAGCGATAATCGTGAAAACCGTGTCGAGGTGCATATATTCTCGCTTCGGCGGCACAAGCACTTCATACACGCGCTTGATGGAGCCTCTGCGGAAAAGATTCGATGCCATTCGCGCAATAGCTTCGGTGCTGGTGCGCTCGCTGCACCCGACAGCGATGGATTCTTTATTCAAAACGATAATATCGCCGCCTTCTACGGAGCTGTACCGCTCATCGTTTTGCGTTCCGTAGGCGAAAGCATCGGATTTCAAAAAGCGCGGGTGAAAACGGAAAATATTCTCAATCAGCAAGGATTCGCGCACTCTGGCGGGATAAAACATATTCGATGAAATGATGCTGTTGCCCACAATCGCTGCCGGGTCACGCATAAAGTACGCATTCGGCACAGGCGAAATCATCATCCAGTCATCCGGCAGATACTGGCTCACCTTGAAGCCACGCTCTCGTGCTTCATTGGCACGAAGTCCTGCAAGCAGCATCGTTGCAAGCTCCGGCGTGGAAATCTGCATGAGGTCATTCATAATGCTTTCGCAGCGCTCCAACGCCACAACTGCCTCCAAGGTGTCGTACCGTGCGGCTTCATCACGGAGCGTTTCTTCCAAAAGCACCTCCATATACAGTGTTTCTGCGCCTTTGGAGCGAATGAGGTCAGCAAAAAGGTCATGCTCCTTTTGAATTTTTTTCAAATACGGAATATCCTCGAACAAGTATGTACGGTAATTATCCGGCAAAAGGCGGTCAATCTCCGCACTGGGGCGGTGCATAATCACGGTTTTGAGCAAGCCGTATTCGGATGTAACGTTGAGGCGTTGGGTTGTGGGCATGGACTGGAAAATATAGTGTGCAATGTGTTTCAAAAATCCTGTACAAAAATACCGCTAAACTTTTTCAGGAACAAAAATCTCTGCCAGCATACACCGCGCAGAGCCGCCGCCGTAGCGCTCAATCACATCCAACGGCGCATGAAGAAGCGTCGAATCCCGCTCCAATGCGGCTTTTTGTTCCGGTAAAAGGGCTTGATAAGCGCGTGAGGACATCACCCAAACTTTGTTGCCGTCCTTTGTGCGCAAATGCAGCATATTTCCTGCAAATTCATTCATTTGTGCTTCCGTAATCTCAATAACCGTCCCTTGGTGTTTTCGGAGAGAATCCAGCACCAATGCACGTTCTTTTTCGTCGGGAAGGACTTCGCTGCAAATCACCGCAGCACCCTCGCCGACAGCCATGATCACGTTGGTATGGTAAATTTGTCCGCCGTCTTTGCGCCGCGATGAAAACTCAATCGCTGTATAGCCCATACGCCGAGCGAAGTCCCGAAGCGCTTCGGAGTGCATCCGCGAAGAGCGGTTCGCGTAGGCAATCTTATTTACGCGGTCAAGAACAAGGCTACCTGTGCCTTCCAAAAATACACCCGTGTCCTCAAAACCCGACAAATCCTCTGTTTGTTCAAATCCGAAGGTGTTTGCCATGCGGATAACAATGTCTGCACGGCGCTCCAAACGGCGGTTTTCCGGCTCCATCGGATAAAGCACGATGCGCCTGTCCGAGTGGAAAGAAATCCAATTATTCGGGAAAATCGAATCCGGCGTGTGCGGCTCCGGCGTGTCCTCGACGATTTCTACCGTTATTCCCGCCCCACGCAATGTCTCGGCAAAGTTCATAAATTCTTCTCTTGCAGCGAGTTGTATCTTTTCGCGCTCTTCCCGGGAAAGCCCACTGTCGCTTTCCATAAAGGAGTTTGTATCTGCTGCGTCAGGATTGAAACCAAAGCGCACGGGCGCTATCATCAAAACGGTATTCGTTACTTGCATTGGCGTAATGAAGATATTTGTGAGGATAATTGCGACGTGAATTCAAGCGAGGAAAATAATATACTTAAATACACTTATTGGCTGGCAAAGATACGAAATCTCCCTGTTAATCGCACAACGGTTTCTTGATATGATGCCCCCAAGATTCCCCCAAAACAGGGCGTGCAAACGTAACCTGTCGAAAAATTCCCGTTACTGTTTAAGGTAACAAATTTTTGACACAGATTATCATGATTCAACAGATTATCATGATTCAACAGATTTTCATGATTGTACCGATAACAAACGACAACCCGAAAACTATCCCGAAAGCTGCTCAAAATCAGCATAATCAGTTTAATCATGATAATCTGCGTCGAAAAGCTACATAGTCATCCCTGAAAAAGTGCTTAAACTATTGTCAAATAACGCTTTGTTGCTCAAAAATAGCAAAAATACTTGCAAAGTTTTTTGCATTTTTTCTCATTTCCTTGCAAATATCTTGCCTTCAGCAGGGCTGATGAATACAAGCCTTACCTCTTTTTCAATATTTTCACGCTCAAAGAGACCATTTTATGCGGTCTGTGCAAGCCATTTTTCGCTTGGACTTTTTCAGGGAGGACTAAATAGTTACAGTAGTTTTGACAGTTCTTTGCAAGCAAAAAAAATTTGAAAAAACCCGAAAGAAGCGCGAACTTTCAGGATTCAACCACGAACCTTTGAAAGGA
>JALONG010000017.1 GCA_025455065.1 Candidatus Kapaibacterium sp. | reverse complement strand
GGAACGGCGCATGATGTTGAGCAACAGGTTACAAACATTGTTCTATTCAATCCAATATACAAAGAATTTATGCATAATTGTCAACTCAAATTGGTATAACTTACTTCACAAGGACAACCTTGACGAATTTTTAAAGAGAAATTTTCATTCTGAAGTGACAAAGCACTCTCAAAGACTTTTTGCACAAGGAAATTATTTTCACGCTGTTTTTGAAAGTGCAAAAGCATACAACAAAGACGTAAAAACAAAATCACAAAGCGATAAAGATGGACAACCACTTATGCTAAATGTTTGGGGGTGTGACAACGGTGTTTTAAAAGCAACTGCTTGTCAATCGCAAACTGACAAAGACTTCCAAGACGGCATTAAATTTATTTCAGGTGGTTTAATGAGTGCTATACGAAATCCGACTGCTCACGAACCAGCAATTACTTGGCCTATTGACAAACAGGACTGTTTGGATATTTTAAGTTTAATTTCATTTCTCTATCGACAACTTGACAAAGCAGTTTATTATAAATCCTAAAACCAATCAATATGGAATTTTTACTTGAATTAAGATTTGAAGACAATGGATATAATGCAATGATTCATTTTATGACAACTTTCACCGCAAATGATGAAAATGAAGCAAACCATTTTTATACTGAACTAATTTCAGCATTCAAAAGACGTGGTTTATTACTATTCCCTTCAACATATATTAGAATCGACAATAACCCCGAGCTTCGTGCAAGGACTTATGAATACCATCAATTTTATTTATCAAGAGCCACCGCCCAAATTCAGGTTGAACAATTTCATTTGGAAAACCCAGACCAAGACAAATCACTTTGGGACAATTTAGTCGAAAAGTTTTTTGCAGGAGAAAACTCGACAGCTAACATCGGTAGGCAATATAATATTCCAGTTAGGGTAGTTGACAAACAAACTAGAAATCCAATTGGTGGAGAGTTTTACTATTTCTCAGTTGAGCAATTGATACCCAAACAGTGAAAAAAGCTGCCTATAACACGGGTTTGGCAAAAGTGGTGGTTCCGTTCTCCGCAGACACATTTGTGGTGAAAATCGCCATCTTCGCCAAGCCCGAAACCGTTAGCTTCCCCCACGCACCTTTGCACAAAAAAGCCCTGTATGCCAGATTATATCTTGCGTGCAGGGTTTTCCAATTTCGAGGGCAGTTTCGGGAAAATGGCTTGGAGTGAAGGTGGAATCTGGACTTGAGGGCTGTATATCAATCTTAATTTTGAAGGAAAATTAACTGCGCTCCCAGAGCCAGTATTGGTGCGGTATTCGTGGCAGGTGTTTGTGAGGTGGGGTATTTGCTGGGGCTTGTAACGGTGTTTCTTTTTCTTCGCTTCGAGGCGAATTTCGTAGATTGCATCCTTCATCAAATAACTACACCCCGCATCCCTTCATTTTTGACGTTGATGATTGTGTCAAGCTATCAAGAATTTTTACCACATCCGCATTTGCGACTGTACATTGAGGCGTACTGGCGGTGTACGGTGCCAGAAGCCGCATCGGTGGTAAGTTACAACGTTTTCCCCGATTGTTGTGCCGATATTATCATCAATCTTCGGCGCAAGACTGGGCAATCACGGGCTTCTTTGGTTGGCACGATGACAACTTTTCTGCCGACATCGTTATCGGGCGGAGATTGTTTGTTGGGGATTCGGTTCAAGCCTGCGGGATTGACGTTGCTATGCGATGTTCCTTTGCAAGGTACATCCGATATTGTTGTGGATGAAGTTCCACGCCTTTTTACAACGTTTCTCGTTCAACAGGAGCGAGCATTACATAGTGCCGACTGGCAGAAAACATTGGATGCTTTTTTTCTGTCGAATATACCTGTACAGACCGCACCAATTCTCACGATGGTCTCTGCAATTACGCAGAAAAAGGGACTTGTCCGAGTGCAGGATATAACGAGTGCCGCCGCAATAAACGAACGGAGATTAGAGCGATTATTCCATCAGCATATTGGAGTTTCTCCACGCACTTTTTGCAAATTAGTACGTTTTCATGCGGCTTTCACGGCACTCGCGCAGAAGCCAATATCGCAAAGTCTGCTTGATTTTGCATGGGATTATGGCTATTACGATAACGCACACCTCACCAATGATTTCAAAAAATATACCGGTCAAGCACCCTCCTTATTTTCTCCTTCGGTGTCGGATTCTTCCAAAGCATAGTATTCCTCCGTGTTGTAATTTGCACACCGTACCGTTCACTATTGTTGCATACTATTCGCGGTGTACAATGACTCTTCCTCTACGCCTCTATCTACGCCTTTGCTCATGCGCTATTGCTATCGCATGGAGCAACGGCTCTTCCATGATCTACGCGCAATCTGCATCCCCCAATAACACTTTTTCCACTCCAACAAGGAATACAGCTATGAAATTTGGATACACAATTCTATACGTTCAAGATGTAACAAAAGCTGTTGAATTTTACGAAAACGCTTTTGGCTTTACAAGAAAATTTGTAACACCAGAAAATGACTATGGAGAACTTTTCGTTGGAGAGACGACACTTTCATTCGCTTCGACAGTATTAGCCAAGTCAAACTTGACAAAAGGTTTTACGGAAAGTAGTTTGGCAAACAAACCATTTGGGATTGAAATTGGATTGATAACAGACAATGTAGAGAAAGCAGTTTCGACCGCTATAAACGCAGGCGCGACAATTGTTGAAAATCCGAAAACAAAACCATGGGGGCAAATTGTTGCATATGTAAGAGACCTTGACGGTTTTCTCATTGAAATTTGCACACCAATAAGCTGATAAAAAACGTAGGCAAAAAGTTTGGCAATATGGTGGCTGAAATGCTTCTATTTTCGTTAGCCTCCCCCTACGCACCTTTGCACAAAAAAGCCCTGTATGCCAGATTACATCTTGCGTGCAGGGTTTTCGATTTTCAAGGGCAGTTTGCGGAAAAATGGCGTGGAGCGAAGGTGTAGTGCGGTTTTGAGAGGATTTCGTATATCCTGCCTATTTTGTGCAGCAGTTACAATTTTTTTATTGTTTTGTCACACACGCTCACTTTCTGAATCAAAATAGCATAAACACACTGTTTCACTATTCTTGAGGAAGATGTATGCGTGACATTTTGATTTTTTCTACATTGTTGTTTTTTTCTTGCGGCGCGGCTCTTGCACAGAACCGACAACAAGCAACAGAAATCGCCGTGTATCACATTCGCCCTGAAAAGCAGGGGCAGTTTCTCAATAATTTGAGAGAGTTTCGGAAGAATATTGCCTCCTTAGAGGGTTTTCAAACTTACCAAACCTTGGCTTCCGTTGCAGAAACAGGCGTTTATGTGGACATTGTTCTCTGGAGAAACGCTTCAAATGCCGAAAAAGCAGCACAACGTGTTAAAACCGACCGTACATTTGCTCCCTTCATCCAAAGCATTGATTCTGTCTATGCCTACGGAGATTTTTTACCATTGTATTCACCCAAAAAACCAAAAAAAATCATGAATAACAAACAGAATATTACCGAAGTTGTGATGTATCAAATCAAGCAAAGCAATCTTGCTGATTATGCTAAAATTTGCAACGATGTTACCAAGGAATTGGAAAACTTTCAGGGTTTTATTTCTCGAACGGTGTTACAAGATCATAAAGACCCAAGTATTTTTGTCGATGTAGTTGTGTGGGCATCGCTTGAGGTTGCGCAAAATGCTCCAAAAAAAGCAGAAACTCTTCCAGCAATGCAGCCTTTTTTCGCCGCAACCGAGCGTGTGATTAGCTTTCAACATTACGCCACATTTACACCATAAATCTGTATGACAACTCAAGGTTTTTTCGCCGATATGAGTGATAGCGAATTGGTACAAGCCTCCTTGGAAGGAACAAAGGAGGCTTTGCAACATCTTATTTTGCGTCATCAAGCATTCATTTACAATGTTGCTTGGAAAATGGTGCTGAATCCGCAAGACGCAGAAGATGTTACTCAAGAGGTGTTTATCAAGGCTATCACGAATCTGGCGCAATTTGAAGGACGGAGCGCATTTCGTACGTGGCTCTATCGCATAGCCTTCAATCACATTCTGGCAATGAAAAAACAACGCATGGAAGAAGTCGTTGTTGATTTTTCAGAGTATTTTGAGGGTCTGGATAATCTCCCCACAATTGCTCTTACGACATTAGAAGAGCAGGAATTGAAAGACACAATTGATGATGTAAAAATTTCTTGTACCGCAGGGATGTTGCTTTGTCTCGACCGCGAACAACGGTTAGTCTATATTCTTGGCGCAATTTTTGAAATTGATTCAAAACTTGGCGGTGAAATTCTGAATATCAGCCCAGAGAATTTTCGCCAAAAATTATCTCGTGCACGTCGTGATTTACATGAATGGATGAACAAACGTTGCGGTTTAGTCAATACGACAAACCCGTGCCGATGTAGTAAAAAGACGAAAGGTTTTATTCAAGCGGGCTGGGTTCATCCTGAAACACTACGATTTAATGCACACTACACGCGACGTATTTACCAGATGATTGAGGAAAATGCTGATGATGATTGTGAGAAGATTGATGAATTGTATGAGCAAATATACCAACATCATCCTTTCCAAGAATCGGAACAGGTAAAAAGTCTTGTTGAACAGGTTTTGCAAAGCGAGGTCATTCGCAATATGTTTGCGTTGTAAACACCTTTGCACAAAAAACCCTGTATGGCAAGTTAGAATTTTGTAATGCAGGGCTTTTGATTTTTGAAACAAGAACGAAAAACACTAACAATCCGAAACTCACGACAAAACTTTCGTCAATCTCTGAGTTCGTGGCAAGCACATCAAAACACCCTAAGAACTCAATTCTTTGTTTTCTGACATTTGCTGTTATCCCCAATTTCTCATTTGTCAATAGTCTGGACATTTTTTCTACGGCTCTCTAAAAATTTTGCCGAAAGCTGCATAAAACCTAGATTTCAAGTAAAAAATAGTATAACTTGAAACCCGCATAGAACCTAGGTTCTTCAAAAATGTCCAGACTATTTATTTGGCTGATAAATGGAATTAATTCTTTTGCTGTTTCGGTCAGTGAGTATTCAACCTTTGGTGGAACTTCTACATAAACTTTTCTTGTCATCAGCTCATCAACTTCCAATTCTTTCAGCGTTTGGGAGAGCATTTTCGGCGTAATACCAACAATGGCTCTATGTAATTCTCCATACCGAAGGCAACCATTTCTTAGCACCCATAAAATTCGCCCTTTATACTTTCCGCCTATTCGCTGAAAAGCATAATCAACAGCTCAATGAGCTTTCTTGATGCGTAAGTTCAAGCATAAATGAAATGAAAAAAAAGCCACTTATAACGAACTGTTCTAAGCGGCTTTTGTGCTTCAAAATTGGTCTGGATTACAACCGATACCGCAGGGAAATTCCACCGCGCAGCGTATGAACATTCCAATTCACATTCTGCACAACCTGCGTCAAACCTAGCGAGTAGAAGGCTTCGGGCGAAAGAATCAGATTGGTGCTCAGGGGAATATCATACCCAAGTCCCGCCACGCCGGAAATCCAGAGTGTCTGCGCTTGGGGAATCATGCCCGTTTGCACATTGCGGGAACGATTGCGATTGCCATCAAAACCGCCGTCGCTTGGTGTAATCAAGGTTTCACGCTGGTCGAAGGAATTTCCCGTCAGCAAACTCACTCGCGCACCTAAATATGCTTGCAAGCCGCCTACAATGCGATAGGAAAATAGCGGCTCGGCACTGAACGTGGAAAGTGTCGCATTGAGGGTGTACTCGCTGGTAGCATCGGTGCTTGAGCCGTCAGATCTGCCAATCGGATAGGTCGCAGTCGTCCTGAATGCTGCATCGTGTCCTGCATAGCTTAATCGCAGACTGATTGCCATTTCTTCGGACAAATTGCACATCACCAGCGCTCCAAGCGCCACTGAGCCGCTATTGGTGCTTGCGAAAGCAGCAGGTTCATAACTTGCTCCGGTGCGAGGAGTGAAAATTGGCGCAGTCGGTAATTCCAAAAAATTTGCGTTGTGGAAATTGAGATTGTATGCGGCAAATGCGCCAAGCGAGATTGCTCCTGATTTGGGGCTTGCCGTTTGTTGTGCTTCTTGGCTCAGGGCAAGATTCCATGCTGTTGCCAAGACTAAGAGCATACTACAAAAATGTTTCATGGTTATTTGAGAAAAGAGTGAAGTGTCTGTGAATGGGATTACCGTACAACGCTTACGACTGCTGTTGCTGTGCCAATACTGCTCCGAAGAGTAACTAAATACGTGCCGGAGCGAAGTGTTTTCAAGGGCAGTTCGGCGGTGTATGTTCCTGCTTTTTGTTCGCCAAGCAGGATTTCATCTAATGTTCTGCCATTAACATCGTTTACCAGCATCGAAACTTCCGCGTCATTGCTCAATTCATAAACAATGCTTGCAGCATTGGAAACGGGATTAGGCAAAGTTTTGACTATCGCCAAGCCCGGACGCTCGGAGAAAAATCTCCACGGACCACCGACTTGATTCAGCCCCGTAAGGCGGAACAATCCTTGCACAAGCGATGTAGAGCCTGTCGGAGAGGTCATTTGCCCGGCAATCGTTGTTACGGAATCATTGCCTAGTGTGGCACGAAGTGGAATTTGCCATGTGGAATCGGTAGTTCCGGCAGGAATTTGGAATGTCAGTGTGCGTCTGCCGTTACTGACTGTGCCTGCGTTCTGAGCGTTTTGGGGTTGCAAAAGTGATGCGTTGAAGTTCACCGAAGCAGTAAAAACGCGCCCGGGAAGGATATTACGGCGGTTTTGTGTCGTAACATTCAGCGTAACGGTTTCGCCCGGACGAGCCGTCAATTCCGAAGGCAGGCTGATAGCAGGGAAATCGGTGATGGTAAATAGCCCATTGCGACTCACAAGTACGCCCTCAAGCGACGTTACACCCGAAAGTGAAAGTACAGTATTGGAGAAATTATCGGCTTTACCACGCAAGCGAATGCGTCCGATAATAGCATCACCAGCCGCACCGGAGGAAAGTGTAAGCGGAATAATTCGGCGATTATCTTCCAAAACACCCTGCAATGCCGCATCAACAGGCTCTGCGACGAGGTTGTTGAAAGAGAGCGTTGCGTAAATGGTGGTATTTGCCGGGAAACTGGTGCGATTGCGCAAGAAAATCGGCACTTCGACAATTTCTCCAACCCGCGCATTTACGGGGTCTATCTGCAAATCTGCCGAAGGCGTTGGTGCTGCACCAGTGCCGCGCAGTTGAATTGCAATCGGATCAGTGTCGCTGTTAATCACAAAGCGGGCAAATTTGAACCCAAGTGTTCGCGGTGCAAACAGGAGGCGAACAGCAAATGTTTGCTGAGGTTGTAGCGTAAATGGCGTGGGTGTGGCAAGTGCTTCCAAGCGGAATTCCCCGCTATGTTCGCCTTCCAGTGTTGCCGACGTTACGCGAATTGGCTCAGAACCTGTGTTGGCAAAGGTTATGGTGACGCTTGTTACCGAAACTTGGTTTGTTGTGAGTGGTCCGAAGTTAATGAGGCGAAAAAGGAGATTTTCAGTCAAACGTTTGCTCGTACTGCCGTTACCGACAAGAATAACTGTTTCCGAGCGAGGCTCTGCATCGTAATTGAGCGTTATCCGTGCTAAACGCCGCCCTAAACCTGTCGGCGCGAAGCGCACATCTAGTGGCAGTGTTGCATTTGGTGCAATCGTTACCGGAAACTGCGTTGGTGCCGTAACGGTATATTCATTGCCGAATTGTCCGCTAAACTGTACGCCGGAAAGCGCTACGGAAGCCGTTGTGCTAGGATTACGCAAGACAAAACTTTGCGTTGAATTATTACCCACAGCTACAAGCGGGAAATTTACTTCTTGGATTGCACGAACCGGTCCGTTGATGACATCAGTTGATGTGCGTGGTGCAATCGGTAATAAACGTGGAATCCCACCAATACTGCCAAAAACAAGAATATCTTGCTGCGTTGTTGAGCGTTGTGCGGAATCAATCAAAAACGTAACGCTTGTAAATTTTTCACCAACAACCGTTGGTGCATAGCGCACGGTCAGCGTTGTTGATTGATTGGGCTGCAAGGTGAAGGGAAATATTGGTCCGGTCATTGTGAACTCTTGCGCTCCTACACCGCTAAAGGAAGCACCTGTTACGGTAACGGCTTGCGTACCGCGATTACGAACTTGAATATCATTGGCAATGCGAATCTCGCCGATACGC
Organism: Candidatus Kapaibacterium sp.; assembly: GCA_025455065.1. Classification (GTDB taxonomy): domain Bacteria; phylum Bacteroidota; class Ignavibacteria; order Kapaibacteriales; family UBA4661; genus PH2015. The sequence goes on along the minus strand of JALONG010000017.1, from coordinate 60,671 downwards.
GGAGGATTGATAGTACCGAGCGGCTGTTGGTCAAATCGGCTAAAGATATTGGAACCGCCGACAAAATCTGCCTGTCCGACAAAACCATAACTCAAAACGCGCGGCTGACGCGGCGGAGAACCAATAAATCCACCACCATTGAGCGCAATGCGAATCGGGTCGGAATCAGTCTCAATAATCAAAAAAGCAGGACGAGTACCGGTTGTAGCGCTTGGTGTGAATTGTACACGAAGTGTTGCCGAAGTGCGCTGCGCAATGACATTGGGTAATTGGTCGAGAAGCCTGTATTCACCGGATGTTACGGTCGTTCCCGTTACGACGTTCACAGAACGAATCGTTACAGGAAGTGGGCTTGTATTAGCAAAAGTTGCCGTTAAAATTTGTGTTGTTCCAATAGTAACAGTTCCAAACGCCAATCCTGCTGCGGGTGTAACGGTTAATGAGCCGACAAAGCGCGAAACACCTGTTAGCTGTACCGTGCGTTGAAGTGTTGTAACGATGTCGGTTGTCACGGTTCTCGCCGAAATGGTTAGCGTTGCTGTGCGGTTGCCTTGACCGGTAGCATTGGTATTGGGGACAAAACGAACTGTTAAAGTTTGAAATCCGGTTGGGGGAATGGACAAACTTGTTGGAGTCGGAAAAAAGGTAAACTCTGATGCATTTGCACCGGAAAAAACTGTTGCTGTTGTATTGAGAGTAATCGGTACATTACCATTATTCCGAATAGTAATGGTGCGAGTTACAGGCACTTGAGCAATACCAAAATCTGTGGAAGTCGGTGCCGTAAGTTCAGGCGTATCAACCGTTGTAGGGGTGTTGTAGGCGAGAGAAATACGCTCATAGTTGATGTATGAACCACTGCGATAGGTGATTTGGAAATCAGCACGTCGCAAGCCCGCACCTAATGCTGCCGATGGTTGCAATTGTACAAGAAATTCCGCAATGCGTTGCTGCATTGTGTTGATGTTACCAACATTTACCGTGCTTGTACCAACAGGCAGTGCGCGTCCGTCGAGGGAGGTAATCGTGATGCTCACATCGTTGGCGTTGGACAAGAAATTTTGTGCGGCAATAAGCAACCGTACCGGCTGAAAGCCTGTAATCAAGCCATTCTCAGCGCTAACGGTAAAGCCAACGTTGCTAATACCGGGAACAACGTTCGGACCTTCATTAAGCGGGTTGTTGAAAGTCAAAGCGCGGAAGGCATTCAAGCGCCCGTAGTAAAAAGGATTGCGTGCGGAAAGTGCCAAGCCCTGCAAAATGGCGTTGTCTGAGGTGCTGCGAATCTGGTGCATGATTTGGCGCGGTGTCCAGGTCGGGCGTTGTGAACGCAGCAAACCTGCAACTCCGGCAACAATCGGCGAAGCCATAGACGTACCATTAAGGAATTGGTATTGATTGTCGCTGAACGTGCTTGAAGTCTGGTTTCCGGGAGCGAAAACGCCTGTTTTGATGCCAAAATTCGATGATGCCACAGGTACGTCGTTCACATTTGAATTGCCCACAGAAAACACATTATCGTAAGAAGCAGGGTAATTAAAATCATCCTGAAGTGAACCATCATTACCTGCAGACGAGACGTAGAGCGTTCCGGCGGCTGTGCCTTGGGTGAGAACGCCTTGCGTAAATGCGGAAAAGTTTGCGAATGGTGCTAATCCACGCGAGCCAAAGCTCATATTAACAACACTTGCGCCCATATCTGCCGCGTAGCGCATTGCCTCTGCGCTGCGTAGTAAACCGTTCAACAGAGAGTCTTCTGACATGATTTTTATGGGAAGTATCAAACATTCGGGGCAGGCACCGGCAACGCCGAGACCGTTATTTGTCGCCGCCGCAGAAGCACCGGCAACGTGTGTGCCGTGATTCGACGTTCCGTCGGTAACACCTAAATTGCGACCAAGTGTACGGCGCAATTTAGGGTCGTTATCATCGCGGTACACTCCGCCATTCGCTTCTTGAAGATTCAAGGTGTTTGCAAAATCCCACCCGCGAAAATCATCAATTCTTCCGTTGTTGTCGTCATCAATGCCATTGGTGCGTTTATCTCTGCCGTTAGCGTCTCTGCCGCTTTCACCGGGGTTTGTCCAAATTTTTGACGCTAAATCTTCATGCTCATAATCCACGCCGGAATCAATAATCCCGATAACAACCGATGCCGAACCTGTCGTAACGCCCCAAGCCCGCTCTGCGTCTATACGTTGCCACTCATACTGTCGGCTGAACAGCGGGTCATTCGGCGTAAAACGGCGAGCAGTGGAATCGTTGTGAAGTTGCATCAAATACACCGGTTCTGCGTATTCTACATCTGGCGACTGCACTAATTCTTTGCAAACGTCATAGACATCGGCATTTCCTTCCAAGCGTACCGAATAGACATTACCTAAGCCTTCGGGGTCGTAGGATTGGAGATTTCCGTTGAGTTTTGGAATCGCAGGAGCAATAGCGCGAACACCATAACGTTGCAAAATGTTCATCACTGCGGAAGACTGCAAACTTGCACCATTTTTCCCGATGGGAACATACTGACGCATTTTGACATAGAGCCTGTTTTCCAAATACGTTCCTTTCGGGGTTCGATAAATCGGGTAAAAACGGGCAGGGGAAAATGTGCCGTCCGGCTGACGTTTGCCGGGAAAATAGAGCGTGTAAGCGGGTTCTGATGCTTGTTGTGGAGTGACCGCGCTTTGGGCAAGAAGAGATTGCTCAAAACCGCAGAACACTACCATAATTGCAATAAGCAGAATCCGCAAAAAGGCAAGATGCTTCATTGAAGAATGGAGATGGGGTTAAAAAAAAGAGGACGGTAAATTTTTCGTTGGGGAGAACAACGTCGAACCTGAACACACACATTAGGAACGTGATTGAAATAAAAGCGTAATTCGTTCTCGGCGACTTCTGTGTCCTCTGTGGCTCATCAAACCTTGCTTTTCAAATAAGTGTTCCACTCTGAAGAATTGCATCTTAAAACGCGCTGTTATTTATTTCTCATTCCTTAGCCAGTATTGCTCGTTTGTACATTGCAACATATTTGTTGCAAATTTTTGCAAAAGGTGAGCAACAATACGAAAAAAGTATTCTGCCGGATACATAATTACCTGATGTTCGCTGTGTTCAAAACGAATAGGTTGTCTATCTATTGTATGTAGGATTGTGCGTACCAATTTTTATATTTGCTTGAGTTTTCAAACAATGAATTTTATCTACGTCATGATACAGCCAATACCATTGACCATGAGAAATGAGAAGCGCCTCCGCACCGCATTATTGGTGGTGTTGTCAGTTTTGGGCATTATTGCTCTTGGGATTTTGCAAGATTATTTTCAGTCTCTGCGAAATGAGTATGCGTTTTATTTCTCTGAATCTCTTCTGTTCAAGGTCTTCTGGATATTTGTTGTTCCCGTTGCCTTTGGCGGGTTATGGATTGTGAAGAAGCTCTTTGCTCACGACCATTTTCACTTTCATTCGTTGGTGAAACTCTTGCTCTTTTTGAGCCTGACAATACCGATTCATGCGGTGATGTTCGCTAGTGCAGTGTTTGCCGTTTCGGCGATGTTCTTTGACCACACGTACTCCTTTATCGGAAATTTGACCTACACATTTACGAGTGATTTTCTCATGTATGTCGTTGTGTATGGAGGTTTTGGCGTGATTGCCTTTCGCCGTGAAGCCGCATGGAAAAAGGTTTTGCAGAACAAACACGAAAACAGCAACAGGGAAGCGATAAACCAACATTCGGAAAGCCTAACCCAGACCTTGTTCGGGGCAGGTTCACAACAATCCCAAGTTATTTCTCCTCAAGTTATTTCGCCACACGTTCGGCATATTCTTGTCGGCACAAGCAAACATCGCGTTTCTGTACCGCTTACCGACATCCTCTGTATCACTTCTTCCGCGCCCTACATCACGATTCAAACCAAAACGAAAGAATTTCTCCATGCCGAAACGCTCAAAGCAGTACATGAAATCTTGCCGCAAGAGCAGTTTGTTCGGATTCACAAATCAACCATTATCAACCTTGAGCAGGTGATTTCAAGCACCTCGCGTTTGAACGGTGATTATGATATTCTGCTCACCAATGGGCAGGAAGTTCGCCTCAGCAGAAATTATGCGAAGGAGTTTAAGGAGAAATTTGAGCGGTTTGTTCATCCTCAGCATGACACATCACCATGACACATCACCATAACACAAACTCCTCATCTTAGCATAATCTTTCCACAGGATAGCCTAAAGAACTTGCATTGAAGCCATTCGTAACGATATTTTGGTAAAAAGTTTTTTTTTACCATTTTCACGAATTGCAATGGCACACCTACATAACCGCCAAACCACGCCCCAAAATAATCTGGGTTTTTCGGTACAAATGCTCGTTCTTTGCTTTTTGACAATGCTGTTTTTCGCACCCGTTAATGCGCAAAAAGCCAGTACCCTCATCGGTGGCGGCTGCGATGGTTGCGAATTGATGTATATCGGCATCCCTCAGTCAATCTCTTCCGAAAGTATAAGCCCCGGATGGTCTGAACAAGGGCAAAAACTGTTGCTGACAGGGACGGTATTTCAACGTGACGGCAGAACACCCGCGCCGAATGTGATTGTGTATTATTGGCATACAGACACCAAAGGCTTGTATTCGCCGAATAGCAGTACACCGCCAAACGCTAGGAAACACGGGCATTTGCGGGGCTGGGTGAAAACTGATGTGAGTGGGAATTACGTCTTAAAAACGCTTCGACCTGCACCATACCCCAATGCAGGGATACCCGCGCATATTCACCTCTCCATAAAAGAGCCGAATATCATTGAGTATTACGCAGATTTGTACTTTGACGATGACAAGTTGTATTTGGCACACCGAAAAAAATATGGTCAGCAAAACCGCGCCGGAACTGAGGTTTTGAGGGTTTTGGTAAATAACGGCACACAAATTGCCGAACATGACATTATATTGGGGTTGAACATTCCGAACTATCCTGTGGAGCGGCGTACCTCCCCACGTCGCATAGCAACTCGTTCCGAGAATACCTCACCTGTGCAATCAGGCTTGTCCATTGGTGAAGACTGTCCGTCGTTTATTCCGTTTCATGCGTGGGGTGCGGACAAAGGCACGAGAGCTTGCCCGGTGTGTAGATATGGGCGTTTTCACGGTATTGAGTATTTTGTTGGGAATCGTCCAAATTGGGATGAAATCAAACAATGGCTGCGGTTTTTTGAAGCTGAAAGCATACGGCGCGGCAACGAACTCAAAGTCTATTACATCTATGGCAATGCAGCAGGATACACCGCAGAAGGGCGCAGAAAAGAACTTGAAACGCTTGGTAACGCACTCGGTTTGACGCGGCTTGCGCTAACCTTTGTGCCGTCCTTTGCCGACAGAGAAAGCGATGTGCATTTGAATACCATTAACCCCGAAGCGGAAAATACGATTGTCATTTTTAAGCACCGCACAATCGTGGAAAAATTTGTGAATCTCAAGCCAACTCCAGAGAATTTTACCCGCTTACAACAAGTATTAGCGCGGACGCGGGGGAATTATTCGCATTTGAAAACGTTGCCGCACGATGAGTAGAATCCTTTGTAACTTTTTGGTTTCTTTGGACGTATTGGACAAAAGTATTCGGCTGGTAATCCAGATAAAACCTTGCTTCTGTGGGGTTTTCTTTCTCACAATATTCTGTAATTCTATGAATCTTTGGCTTCGTATCGGACTGTACTACATAATGGCACTGTTTTTCACTATTCTTATTGCCGGAGTGCAGCAAGAAAGCGGCTTCACCACGCCGGAAACGGTAATTTTACCGCAACTTGGTCCGGGGATAGCCGCCGCGCTTATGCTCATTTTCTTCAAGAAAGACCGATTCCCGCTTCAATTCTCACTTTCGGGTGTTTCGTTCAGACGGTATTTTCTCGTGATTCTCCTTCCAAGCGCGGCATTGTTTGCGATATTTTGGGCGTATAATCTTCTGGTCGAGCCACTTCCGGCGCGGTTTCCCCTGTTCAGTGAAATTCCGCTTATTCTGGCAGGAATGTTCTTGGGTGCGTTTGGCGAGGAAATTGGCTGGCGCGGGTATTTGCAGCGTGTGCTTGAAGACCGCAAAAGCCGCATGATTGCTGTCTTGGTGGTGGGTGCGCTGTGGGGATTGTGGCACGTCGGGAATTTCCAAAATGGCGTTCTCTATGTGGCGTATTTTCTGCTCTTTTCAACAGGTGCATCGGGTATAATGGCGTATGTACTTGGTTCTTTGCGGTATAATGTCATTCTTGCAGCGCTGTTTCATGTTGTATTGAATTGCGGGTATTTTGTGATGAAAGCGGCGTTGCCGGATGCACGGTTTATGCTGGTGAATGGTTGTGTATGGATGCTTGTCTGGGGAGCGATATTGGCAGCAGAACGGCGATTTGAACAGTAAGCCACCATAAAAAAACACTTCAACCGACCTCAACGCCAGATTTTGTCTTGCTTCAACGGCATTTCTCCGCAAACTGCCCTCAAAAAATAAAAACCCTGAAGGCAAGGTGTAGTCTTGGCTTCAGGGCTTTTTTGTGCAAAGGTGCGTGAGGCTAACGTTTTCGGGTTTGGCGGGGGCGGATTTCGGATCACAAAACTGTCAACCAGCACTGAACTTGAATAGAAGCACAAAGCTCCAAATTTGCAAGTAGCCCCGCCTGACGCAAAACCCGTGTTGGCGGTTCGTGCTTCTTTTCTGTCATCGGTTAGGTCAAGGAACATTGGAATTTAATGTCTAACTCGTCAATGAATTGGAAGTCGTTAATCCATCTAATCCCCATGTTGTCGCAAACGTTGGGTATTTTTATCTTGTTTGAGTTTAATGCTGTTACTTTTTCTTCTTTGGTTACAACAGTCGCATTTTCATGTAAAGCGTGAGCAATCACCCATGGGTCAGCTAATGAACGGGCTTTTGTGTTGTCAACCAAGTTTTTGTGTGCTGGGTCTGCTGCATATATTTTTTGTAAGCAGAGAGTAACAGGTTCGCTAATTTTATTGATTGGGATTTTACTCGCTTTTAACTATTTTGAGAGGTCGTCTTCTGTCCGAACAATTTCTTCATAAACCAATTCAGGAATAAAAATCTTTCCGTTTTTTCCGAGTTCGGTTAAGATTTTCCAATAATCAGGACAAAATTTTGGGTTGTAGTATTTTTGCCATGCCTGGATTAACACATTGGCATCCAAACAATATTTGTTTGCCTTTGTGATCATCTAAATAATTGTGATTCGAGTTTTGGAAATTTATTTACTTGAACATTTAAAAGATTACTAGCCATTGTCGGCTCTATAAAGCCACCACGAAATGCATCTAAAACCGTTTGGGTAAAAAGTCTACTGTTTCTGTTTAGTTGCAGTAAAAAGTAATTCGGTCCGCCTGGTTTATCCTTTTCTTTTTGTTTGGCTTTTTTTTCTGCTTCTTTTTTCAAATACTCAGCATAATTGATGTCAGCTTGCTTTTTAAGTTTTTGATAAACTGGAGCAGAAATAATATTAAGATTCAATGCTCGAACCAAGAGAGCAAATGAGCTTACTCCTAATTGCTTCGCAACTTTAAAAACATCTTTAGAATTTTGAAAAGATGCAGTGTCAAAACTTAAAACAATCTCTTTTGGCATTAAAGCATTTGCTGCAATTTCATTGCAGAATAATTCCACCGGATGAAACTTGTCTTTAGGTTTTATTTCAGGTTCAACTTCATTTGAAATACCTGTTTCAGCTATCCAAATAGGTGCTAGCTCATGGACAAGTGTGAAAAGTTGTGGTGCGTTCCAGTCTTCAGAATTAACGAACACAAAAGGAGCGTGAAGGTCTGCAATAGCAAAGCCTTGTAACTCTTCGGAATCAAGCTTTAGACGAGAATGAATGAAACTTGTTCTTGATACGAAAATGCCATTTGTTTCTGCTGCATCAATCCATTCTTTGATGGGGTTGTCTGTCTTGTAAGATGCAGGATTAATTTTTAATGTTTCAAGAATGTCTTTTGCTACGGTTTGAGGATTGTCTTTTATTGAAAAACGACCTACAAAAGCTAATTTGTCTTCTTGGTTTTCTGAATATATATCACTAATCCATGCTTGTTTTTGTTGGATTTCTCTGATGATAAAAATTGAAGATGTTGTCAGAGTTTTTGAACCAGACTTTCTAAAGTCTTGGAGTGGCTGAAAGTCTCGAGGAACTTCTGGCAAAAAGAACAAAGCAAAAGGTCTTTTATATGCTTTAGCTAAGATTTGTGCTTGTCTGATTGTTGGCTGACTTGTTCCTTCTTCCCATTCCTTAAGTTTGTCAACCGTCACAGAAACTTTGGCAGCAGCAGTTTCTTCGGTCATTCTTGCCGATTCTCTTGCCCATTTCAGAACATTTGGTGTTATGAATGCTTTGTCTGCCATTTAGGTTTCAAAAATATAAATTTTAAGGTCGGTTTTGTCAAAATACTAATGTTTTGTCGGTAGCTGTCGGTTTTTTAGCATGACCGCCAACTCGCAAATATACGAAAGTTTTGTCGTAGTTGTCATATTGTCATTGTCGTAGTTTTTGTCTTGTCGCTCCTTTCTGCTATTCATTTGGTCAAAAGAGAAAACGTTTGTGGAACGCCTATCTGGTCGCTTGCGTAGAGCGTACCCTTGCCGTAGTGTTGTTGTATGCTTGCAGTTCTTGAAGAGCAATATACTTCGACAACCCTCAAATCCAGATTCCATCTTGCTTCGACGGTGTTTTTTCGCAAACTGCCCTCAAAAAGTAAAAACCCTGAAGGCAAGATGTAGTCTTGGCTTCAGGGCTTTTTTGTGAAAAGGTGCGTGGGGCTAACGGTTTGCTGCTTGGCGATGGTTGGGCATTTGAAAAACGTCAGTCCAACATTTGCACAAATGCCCGACAGAAGTACAAATGCTGAGTTCACAACTGTCAGCCCCACTATTGCCAATACGATATTAGTGGCTGGCTTTTCATTTCTTACTTTTTTTCAAGTGTCCATACATCATTGTCGTATCTGAAATCAGGATGATTAGGTGTTCCACCATATTTACCACCTGTCATATAAATCTTGTTGTTGTGTACTGTCGCTGCAATACCACCACGAGGCAACCAAGGTGCTGTTTGTGTATGCCAATTTTTTCCGTCTGAACTGAATAATACTTGGCTTGAAAACTGTCCATTCCTGTTACAGCCAAGTAACCAAATTTTGTTGTCAAACACTTGTGCTGAATAACCGAATATTTGCTCGCCCTTCACTATCTCGTCTGTTACTTTCTCCCAATTCAGTCCGTCCGTTGAACTCCAAACATCATTGTCAAGCGAGTATAACTTATTGTTTAGTGTTACTATCTGGTTTCCACTTCGTTTGCCAAATGGTAGGTTTTCTTTTTGTTTTGTCCAAGCAATTCCATCTGATGAATTCCAAATGTCTGAAAACTTAGTGTTTTTGTCTTCTCCACCAATTATCCAAATTTTGTTGTCAAAAACAAATGGGTGATAGAAAAATCGTTTTGGTAGATTACTTGTTTTTGAAATAGTTGCCCATTTGTTAAAGTCAGTTGTCTTGTAAATCTCAGGCTTGAACTCAAACTGCTCAATATTCCCTTTGAAATAACCAAGACCATAAACTGCTCCCTTAAATTGTACATAATCTAAGAATGCAAGGTTAGAGATTGAGTTGGGCAGGTTTGATTTTATCCAACCTTTACCATCTTTTGAATACCAATTTCCGTCAGGGTGAAAAGTCCAAATTGTATCTGTTTGGCTGAACATTTGGAAGTTATAATTTTTTCTCCATTCGGCACTATCCAATAGTTTTGTCCATACGTATGAAGTGTCAGTTTTCATTTTTTCGGCTTCAAGTACTTTGTTATTCTTTGGTGTATTTTGACACGAAAAAAGAAGTATAAAAAGTAAAGGGAACATTTGTCTCATTTTTTTAAGTTCTTTTGCTGTTTACTATGTCTGTTAAACTTGCCACTAACTCGTAAATATACGAAAGTTTTGCCGTAGTTATCGTATTGTCGTTGTCGTAGTTTTTGTCTTGTCACTCCTTTCTGATATTCATTTGGTCAAAAGAGAAAATGTTTGTTGAACGCCTATCTGGTCGCGTGCGTGGAGCGTACCCTTGCAGTAGTGTTGTTGTATGCTTGTAGTTCTTGAAGAGCAATATTCTTCGACAACCCTCAAATCCAGATTCCGTCTTGCTTCGACGGCATTTTTTCGCAAACTGCCCTCAAAAAATAAAAACCCTGAAGGCAAGATGTAATCTTGGCTTTAGGGCTTTTTTGTGAAAAGGTGCGTTTACGTGTTTGTGCAAGGGAGAATTTTTTCAACAATTAGCCCGAAATTTTTCTCATCAGCATTTCAAAAGGATCATTGTTGAAGCGTCCTGGCTAGACATAGCTAAATATCATACTCACAACAAAATACACAGTGGAAAAAAGCAGAATATATAAATGTTCAACAGGTGTTGAGTTATTTACTTTCGCTTCATCATGTTGTCCGGTTATCAACGCAAAGAGTCGTGAATTCAAGTTACAAGTGCGAAAGTCGTAAGGTGTTGGAAAAGAATACCTCTGCTGGAGTTCGGAAGCCGAGAATCTTTCGAGGGTAATCGCATGAATTTTTTTTAATGGCTTGAATACTCATTCCGTGTAGCAAGAGGTTGCAACCCCTTGTTGCAATCGCAAGGTTTTATGCGGGTTGTGGATGTTCATGCGATAGCCCTACTGAGGGTGAGCATGAGAATATCCATGAGGTGATGCCCGACTTTCCCTGTTTGAAGCGGGTCTTAGAGCGGTGCAAAGGCTTCGGCAATCGTCATTGCACACAAAAAACAGGTAAGAAAAACGGTCAATATAGCTCTTGGTTAGAATGGCAAATTTCCGTATTCTTTGCCGTTTTTGCTACCTTTCTCATGCGATAGCCCTAAACTTGAATTCAAGGTTGATTGTCATTTCAAGGGAAAATTGCAATTTGATACTTCCAAATTTAGCCAACATTCTCACGACTATGTATGCAAAATTTTTTCTTTCTATTCCTCTTTCTTGCTTTTGGGCAAAGCCAAGCGCAAACTCAGTTACCACCCATCAAACCTTTACAAAACCTCACTTCTGTTCGCTCTTACCGCGAGGCAAATGAACACGCCATGTTGCGGGAGTTCCGCAATTTTCTAGCGCTTCCAAATGTTGTCGGTGATAGCCTAAACATTGTGCAAAACGCAGATTTTGTTGTGGAAATGATGAAAAAACGCGGTATTGAAAACGTCCAACTTCTTCGTGGAACAAAGCCCGATGCGCCTCCGGCGGTCTTTGGGGAAGTGAAAACGAAAGGTGCAACTAAAACCATTATCCTGTATGCGCACTACGACGGGCAGCCCGTGAACCCGCTTGAATGGTCGCGTGACGGTAAGCCCTTCGCGCCTGTCTTGCGGTCGGGTGCCTTGGACAAAGGTGGGGAAATTATTAGATTTCCCGACGAAAAAAGCGCAATGCGAATAAACCCCGAATACCGCATCTATGCTCGTTCTGCATCGGATGACAAAGGCGGTGTTGTTGCGATTTTGAATGCGTATGAAGCACTCCGCAAAAGCGGCATTCAGCCAAGCGTGAATCTGAAATTTTTCTTTGAAGGTGAGGAAGAAGCAGGGTCGCCGAATTTGGGCGATATTTTGGAGCGAAACAAAGCGGTGCTGCAATCCGACGGCTGGATTATCTGCGACGGACCTGTGCATCAATCGGGACGAAAGCAGGTTGTGTGCGGTGTGCGGGGCGATGTGAATATGGAAATTACCGTGTTTGGTCCAAAGCGTCCTTTGCATAGCGGACATTACGGGAATTGGGTGCCGAATCCCGCACAAAAGCTGGTTTTGCTACTTGCTTCGATGAAAGATTCTTCAGGGCGTGTTCTCGTGGAAGGCTTTTACGACGACGTTGTACCGTTTACTGACGAAGAAAGTGCTGCAATCCGCGCTATTCCTCACCCCGATGAGCAGATGAAACGCGAACTCGGCGTTGCAAAACCCGACGGCGCAGGGGCATTGCTATTGGAAATGCTCAACCTTCCGTCGCTGAATCTGAACGGCATTCGCGCTGCGAATGTGGGCGCAATGGCTGCCAATGTGATCCCCACGCAAGCAGTAGCCGCGCTTGATTTGAGGCTGGTTTTGGGGAATGATTGGCAACGCCAAAGTGAAAAAATCAAACGCCACATTCAAAAACAAGGCTACTACGTCATTGACCGCGAACCAAGCGACGAAGAGCGTTTGCAGCACGCAAACATTGCGAAAGTACGGACGTTTCCGGGCTACAACGCCCAACGCACCCCGCTTTCACACCCGCTTGCAAAGGCGGTCATTGCTGCCGTGCAGACGACTATCTCCGAGCCGCTCGTTGTTGTGCCGTCTTTGGGTGGAAGTTTGCCGCTCTACCTCTTTGAAAAACACCTCAAAAGCACGACTGTTACTGTTCCGATTGCGAATCACGATAACAACCAACACGCAGAAAATGAGAACTTGCGCCTGCAAAATCTTTGGAATGGTCTTGAAACCTTTGCGGCGATAATGATGATGCGGTATTAAAAAGCAGGCAGTGGTGCTTGAGCAAGTAGGTCTTGAAACTCAAGGCTGTACAAGGTGTGGCGGCGAAGAAACCAATACTTAAAGGCGAAAAAAGGGGATTGAATTGATAAATGGTGTTGAAGGGCGAAGTAATCATCACTTGTCTCGAAACCCTCTTGTTTCCTTGCGAGAAGAGATTCTATTGTTGTTTCGAGACGTTGGATTTCCTCTCCAAGTTTAGAGCGCAACTTGGGCGAGTACATCTTACCTTCGCCCGAAGTGCTGTTAAAAATTGTTGTGAGCAAATGTGCGGTATTCCGCACACGAACATCGTCATTGAGCGCATCAATGCTGATTTTTGACGAGAGATTCTCGGCAGAATATTGGTATTCAAGTTGGCGGAGAACATCATCGCTAGGATTGGTGCAGTTGAGCAAGTCAAGCTGCGTTCCTTTGGCTCTGTTGCAATGCCCGCAGGCAAGGAAAAGGTTGAGCCAGTCGAACTCCAAGGTTTTATCGCCTTTGTGCGGGATAAAATGCTCAATTTCCATGGGAATATCGTGTCGTTCGCAGAGATAGCATTTTTCGTAAAAGTCCACACGTAAGCGTTCACGCACTTCGGGGCAGTTCCGAACGCTTCCGTTTGATTTTGCCTGTTCCGCAACCAAGCAATCCGGCGCGGGTTGCGATTTAGTGAGATTGACCATTGGCGGCAGGACGGTTGCGAAGTTTGCGGAGCGTGCTGAATAATTCAGGAGAGCGGAATGTGGGCAAAGACTCAAATTCTTGCTCCAATGCTATCATCTGTGCAGCTTCGGCAGGTGTTCTGCTGTCTTTCTTAACAAGAGTTTCATATTCCTTCAAACGTTCTTGAATCTCACTTGAATACTTGTTTACATCGAAATACGCCTCTGCAATCGCTTCGTAAGACGAACCATAAAGCGCATCAGTGCAGATGCGGGTTTCGAGGTCATACACCACAGCATTTTCCACCGAACTAATCACAAATGGCGAATGTGTCGTAACGATGAACTGAATTTTTGGGAAAACGGTCGTCAAGAAAGGAAATATCTGCTTTTGCAGTTCTAAGTGCAGATGCGTTTCGATTTCGTCAATCAGCACAATTCCTTGCATTTCGTAGGTACGAAGAGGCTTGGGGGCTTGCTGCATCCGCAAAATAAGTTCGCTAACGATGCTCAGAATTGCAGAATATCCATCGGAAAGCGTGTTGAAATCTGCCTTTTCGCGCCCTGTTTGGAGGATATTGTAAGTGTAATTTGCCGTGCTTCGGTCAAATTCCAGTTTTAAGCCTTCGTCGTTGAAAATTTTCTTGAGTAATTGCTCAAAAGAAGCTAGCCATTCTTCGATTTGATGCGCTTCTTCAGCTTTACCTTCATCGCGCAAGAAGGAGGCATCGGCACGGAGATACACAAGATACTTGACTAGTTGTTTATTCAGACCTTCCGGGAGTCCTGAAACATTGGGCAAATTCACTTTATTGACACCGTTTGAGGCTTCAAATTGTGGCTTCCGTTTTGCAGCAAAGGAGGCGATAATAAACTCGCCATGTAAAAAACTCAATACAATCTTGTTTATGTTGGTAAATTCTACAGGGATTTGATGAAACCATAAAATACTGTTTTCAACTTGTTTGCGGCTATAAATGGCGTTATCACGATTTGAAATTGATTGTTTTTTGTCGGGGTTTTGTTCGATTTCTAAGGAAAACTGCTCAATAGCGTGGGTATAGCTCTTGATGCTATTCAATTTAGTATCCAATTGATTAAACTGCTGAGAGCGAACCCCTGTATCAAGTAGGAAGTTCAACGCATTCAACACCGACGTTTTCCCGCTCCCATTCTTGCCTGTCAAAATCAAGTGTTTCCGCGTTTCGGTGGAAAGCGGAATGGTAATATCCTTCAAATGGCGAACATTCTTGATGTCTATTTTGGTGATGAATAGTTCTTCCATAGCGTTAAAAAGCAATGTTTCGTGCGGCGATACGATAGATAAAGAGGTAAATTACCATTTTTCCCGAATTATTATCACTTGAATTCAAGAAGGTAAAGAATATCCCCACAAAATAATAGCCCTGTACACGAGTTTTTATCAAGTGTGCAGGGCTTTTGTATTGAACGATACGTTGTATGATGAACTTTTGCATACCACCAAACTCCACTCAAAAACCGTTCATCAATTCCTGCGACCACTCATTGAATTTAGTTATGAGATGCGCGTGAGGGCTTGTATTTTCGTGAGTGTATAAACAACACATCTCTGCACGAAACACTTTTCTCACGGCAAAATGCGAACACAATCATCATTCCACCCTGCATGGTATTGGCTTTGTCAAACGCTTTGGTGGGGGTTGTACGCTCTTTGCGGCATAGCAGTAACCACATTCACCAATGCCGGAAAACTTGTCTTGCTCACCGAAACCCGTTCTTTGCGTCTTGCGGCTGTTGTTGGTGTGCAGACGATGTGTATTCGTGCGCTTTCTGGGGTTGCTTTTACGCATTACCTCCGCACCGTTATTCATCGGAGAGAATGGCTTCAATACTCATTTCGTGAGCTACTGCCCCGCATAACGCTTGCATCATTGCTGATGTCCTGCGGAATGTGGCTAGTCTCAGAAATGATGCAGGATTGGCAAACAAGCCTTCTTGCGCTGCATCCGGGCGGTCAATTCCTTCAAGCGGCGAAAATGTTTCAATTTCTTTTGCTGCATTTTTTCTGGTGTAGCTTGTGGGCGGTGTTGTATTTCGGTGTTCATGCTGAACAGCGTTCGCGGCAGCAAAAAATCGCATTTTGGAAAATGCAAGCAACGCTGCAAGAGGCACAACTCCTTGCCCTCAAGGCACAAATCAACCCGCACTTTCTCTTTAATGCACTGAATAGCATACAAGAATTGATGAGTGAAGACATTGCTAAAGCGCGTGAGGCGGTGATAAAACTCTCCGGTGTGCTGCGGTATTCCATGAATGTCGGCGATAAGCCGCTTGTAACATTGCGTGAAGAACTTGATGCTGTCTCGAATTATCTCGAATTAGAGCGGATTCGATTTGATGACCGCCTGAAAACCTTGATTGATGTTGATTCCGGCTTACTTTCGGAACGCATTCCGCAAATGCTTTTGCAAACATTGGTTGAAAATGCCGTCAAACACGGTATTGCGCAGCTTCCAAACGGCGGCACACTAACGCTGAATATCGCTAGGGAAATGGAGCGGAGAAGGGAAATAATGGTGTGCGAAATTACTAATTCCGGCACACTGAACAGCCCTGCAAACAGCCCTACAAGCGGCACAGGGGTTGGTATTCCGAACACAACAGAACGGTTGAGATTGCTCTACGGCGATGTTGCTTCATTTTCCCTGAACGAATACGGCGCATACCCTGAAACGCACGTCGTGGCGAGGGTTGCAATACCGTTAGAGAATCACAATATCGCTCTTTCAGGCATACCTCAAAGTTTGGAGTATAAGAAAAAAATCAAGGAACAGTACGAATGATAACCCCGCCTGAACACCGCATCACTGCTATTGTTGTAGATGATGAACGTTTGGCTCGCAACAGCCTCAAACGCCTCGTTGCAGAGTTTCCCGGAATCGAAATTATCGGTGAGGCTGCAAACGCCATCGTTGCAAAAAAAAGCATTGAAGAACTACAGCCCGACCTTGTGTTTTTGGATGTACAAATGCCCGGCGCATCGGGATTTGATATGCTCGAAACACTAGATTATATGCCGCACATCGTCTTTGTTACCGCATTTGACGAGTATGCACTCAAAGCCTTCGAGGTGAGTGCGATAGGTTATCTGGTGAAACCAATTGACCCCAAACGGCTTCAAATGGCACTTCATAAGGTAATTGCGGTTGTTGAACAGCAGCGCTTGGCGGAACAAACCCGCGCATCAAGTGTCACTCAGAGTGAGAATCTATCAGATGTTGCGGCAAACTATCGTTCCGAAGATGAACGTTTTTTTGTCCGCGATGGCGACCAATGCTGGTTTGTACGCTTAGGAGACATTCGGTTGTTTGAATCCGAAGGAAGTTATACGCGGCTGTATTTCGACAAGCACAAGCCGCTTATTTTGCGTACCTTGGCAAGCCTCGAAGAGCGCCTACATCCCCACTCTTTTTTTCGGGCAAATCGCAAACACATCATCAATCTTTCGTTTGTGCGAAAACTAGAGCCGCAAGCAGACGGGCGAATGCTGATGACGCTCGAAGATGGCTCAGTGATTGAAGTTTCGCGCCGTCAAACGCTGAAATTTCGCTCTATGAAAAGTCTCTAAATTTTCCGCTTCTCATCCGTTTCAAACCCTTTTCAAACCCTTTTCTACAATAATTTCTCAATGACTTCTACCTGCACCCGGAGAGTAGGTGTGAAGCCGTTAGGGACACTATTGCGTATTGCATTTTACCATGTTTTTTCCCTTTTTCGGAGGTTCATCATGACACTCTTTCCACTTATTTTTTTGACTGCTCTTGTGTTTCAGTGGCAAAAATATATACAACCAAGCACCATACAACCAAGCACTTTGCAAACAAGTAACGATGCTGTTTCTGAGGCACGGAAGTCTTTTCGGCAGGGACAGTTTGCCGCAGCAAAACTGCGCTGCGCAGAAGCATTGAAGCGTGATTCAGCTAATGCCGACGGTAAAAAACTCTTCGGCACATTGTTGTTGTTTGAGAATAAACCTGAAGAAGCCCGTCAATACTTGCTTGCAGCACATTCCACGTTGCCCAATGACACGGCACTCGCAGGTATGCTTGCCGAAACGTATTATCGACAGGATAAGTTTGCGCAAGCCGCACTGTATCTGCGTTCTGTGGGGCGCAAGGCGTTTGCAGAAATGTTGGAGAGTTTTTCACAAGGCAATACTTCTTCCGGTAAAACCATACTTCACCAGCCATACAAGATTACAAGCGGCATCAATACTGATGCAGAAGTGGTCATCAAATTTGTTCAAACAGACCCGCTACCCGTTGTGAGTATGAGTGTAAACGGTAGCGCCGAAGCCCTCTTCATCCTCGACACAGGCGGAAGCGCACTCATCCTTGACCCTGATTTCGCAGCGAAAATCGGCGCGACGGAATTTGGCGAAGAAAGCGGCACGTTTGCCGGAGGCAAAAAAACACCCGTGCGTTATGGGAGAGTAGATTCTGTGGGGCTTGGCGGGATTACTGTGCAGAACGTTCCTATCAACATTCTTAACACAAAAAAATTCTCCGTTGTTACCGGAGGCAAGGTTGTAAGCGGTGTTCTGGGGACGGTTTTCCTGTATCATTTTTTGACTACGATTGATTATCTCAAAGGGCAAATTGTTTTGCGCAAACGTGGAACGCAGAAGCCTCAAACCCCTCCAAACGCTGTTTCCATGCCGTTTTGGATGTCAGGCGACCATTTTATTGTTGTACAAGGAAGTTTGCAAAACGCTGAAAAAGAGAGCGCGGGAATGCTGTTTTTTGTTGATACGGGGCTTGCCGGAGCAGGCTTTACGTATCCCGAATCAACATGGAAAGAAGCAAATTTGAAGCCGCTTGGCGGTCAAACCCTCACGGGAACAGGCGGTGCGGGCGCTGTGAGCATGACACCGTTTATGATTCCTGCGCTGCATTTAGGCGGAAATCCTGTAAAGCGAATCAGCGCAAAAAACGTGCTGGGCTTGGCGGGACCCTTTCCGGCGGCGTTGGAATATAGCCAAGGATACCGCATCGGCGGTTTGGTTTCGCATAGCGTTTTTCGCCCCTACAGCCTCACGCTTGATTTTGAGACGATGACGATGACGCTTGCGCAATAACATTTTTCTCACACCATTTCACAAACTTCTTCATAAGCGAACATGAAATCAACACAAAGCCCCAAAGCCTTACAAATACTTGCTTCCAGAAATATTGCCGCGCTAATCGCCGTACTTGGGTTTTCAATTTCAACACTTTTTTCTCAAGCCCCAAAACAAGATTCTACCTGCGCTTGTGAACGAGAGTTTTCCGTAATGACAGCGAAAATTGAGGAAAATTACGTCGGTTACTTTTTGACCAAAGACAGCATTGAAGCGGCATACACAGCGAGGAAGCGAGATTTTTCGGCTCGTGCGCAAAAAACGCCGTTGCACGATTGCACACAACTTTTGCAGCATTTTCTCCGCGTATTTGGCGATGAACATCTATTCGTCGTAGAATATCCAAAATACTCACCGCAAGAATTAGCCGCATTCAATGCAGAGCGAAATGCAAAAAAACTCTCGGCAGAATCGCTTGCGCATAGCACCAATTCTCGTTTAGAAGGGTATTGGACAGACGGCACTGCAACGTATAAAATTGTTCCCCACAGCGGCACAATTTCTCTTCAAGAACGCACAAAAGCTAGGCTGTACGAGTTTGTTGCCGTCATTGTGGATGCACCCGACAAAACCAAAATCGGCGAAGTCAAATTTGCTGTTAGCGCTTCTCAAGGAAAAGAAAACCTTTGGGAAGGAACATATTGGCGAAACGACTACACACCGCGTTACATGGGCGTTTCGGCATACAAGGACGGTGCGTTGTTATCCATTTGGGGCGGAATCACGTGGACGCGGCGCAGTGACGATGATTTTATCAACAAAACACCGCTCACTCCGCCCGATGAACCAACGGTAAGCCGCATCAATGCTGAAACGATGCTGCTCACAATTCCTTCGTTTCTCATCGAGAAATCTCGGCTGGATAATGTTTTGCAAAAGAATATCGAAGCCCTGAAAACGGCTTCCTACCTCATTATTGACATTAGAGGCAATACGGGCGGCAACGGAATTTATTACGACCTTCTCAGCGCATATTACGAAAAACCCGCTCCTGCACCGCGTGGATGGGCGCTTGCTTCGGCGGATAATATCGCATACTTTTCCAAGTTTACAACCTTTTTGGGTACCGACCCATATTCGCCCGTCGTGCAGGCAATGAAAAGTGCTAATGACCGAAAGAGCGCATTAGTACAAGGTCCGGCGTTCCTCGCTCTTACGCGCAATCCGATTCCGACGATGCTGAAAAAAGTTGTAATTTTGACGGACAGGGGTAACAAAAGTGCTGCTGAGACATTTATTCTACATTCCAAAGCCGTAAGTTCAAAAGTGCTTATCATGGGCGAAAATACAGGCGGCGTTGTTGATTACAATAATGTCAATATGATTCCCCTACGCTGCGCAGAACAAGGTATTATGCTGGGTTATCCGATGTACACGTTGCACGAAAGCATTCCGAAAAACGGCTATAACGGCGTGGGCATTGCTCCTGACGTGAGGATTGATGCGGCTGTGAAGGATAAAATCAGCTTTGTGACGGAGTACCTTCAGCACAAGAAAGAGTGAGCAATACTTTGGAGTTTTTTGTATTTTAGAAAACATCTTTTTACTTTTTCCTCACAACCACTATGGCACTCAACCCCAACGGCAAAGCCGTAACGACAAAAGCAACATTCAGCCGTGAAACCTCCGTCAGCATCAGTATTGATGCGGCAACAACGGTTGTTTGGGCTTTACTGACAAATGCCGCAGATTACCCGCGCTGGAATTCTACGATTGTTTCACTGGAAGGCACGATTGCTCAAGGTCAGCAAATACGGCTTGTTTCCACGCTCGACCCCAAGCGTACATTCAAACTGACCGTAAAAGAAATGGAAGCGAACAAACGTTTGGTGTGGGGCGATGCTATGGGCAAACGTGTATTTACCTTGGAAACAAGCGCGTCAGGCGTTGTGTTTTCGATGACGGAAAAAATCGGCGGTCCGCTTTTTCCCCTTTTCGCTCGCATGATTCCGCCGTTTGACGCATCGTTTGAGCAATTTGCTTCTGACCTAAAAAAAGCTGCGGAGGCTTGAAATAACGAGTAACAGGAGAGACAAAGGACGCTTTATCTTTACAACGATGGACACTTTCATCCGAAAGGGAATAATTTCTCCTTTCACAAATACTTTCGGCAAAATGCAACCTCCCCCAATAATTGAGACAGAGCGCCTGAGAATAAGCCCTCTCACGCTGGACGACACGCCATTTATCATCAGTTTGCTGAACACCGAAGGCTACCGAAAATACATTGCCGACCGGAACGTTCATACCCGCGAAGATGCTGAACGGTACTTGCAAATCGGACCGCTCAAAAGTTATGCCGAGCATGGTTTTGGCTTGTGCAAAGTGTTGTTGAAATCAAGTAATGATGAGGCTTTGTGGCAGCCGATTGGTATTTGTGGTTTGCTCAAACGGGATTATCTTGACCATCCCGATATTGGTTTCGCGCTGTTGCCGGAGTATGAAAGCAAGGGGTACGCAAAAGAAAGTGCTGAAGCGGTCTTGCGCTGGGCGTTTGAAGAACTTCGTCTGCCGACAATTCATGCTGTCGTTCTTCCTCAAAACCAAGCATCTATCAAGCTTTTAGAGCGTTTGGGGCTAATGTTTGATAGCAGAATTACGGAGCCGGAAACAGGAGAAGAATTGTGTTTGTACGGAATCAATCGCTTCCCGCACATTCGCCTGCGCACTGCCACTCCCGCCGATGCACCATTACTGCGGTATTGGGACACAAAGCCGCACGTCATGGATTCCGACCCTGATGATGATTGGCATTGGGAAACAGAATTGGCAAACGAACCTGAATGGCGCGAGCAGCTTATTGCCGAAGCGGATGGTCGCCCGATTGGAATGGTGCAAA
Organism: Candidatus Kapaibacterium sp.; assembly: GCA_025455065.1. GTDB lineage: Bacteria > Bacteroidota > Ignavibacteria > Kapaibacteriales > UBA4661 > PH2015. The sequence continues at coordinate 39,450 of JALONG010000017.1, read as the reverse complement.
TCATTGACCCGCTTTTGGAAGAAACCCACTATTGGGGCGAATGCGCACCGAATCTTCGAGCGATTGATATTTGGATTGGGGAAGAATCGGATTTGGGCAAAGGTTACGGAACAGTCATGATGCGGCTTGCATTAGAGCGGTGTTTCGCTCCGCCGAATATTACCGCCGTCATCATTGACCCTTTGGCAAGTAACACCAAAGCACACCGATTTTATGAGCGAATCGGGTTCCGCTTTGTGGAAAAGCGGGTGTTTAATGATGAAGAGTGTTTTGTGCTGCGCATGGAAAGGCAAGATTTTGTGAGAAATGAAGCACCGATAAGCACGTGAGTAAGAAAAAGTGTACGATGTTTCCGAGCAAATTTTCGTAAGTTTGAAACGTAACTTTTGACCTCAAAAGGTCTCACTTTCTCATTTTATTGGAGTTGTGGACAAATGACACCACGCACATTTCGATTCGCACAAGGCGCACTGAGCCTTGTCGCGTTGCTCGCTTTCGTAGCAAGCACCACCTTTGCACAGCAAGTACGCTTTCCTTCGCCAAGTTCAGGGGCAGTGGTGAAGCAAACCCTCGGCATAACTGATGTAACCGTTACCTACAGCCGCCCGGGCGTGAAAGGGCGCGAAGTTTGGGGCAAACTTGTACCCTTTAACGAACTTTGGCGCACAGGCGCAAATGCCGCTACGGTGCTGGAAGTTTCGGATGAAGTCATGATTGAAGGACAAAAACTTCCTGCCGGAAAATACAGCCTTTTCACCGTTCCCGCACAAACAGGCGAGTGGACGCTGGTTATCAACAAAAACCCGAATTTAGGCGGTACTGCGGGCTACAAGCAAGAAGAAGACGTTTTTCGCGCTAAAGTCAAAGCACAAATGATGCCTGTTTCCCGCGAATGGCTTGAATTCTCCTTTGAAGACCTTTCCGATACAGCAGCAAATTTGGTGTTGTATTGGGAGCGCTTGCGTTTGCCCATCAAAATGACCGTTAATACCGCAGACCTCGCTTTTGGTAAGGCTCGCACAGCTGTTGCAAACGGTCTTGGTGCAAATATCGGTTTTGCCAATTATGCCCTCCAAACGGGAACAAACCTTGATGAAGCAATGAAAATGATTGATGCTTCGATTGCTGTTCAAGAAACCTACCGCAATCACGTCATCAAAGCGCGTTTGCTGGAAAAATCAGGCAAAAAAGCAGATGCCGTGAAATTTCTCGAAAAAGGCGTAACAATGGGCAAAGCAATGAAAAATGCGCCTTTTGACCTTGCCGACAACGAAAAACTTTTGGCAACATGGAAAAGCATGAAGTAAATCATCAAAGCAATTCGTTTCGGTGAATCCGAAAATTCATGTATATTTGCAGAAGCCGCATCAAATCATACTTTGGTGCGGCTTTTTTGTACACTCTTTCCCTGTGATTGAACTTTTTCCCTGTGGTTATGCGAATATTCTTTCTCCTGTTGCCGTTATTGCTTGGAAGCACAAACCTTGTATTTGCTCAGTTTCAAGTCCAATCTGAAGAAACTGTAAGCTATGGTCTCTCGAAAATTCTACTCCGATTTTCGCTTCCTAAAGGGCAATTTATTGAACGGGAAAACCCGTACATAAGCATTACGCCAATCACACAAATCCGTGCTACGGTTTACAAAGGTGTAGTTTCTTACGGTTCTCGCTATCCTGTACATTGGCGCATTGTGCGCGATTCGTCGGCGTTATTGCAGGATGCTTCTCAACTCAGGGAAACATATTTGCTGGTCATTGAGGGAAAACTTGATATTGGCAAATATCGTATTCTCTACACATATTTTCCCAACCCTCAGCAAAAGGTTATTGATTCTACTGTGCTAACGGTATCTGCTTCCGGCATTGTGCAAAATCTCGGCAAAAAAGCGTTTTACGGAAGGGCATTGAACATCAATAACTATGCGCTGAGTGAAAGGATGTTTTCGGGTAACAAGGATGTCAAAAAACTGTGGAACAACGTTCAATTTAGTTTCAGGCTTGACTCTGCCGAACCGCGTTGGTACAAGCACACACAAGAGCAGATAAGCCCCGTATTACCTGCCTCCGCGACAAGGGTTGAACTTGCAGCTTATTGGCGCTATCCTGAAACAGGTGAAAAATTGATGCTCCATTCTTATTCTCAACAGATTGAACAAATACCTCCCGTTATTGATTCTCGCTACATTCGTGTTGCAAACATTCAGCATACCTTCGTGAAAGAAAAAGCCAGAATGCTCATCAATGCTGAGGTTGAGGGGCTTCGGGCAGATGTTACCAATGTCAGCATTTCCGCGCTTCCGGGGCGTGAAGATGTTGCTGTTTTTGCAGACAGCACGTCTGTACGCTGGGTGTCGTCAAGCCTTGATGTTTCCTCTTCAACGCTCAATCTCAAGCCTGTGAAAGAACCTTCAGCGAAACTGCATTGGAACGTCAGTGATGCCACAGTACGGCTGACAGAATTTCGTACACGCGGCGTAAATGCTCGTTTTCACATTGAGATTTCGGACATACCAATTCCCAAAAAACCGGAGATTTATACCTTGCAAGGGAATGTTGTCCTTCGTGTTGCGGCTTCGGTGAAAAATCCCTTGAACGGGAAGGTAAGCGCAGAAAATCATCAACGCTTGGAAATACCCTTGAATGTTACCATCACAAGTAATGGTCAGGCTTTGCGCACAGATTCGGTGGTCGCCTACGCAGAATTGTCCTTAGATTCTCAGCGTTTCAATTCGGCAGAAGAAATTCCTCCTCAAAAAGTACCAAACCTTCCAAAGCAAGATTTTATCGTGCTTGTAGGAAATTCCTCGCTGTCACGACGACTTTCTGAGGAATACCAAAATCCTACGTTGCGCAGAATTTACGCTCTTTTCGGTAGTTCAAGTAAAGGTAATCCCAAATTCAAAGGCATAATCGCCACCACAGCTCCTTCGCGTCAAGATTTGGTGAATCCCGATTGGGTTCAGGCGCTGCTCGCAGAGCCTGTTCTGGTCTTGTCTCCCGAAGAATTACGCACAATACCGACAAAGGTTTTTTTGCAGGATGATTCCACAGGAGCAAAAATTCCCGTGCGTGGAAGTATCGAATATACAGACCATGAAACGATGTTGGCGTTTGTGCTTGAGGAGGCAGAGCGGTCGCTGGAAAACACCCCAACGCGGCTTTTCGTCAAGACTGTAAGCAATCCCATACGCAAACGTCAAAGTGTCGTTATTACAAAAGAAGTGAATTTGGAAACAAGCGGGGATGAGGTTTTGATGATTGCCGCCGATTCACTCTTGGTGCGTCGTTTTAGCGAAGTCTGTACTCCCGGAATCCCTCGTACTCCTGTTCTGGATATTGCCGAAAAAGAGTGTAGTAATGCTGCTGAAATTAAGCGACTCATTGCAGCAAAAGAGCCAATTCCGCAGCACGTGATTGATGAAACATCGTCGCCGACGGATTGCGAAGCGGTGAAGAGCTATTACCTTGCCTTGCAATCGCTCAGGCGCATTAAAAGCGTGTATATTCTCGTTGCAAAAAAGGGCTTGAAGCAAGGAAATATCACTATTGTGGGTACACTTTCTTACACAACGGAACGTGCGCAGCCGGAATCGTTATCGAACTATTGTCGTTTGACGTTTGAGGATTTACGCCATTTCAAAACGAAGGAATTTGAAAAGGATTATAGTACCGGAATGTCCGTTGCTGTCAAAGGTTCAATGGCAACTGTTCCTTTTGAATATTGCGCGGAGTATTGCCTTGATTACGTGCAAAAGCGATTAAAGCAAGGCTTGGGGGAAAATGATTTTGCTGCAATTCCTGTTTTTATCAATGGTCAAGGCGGAGTACAGCGCGTCGTCCAAACCCGTTCTACGGCTAAGAAGCCGTAGGACGGGGCGGTTTACTACCTTCTCACGATAACCAAAAACCAAAAACCAAAAACCACCCATGCGCAAAGCTCTCGACAACACGTTTATTCAATACGGCATCCGCAAAGACGATATGGCTCTTGTGGAGATGCTTGCCCGTAAGCACGGGCTGGATTTTGATTGGGTGCAAGCCCTTTTGAAGAGCCTTCATGCGGAAAAAGTCAAGAATGAAGAGCCGGATGATAAAACGGTAGAACGCATTATCGAAGCAGCATTGGAGCGGGTTCGTAGTAGCAATGAACTCAGTTTTTATGATGCTTCTTCCGGTACTCCACAAAAGCGAGGAAAGAAGTAAGTATGCTCACGGTGTATCTCATTCGCCATACCAAGCCCGATGTGGCAAAGGGAATTTGTTACGGGCAGTCCGATGTGCCGCTTGCAGCCTCGTTTCCTGAAGAATCTGCAAAAACGCGCACGAATCTTTTTTCGATGATTGGCAATGCACAATTCCGCGTGATTTCCAGCCCCCTTCAGCGTTCTTTGCGATTGGCACAAGTGCTTTGCGACAAAGAAGATGTTGAGACCGATACACGGTTCAAAGAAATGAACTTCGGCGCTTGGGAAATGCAAGCATGGGGCGAGATTGATGAGTTTGTGATGAACGCATGGATGCGAGATTTTGTGCGGGTTGCACCTCCGAATGGGGAAACATTTGAAGACCTTGTGCGGCGCTCTGTGGAGGCGTTCCATGATGCGGTTGCTGCTGTGCCAGAGGGAGTTGAACATTTGTGCATTGTCGCACACGCAGGCGTAGTGCGGGCGCTGCTTGCCAACACGCTTGAAATGCCGCTTGCTAAGGCGTTTTCGTTGGAAATTGATTACGGCTCTATTGCAGCAATCCGCTACGACCCGCAGTATTCCTCAGTTCTGTTTGTCAATCGCTAGAAAGTGCAAGAAAAGATTTGCGCCAAACCGAAAATTCGTTGTAACTTGGCAGTCTGTTCTTTGAACATTGTACGGTGCGCTTTTGCATCAAGCGTTCAAACGCCTGTTTGAAAGGATGCGTAAAAGCGAGAATAGGGAAGTTAGGTGCGAAAAGTGTTGTTTACATTTTTCCATTCCTACGCGGTTGCGCCGCCGTAAGGGACGACAACGTGTTTTACCCCAATGCCACTGCAAGCAGCACAAATACTTGTGGGAAGGCAAACACGAAGGACGACTCCTAAGCCGGAAGACCTGCCTACAATGCTCATCACGTCTTCAGAAACGCTAATTCATTTTGTTTCTGCAAGACCATCCGCGCCAACGGATGCGATGAGGAAATCTCACAAAATATCGTGATTTGTGGAAATTGAACGAGGAGCGAGAACGCGACTCAATATGCGCTGACACCAGTAGCGGCAAGTATTGAAGCGCTTTTCAGCCCTTATTCCTTTTCCCCTATCCTTTATCCCTTCTTCGTTTCCTTCCTCGTCTTTTTTATTTTGGCTGCAACTGGCATTGCAGCGTGTTTTGTAAGGGAATTGTTATGTTCCAATTTGTTGTTTCGCGCTGGTATTTAGTGCGAAAGGTGGCGTTATTGCTTGGTTTGGTGTGGTTTGTTGTTGGTTGTGGTCAAAATCCTGTTCAGCCTGACCCGATTCCGGCTTCGGTGCAGGGCGCATACATTTTGGCGGAAGGTTTGTGGCGGCAGGATAATTCGACGCTTGCGAGGTTTGATGCTGCTTCAGGCATGGTAACGCAAGATTTTTTTGCACGGGTAAATCCGGGCTTGCGCATTGGTGATACGGCGAATAATATGGTTTTGAAAGGTGATACGCTCTACGTTGTTGTTTCAACTTCGCGGAGTATTGAGGTTATCAGGGCTTCCAGTGGCGTTTCGTTGGGGCGTATTCGTATGCCGCAAATGGGACAAGAGCCGCGTAAAATGGTCATTGTGAACGATACGACCGCCTACGTTTCCAACATTGACGACAGCATCACGGAAATTAACCCGCGCACCTTCACCATAAGAACACCACGCATTGCCGTAGGACCGGCACCGGAGGGCATTGCTGCTACGTCGCAGTATGTTGTTGTTGCAAATTCCGGTTTTGGTGATTTTCGTGCAAATGAACCCAAAGCAGGAACGCTTTCGGTGGTGGACTTGGCAACACGCCGAGAAATTCGCACTATTGCCGGTTTACCCAATGCAGGTGATGTTGTGACAAATCGCTCAAAAACGAGATTATATGCCGCATACAGGCATTTGCCTATGTCGCGTGATTCTCTGGGCGGTATTGTGGAATTTGATGCTGCGAATTTGCAAGAACTCCGGAGATGGCGCATGAAATCTCCTTCCGCACTAAATTTCTCTTCGACCGGAGACACGCTGTTTTACTTAGGTGATAGCGGCGTGGAACTCCTTACACTTCGTCAAACCGATGCAAAACCCACTATTGCCGTGCGCAGAACGGCGATGAACGAGTTTTGGTACGGCTTGGGAGTGCATCCGCGTTCTTCCGAGTTGTGGATTACCAATGCACGAGATTTTTCAACCAACGGAGAAGTGATTGTACGCCGCATAGACGGGACGATTGTGCGACGTTTTGATGTTGGAATAAACCCGAATACCGTTGTATTCTTCTAAGAAAAAAGCACTCGCCGTGTGTACGCCGTAAAGCCTGCAAACATGATGTTGTGTGCTTTACGGCTTTTTTCTTATGATACTTTTCTCCTCAAAAAGTCCAAAGTTTTCCGTAATTTTGAAGCTATTCTGTTTTTGCTATTTTTTGACCGCAAAATCGTTATGAAGCCTTCTGCACGGCTACAATGCTATATCTTTCTGTGTTGCTGTTTATGGGGACGGTTTGAGGTGTTTGCTCAAAACCAAGTTCTGGATTCCGCGTTTCTTGCTAAGAAAAAACTCTATACCAATTTCCTTGAAGCACTCAAAGAACCTGAAAAAGTCTATCGTTTAGCGCTTGTGGATGAGCAGTTGGAAGAACTGCCTTCGCGGATTAGCGAACTTAACAATCTGCAATATCTGGACATCTCCAAAAACAAAATTTCTGTTCTGCCGGAGGAACTCTGCGAATTATCAAATTTGCAAGTCTTAGTTGCGCGAAATAACCAGATAGAGCGCCTTCCGGAGGGTATTGAACGCTTGCAAAATATGGTGGAATTGGACGTGAGTGTCAATGTGATTACGGAACTTCCGCCGACTATTGGCTCATGGAAAAAATTAAAACGCCTTTTTTGTCAGAGAAACCGCATAAAATCTCTTCCCGATGAGTTTGGGAATTTGCAAAAGTTGGAAGAATGTAATCTTTCACAAAATCGTTTAATGGAACTCCCAAAGCGCTTCAGTGCTTGTGTGCAGCTATTCGACCTTGACCTCTCGGAAAATAAACTCACGGTACTACCTGATGAAATCGTTCAATTAACGAAACTTATAGCGCTGAATCTTAATACGAACAAACTAACGGTTCTTCCCGCGAGGTTTGGTGCGCTTATTCAACTTCGCAAACTTCAAATTTCCTATAATCGTTTGACGGAATTACCTCCATCGGTAAGTTCGCTCAAGCGGCTTCAAATCTTGCGTTTAGACTTTAATTTGCTGCAAACATTACCGCAGGAATTAGGAAATATCGTGTTTTTGCAGGAATTGTATGTGAACGGAAATCAATTAACCTCGTTTCCTGCTCAGGTGGGGAATCTGAAAAGTCTGAAAGTGCTGCAACTGTCGGGAAATTTTATACCTCTTATTCCAGCCGAACTCGGCGAATGCACAAGTTTACAAACGCTGCATCTGGCACGAAACACCATACGCGAACTGCCGCCGGAAATCTCTCGCCTTCAAAATTTGCGGGAACTTCTGCTGACGGGAAACCCGATTGCCCAAAACAACAAAATTATGGACTCATGGCGTGAAACGCTTGCAAATACAGCGATTGTGGGGAAGTGATACTAATATGCGGTAGTCGTTGTGCAAAAAAAAAAAACAGGCTTCTGTGGCACGGACATTCTTGTCTGTGCAAGTGTTTGTGCTGCTTTCAAGGGAAAATCCTCGAAAAATAACGCACAATTATTGACTCAAATTGGAATAAGTTTCGAGATTGCCAATTCATTCCGCTAAAACCAGTTTCCACCACTGCTTATTTGGCAAGGTTTTATCAAGTTCAACGCGCTCCCCGATTTGTGGTGTGCAAAGCGGTAAACCGCTCTTATGTGCTTCGTTTGCGGCACGTTCAATCGGTTCATTCCACAGATGCGAAGCCAGCGTAAATCGTCCCCAATGAACAGGCATGAGAGCCTTCGCGCCAAGGTCTAATGCGGCTTGTACGGTTTCTTCGGGCATAAAATGAATGAGCGCCCATTTTTTATTGTACTGCCCACACTCCATGATTGCCAAATCTATTCCCGGAAATTTCTCGCCAATCGTTTTGAAAAACGAATCGTAACCCGAATCACCGCCGAGATACAAGGTTTTCTGCGGCGTTTGCAGTACAAACGAAGCCCAAAGCGTTTTATCGTTGATTATTCCTCTGCCCGAAAAGTGCCGTGCCGGAGTCGCTGTAAGCCTGACGGAATCAGTGATTGCAATGCTTTCCCACCAATCAAGTTCCATGATTTTTGCCGGCTCAATTCCCCAATACTCCAAATGCTCACCCACACCCAAAGCAGTAATGAAGCGCTTTGTACGGCTATTGAGTGCGGTAATGGTTTCGTAATTCAGGTGGTCATAATGGTCGTGCGTGATGATGATGGCATCCAACGGCGGCATATCTTCAGGGGTATAGAGAAATGAGCCGTTGTAGGAGTTCATAAACCCCGGCACAGGAGAAATACTTTCCGCTAAAATCGGGTCAATCGCAATCGTTAAGCTGTTCAGTTTTAGCAAATACCCCGAATGACCAAACCAAACAAGCTGTGGTGAGCCTTCGGGGAGATTTTTGAGGTCGGTTTTTTGAGAAGGAATTTTCGCAGGTGGTTCTGTGTTTTGCCGCTCGAAAACCCATTCACGGAGACTGTCCCAAAGCGCGTTATCGCCAGTCATCATCGGCGTTTCGGAAAGATTTTGAAATTTCCCGTCGCGGTAATGTGGTGATTGTTGAACACGTTCTAAACGTTTGCCCGTGGGATTTTTTCCAAAAGGTTTCATCTGTAATACGGCAAAAAGAGTGATTCCAAGCGCTCCCAAGAGGAGTGCGAGGGTGAGAAAGAATTTTTTCATGGAATTATTGATATAGACGCGGAACAATGTGACCTTATATTTTACAAAGTGCTTCAGCAGCTTTTTCCAAGGTTTCGTCGGTCTTGGCGAAGCAAAAACGAACAACGTGATTATCGGTGGAATCGCGGTAAAAAGCCGAGACGGGAATAACAGCCACACCGTGCGTTGTGGTGAGCCAAACAGCAAATTCTGCGTCATTAAGCGTGGAAATGTCCGAATAGCGTGCAAGTTGGAAATATGAGCCGTGAGAAGGAAAAAATTCAAACCTTGAAGACCGCATCAAGTCTTGAAAGAGGTCTCGTTTTTGCCGATAAAATTCCGGTAGTGATTCGTATTGCTCTTTATTGCTTAACAGTTCAGAAAATGCGACTTGTGCGGGAGTGAAAGAAGCAAAATTCATGTACTGATAGACCTTCCGAAATTCCCGCATAAGTTCGGCAGGAGCCACGCAATAGCCTGTTTTCCAGCCCGTTACGTGAAACGGTTTTCCAAAGGAATACACGACAAAACTGCGTTCCGCGAGGTCATTGTAGCGAAGAACGCTTTGGTGCGCCTCGCCGTCGAAGGTGATATGCTCATAGACTTCATCACTCAAAATCATGATGTCGGTATTACGAACAATGGCTGAGAGGCGCTCCATATCTGCTTTGCGGAGGATGCTTCCGGTGGGATTATGCGGCGTGTTGATGATAATCATCCGCGTTTTTGGTGAAACCAGCGTTTGAACTCTGTCCCAATCTATTGAGTAGTCGGGAAATTTCATCGGAACTCGCTTAATGAGCGCTCCGCAGAGTTCCAATGTCGGCAAATACGAATCATAACACGGCTCCGGCACAATCACTTCATCGCCTTTGTGAACGACGCTCATCATGGCTGCAAAGAGAGCCGCCGTGCCACCCGGTGTAACCGTAATGTCTGAATCTGGGTTTATGCGTCTTCCATAGCAGTATTCGATTTTTTCGGCAATCCGCTCCCGAAGCGGCACATAACCTGCCATGGGAGCGTATTGATTTAATCCCCGTTGCATGGCGTTTGCTGCCGATAAGAGAAGTTTGGGTGGCGGAGCAAAATTGGGAAATCCCTGTGCCAAATTGATGGCATTGTATTCACTCGCCAAATGGGACATTGATGTGAAAATTGTCGTGCCGACGGTTGGAAGTTTGGAATGAAGGTGCATGGTATAGCGCTGAGTGTGAGTAATGAAACGACCGTAAATTTAGAGAAAGTTTTGTTTCTTCCCGATGGAAATTTTTTGTTGCTGGAGAATGTAACAAGATTGTTCTTTCCTTGTTCTTCTCGAAAGGTGACGAGATTTGCCAAAGCCTGAGAATATAACCTTTCGGCATACCGGAAAATGACTGCTGGTAACTTGTGAATGGTGCGGAAAATCGTTAAATTCATTTCATTCTCGTTCTTATTCGATTCTGTACGGAGTTTATCACGCTATTCAGGTGAAAATCATTAGGGTATGTAAAACAATCTTCCTCTTACTCCCATGAAAACAAGCGTTTATTCAATTTCTATTGCGGCTCTGCTCCGTAGTTTTTGTTGTAGCGTAGTATTGGCGCTATTTGCAACAAATCTCATTTCCGCGCCTTTTTTCTGGGTAGCGGGAAATAGCTCAAACGTTTGGAATAATGCGGCAAATTGGAGTGCTACTTCAGGTGGAGCAGGCGGAGCAGGCATACCCGGTATGGGAGATAATGTCACATTTGATAATGGTGGTATGGCTGGAGCGGTTACCATCACGAGCGGCATTCCAGCCAATATCGTGAATTTGGTTGTAACCGGTATGCGTGATGTTACATTGCAATCGGCAACGCTAACCATAAATTCTCTCAATGTCAATACAGCACCTTCTCGTTTAACCTTAGGGACGGGGATGTCGTTGATAATAGCTCCGAGCGGTACGGGGCTTGTAACCTTGGGCGGTACTCTGCGAACAAATGCTCCCGGAGCAGTCTTGACAGTACGTGATGGTGCAACGTTTACCAATAATTCCGTTGTGCAGATTTTCGGTGGCGGAGGGAAATTTGTTATTGCTGGCAACCCAACTATAGCTGGGTCGAGCAACATCAATTATGGATCGGCAAACGATACGCTAGAATTTGTTGGCATGAATACTTACATGATTTCAGCAACAGCCAGAGAAGTAACAGCCGGAAGCATGACGGGAACAATTCTGGTTAATAAACCCGGGGGAATTGTGAATGGTATCATGGGAACATTAAATGTGCAGGGCAGTTTTCTCCTTCAACAAGGAACTTGGAATGTTAATGCCGGAGGGCGTTTGGTAATGAATGGCATGGCAGGAACAACAGGAATTATCCAACCCTCTTCAACACTTGCTGTAAAAGACAACGGTGTTCTCGAAATTGCCCATATGAGGACGCTCAATAACAATGGAACCATCAACATTGAGAGTCTAAGCCCCATTGGCGGTAGATTGGAAATAGCAGGTACAGGGCAGATTGGGGGCATGAATGCTGTAAACTATCTCGGCACAACGGCAACTTTGAGTTACACCCTAGGAAATCCCAAAACAACAAATTCATTAGAATTGCCACAAACAATGCCTGGTGCGCTAAGCATTAACAAAATGGGGGCTGTTACTCCGGTTAATCTTGGTTCGCCAACGAATATCTTTGGTACGCTATCTATCAATACAGGAACGTTAAATACAGGTTCAAACCTTTTACAAATAAGCCGATGGGGGAATATCGCTCCTCTTCAATTTCTTGTAGTACAAACAAACGGTGTTCTTTTAATCAATAACGGCACAAAACTTGGGCAAGAAGGAACATTATTTATTCAAAATCGTGGTACGCTACGTTTGGAAGGCGACGGCTCGGTTGAAGGAACACCAATAACTTATGCTGGTGGGTCAAACCTCTTCTACACCGGAGGAACGAATCGTTTTCCCGGAAGTGCTGAAATGCAAGTACCAGGAACACTTGATGCAAATCTGCATATCAACAAAACTTCCGGTACAGAATTGCAAATTCCGGGTAGTGCGGGTGACATTTTAACTTTGGGAAATAACGCTTCACTTGCTGTAACAAGCGGGATTGTTCGTTCCGGTGAAATGGCAAACGGAATGGTATTTGTCAGTAATCCTTCTGCATTGTCGGTAACATTCGCCACTACCGGCTTCGGTTACGTCCAAGGGCAGATGCGCCGTGCGATAGCAAACTCCATAAATTCTTACTTCTTCCCTTTGGGAACAGCAGGTCGATTTTTACCCTTCGCACTTGGCACCACTAACGTCTCATTGATGCCAATTCTTCAAGTGGGAGCGTATAACGGAATGATAGGTGGTGCTGCACCCGGCACAAGAATTAGTTCGATTAGCTCGACGGAAAATTGGCAAATTGAAGAAGTGAATGGCGGCACGATAAACCTGGCATCAGTAGGGCTGTTTCGGAGCGGAGGCTGGACAAAACCTTCGATGGTTGCCCGTGTTGATACGCCGTTTGTCTATAATGGAATTGGAGGCACCGAAACATTAAACGGGCTTGTAAGCGATTTTGTACAACCTGTTGTTCCTTTCGGACAGGCATATTTTGCTGTCGGTGCAGCCAATCTTCCTGTTAAATCAGCTCTTGGTTATCAACTTCTCTTTAATGGTTCAAACCAAACTGTGGTTGCCTCCCCGAGGGCTGCATACGACTCATTGCAAAGTTTTACAATGGAAGCGCTTGTACGACCGTATTGGTTTGTTGGCACACCTGGGTATGACCCTTGTATTTTCTCGTTTGGTGATGCAGGAAGCCAAAATTTTTCATTGAATGTTGGACAACTTAATGCCTTCCTTAAAGTCAGTACCAACAGCGGTGCGACAACGGTTCAACGGTCAGTGATGCCAACATTCCGTCGTTACAATTATGCTCATATTGCAGTTTCCTACAATGCGGGTGTAATAACGTATTACGTTGATGGGCGGCTAATGGGAACAGATAATATCTCTTTAAGTCCGGTCGGGGGAAAACCATTCTATATCGGCTCCCGTGGTGGTATTACGGAGTTTTGGCAAGGAAATATTGATGAAGTGCGAATTTGGAATACACCTTTGCCACAGTCTGTTATTGCTTCGTGGCGAAGAAGGGAGTTGGATGCCAGCCACCCCAATGGAAGCAATCTTATAGGTTACTGGCGATTTAATGAAGGATATTCCCAAATTGCTGCCGACCGTTCCACTCAGGAAAATACGGCATCACTAATCAATACCCCGATATGGATGGATGCCTCGACAACATCAAATGTTATCGTTGCTCCAACGGTAACATCAACCGGGCAACTGACAGCAACAAAAATTGGCACTGGTTCTCTTACCTATTCCCTTATTGGAGCAAATGGTGGATCAACTTGCGCTACTGTGAACTTAGGTGGGTCAGGAAGTATTTCCTACACACCAATTGGAAATATCATTCCTGATGTCCGCGATACTGTCATTCATAGTGTTAGTGACAATATTCCGTCACAGACAACAGCCAGCATTGTTGTCGAATTTTCGCCTGTCATCAATGTTAATACCCAATTTGTCAGCTTTAACAAGCCAACTCGTTTTACCGCTCCGTCTTTTTTTGGTGGGACATCCCCATTTATTGCTCAATGGTCTCCAACAACCAACCTCACCAACACCAACACGTTACAGCCTACGGCGACTTTAATCACGAACGCGACATACACCTTGCAATTTGGGGACAATTACGGATTTGGAAGCACATTTCCTGTTTCGGCACAAATTCATCCGCTTGTGCTTGCTTTTTCAAACAGCTCTAGCACAGCGACAACGGGTTTTCCTGCCCTTGTAAACTCCGGAAACCCTGTTGCCATGAGGTATAGCGTCTTTCGGCGGCGTACGGGGCAGTTTGATTCCACCGATGCAAGTGTCGCGCTGCGCGTGGATGCTGCTCCCGGGGGAAATGCGCAGTTTGCCGTGAATTACACGCGTACCTTCACCAACACCGCATCAATCCTCGAAACCGGGATTGTTATCAACTGGCTGAATGCTCCGCTTGCCGGAGGTTCAACGCAAGCCATTGTTACGCTCTACCGCACTTCCGGTGCGCCGATTGACCCGGTGCAACTCCAAATCACAATTTCTTCCAATGCCACAGCACCGATTGTTACGTCGTTTGCGCCCAGCATCGGCGGCGGGGGAACGTTTGTCACCATTACAGGAGCGAATTTTGTGAACGTCGGAAATGTCCGCTTTGGAGGCATTCCGGCGCAAAGTTTTATGGTGATTTCACCTACGGAAATTCGTGCGCAAGTTGCCGCAGGAGGTGGAACAGGGCTTGTTGCCGTAACAGCTATGGCTGGTTCGGGAAATTCCGCAGGAGTGTTTCAATTTGTCCAACCGCCTACAATAACTTCGTTCACTCCACAACAAGGTACGTCCGGCGCTACGGTGCAAGTGCTGGGTTCAAACTTTATTGCACCTGTAACGGTGCGTTTTGGAGGAGTTCCGGGAACAAATGTTGATATTGTCTCGCCAACACAGTTGTTTGTGGATGTTGGTCCCGGTGCAACGGGAAATGTGAATGTTACTACGCCGGGCGGTACTGTTACTTCCGCAACGATATTTACCTTTTTTGGTGCGCCGATAATTACATCTATCGTCCCAACGCAAGGAACGGCGGGCGATACAATCACGGTGAACGGTAATAATTTTCAACTTATTGACAGCGTACGTATCGGTGGGCAAGTGCTGACGGGCGCTAACGGCACGGTACTGTCCTCGGCTTCGCAAACACAAGTGCGCATTGTCCTCAGTACAACGCCGCTTTCGGGAGTTGTTTCAATTTTTGCTGCCGCAGGGCAAGCCTCCTCAAGCCAAGTGTTTACCTATATTCCACCTCCCAAAATAGACAGCATTGTTCCGCGTGTCGGCGGTGCGGGAACAGTTGTGAATGTGTTCGGCAAAAATTTCATCCAAGTAGATTCCGTGCGATTTGGCGGGGTGCGATTGCAAAGCCTCATGGTTACTTCCACGAGCGCTTTGTCCGCACAAATGCCGACCGGGCTTGTGAACAGCACCAATGCTATCATTGTCTTTGCAAGGGCGGGGCGCGATACTTCCAAAACGCCGAATCTTTTTCAATATGTCCTGCCGCCTCAGATAACGTCATTCACCTCCGCAGCAGGCTCCGGTGCTTGGGTGCAGATAACAGGCGCAAATTTGGTGAGCGTGAGCAGTGTTCAATTTGGCGGTGTTCCCGCCGACAGTATTCGCACAATGTCTCCGAGCCTAGTATTGGCAAGGGTTGCCGCTGGAGCAAGCGGAAAAATTTCCCTTGTGGCGGCTGGTGGTTCTGTGCAATCGCAGCAGGATTTTCGATTCCTCAGACCACCCACAATCACAGCATTTACCCCAAGTTCGGGCGCAACAGGCGCAACGGTGGAAATTACCGGAACGGAGTTTGTGAATGTGACAAATGTCAGCATTGGTGGGGGTTCGGTGGCAAGTTTTTCCGTTGCAAACGACACGCGAATTATCGCCACGCTCAGTAATAATGCGACTTCGGGGACTATTCGCGTCAGTACGTTGCAAGGTCTGGCACAAAGCACACAATCGTTTCAAGTCATTATTTCTGCCGGACCGCCTCCAAGCATTATTTCCTTTACTCCGCCCAGTGGTGAAGCGGGTACGGAGGTGTTTATTTCGGGGCAAAATCTTGCCGCAGCAAACAATGTTACGTTTGCCGGAGTAACAGCAGCTTCATTCCGTGTGATTTCTGCAACCGTCGTTGCAGCGATTGTCCCAACGGGAGCAACGAGCGGGTCAATCCGCATTACAACGCCAAACGGCATCGCTACGTCGGTTCTGGACTTTCGATTTATTCTGCCGAACTCAGGCGGTGAAAATTTAACCCCGCTTCAGCGTGATTCTATAGTGCTTGTACGGCTATACAATGTTACCGGTGGCGGCGCATGGGCTATCGAACGGAATTGGCTTACGGAGCGTCCTTTGTCGTCGTGGTCAGGTGTGCGCGTAGAGCAAGGGCGCGTTACGAGTTTGGAATTGAGTAATAATGCGCTTTTGGGCGCATTACCCTTGTTTGTGGCAGAACTTTCAGCATTAAAAGTGTTGGATTTGTCGGGGAATCAACTTAGCGGCTCCGTGCCAAGCTCGATTGGAACGATGTCTGCGCTGGAAGTGATACGGCTTCGCAGAAACGGCTTTTCGGGGGCATTCCCTCAACTCGCCACCAATGCTAATTTGCAAGTTTTTGACATAGGGCAGAACCGTTTTGTTGGCGACATTCCGCGAGGGCTTTGTAATGCTGTGAATCTTCGTGAGGTGCGGCTTGATTCTAACGGCTTTTCGGGCGTATTACCGCCGTGTTTGGGGAATTTGCAGCGCGTCGAAATTTTCGATGCAAGTCAAAACCTTCTTGCGGATTCGATTCCTGCTGCAATCGGTTCTATGACTGCGCTCAGAGAACTTTTGCTTGCAGGAAACGGACTGACGGGGACAATCCCGCAAACGCTTGGAACGCAAGCAACAGTAAGGCTTTTGGCGGATAACGGTAAACAAGCTACACTCCAAGCCGTTCCTAATTTGCAGCGTCTCGACCTTAGCCGCAATCGGCTCACGGGCTTGATTCCGTCGAGTTTGGGCGATTGTCGCGCTTTACGCACGGTGCAGCTTTCTCAGAACCAACTCACAGGAAATTTGCCATTATCATTTGGAAACCTGACACAGCTTCAAACGCTGGATTGCAGTAGGAATCAGCTTTCGGGAGCATTACCAACATTTTGGGGGAATTTGCGTCAATTACAAACGCTGTCGCTCAGAAATAACCGCTTTTCGGGCGCAATACCGCTTGAAATCGGGCGTTTAAGCGCTCTGACCACAATGTGGCTGGACAGCAATACGTTTACGTCAATGAGCGATTCCATCCAGCAAATAAGCGCCTTGCAGCGTATTTCTCTTGCTAATAATCGTCTCACTGCGCTTCCCCAACTGCGCCGCACAAGCGGTATAGCGCTGGATTCGGTGAATGTCGCGGGGAATGCACTCACTTTTGAAAGTTTGGAACGGAATTTTTCGAGTGTTCGTGCGGCGGTCTATTCTCCGCAAGACAGCGTTCTGAGCCGCATTGACACTACTGTTCGAGTATTTAGTCGTTTGCGGTTTTCTTCCACAGTTGGCGGTTTGTTTAACGATTATCAGTGGTACAGAGCCGGGAGGGTGATTGTCGGCGCAACAGATTCGGTGCTGCTTGTAGAGCGTTTTGCAAGGGCAGATACGGGCGATTACACGTGTTTTGTGCGTAATCGCGTTGCCAGAGAACTGACGCTTATTCGGCAAAATATCCGTATTCGCGCCCTTCCGCCACAAGCACCGTCCGAGCGCCCGCTATTGCTGCAACCGCAGGCACTGGCGCAAAATGTTAGCATCATTCCTACGTTTGTGTGGACTACCACAGCATTTACGAGCCTCTACGAAATTGAATTTTCACAGCAACAAGATTTTGCCAGCGCAGCAACGGTGCGCCTTACATCTAATGACCCTTTTCGGTCGCGTTTAACGCTGGTTAACACTCAAGCGTTGCAATTTTTAACAACCTATTTTTGGCGTGTCAGAGCCGTCAGCGAAGGACTGCCGGGTGCATGGTCGGATGTGGGGCGTTTTACAACGCTTCCCGAAGGTCAAACACTGAATGTGGAATCACTAAACTTCGGGCGAGTGCTGCTTCAACGCAGTGTCGAGCGCTCCGTTACGATTCAAAATTTGAGTGGAACCCGCATCATTATTCACTCCGTGAGACTTTCAGAACCGACAACGCAGACAGGCGGACAATTTACCGTCAGTGGCTTCACGAGCGCTCAAACACTTGAGGCTGACAGTACAATTTCCTTCAGAGTGCGCTTTGTTCCAAGGGCTGTCGGGGAACAGGTTGCAAACGTTGTTGTGGGTTATACTATTGCTTCTGCAGGAGCAGTGCCGCCTACGGATGTTACCTTCACAAACGCACTAACGGCGCGTGGCGGAGTGCTGGGGTTTGTCGGGGAGGAATTGGATTTTGGAACGGTAACGGCGGGGTTGTCCAAAACAGAATCCGTACAACTGACCAACATCGGCACAAGCGCATTAACACTCGTGCCGCGAGTAATTGCCCGTTCAGAAAATACGGAAATAGCAACTTTTGGTTTTAACGACGTTTTCACTAATGCCATTTCGCTACAAGCCGCACAGCAGGCGGTGTTTACGCTCAACTGTACGGTGAAACCACGTTCACAGCGAGATTCCGTGCGAGGTTCGGTGCAGTTTGTCGCTCAAGTAGGAACTTTCTCCGATACGCTGACAATTCCAACCTTCGTGCGGGTGCGCCCACCGGATTCCAACGACATTGTGCTGTTGCCGAGAATAAGCGCGGAGCAGCAAGGGGTTGTGCCGGGCGGTATTGTCACGATTCTTGTAAAAATTGCCGCGCTCGACACCAAAGCAATTTTGGAGCGCTCCACGCAAGGCACGGTTCAGGAGCGTTCGCAGTTTGCATTGGGTACACTGCAACGTGCAACGCCCTCATCGGCGGCATTTACAGGCGACATAACGATGAATCGGCAAGTATTGATACCTGCAAATGACGAAACGCAACTGACACAAGGGGCTGTTACTGGTGATATTGCAAGTTATACCTTTACTCCGACTCGCTGGGTACCCGATATGCAAGGACGGCTTGATTCCACGCTGGTACGCTTTCGATGCCGCGTTGTAGCTGGCAATACGGATACTTCTGCACTAAAAATTACGCGCTTTGTTTGGGACACTACGCGCAGCCAACTTAGTGGTGGTACAGTTTCGCAAGTCATTGTTCGGTCGGATACATTGCCGCAGTATTTCGCTGCGGGCGTGTCAAAGGCAGGTGGGAAGAGGCTTATAGGCTCACCGACGATGAAAGCACTTTCTATTTTCCCAAACCCATCGGGAGAAAAACTCACCGTACGATTCACCGTGCCAAGCGCGGAATATCTGACGTTGGAACTTGTAACGCTTCAAGGTACAGTGCTTATGCGGCTTGCTGAAGGTCAGTACAATGAAGGCACATACACCAACGATTGGAGTTTACAATCGCTGCCAAGCGGTGTATATTTGGTGCGATTGAAAAACTCCGAAAGTGTGATACAAGAACGTCTGCACGTGATTCGATAACATTTTTCGTAATACCACAACAAACCCCTAACTATGGAACAATACTATCTTCTCTGGCTTGCCACCTCAAGTTTCGTAACTTTTTCACTCTACGGCTTCGACAAATGGCAAGCACAGCGTTCTGCCCAGCGCGTACCGGAACGAACCCTACATTTATGCGCATTATTGGGCGGTTTTTTAGGCGGATGGCTTGGGCGTTTGCTTTTTCGGCACAAAACGCAAAAGCCCGTGTTTGCTGTTGTTTTGATGATTGCAACGGTCGTTCATGTTGCTGTGATGATGTTTTTGCGGCGGGGGTAGTCACTTGGCGCATGAGTTGATTGGTCATTGGTGCATTAGTCATTAGTGCATTAGTCGTTATCAGCGTTGAACCAATGACCAATTAACCAATGACTAATGACCAATTAACCAATGACTTTCCTTACATCCCCGACGTGGAAGCATGAGCAGAGATGACTTTTCGGTATGTCTCACGGTCAAGTTCGCGGAGTTCTAAACTCACTATGCAGTGCCTTTCATGGAGCGAGTCTTGGAAGGTATTTTTGAGGATGTCGGTGATTTCAGCGCTCAATTTATCACGCATTTCAAGGCTACGCCCCGACAAAATGCCGACCTCGACGTGAACAAAGGCGTGGTGCGGCTTCCCGTCGGCTATGAAGTAATTATCGCATACGTAGGCACGGCTTTTCAGGTCGTCTTGGTTAAACACGCCAAACTCCATCATTTTTTCATGAATTTGGCGGAAAAGTGCCGTAAAATCTGTGCTTTCGACGATGTTTTTTGAGTGTTCGAGGATAATGTGAGGCATAAATGTAACAACATTGATGAAAGAAATTGTGACTTGCAAAATAAATAGTTGAGTTGTAAACGGTTGATGCCTAAGATACTTGCTTTTTTGCACTTTCAAAACAAAAAAGTGCATAGTTTGTGATTTGTTTTGTAAATTTCGACTGCGCCTAACCGCAAAACCCAGCACCAAAGCCCTTTCTCACTCTTTATTGTTCTGTTTTCCCGTATCCTTTTTCCCTCATTCCTTATCCCTTCACCATGTCTGCCGTTTGGTATATCGAAAATGTTGATATGTTTGAGATGCTGTGTCCACATAAGTTTGCGGAATACAGTGCTAATCACACGTTCAAGGAATATTCCAAAGGCGAGGTAATTTATTGGGAGGATGATTCAGCGCAAACGGTCTATTTAATCGCAAATGGAAAAGTGAAAATTACGGCTGTGGGCGAAAGTGGCGAAGAGCGCATCAAAGCTATCTTGGGGAAGGGGGAACTGTTTGGTGAAATGGTGCTGTTCGGTGAAGAAAAGCGCATGGAATGTGCCGTTTCGTTGGAGCAAGGCACTACGCTCTGCCCAATGAGCGCAGAAACGCTCAATACCCTCATGCGGGACTACAAAGATTTTGCCTTGGGGATTCGGAAACTTATCGGCTGGAAACTTCGTAAAATCGAGCGCCGTATGGAAATTCTCCTGTTCAAAGATGCCGAAACGCGCCTCAAAGAATTTATCAAAGATTTAGCAAAGGAAAATGCCCGTGAGCAAGGCGATAGGCTGCTTGTACGGCATATTTACACCCAACAAAATATCGCTGATTTGATTGGAATAGCACGCCCAACACTTAACCTGATTTTTAACGACCTTCGTGCTTCCGGGGCGCTTGATTTCAAGCGTGGGGAAATTATTGTGAAAAAACGTGAAATGTTCGCTGCCTGACATTTTTCTTCTATAGGAAAACGTATTTTTGTGCTGTTATCCACCAAGTATTTTCTTTTTTCTTTAGAGTTAATTCCATGAAAACCTCGTATTGGTCTGCCTCCCGGCTGACTGTTGGCGTTATTGCATTTCTTGTTGCAGCAATGAATCTACAGGCACAAAGCGTTTTTGCCGATAACAAAGGTATTGCGGTAAAAGGTTATGATGTTGTTGCTTATTTTTCAGAAAATAAGCCGATGCAGGGTAAGAGTGAATTTGCACATGAATGGAACGGCGCAACATGGCATTTCTCAAGCGCCCAACACCGTGATTTATTCAAAGCTGCACCGGAAAAGTATGCTCCACAATATGGTGGATTTTGTGCTTTTGGCGTGTGCATGAAAAATGCAAAGTATCCGACTGATCCACTAGCTTGGAAAATTGTCGAAGGAAAACTGTATTTGAATTACAACCTGCAAACCCAAACTGCATGGGAAAAAGAGCCTCTTTCAGGTACAATAGCCAAAGGCGATAAGGCTTGGAAAACTCTAGCTACAAGCAATAAATAAGTATTTCTCTTTTTACCAAATTTATAGTAGTGCAATGAAAACATTCTTTCAGACAGCGCTTGGAGTATGTGTTTTGAGCGCAATAACATTATTGTTGTCCTGTGAAATGCCTAATAACAGCACCGGTACCACAGGTATCACTGCGACATCCGGCAATGTAACGATTGCCCAAATTTTCGAGACCGCCAAGCAAACAAGCGGTTATACGTGGTATAAAAAATCAGATGCCTTTATTGGGAAAACGGCGAAATCTGCACACTCTGAGCCGTTTTTGCGTACACGTTACAACGCCACAGCAGCAATGATGCTGGATGCAACCGGTAAAGTGAAAGCTGGTGCAGTTTTTGCCGAAGGTTCGATTATCACCAAAGAACTCATCAATACTGACCGCAGCGTGAACGGATATGCGCTCCTCATTAAGCGCAAAGCAGACCCTAATGCCGACCCCGACGGTTGGGTGTGGGGCTATGTTTCGGCAACAGGCGCAGAGCGGCATCCGCTCACGAGCAAAGGAAACGGCTGTATCGCTTGCCATAGCATAGCCGGACATATTGACCGTACGCTTATGAACGTTAGTGTACCGTAAGGTGTTATGAATTTGAAAAATGGCTTACAATCATCGGTTGTAAGCCATTTTTTTTACATTGTGGTTGTTGTAACATTGGAGCGATAATTGCGTATGACTTGCGATAAGATTTTTTCAGTATTTGTTCATCGCGTTTTATGGGGACCATGAAACACCGCATCATTGCTATCGTCGGAAGCGCAAGCGCCAATTCTTCCAATCACATCCTTGTACAATACCTTGCAAGCCTCACGAATACTGAATGTTCGTGGGAAATACTTCTGCCGCTTGCAAACCTCCCGCACTTCAATCCTGAACTCTCTGTTGAAAATACCCCCCAACACATTCTCGACCTCCGCACAAGGATTGAAGAGGCTCACGGAGTGCTGATATGCACACCGGAATATGTGTTCAGTATTCCGAGCGGTCTCAAAAACCTCATTGAATGGTGTGTTTCAACGGTCATTTTTAACAAAAAGCCTGTGGGCTTGATAACGGCTTCTGCGTCGGGCGAAAAAGGGCATGAAGAATTGAAACTCATCATGCGCACAGTTGGTGCGGCATTCAGCGAAGAAACAACATTGCTTATTCAAGGCGTGAAGGGAAAATTTTCGCAAAGTGGCGTAATTACTGACGCGGAGACGAAAGAGCGCGTTGAAATATTTGCAAAAAACTTCCTCCATTTTGTTCAAACAGCACAAAAAAATGATGAATGATATTTCCTTCCACGTCCTGCAAGCAAGTGATGATGCGCTTCTTCGGACGATTGCCCAATGGTATCGTGAAGAATGGAACATCCTCGAAAGCACGACAATTATTCGGCTCGCTAACCTTTCCGGCAAAACAGGAGAGTTCCAAATCGTCGCAATGCAAGGCGGAAAGCCGATTGCAACGGGTGGTGTCTATAATCACGTTTCGCTTTTAGACAAAGAACCGAGATTTACTACGCACAAACACTGGCTTGCATTAGTATATTCTCTGCCGGAATTGCGTGGAAAGGGCATGGGTGCTGTGATTTGCAGACATATTGAGCAACACGCACAAATGCTGGGTGTGCAGGAGTTGTATCTCTTCACCTACACGGCAGAGCGTTTGTATGAGCGGCTCGGGTGGCAAGCATTGGAGAGGCTTCAGGCGGGGGAGAAGGATATTGTGATTATGCAAAAATCATGTTTGTAATCATTCACCATTTATCAAAAACAATGAACACCTTTACCCAAGAAATCACTATCAACGCCGATGTGAGCAAGGTTTGGTCAGTCCTTGCAGACGTTACCGCGTGGGCAGAATGGACGGCATCTATTGAAAGCATTGAACCCCTTAACAAGCCGCCGCTAGGCACAGGGACGCAAGTTCGTATTCGCCAACCAAAACTCCGCCCTGCTGTTTGGGTAATCACCGAATGGGCTGAAAACCTCAATTTTATGTGGGTTACGAGCAACCCCGGATTGAGAATCGAAGCAACACACATTTTGAAAACAACGAGCGATGGATGTCCTATAACGCTTGGAATCCGCATGGAAGGCTTCATTGCGCCATTAGTGAAGCTACTCACGGGAAAACTTACCGAGCAGTATATGGCAATGGAGGCAGAGGGACTGAAGAAACGATATGAGCAGCAATAATAATTAAAGCACACTTTATGGTTGGAAGCCCTCACGAAATCACACTCCGCAAAAGCATGGAGATTCTTGTTTACATCCACATTTACAATATCGTGAAAAACAAACTAATTTGCATCATCGGTATTCTCATTTCGTTTTTCGTATTCCAAGAGGTGGGGTACGCTCAGAAAATCTTAGACGCACGAACCCTGAAGACAAAAAATTTAAAGCCTGCGATATTGTATTGGGATTTTGGTGATCCTGAATACCTCACCATTGAAACAATCTATCCTTCCCGGGATTCGGGTAATTTTTATTGGAATGTTGTTCATAGAAGCCCGATTCTTGATGATTCTTCGGGAAATGGTTTTGATTACTACCTCATTAACGAGAAAGGATTGAAGACGATTAAAAGTCAGATGTACCATGCGGGATTTACAAATTATGCGATAGACATAGACAAAGATTCGGCTCATATCTCTATCAAAAGACCGTCGGATTCCGTTGCATACTCAATCAAGATACCAGATTTTATCGCTCCCGAAGGACCTGGTTCCTCCATTTTTCTTGGAAGTCTGCCACTGTCAGAAAACTATCATATTCAGTATTATGAGTTAGACCGATGGTCGGGCGCAGCGCCTAAAACAGGACAAGTTGCCCTCACAGAATTAAAGGTGATTGGTGTGGAAACATTGGAAATAGACGGTAAAAAGGTTAGCACGTATAGGATGAATATAACCAGCAAGAATGGGCGCTTTACAGAAGTTTGGGCATTGAAAAATGAACCTCATTATTGGGTGAAAGTCAATCACAAAATTGATGAAAAAAGGACGATGAAATCAAGAGTTGTAAAAATGTTCATTTTCAAATAATGTTCTTTTGGTCAATTTGATCCACAATTTTTTTTGGCAATTTCCATGAAAACTCACTCTACAAACTACACCAACACCTTCATCGCTGTTGCTGATGATTGCTCAACACCGAAAGCGGAAATCCCCCCAACAAAAGGAAATACGCGCTCTCAGGCAAATATCCAATTTGAAATGATAAGTAACAATCCCTACAAATACACATCCGATGATGTGCTGTTTCAGGTCTTTGCCGAAAAGAACGGGCTTGCGCCAAGCGAGATAGCATCAGCACGGGAGCAATTTTTCTCCAAAGGGCAGCCGTGTTTTCGCGCCTCTCCGCTTACGAAACGCTACGGCTGGGGCGTTCACAACAACGCAGAGGGAAAAATTGCCCTTTTTGCACGTGAAACCCCAGAGTATGAGCGGTTTTTGGGGGATTCAGCGTTGAAGGTGTTGAAGGCGATGAAATCAAGCAAGTAAACAAAAGCCGCAAGAAATCAAGATTTCTTGCGGCTTTTCTCGTTACAATTTTCCAAATAAATGTATTCGTTTGAAAAAACTGACTCCTATTTCGCCGAATGCGTGATGGTATCAGGCGTAGCTTAAAGAAATCCGTCAATCGTGCTGCGCAGACCTTTGAGAATTCGATAAATGTCGAAAATACCGTCATTGGTGCAGACAAGCGGCGTACTCATGGCATAATGACTCCCTTGCAGCACCACAAAATACCATGTGCTGCCAATAACATAACACCCGAAAAGCGGCTTTGCGCCCCCATCGCCGTTTAATGCTTGTGCTGCTATCATTGCCGCTAATACCTGTCCTTGCGGATTGCCATCGGGGTCGGATTGGCGTTTGTACTCATTCAGGCAGAAAAAAGGTATTTCTGGTTCGCGGTAGCCGGAAGCAATCATACCATCCACACGTCCCGAAAGCTCATATTCGCCGACGATGGCGGTAAGTGGACGTTCCAGAAAGTATGCAAATTTTTCATTGTCAATTTTTGCAAAAACAATGAGCGGGCTGATAAATTTATTTTCTAATTCCACCTCGTTCCATTCGTCGCCGCCAAGAAAATATTGCTCACGCAATTCCTCAAGGAATCTGCGTTCATAATCACTGAACGTGTAAGGGAAGCGAAGTAGTTCATCAAGTGCTGGTAAATGGCGCAGTTGCTTCGTTCCGAAGGCTTTATCAATTTTGTTAAGAGTCCACTCTTTGAACGTAGCCTGAATCATTTCTTTGAAGGGATGATTGCTGAAATTTGTGATAAACCACAAAATACAAAAAAAAATTACACCCCAAGAATCGGAATGATTCTCTCTCGAAAATGTTCTATCTTTGCATCCGGTAACGTAACGATGCGGCTCACAGGACTTTTTTGGAGAATACAACCATGCCTAAAACAATCACTATACAACGTGAAACTGTCACGACGACAACTGTTACAACAACGGTAAAAGAAACTATAAACATGAGTAGTGATGCGCTTCACAGTGACGCACTCTGGGAAGCTGTTCGTACAAAAGACCGTCGGTTTGACGGGATGTTCTGGTTTGCGGTGAAAACAACAGGGATTTACTGCCGTCCTTCGTGTTCTTCTCGTGAACCAAAAAGGGAAAATGTTGTATTTGTAGAAAGCCCGGAAGCCGCACAAAAACAGGGCTTCAGGGCGTGTAAACGTTGTAATCCCGACCAAATTCCCTTTCTTGACCCAAGCGTGGAACTTGTGC
This sequence comes from Candidatus Kapaibacterium sp., assembly GCA_025455065.1. Taxonomy (GTDB): domain Bacteria; phylum Bacteroidota; class Ignavibacteria; order Kapaibacteriales; family UBA4661; genus PH2015. The sequence continues at coordinate 13,200 of JALONG010000017.1, read as the reverse complement.
AAAATGTGTGCGGTTTTATTAGCAAACAAATCACCGAAAACCCAGATGAATCCTTGAGTTTGGAGGTTCTGTCAGAAAAATTTACCGTGAGTGCGGACACACTCCAGCGTACATTCACCGCCACTCTCGGCATTTCTCCGCGAGAGTTTGCTGATGCAGTGCGGCTTGCGCGGTTCAAAGACGTGGTGAAAACTGCTGGTACTGTTTCAGAGGCTATGTATGAGGCGGGTTACAGCTCAAGTTCGCGCCTTCACGAAAAAGCAACGGCGATAATGGGCATGACACCTGCATCGTACAAAAAAAATGGCAAAGGTGCGGAGATGTTTTTGGACGTGTCGGAATCTGCGTTGGGATATGTGCTGATAGCCGGAACAGCGCGTGGAATCTGCGCTGTGGAGTTTGTGTTTGACCCCTCGTCGGCAGGACGCGAGTACAAAGCCGACATGGAAGAAGCAACATTTTCCTACCCGCCTCCGCCGCAATTTTCGGCGTGGAGAAGAGCAATTTTGAACTACATCGAAAGTATGACCGAAGACAATAATCAAGCCATCTTACAGCTTCCTTTGGATGTGATTACGACTGCCTTTCAAGCGAAAGTCTGGTCGGCACTCCGCAAGATTCCCTTCGGCGAAACCCGCACGTACGCTGAGATTGCCGAAGCAATCGGGCAACCGAAGGCGCATAGAGCAGTAGCGACGGCGTGTGCCTCGAATCCTGTCGCTCTCGTAACGCCGTGTCATCGGGTTATTCGTGCAGGAGGGGATATTAGCGGGTATCGGTGGGGCGTGGAGCGGAAGCAGAGGATTTTGGAGCGGGAGAAGCGTAAATAACCAGGAAGGAAATCACAATGATTTTTTCACTTTTTTACCAAACACAATGGTAACATTCATTCTCATTCACGGCTCTTGGCACAGCGCATGGAATTGGCACAAAGTCGTGCCGATTTTGGAGCAGCGCGGTCATTCGGTTATTGCACTCGACCTGCCCAGTATGGGACGCGATAAAACGCCTATTCAGGACGTTACGTTGGATACTTCCGTTCAGAAACTCTGCTCTCTTATTGACAGCATTGAGGGAAAAGTGATTCTCGTGGGGCATAGCAAAAACGGCATCGTTATTTCACAAGCAGCAGAATTGCGCTCAAACAAAATTGACAAACTCGTGTATTTGGCGGCGTACCTCATTCCTAACGGAAAAACACAACGCGAATATTCCCTTCAAGACACCGAAGGAGTATTGAAGCCGTTTGTAGAGCTTCATCAAGCAACAAATTCGACGACGTTGAAACCAGCAATCTACAAAGAAGGACTGTACCACGACTGCGAGGAATACATCACGGATTTGGCGAAATTGCTGTTGAGCCATGAGCCTTTTGTTTCGGGTATTACGCCGTTACAACTCAGCGAAGAGCGTTACGGAAGTGTAACGCGTTATTACATTGAATGCAGCGAAGACAGAGCAGTTACGCCATTTATTCAGCGCAAAATGTACACCGAAACGCCCTGCAAACGAGTTTTTACAATACCTACAAGCCATTCGCCCTTTTTTAGCAAACCTCAAGAATTATGCGATATATTGGGCGAAATTGCTTTAGATTAAGTAACCTTCTTCATCGAATGAAAATTTTTTCCTGAATACTCAACACAAATAAACACATTATTTTCTCATAGTTCACTACACCATGCTCAATCACTCTCTCGAACCCAAAACACCCGAAGAATGGCGTGAATTCAGCATACTCGCGCACAAAATGGTGGATGATGTGCTTGAGCATTTATCCACGCTTCCGCAGCAACCCGCTTGGCAAGAGCCTTCCGAGCAGGTTCGTAACGCCATAGTAGAGCCGCTCCCGCATGACGGCATTGGTGCTGAAGCCGCATACAGCGACTTTCTTACGAATGTTTTGCCATACCCAAATGGCAATCTGCATCCGCGATTTTGGGGCTGGGTTCAAGGTACAGGAACGCCGCTCGGTATGATGGCGGATATGCTTGCATCAGGCATGAATGCTCATTTGGCGGGTTTTAATCAAGCGCCCGCACTCGTGGAGCATCAACTTATTGTCTGGCTGGCGGAACTTTTGGGGATGCCCAAAGGCACGAGCGGCGTGATGGCAAGCGGTGGGACGGTTGCAAGCATTATCGGCTTGGCGGTGGCGCGGTTTGCAAAAGCAGGCTGGAATGTGCGGGAAGAGGGCTTACAAGGGCAGTCGCCACAAGGTTTTGCACCGCTTACGATGTACTGCTCCACCGAAACCCATTCGTGGGCGCAGCGCGGGGTGGAATTGCTAGGCTTGGGAAACAAGGCTCTGCGCCGTATTCCGGTGGATGAAGCCTACAAAATCCGCATTGATGCGCTCCGCGAAGCAATCCACCAAGACCGCACGAGTGGCTTCAAACCTATCTGCGTCATCGGTAGTGCCGGAACGGTGAACACTGGCGCAACCGACGATTTGACGGCACTTGCGGACCTTTGCGCGGAGGAAGATTTGTGGTTCCACGTGGACGGCGCATTTGGGGCGATTGCGGCGATTTCCGAAACATTACGCCCAATTGTTGTCGGAATGGAGCGAGCGGATTCTATCGGGTTTGATTTGCATAAGTGGCTGTATCTGCCCTTCGAGTGCGCGTGTGTGCTGGTGAGGGATGCCGAACTTCACCGAAAAGCCTTTACTATGCAGCCCAGCTATATTGCGCCCATGGAGCGCGGCGTGATTGCGGGTGGTTTGGCATTTGCTGAACGCGGATTAGAACTGACAAGGGGTTTTAAGGCACTCAAAGCATGGATGAGTTTGAAAGCGCACGGTGTGAAGACTTTTGCACGAGCCGTTGAGCAAAACGTCGAGCAGGCACAGTACCTTGCAAGCCTTATCAAGGCTCATGCGGATATGGAACTCTGTGCCGATGTCCCGATGAACATTGTCTGCTTTCGCTATCATCCCTCGAAAGCCGCTTCTACAATGACATTGGAGCAACTCAATACGCTCAATCAAGAACTGCTCTTGCGTTTGCAAGAATCGGGTAGGGCAGTGGTTTCGAGTACGGTTTTACACGGCGTATATACGCTTCGCGCTGCGATTGTGAATCAGCGTAGCACAATGGCGGACTTTGATGAACTGGTGCGGGCTGTGGAGGAGATTGGGGCGAGGATTGTCCTGTACTAATGCTTTGAACACCAGCTACAAAGCTGTATTCAAGCACTAACATCAGCGAGTGAATCAATTACATTTTCGCATAAGCAAGAGGATTTGTATTCGTTGGAGGATGAAAAGGAAACCAATCGTGGATAAAGGGGATGTAGTTTTTATTACGATTCCTATCGCTTTTCGCTGTGGGAGAGGATTGCAGTAATTACAAAAAATTCAAGGAAATGTTAAGAAAAAACAATTCATTGAAGGCTTTCAGAAATAATTTGTTGTTGGGTGGATATCAAGCCAAATAACGCTTATATCTGATTTATTTCTGTTGAAAACGGTTTCGATGCCATTCTATAAACTCATTCAGCCCGCGTATATTCTCATCAAGAACCGCCTGATAAATGTGAACCGATTGTATTGTGCTTCGATATTCTGGTAAATTGCAGACTGATTCCTTGATTGACACGATATTACCACGTTTTTCATCGGTCAGTAACATTGCCCAACGCTCACGGTCTGGGCATCCTTGTTGAAACTCTGCTTTCCGTGCTGTCCAAATGTCAATATTCCATTTTGCTCCATTTTGGGGATTGAAGATTTGTAAACCCCAATATAATCCATAATCTCTGCTGTGTGTTTGGTGATAGACATTGGTGCATTTCAATTCCCAAATTGAGTTCAGTCTAGCGAAGCGATTGCCCAAATTCCAATGTAGTTGCCAATCAGGATTTTCTTCTGTGCGCTCAAAATCTAAATCACGCCAAGCCATTGTTCGCATTGTGTAGGAACCAACCGGCAAATAACCCTCAGAATGGAGAATTGTTCCGAGTCCGATTTGGTCTAATAGGGCATCCGCTTCATTGTGGAGTCTTGTGTCTAGTTTTAATGCTCCTTCTATGGTTAAACTATCTTGTTGCATATTTTTCCTGAGTTGAACATGAACCATTTGATACCATCAAGATAAAACACCCATCGCAGAAATTCAAACATTTTTGAAAGCTGCATTAGTTCTTGTCATTTCCTCACTCCAACGCCAACGCTGTCGTATGCTTGATTTCACGCAAAACAAACGAAGTCTGCACATTCGCAATACACTCCAACTTCGCCAATTTCAGCATAAATGCCTGATATTCTGTCATATCGGAAACAACAATTTTGAGCATATAATCAAACTGTCCTGCGATGTTGTAACATTCCAATACCTCCGAAAGCCGCGCTATATCTCGGTCGAATTGTTTGATTGCTTTTTGCGAGTGTTCTTTGAGAGAAATAAAGCACATCGCCGTCAAGGTTTTATCAAGTTTCTGGGTATTCAGAAGTGCCACATACCGCATAATAAATCCCTCACGTTCAAGTCGTTTGATGCGCTCATGAACAGGCGTTTGTGTTAAGTGAAGCAGTGCCGCCAAATCCTTGGTTGTACGCGAGGCATCTTCTTGGAGCAGCTCCAAAAGCCGCATATCTACTTCGTCGAGAGAGACAGTGAGTTTTGCCATAGAATTTTTTTCTTGTAGAGAGGAAAAGAATAGTTGTAAAAAGAATTTTTCTTAGGTAAAAAGCATTATTTGTAGAGAAAAATACTAAAATTCTGTGTTATGCAGAAAAATATAGCACAGTATTGTATATTTGAAGAGAATTATTCGCAATATACGGTAAAAGTTTTCAACTATTATTAGGGCAAACCCATGAAGCACGAAATTGGCGTAATTACTGCTCTGAATCGGTATCCTGTCAAATCAATGGCAGGGGAAGCACTCGAAACAGCAGAACTAGGATGGCAAGGAATACGCGGCGATAGGCGATTGGCGTTCCGCAAAGTGGGCGACACGAGCGGTTTCCCGTGGCTCACCGCAAGCAAACTTCCTGAACTCTTACTTTTTCATCCTTTACGAAAAACCGAGAATATATCGCCCGCACCAGCAATGATGAACCTTCCAACGCATATCCGCACACCTGATGGGTATGAATTGGAACCCTACAGTGATGCGCTTCGTGAAGACGTTTCGCGGCGGTGCAAAATTGATGTTGAATTAACGCATTTGAAGCATGGCATTTTTGATGAATCGCCGATTTCGCTTATCAGCACTGCTACAATGAACGCAATTACGATGAATGCTATCGGCTCTGCACTGGACGCACGGCGGTTTCGACCGAATATCGTTATCGAAACAACAAGCAATCGCCCTTTTGCAGAGGATGAATATGTCGGGAAATCACTGGTGTTTGGTGATGCGGAGAGCAACGTTGAAGATAGCGCAAGGCTTCACGTCGCCTTGCTGGACGAACGTTGTATGATGGTGAACTTAGACCCCGACACGGCGGAATCACACCCTGCAATGATGAAAACGGTCGTGAACCTGAACAATAATAATGCGGGTGTTTATTGCAATGTCCTTCGCACAGGCACTCTTGCTCTTGGGCAAAAAGTGTATGTGCTTACGTGATTTCTTTGCACGTCATCCTGCACTTGGCTATATTTATGGCACGGAAGAAATCCGCATAATGGACGAATTTTCAACCCTTCTTGAACCGCTATGTCTCTCAGACCGGAAATCATTGCTCAGACGGTGGACGACCATGCAGTAGATGAATATCAAGACCTCTGGGATGAATTAGAAGCCTTAACGAATCAGTTGGAAACGGAGGATGATGAGCCTGTGGACAGCATTATTTCTGAGCGTCAGCAACGCCTGTTGGTGGACGCGCTGTATGCTAGTTGGCAAGCCTCTGAGCCTTTTGTCGCGCTGGCAAATGTGGGGCTGTTTTACTCCATACAATCTCCGGCGATAGTGCCGGATATGCTTTTGAGCCTAGGTGTAGAGCCTCATCCTGACCTTCGAGATTACGGAAATAAGCTCTACCGCTCCTACATGATGTGGAAATACGGCAAGCCGCCCGAAGTCGTGCTGGAAATAGTCTCGAATTTGAAAGGTAATGAACTCGGTAGTAAACTCACGCAGTATGCTGATATTGGCATTGAATACTACGTTGTTTACGACCCCTTAGAAATGTATGGGCAGCCTGCCCTGCGAGTATTTCTGAGGCGTGGTCGGCAATACGAGCAAATTGATGAGGCCGTTTTTCCAGATATTGGCTTGCGTTTGGGGATGTGGAGCGCGGCACGTATCAAGGCATTGAAGGGGATTGGCTGCGCTGGTTTACGATTGATGGTACATTGCTTTTGGTCAGCGAAGAACTCAGCACTTTGCTCAAACAAGAACGGAAACGTACAGAACAAGAACGGAAACGCACTGAACGGGAGCGCAGCCGTGCAGACGAGGCAGAAGCACGTGCTGAAGTTCTTGCAGCAAAACTCCGTGCTTTGGGGCTTGAACCGGATTGAGTTTAACGCAAAAAAAAATCAACACTGTTGAACAATATTCTTTCCCGCTCAATACCGTTGAAGAGCGTCTTGTTATGGATGAACATCGGTATTGAGCGGGTTTCGTGTTTTTGAAAATACCCTTTGATTTTTCGTCATCATTTATGCCTTCCAAGCTCTCACGCTACCTTACTCACCGCCCATTTGCATTAACGTTGTTCGCTTCACTAACGGCGTTTTTTACCTATATGTGCTTCTATCCTTTTCGCAGAGCATACACCGCAGCAACGTATCAAGATTTGGTAGTGTGGGGAGTACAGTTCAAAATTTTGATGATTACCGCACAGGTGCTGGGGTTTGCGGCTTCTAAAGGTTTAGGAATAACAATCGTTTCTGAAATGTTGCCGCAGCATCGGTCTCGGAATTTGATAATAATGGTCGCGCTTTCTTGGCTTGCATACTTCTTTTTTGCCCTTACTCCCGCGCCGTATAACCTTGTGTTTATCTTTCTTGCCAGCCTTCCACTTGGTATGGTTTATGGAACGGTGCTGGGGTTTTTAGAAGGGCGCAAAGCGACGGATTTACTTGTGGCTGTGCTGACAGCTTCGTTTATTTTAGGGTCGGGATTTGCAAAAAGTATCGGGATGTTTGTTATGACAAACTTAGGAATCACGCAGTTTTGGATGCCCTTTGTGGCTGGGGCAATGATGCTTGTTCCTTTTGGTGTTTGTGCATGGCTCATGGGGCAGATTCCGCCCCCGACTGGTGATGACAAAGCGCACAGAACAGAGCGAAAACCCATGCAAAAAGCCGATAGAACAGCGTTTTTGCGGGAGTTTGCTTTTAGCATGACCATTTTTGTGGTGTCGTATATTTTGCTCACGACGTATAGGGAATTTCGAGATAATTTTACGCCGGAGATATGGAAATTGCTGGGTTCGGGCAATAATTCGGCACTCTTCACACAAACCGAAACACCGATTGCTATTGCCGTTCTGCTCATCATGGCGGCAATGCGCTGGGTGCAGAATAATTACCGCGCCTTTGTGCTGGTACAAGGTTTGATGCTGCTTGGCGGGATTTTGATTGGAGTGGGTACACTGCTTTTTCAGCAGGGAGTTTTTTCGCCTCTTCTGTGGCTCACCAGCGTTGGTTTTGGGGTGTATTTGGCGTATTCGATGTGCAATAGCCTGTATTTCGAGCGTATGATAGCGACATTTCAAAAATCGGGAACGGTAGGTTTTCTTATCACCTTTGCCGATTATTATGCGTATTTGGGAAGTATTGCTGTGCTGTTTTACAAAAACTTCTTCCACAAGAACATCAACTATCTGGATTTTTTTATTGTGCTATCCTACGGCATTTCGGCGGTGTATGTAGCATTGGTGCTGATTTCGATGGTAGATTTACATAGGAAACGTGAAACCATGTAGTCATAAAATCAAATCCACCGCACCGCACACGCCCGCTCCTACGATAATACACCACGAAAACCCAGTTGTAAAGCGGTTTTCGGGATGCTTCAAAAACAAGATATGCAAGCCGACGTGAACAATACAAAAAATATCCCAAGACCTCACCATTATTGGGCTGAGAGGTGATTGCGCAAGCGACCACAGGACCCATGCAAACAGAGGAATATGAGCAAGCGTGAAGACCGCATAGCCGATGTCGTCCTTGAGCCACGATGTAAGCGGGAACATGAGCCATTCTTTGCAGCGAATTGCGTCTAATTCGTGCGTAAAAAGAAAGCCGAGAGCGAGGTAGAAAAAAATGTGGTCGGGCATATTCTGAAATTATTGAAAACACTGCGCAAAAAAAGCCTTGAGCGGCTCGGTTACTACTGTTTCGCCGGGCGCACCGATTGCGTCGTTAATACCTTCGTGGTCGTATTGATTGGCGGTTATTTGACTCACAGAAACTCGCGCCCGTTCCAGTGCGGCAATAAACGCATCTGCCAATCCGATACGATTCATCGTACCACGTTTTGCTATGAAAAACCTCGGATAACTTACGCCTGCTTGAACGTTGTTGATAGGAGAGGCTTCAGCCCAAATTCGTGGATTAGAACCGAACGCATTCAAATATACTTCGTTCCCCTCACGCCCTTGTCTTGTAACATCGTACCCTTCAGTATCTATACTTGCAACGCCTTTAATTGTTGATAGGGGGATATTTCTGGCGGGTAGAAAAAGTTGGCTTGTGCCTGTTAAAGACACTAACTGCGCTCCGGCACTATGACCAAGAAGAGCTATTTTTGAAGGATTTCCGCCGTACTGAGCAATATTGGCATACACCCATTGCACAGCGTCTGCAACGTCGTTGTGGTGCGTAGGGTACATAACACGATTGGTGTCGGTGCTTGGTTTCTCAGGGCTTAATCGGTAGTTAATGCTGACGAAAATATACCCAAGAGAGGAAAATAACGATGTTTTATTCTGCATGGAGTTTGCTTTGTCGCCGATAGCAAAACCGCCTCCATGCACATAGACAACGACAGGTTTGGGCGTTGATGACTGCCCAAAATGGTAAACATCCAGACTCAAGAGATTCGGATCAACACCGCGTACCGTCTTATATGCAACTGTGACTTTGGTGTAGTTTGCTGCACCGATGTCGGATGGATTTCTTGAGCAACTAACGGTGAGTATTGCTGTGAGTAAAGCAAGTGCGGTCAGAAACGGAGAAGCGAGTCGTAGTGGCATCGTATTCAAAAAAATATAGAAATACTGTTGATGCGAATTAAATGTTTGGAACATTTTGACACGGATTTGAGGGATGACACGGATTTCACGGAAATCAAAGAGTGCTTTGGAGCAATATTGGTAGTCAGGTAGCCCTCAAATCGTCCGTGCAATCCGTGCAATCTGTGTAATCCGTGTCAAAATTCCCTATCGAAGCGAACCTTTAATTCGCATTGTTGATTATTCGCTATTCGTTAGCGTATTTTCTTTGCTCTGAGCCTGCTGAGTGTTTCTTGACTCATACCCAAATACGATGCAATCGAACCCAGCGAAAACCGCAAAAACACATCGGGGCGAGATTGCATGAGGTGTTCATACCGCTCTTGCACAGAATGAAATTGCAAAGAAATTGCCCGCTCATGTTCCTGAATCAAATACTGCTCGGTGATTTTTCGTTCAAAGTTGGCAATTTCAAGATGCTGTGAACACAAGCGCTCAACGTCGTGATGCGACAAGACCGCCAGAACGCTATCTTCGACCAATTCGCCATACTCATAACAGGGTTTTTCCGAAAGAAAGCTGTAAAACGCCGTACAGAGGTCGCCTTCCAACAAAAGCCGCGTAACAACTTCCTTGCCGTCTTGTAAGTAGTATTGCCGCACAGCACCTTGCAAGATGAAATACCCGTATTTCACGGTTTGACCGGGCTGAAAAAGATATTCATAGCGAGGATAGCGAGATAGGGAAACTGCGCCCAGGAAACTGAGCCGCGTTTCCGGGGACAAGACTTGCAACAATGGTAAATGTTGCAAGTCTGTCGTATTAGACAAATGAAGGAGTGTATTCATTCAGAAATTTTTGATGATTTTCGTGTGATAAGATAAAGAAGCGGGCTAAACGAGCCGACAATCAATGTTGCAATAACCCACCCCCAGGGATTACGACCATGCGCTTTGGCATCGCGCCACATCCAGACATTGATAAGCATAGCTGCAATAACCAAATCCAGATAAATTTGAATGGAGTTGTAACTATGCGTAATGGATGCCGGAATACTGGTGATACCTTCATTCCAAAGGGCAAAAGCAGTGAAGATTCCGAAAAGAATCAATGTAACGAGAAGAATAATTCTGAACATACGATAAATCCTTGATACGTGTAAAAAAAATTATGGAAAAATAGATTGAGTGAAAATATGTAACGATGTTAGTTGTGCGCTGATCGCCAAAGCGGACCAACAGCTATGAGTAAAACAAGAATATTAAAAAAAGCGTTTGAACCATTTCCTGAGGCAATCGAACCCGCAGTATCCAAGAAAAACCAAGAAAGTACGCCAATGAGGACGGTTTTACGCACTTCTTCGGGTGCTTTGTCATACACCCACACTTGCAAACACCAAATTGTTACGCCCCAACCAAAGAGAAAACCACCCGTGAGCGCAGAAAGGAAGCGGGTTGTGGCGGCTTCGTAGCTTTGAGCGCCGTCAAGCGGGAAACTGAGCAAATCCAGTGTCCACCGTGCCGGTTCTGAGGTTGCGAGCATTGTTCCCAAGAAAAATATCGGACCGAATGAACCGACAACGATTGCCGTGATTTTAAGCCAAAATTTGTGAAAACTCTGCGACGTAAGATTTGCCATTGCTTTGTTCCGAAAAATTGTAGAATTTGATGATTGATTCTGCAAAATTCGGAACATCGTAGAAGATATTTTTTGATATAGGTCAAAAATGTTCTCAAAAATTCATTTGTGTTTCCGAGTGTAAAAGCAGAAATCAACCTGTCGGCACACAACCTTTGCATACAATCAACGTGAGTATCTGTGCGTCTTTGGGTGTAATTCTATTCTGTCGTTTTACCATAACTTTTTCAACTCTCTATCCCGGTATTCTCATGGCTCCAACGTGGTTGAAATTCTTGATTCATCGCGGTATTCAAAGCGGTGTGGTATGGTGTTTTTGCTCCACAATGCTTACTGCTCAAATACAACCATCATTAGAAAAAAGTTCAACACAACGAGGTGTTTTGAATCTTCAACACGAATTTACGATTGCCGTTGGAACGTTGCCTGCATGGAAAGCCGAACGCAATGTTGAATTTCGAGCCATAGATGCTGCACCGACGGCTTTACGCGATACGCTCAATTCCGCGTTTCGTTCCCGCGCTACCTTTGGAGAGCTAGGTTTTACCTTGCGTTACGGGATAGTGATTGATGAAAAAATGAGTTTTTCGCTGGCAGCGTCGCCCTACCTTGGCTCGTTTGCTTCTGAACAAGAGAAAAAAGATCGGGTGTACGGAGTGCAATTTGACTTCACTGCTGGTTATCGGTTTACGTTTGTTCAATCGCAATCAACACCGTGGCTCTTTGCCGTAGAGCCGTCATGCCGACTTGCGTACACGATTGGCGGGTATAGTTTGGGATATTTTTCCGGTGTGAAAAAAGAATGGCTGCAATTTGGCGAAACAAAGTTTTACGATGCAGAAACGGCGTTCCATCTCATTGACAATAATCTGGGCATTGCACCGTGTGTAAAAGCTATATGGAATCTGGGCGGTGGCTTGATGGTGGTTGCGGATGTGTCGTGGATGCTGAATCTTTCGCGGCAGACCGTGTTTAACATTGCCGGAGTGGGGGCTGATAAACAGACCGTAGAATGGCTTCAAAAGCCACTCGCAAATGAGAGTATTCGCTATCTCGTTGATGGGAATTTCGTTCAACAGGTAAATATCCCTGATGTATTTGGCTTTAAGCGCCTGTCGGCAAGTATTGGGTTGATATTTCGCTTGTGATATTCTTCTCTTTTGTGCAACAAATTTCAATCACGAGCCTCAAATTTTGATAATCAACAATCATTAAATACTTTGTACAAAGTATGTTATGGAAAAAGAGTATAGTATTGTTCATCCGAATACCAACGCTGTTTTTATTCAGCGAGTACAAAATTTATCTTCTGAATCAAAGCCACTGTGGGGAACGATGAACGCGGCACAGATGCTTACGCATTGCAAAATTGTTTTACAATCGGCACTCGGCGAAGTACAACTCAAACGAGTATGGATTGGTCTATTGATTGGTCAGCGATTCAAAAAAATCATTTTGGGGGCAACAGGTTTTGGAAAAAATATTCCGACGCTTAAAGAAGCAAAAATCAAAGACGAACACGTATTTGAAGTAGAACAACAAAATGTCATCAAGCTCTTAGAACGATTTGCCGACGGAGGAGAGCAGATATTACGCACGAGAGTTCATCCTTTTTTTGGGAAAATGTCTCCCAAAAAGTGGGACATATTTGAAGCAAAACATCTTGAACTCTACTTACGTCAATTTGGTGTATAAAGCTCTTTTGGTTATGGAACTGAATCAAGCAGTTTTACTTGAAAAAATTTGACCTTGCTTGACAACTGCAACTAAGACTGGGGCTTTATCAAAAAACGGAAGTTATAGGAAATCTTACAATACCACTCAACTGCTCGGTTGAAACCAAACATTATGACCAACATCCTAAAGCAATATATCATAAGCCAATTGGGTGATGATATCGACAATTTGGAATATGTGCTGTCAAAATTCCAATGCTTGAAAGTAAAACGAAACTCCCAACTTCTTACACAAGGTGAGATTTGTAAGTATATATATTTTGTTGCAGAAGGGTCTTTGCAGTCCTACATTTATGATACCGAAATGATTGAAAATACAAGAGAAATTGTGACCGAAGGAAACTGGTACAGCGATTTACGAAGTTTTAACAAATGTGTACCTGCTATTGAAAATATACGAGCAATAGAACCTTCTCTGCTTTATCAAGTAAACAACAAAGATTTTCAAGAAATGATAAAAACAATACCACAGTTTGGCAAGGTATATCAAAAAATTCTTGAAGCATATTATACCAGTGCTGTTTATCGTGTCAATACTTTTATTTCTCTTTCTGCTTTAGACAGAATGAAATGGCTTATGCAACACTGAGCTGCCCCCACTAGATTGGACAGCAAAATGGCGAATGATAGATAATATTTTCAAGGTTTGAGTATCAAGCCAGAGCGCCCTTCGTCAAAGACGCT
>JALONG010000108.1 GCA_025455065.1 Candidatus Kapaibacterium sp. | reverse complement strand
ACGTCTTTTTTCCGCACACACACACACGCCAAACAACGGTAGTCTGCACTGTGGTGGATACTCTTTGATACCGCAGTCAGGAGATTTGATGTTTTTTTTGTTGCATAGACGCTATAAATTGTTGCTTTTTATTTGCAATATAGCTTAAGTTGATGACATTGGGCTGAAGCCCCTTGTTGGTGATAATTATTCGTCCCTGAAAAAGTCCATACGAAAAATGGCTTGCAGAGACCGCATAAAATGGTCTCTTTGAGCATGAAAATATTGAAAAAGAGGTAAGACTTGTGTTCATTAGTCCTGTTGAAGGCAAAATATTTGCGCTCATCTTGGGTTAAAGATGAAAAAGAAGTAGATTGTCAGAAATATATGGAATTTCCCATACTCGAATTCACACGAGCATTATGATACAGTTTCCCATAACCTCCCATAACCGAGCTAGTAGATGAGCAGGCGAGCTATGATTTCTTGGTTCGGCATCTCTATCCCGATGGTTTATCCTGTCCTCATGGTCATGCACTACCAGAGAAAGGATGATACACCGCGCCAACGTGCCAATAAAAAAAAGGCATGGCACCTATCAAACCGACTGACCGCCTGTTCAGGGAACCGTTGGACGGGAAAGTAGTCATATCCGGTTAACCGTCTGTCCCAATACCACAGCACAAACTCTCAGCACCTGTATTGACCAAAGCAGCCCCAAAGGAGCAACGGTCTATACCGATACTGCACACAGGGTACAAGCGCATCAAGAAGAATGGCTATCATCATTCAACCGTCAATCATAGCATCAAAGAGTATGCACGCGATGATGACGGCGATGGCTTCTGCGAAGTCCACTGCAATACCCTTGAGGGACTGTGGGCTGCCTTGAGAATTTTTTTGTGACCCTTTCGTGGACTTCACAAACGCTATCTAGCTCAGTATGTTGCTGTGTTTGAGTGGGAATATAACCACCTCAAATACGATTTTCCTACGCTCCTCGGGGCAATGGTGTTGATTGATTCACCTTCAATCCAAGATGAGCGATCAAAAACATACGATAATCAAAAATATACGATGAAGGCAGCTTGTAGCCCTTTTTCCTTTTGCAAACGGAGCATTATGGCTTGGAACACAATCATTGGTCAGCAGCGCGTGAAAAATATTCTCACTCGTGCCATTGCAGAGCGTCGCATTGCTCATGCCTACTGCTTTTGGGGTACGGAGGGTATTGGGAAAGACGCTTTAGCATTGGAATTTGCAAAAACAATGAACTGCCTCGAAACCCGCATAAATGCTGAAGGCATGGCGGAAAGCTGCGGATCGTGCAAAAGTTGTCAGCAAGCGGCGCATTTACAGCATCCAAACATCCAATTTATCTTTTCTCTGCCTGCGGCGAAGGCTTCATCGGGAAGTGCTGAAAAAGAAGGTGCAATGGGCGTTTCACCGATTTTGAAATTATCCGATGACCAAATCCAACTTATTCAGGAACAACTCCGCATAAAGTCTGCGAATCCGTATCACAACATTTCCATTCCTAACGCTGCTCAAATCCGGATTGCGTCTATCCGCGAAGTAAAAAAGCAAATTTCGATGAGCGCTCCGCAAGCCGGAAGGCGCTTTGTGATTATCTCTGAGGCAGATGCGATGAATCAGGAAGCTGCAAACGCTTTTTTGAAAACGCTCGAAGAACCAAGTTCCGACGTTACTATCATCCTCACCACATCACGCCGCGACCAGCTTCTTTCCACGATTCTTTCGCGTTGCCAGCAAATACGCTGTGATGCGCTTTTTGACGAAGATATTGCGAAGGCGTTGGTTGGGCAGCACTCGGTCGCACCCGACGAAGCCCGCCTTATTGCTCGCTTGGCGGACGGCAGTTATTCCAAAGCGTGTGAACTTTTGGGAGAAGATTTACGGCAGTTGCGTGTGGAAATCGTGAATTTGCTGCGTACCATGCTTACACCGCGTTTTGTGATGAAATATACGTTTGAATTGGAAGCACTCGTTGGGAAAAATGCCGGAGAACGTGATAAAACCAAGTTGGAACGGATGCTTATTCTGCTGCTCACGTGGATACGCGATGCCTACGCGCTGTCGGTCTCGGAGCGCGAGGATACTATCATCAACATAGACCAAATCGAAGATTTGAAGCGCTTTGTAGGGCGTTTTGGGGTTAGCGGAAATCTGGACGCGGCGGCACGTGCAATCGAACAAGCAATAGAGCGCCTCAGAAGAAACGTGAACATTACGCTTATCCTCACAACGCTTGCGCTGGAAGTGCGGCGGACGCTGTACCGCTCTGCATCTGCACAGTAAATCTGCCCCGAGTTATTTGTCAGTTCCTTCTTTTTGGAGCAAATATCCCATAGAATTAACGAAATCTATCGCTACAATCTGAAAGTTAGATAAAAATTTTCCCAATCAAAAAAAAGCAAACCTCGTAAATCTTTGAAAAACAAAAATCATAGCCCAATTTCAAAAACCTCAATCTGCCTTTGCCGAATTAGTTGGTAGTCGCTCGGCGGATGGCTTGGGCAGATCTGCCAACTAATTCCCAATAACCTTGCAATGCAGTTTTAGTGATCAGTACGTCATTCTTAATTTAAGAAGTTATTTTTATCAATTATTTATGAGGCATGACAAAACCAAAGCAGCTTAAATACTTGCTTTTTAATAATGTCTTATTTTAAGAACAATGCACTTAGAAAAAGCTTGAATTCACGACGTAAAAAGTGCGCTACTTCCGATATATTTGCGTTTGCAATAAAAATTTGCGTAAATCTCACATAAAAATGCAAATCTACACAAATGAAGTCTGTATCTGCTCATTCTATGACCGTTGATAAGATTTACCTATATGGGTTTATAGAAATATTTCCGGATCTCTAACGAAAAATATACAATTGATGTTGGTTTTTCCGTTCAAGGCAAGTAACTTTATCCACAGGCTTTCGTAGAAATTGTTCAGTTTCGGACACACTTGCACTCAAGTTGTGTTCGAGAATGAACAAACGCACAGATTCGTTTCATGCAGCAGTAGGCACAGGTACGATGAAAAAATACTTACAACGTCTTTCGGGAAAAATCGGCGCATACAAATACTGGGGCGCTTTAGCGGCAACGCTTGTTTGCGCTGCTGCTATGGCATTTGTGGATAATGCGTTCTTGGCACAAGAAGGTTCGCTTTTGCACAACGTCTCGCTTGGTTTTACCGCATTGCTCAAAATCACTGTTGCTGCGCTCTTTGGGGGACTTTTTGCAACGACCTTCCCCATTCACCGCAATACCGACGACCAGCAAATTGTTTCTGCTGCCAAACCCTTTGTGGAATTGCGTCAAGGCGGTTTGTTTATTATCGTTTCGACAGTGGCAATGATTGCCATGTCCGTCCTTGCCGGAGACCGTGTCCGTCCTAGCGAGGATATATTAGCACGGTTTTATGTCTCTGTTTCGGCGCTAGTATTTGTGGCAATGATTGTGCGGCAGTTGCAGTGGTTGGATGTGCTGATTCAAATTCGCCGCACAACCTTTACCGCGCAATTCCGTATCATTGCTCTTGTTATCGGCATTTTGCTGGTTGTAACGCGCGTTTTTTCGGTCATTACCAAAATTGACACCGAAGTTGTCAGCATTGTTGGTTTGGCGGTGTTGGCGATGTTGCTGCTGGTTTCTTCCTCGCGTATTTCGTGGATTTCATCCTTCAGCAAAGACCAAAAATGGAAAGCCTTCGGCATTGCTGCCGTTGCGACGGGCGTTTCGATTGCGATTATGATACGGCAAGAAAGCAACGAACAATTTGTGCTGTTCATGGAAAATCTGCTGCCGGGAGCGCAAAATTTTGCGATGTTTTCGGCGCTGCTCTCCACGATTTTCTTTTTGCGCATTAGCTTTTCTCTCGGGTTAGCGCTGCCGACGGCGGCTGTGGTGGACAGGAAAATCAACGAAGTGCGTTCTCTCGCTTATTTAAGCCGAACAATCTCACAAGTATATGATTTGGAGCGGCTTTTGGGGATTGTTACCACGATGATTCGGGATGTGTGCGGTGCAACTGCCTCATGGGTAGAATTGGAAGACGGCGAAACAAAAACGATGAAAATTGCTGCCCAGTTGAAAATTTCCGAACAAGAACTACAGATTTTATACAAAGACGGCGTACTCCGTGCTGTGCTGGCGCAACAAGGTTCGCAGCCGATTCACCTCGAAGCGCTGGATGAAGAAATCGTATTTGCGCCGATTTACCCCTACGCGAAAGACTTTGCGCAGTCATTGATTGCTGTGCCTTTGACACTGGACAATCGCCGTATCGGGACGCTTTTTGCAGCGCACCGCGACAAATTTATCTTTGAAACCGAAGATATTTCCTTGCTTGCAGCCTTTGCTAATAACATCAGTATTGCGATTGAAAACGTCCGCCTTTTTGAAAATTCTTTGGAGCAGGAACGCTTCAAGCGTGAAATGCTGCTTGCCCGCGAAATGCAGCACAAACTCTTACCCAAACAGCAACCCGCGCTCACAAAGTTTGATATTGCTGCTTACAGCTCTCCGGCGATGGAAGTTGGCGGTGATTATTACGATTACGTCAAACTCAAAAACGGCATGAACTGTGTGATTATGGGTGATGTGTCGGGAAAGGGCATATCTGCTGCGTTTTACATGGCTGAACTCAAAGGCGTAGTGCTGGCTGTGGCGGGTGAAAGCGAATCGGCTGCCGATGCCCTTTGCCGTATCAATGCTGCGCTGAAAGGTAGTTTGGAGCGTGGTTCGTATATTGCGATGACGGCGGTGGCTATTGATGAAGAAAACTGTGAACTCATTATCGCACGAGCCGGACATACGCCGATTGCGGTTTCGCGGAACGGGAAAATTCATCTGTTGCAGCCGCGTGGCGTTGGTGTGGCATTGGTAGAGCCGGTGAAATTTCGTAATTTCTTGGAAGAAATTCGGATTCCGATGGAACACAAAGACGTGTGTTTGCTCTTCACCGACGGCGTAAATGAAGCAATGAACGCGCAGCAGGAAGAATTTGGTATTGAGCCGCTTCACGGTGTTCTCATGCAGAAAAACCCCGAAGCCCGCTTTGTTGTTGGTGAAGTTGTGCGCCGCGTTTCAGAATTTGCCGAAGGTATGCCGCAGCACGATGATATGACGGTAATTGCGATTGTTGCGGAACATGATGTACAGGAACATTCTCCGCAAAGCGCTTCGTTGCTTGATGTGAGCGCTGCTCACCAAACCGAAAATGTTGTTATTGTCACAGGATAAAAAGGACAGACTGATGATTATTGGAATTTGTGGTGCCGGAACTATGGGCGCGAGCATCGCTCAAGCCTGTTTGCAAGCGGGTTTTGCGGTTGTGCTGTATGATACGGTTGAAGCTGCGCGTCAAAAAGCTGAACGTTTTATTGCTGAGACGTTAGAAAAAGCCTCGCAAAAAGGAATTATTAGCGCCGAAACACGCTCCAAAGCCTCACAAAACCTCACGTTGAGCGCTAATCTTGATGCGCTTCGCTCCTGTGCAATCGTGATTGAAGCGATTATCGAAGACAACGATGCCAAACGCAATCTTTACCACGCTTTAGAGCAAGTGCTTCCCACAAGTGCCATTGTTGCCTCCAACACATCGTCTATTTCCATTACCGCACTGGCGGCTTCATTACAGCATCCTGAGCGATTTGCAGGGCTGCATTTTTTTAACCCTGCGCATATTATGAAACTTGTCGAGGTTGTAAGCGGCATGAAAACTGCTCCCGCGACGATTGAAGCCTTGGTGGCATTGACGGAAAACCTCGGCAAAACGGCAGTGGAAGCGAAAGACGTGCCGGGCTTTATCGTGAACCGCGTTGCACGAAATTATTATCTGGAAGCAATGCGTATCGTCATGGAAGGCGGCGCGACAATTCCTCAAGTTGATGCACTCATGCGCTCTGCGGGTTTCAAAATGGGACCTTTTGAATTAGTAGATTTAATCGGTGTTGATGTGAATTATGCCGTAACACTCTCGGTTTGGGAACAGTATTTTCGTGAACCCCGCTTTGCTCCTGCACTTTTGCAAAAAGAATATGTTGATGCCGGTCTGCACGGCAGGAAAACAGGCGAGGGATTTTACAAATACGATGCAAACGGGCAGAAAATTGTTTCCGAATCGGAGCAATAAGAATGTGTGCCAGCCTGTTTCAAAATTCTTCGGAACTCAGCAACAAAGCGGCTTTCGCGTCATCATGCCACATTGTTTTGCTTTTTCCTCAATGTTCACCTTGAGTGTCCCTTTTCAGCACTTCTTGATTTTCAGCACTTCTTGACTTTCAGCACTTCTTGATTTTTATCACTTCTTGATTTTTACCACTTCTTGATTTTTACCACTTCTTGTTTTTGAGCGTTATTCATATGCAATCTATTCTCATTATTGGTGCCGGTGTTGCGGGCTTGCTTGCCGCGCAAGACCTTCAAAAGCGCGGATTTGACGTTACGGTCTTGGACAAAGGGCGAGGGCTTGGAGGGCGCATGGCTACACGCCGCATCAATATCGGTGAGCGCACAGGCAAAGCAGACCACGGTGTGCAGTATATTACGGCTTATACTCCCAGATTTACCGCGACAGTGGCGGAAATGCTTGAAGAGAGGATTCTCCAGCCTTGGAACGTCAATGGTGATGCGGCAGCAACCCCGCCCAAACGCTCACGGTACATCGCGCCGGAAGGCATGACGAGCGTCGCAAAATACTTTGCACGAGGCTTGCAAACGCGCCTGAATGAGCGTGTTCACACGCTCCGTACCGAAACAACAGGCTGGACGGCGCTGACGGACAATCACGAATACCAAGCCGATGCTTTGCTTATCACAGCACCGATTCCTCAAGCATTAATGCTTTTGGAAACGGCGGAACAGAAGGTTTTATCGGACAAGGAGCATCATGCTTTGTCGTCGGTCGAATATATTCCCTGCATAACGTTGATGCTTGGGCTTGGAGACGAGTATGTATCGGCATTGGGAAAACGCAAAATGCGCTTTGAAGGCACACGAGCCGTGATGTGGTTTGCCGATAACAGAGAAAAGGGAATTTCGCCCGATGTTCCGACATTAACGCTCCACACCAGCGCAGAATTTGCCAAAGAGCATTGGGAAACACGCGAAGAGGAATTAGTACCGATGCTGCTTGACGAACTAAGCGACTATATCTCGAACAACCTCGTACAGGCATATTCGCTGCATCGGTGGCGATTCAGCCGCGTTTCTAAGCCGTATCCGGCACGTTTTTTTGCGGCAACAAGCGCTCCTGCACCCTTGGTGCTTGCCGGAGATGCCTTTGCAGCCGATACGCCGATTGTTACCCGTGTGGAAGATGCGGCGCTATCTGGTTGGGCTGCGGCTGAGTATTTGTGTGGGGTGTGAAAATACGTGGTGTGCGGATGGCAGAACTTTCGTTTGAATAGAATAGATATTAGACAAAATGTAAGGTTAGTGATTTTATTTGTATAAAGTTGCGTAGATTAGCCGATAAACACTTGTTTCACAGCCCATGTTCTTTGCCATGAAGC
>JALONG010000016.1 GCA_025455065.1 Candidatus Kapaibacterium sp. | reverse complement strand
CGATTTGTCAAAGACTGCTTCCTCGACCATATCGTCGAGGCTACTCCACTGACGAGGGCAGAACGGACTGAGGCTCAATTCAGCGATCGAACGAGGCTTGGGACGCTCCAATAGAGCGTCGAGGGCATTAAAAGCGGCATCGTGCCGTTTGCTTATCGCCGAAGAAATGTTTTGGCGGAAAGCGCGAAGGGTAGCATATTACTGGTGTGTGGTTTGGTTCACAACGAAATCTGCACACCAGCGCGTTCATAGCAAAATGTGAGCACGCTTTTTTTTGCGCTTCCTACATTTTATCTAAACTTCAGTTACTTGACCACTACCCAAAAAACAATAGAGGATCCAGTATCACGTCATTCCCTTTGTAGTATATTTTTCACCACCATTTAGGATTTCTCATGATTCGTCGAATCGTTAGTTCTGCTCTTGTGCTTGCTCTCGCGCTTGCGCTCACCACCACCGCTTTCGCACAAGGCAAAAAAGACATCGTTGAAACAGCCGTTGCTGCTGGTTCGTTCAAAACACTTGCTACCGCGCTCACCGAAGCGGGCTTGATTGAAACACTCAAAGGCAAAGGTCCCTTTACCGTATTTGCTCCCACCGATGCGGCATTTGCAAAAATCCCTGCCGACAAATTAGCTGCTTTGCTCAAAGACAAAGAAGCCCTCAAAAAAGTATTGCTCTACCACGTTGTTTCGGGTAAAGTTGAAGCAAAAACCGTTTTGACAATGAATGGCAAAGGAGCTAAAACAGTTGAAGGCTCGGAAGCGATGATTAAAGTTGAAGGCAAAACCGTTATGGTTGACGGCGCGAAGGTTGAAAAAACCGACATCGGATGCAGCAATGGCGTGATTCACGTGATTGACACGGTTATTATGCCGAAGAACTAAGAATACGTTCTATCGTAGTATTGAAGCGGCTTGTGGGAGTTTCCACAAGCCGCTTTTCATTATATTGAAACAAACTTGGGTTCATAATTTATGACGATTTCAATTACCAAAGACCGTTTGGAAGCCTTCAGCGACGGCGTTTTTTCGATTATTATTACGCTGATGGTCTTCGATATAAAATTGCCGACACTTGAAACAGATAATACGTTTTGGCAGGTATTTCTCAAGGTTTTACCACAACTCGAAGCATATATCCTCAGTTTTGTAACGATTGCTATCATTTGGATAAATCACCACAACATTCTCGCACTTATCAAGCACGTAGATATGCCGCTTTTGTGGTATAATTTCCATTTATTGTTTTGGTGTACACTCATCCCATTCGTGAATAATTTCATCGGACGCTATCCGCACCTTTCGTCGGCAAGCGCAAGTTATGGACTGGTTTCTATGGGAGTAGGCTTGAGTTTTATGCTGCTGCGCAGGTACGCCGGAATAAAGGCACAACTTATG
Organism: Candidatus Kapaibacterium sp.; assembly: GCA_025455065.1. GTDB lineage: Bacteria > Bacteroidota > Ignavibacteria > Kapaibacteriales > UBA4661 > PH2015. The sequence goes on along the minus strand of JALONG010000016.1, from coordinate 68,937 downwards.
CACGACCACGCTTCGGAGGAATTGGAACGTAAAGTTTTACGGGGCAACATTACATCTGTGCTATTGTATGCGCTTGCGACAGCATTGGGCTTTATTTCGCCGTATATTTCTTACGCTATTTTTGCGGGAATTGCGATATATTATGTGCTTCCCGACCGAGTGCGAACGCGGCATCGGTAAAAATCAGCACAAAAAAAACCGCTTCAAAACAAGATTTGAAGCGGCTTCTGGAAGTATGTTCCTTCGTTTACATTTTCATTCGCCACATTGTTCCATGCTCAATAACGTACAGAAAACCATCCATAGCGAACATATCGGAAACATCACTCAAATCACCTTTCGGACCGATTTGCTGCTCGTTACCAGTTTTGGGGTCGTATTTGTAGAGCGTACCATCATTCTCAACAGACCACAGTAAGCCATTTGCGCCGACCATTGCTGCCGTTTTTGACCAACCTTCGCTATCAACTTGCGTCCAGCGACCGCTTTTGGGATTAGTTTTGTATAATGCCCCGCGCTCAACCGTCCAGAGGAAACCGTCCATTGCTTCAAACAATGTTGTACGGCTAAATTCTCCTTTATCCCCCAAGCGCTGCCAACGCCCGTTTTTATCCGTCTCATAAACGGTTCCGTCCGATTCAATGGTGTAGAGCATACCATTCATACCGACCATTGCTTCGGTGTCGCCGTAATCGCTGCTAACCTTTTCCCAGCGTCCGGTTTTCGGGTTGCTTTTGTATAGGTTGCCACCTTCGACCGTCCAAAGCCAGCCGTCCAGCGCAGCAAGATTATCAACGTTACGGAACTCGCCCGCACCGCCAATTTGCTCGTAATTGCCCTTTTTATCGGTCTTAAAGAGCGTTCCGTTTTTCTCAATGCTGTAAATAAAACCGTCCATCGGAACAACTTCAACCGTATTCGCCCAATCACCCTTTTTGCCAACTTGTTCCCAGCGTTGAGCCTGTGCGCTGAAGACGATTGACAAGGCAAGAACCAACGAAATAAATAATGTTCTTGTTTTCATAACAACTACCTCCAAATAGTTATGGAAAAATATGCAAGTCTTCTCCAGCCTCATTTTTTTGTAAGAATTATGCGGAGAAGTGGGGCGAAAATACTCAGACTTATCCAAGAAACAAAAAAAAATCCATTCCAAACTTACTATCTAAAAATGTGATAAGCATTTGCAGTAAAGGGATAAATATGCTAGTTTACAAACCATAGTTTGTTCGTGTGTACTCAACTTTTTTCTGTCGTTATGTCACTCAATTCTGCTTCATTACCCCGCTCTAGGTCAGGCTTTTTCTATGGTTGGATTGTGTTAGGAGCAGTGTTTCTCGTCTATGCTTCAGGTACAATCGGCGTTACGACCATTCCGCTCTTAAACGTCAAACTCCGTACCGCTTTTGGGTGGACACATGAGCAAACTGTGTTAGGTCCGTCGCTGCTGTTTTTAATCATGGGCTTACTCTCACCGCTTGCAGGGTATTTGCTGGACACGCTCAACCCCAAACGCCTCATGCTCATTGGTTGGTCATGCTTTATTGCTGCACTCATTCTGTATTCATCAATTACTTCCTTTTGGCAGTATATGGCGTTTTATGGCTTATATGCACTGGGAAGTGTGTGTACAGGCGTGATTCCGGGAATGTTTCTTATTTCCAAATGGTTCAAGCAATATCGCGGCATCGCAACGGGCATTTTCACCGTTGGTTCGAGCTTCGGAGGCACGATATTTCCTCGCTTCGGCGGATATATGCTCCAGCAAACATCATGGCAAGAAACGGCACTTTGGCTTGCCGGAGCAACGGCAGTCTTTGCGATTGCACCTTGGTTTCTCATTCGCCTTACGCCGGAAAGTATGAACACCACACCGGACGGGCTTCCCCCGCGAAAAGAAGAAGAAGTGCAGAAAGAATTTACCGACGAAACACTCCAAACAGCGCTTAAAACCGTCGAATTTTACGTTATTCTTTTGGTAACGGCACTCGTTTGGTTTAGTATTCAGCCGCTTGTGCAAAATCTCAGTTTTCACCTCAAAGATGTAGGCGTGGAATCGGAAAAAGCAGGTTCGATTTTAAGTATTCTCTTCATGTTTTCGATTGCCGGAAAGCTCTTTTTCGGTTGGTTGAGCGACCACGCGGACAAGAAAAATATCCTCTTTGCCGCCACGCTCAATCTCACCTTGGGTGCAGTATTGGTGCGGCTTACAGGGCTTATTCATCAAGAATGGCTTTTTTATTGCGCGGCGATAGTCTATGGCTTGGGATTTAGCGGCGCTTTTACGATGGTGCAACTGCTCGTTGCCGAAAGATACAGCAAAAGCAAGGATTTCGGAAAAATTCTGGGCGCAGTTACCACTGCCGATTCGCTGGCTGTGGTTGCGGGTGTGTATCTGCTTGGTTCAATGCGCACAGCGCTTGGGAACTATGATGCAGCCTTTACCGTTATTGTTGTTTCAGCGTCTATCGGCGCTTTGGGTGTGTTGTTTTTGAAACAACTTGGTAAACAGCGCACTGCATAATGTTTCGATAACACTATGAAAGTAATCACCACCACCGAAGCACCTTGGATTTCTGCGGGCTACGCGATGTTTGCCCGTGAAGGTCCGCAAGGGTTGAAAGTGGAAAAACTCGCCCGCTCGGTGCAGAAAAGTAAATCGTCGTTTTATCACTGCTTCGCTGACCTCGAAATTTTTACCGATACCCTGTTGGAACGCCATATCCTGCGAGGGAAAGAGATAGCCCGCGAAGCCGCTCTGTGCAAAGCGATTGTGCCGGATTTAATACACCTGCTTTTACGCTGCAACGACGATTTACTCTTCAATCGCCAACTCCGCTTTCACCGCCAAAACCCAGATTTCAAGCGCTGTTTCGAGACGGCAAACGGGTATGTGGAAGACGCACTACTACAAATTTGGGCAGAATCGCTCGGATTAGCCGCAAAGCCGCATCTGGCAAGGGTTTTCTTGATGTTGATTATGGATAATTTTTATTTGCGCATAACCGAAGAAACCTTGACCGAAGCGTGGTTGCTGGAGTTTCTTGCAGAAATACAAGATCTCGTCAGGAATGTTGCCCAAAACGATGCTTCAAAGCCATGATTGTACGGTAGCGTCTAACATTGTTCGACGAAAAATAGTATGTTTGTGCAACAACAACTTATCCTATCACTGTTTTTCATAAAACCATGAGTGTCATTCCCTACTTCGGCGTATTTGTTTTCCACGTCTGCATAGCCCTTGGTTACGTGCTTGGCGGCGTGTGGAATTTTCTCACACCACTTGTGGTGTTTGTTGCCGTGCCGCTCCTTGATATTGTTTTCGGGCGTGATTCCCGCAATTACAGCGCTGAGGACTACGAAGAACTCGAACACCGCATCAGTTTTCGCGTTGTAACGGTCATGTATGCCGCATTGCAGCTTGGTTTTGTGGTGTGGGGCGCGTATGCCGTCGGTATGCAGCCCAAAGCGCTTGCGTGGTGGGAAATGCTTGGTTTGGCGCTCTCCATCGGCATCGTAAACGGCAACGGCATTAACTTCGCCCACGAACTTCTGCACAAACCCACAAAATTCGAGCAGTTCTGCGGAAAAGCACTGCTGATGAGCGTTTCATATATGCACTTTTACATCGAACACGTGCGCGGTCATCACGTCCGCGTTGCCACACCGGAAGACCCCGCATCGGCACGGCGCGGCGAAACATTTTACGCATTTTTTCCACGCACACTCTGGGGAAGTTGGAAAAGCGCATGGGAACTTGAATCCTCACGCCTCAGCAAGCGCAACATTCCCTTTTTCCATTGGCGGAATCAAATGTTGTGGTTTACGGCGTTGCCGATTGCCTCAGCAGCCGCTTTGGGACTTGCTTTTGGCTGGCTTGCCGTTGCTTTTTTTGTACTCCAAAGTTACATTGCCATTCAAGAGTTGGAAATGATAAATTACGTGGAACACTACGGTTTATCGCGGAAAAAACTGCCCAACGGGCGCTATGAAAATCCCACACCGGCTCACTCGTGGGAAGCCCGCGAAGCGCTCACAAACACACTGCTCATCAAACTTCAGCGCCACGCCGACCACCATGTAAACCCGATTCGGCGCTATCAATCGCTCCGCGTTTTCGATGAATCGCCCCAAATGCCAACGGGGTATCCCGGCATGATGCTTTTGTCGCTTGTTCCTCCGCTCTTTTTTCGGGTTATGCACCCAATTTTGATGGAGCATGAAAAGCGCATGAATACTGAACAAGAAGCAATTTCGGTATAGCGAAAAACGCCCTTTGGTACAGATCTGCCTAAGGGCGTTTTTCGTTAAGATCCCCCACATTGATTTTTTTGAGAAAATCACGCAAACACCGCTTCCTGCGCGGCTTCACGAATACCAACCACGTTTTGCAAATATGCAATAACGCCTTCAATATCAGCAGGAAGCGAACGATAGGCAATATATCCGTCAGGGCGAATAAGATACAAACTCGCACCAATGCTTGCTTCATAGCGAAGGTGAGCGTGATTGGAAGCGTCTATGAGCGCGGGAGTTTCTTCGTGTTCCAAAAGCCGCATGAAATCTTCGTTGGGGAGAATAAATCGCGTTTCAACGACGGAAGAATAATCTTCGCGCAATTCCCTTGCAATGCGGCGCAGATGACGAATATCCGCCTCATCAGGATTCGCTCCTGCAAAAAGCAGTGCTACAAAGCGGATATCTTTGAATACCTCGAAAAGCCGCACTGTGTCGTCATTTGCAGCATTGTTTAGCACAGCGTCCGGCGCACGGTCTCCGGCAGCAATATCACCGCCACGCACCTTCCACGATTCAGCAGTGAAGCGGCTTTCGCGGTAATTGACCGTCAATTCGCCCATCGTGCGCATCATTTTCTCCTGCACTGCTTCCGTCCCCGCAACAAGCGGTACTATGCGGTTGCGAATTTTTTGTGCAATCGGATTCCTGAGCGTAGCGCCCCGCGTAGCGCGGTCAGTTGTTTTGAGCAAATCTTCGGCAATGGGTTCGCGCTCTGCGTGATACGATTCCAAGAACTCTTCCGCCGCAAGCCCTTTTTGCACCAGCGCAATCTTCCACGCCAGATTGTATGCGTCTTGTATGCCGGTGTTCATGCCCTGACCGCCCATCGGGCTGTGAATATGCGCCGCATCACCACACAAGAAAATGCGCCCGTGCTGATATTGCTCAATTTTTCGGTGATGAATCCGAAAGGCTGATAACCAGTGCGATTCCGCGATTTCAACAGGAAACGGAGCGCGTTTTGCAAGCACGTCTTTCACCTGTTCCAAAGTCGGCGGTTTCGGGCGCTCTGCAATGGGTTCGCCCGTATCCACGTTCATCGCAAGCCTATACAAGCGCTCTTCGGGACGAAGTGGAAACATCATCATTACGCCGTCGGGGTGAAAAATCGTGTTTACTTCCGTGCCGGGAAGCGCCTCGCGGAGCATTACGTCTGCTGCCCAGAAGGCTTCTTTGTAGGTGTCGCCGTTGAAGGACAAACCAAGTGTTTGCCGAATTGTGCTGCTTGCACCGTCGCAGGCAATGAGGTACGCAGCCCGCACCGTTTCTTGTGTTCCGTCGGCGCATTGCACAACGGCTTCAATGCCGCCGGCATCCTCAGAAAACCGCACTAATTCTTTCGGACGCTCCACCGCACCGCCTTGTTTTGCCAGATGCGCCATCAAAATACGCTCCGTGTGGCTCTGCGGCAGGAGAACACCGAAAGGATAGGGCAAATCCGAAAGGTCGAGTGCATCAAAGCGAATGTGCGCAAGTTTTTTGCCGTCGCCGAAAAGATTGATGCCCACAAGTTTCACACCTTCCTCCAAAAACGGCTCCAATACGCCCATATCCTCGAAAACTTCCAGCGTCCGCACCTGCACACCAAGCGCTTTGGAGAAGGGCGAAGGTGTAGGGAGTTTGTCAATAATGCGGCACGTTGCTCCGTAGCGCGTCAGTTCTGAAGCCATTGTCAGTCCGACAGGACCTGCACCGATAATCAGTGCGTCAATGTTCGTGTTCGTTTTCATGGTTTTTCCTTGAAAAATGTTGAAAGACAGCGAGATTATTGTTTTGATACTTCTTTTCAGCCAATTTCAATGCCAGAAAAACAGGAGCACCAAACGTAAGTTTCTATGCGCTTTACAAGCTGTACCTCTTTTTTCACAATACTATTTCCCAATAAATTTTTCACCGCAATTTGGGAAAACGACAAAATTCACGGTATTTTGGGAACATGCTTCTGAAGCACACATAATATGCGCTCACGAGCAGCGTCAAACCAAACATCATAACTTCTCAAGGGAAAAGGATTATGCGTTGTATTCGCCGCGTTACATTACTTCTGTTCTCGCTCATACTGATACAATATCATCTCGCAGCACAAAACGCCGATGCAATTTTGGGCAAATGGTACACCGAGAGCGACAAATCTATCGTGGAAATCACGAAATCAAACAACACCTACACGGGGAAAATCATCTGGATTCGGGACTCGCTCGAAAACGGAAAACCGCGCTTGGATATTCACAATCCGCAGGAACAACGCCGTTTTCAGCCTGTTGTGGGCTTACAAATCCTGAATAATCTCAAATTTGAGCAACATGAGTGGATAGGCGGCACGATTTACGACCCCGAAAATGGCAAAGAATATAGCTGCAAAGCAGCTTTCAACGGAGAGAACCTTGATTTGCGCGGGTATGTTCTGGGGATTCCTTTTTTAGGGCGAACTACCACGTGGCGCAGGAAATAATCAGCTTTTCGTCAATGTGGAACGCGGATGACGCGGATTAGGCAGATAAAGACGGATTGAACACTATATCAGTTATTGCGGATAGTTTCTATGCCTCTTAAAATCCGCGCCAATCCTCAGCATCTGGGCTTCATCCGCGTTCAATATTCTTTCGGCTTTATACTGAACCGACCAGTAACGCTTTTTGTAGAATTTTCTTGTACACCATGCACAGCCCGACAATTCTCTCCGAAGAGGCACAAATACTCGCTTCGCTCAGTGTTGCATTTTCTTCGGTTTCCACACGGGAAGACGTAATTTCTGTGCTGGTGAAACACCTCAAGCCCGTATTCCGCTTTGATGCTGCGATTGTGGGCATGGTCGAACCTGACGGCAAGCGTGTACGCCTTTTTGCACACGTTTTTTTGCCCGAAATGCTGCAAACGGATTTTTTTCAGCGTTTTTTGCGAAAAACTATCACCCTCAAAGACACGCCATTTGAAGCGCTTCTCAGCTTCCGCGAACCGTTTTTAACCACACCCGAATTTGTTGCGCAATACTACGATTTTAGCCCGTTCAAGATGCTGCGCCGTGTTGCGGGCATTCGCCACGTCATGGCAGCCCCGCTTTGGTGCGGCGCAGAGGCGGTTGGCTTTATGAATCTTGCTTCCAAAACGGAGAATCATTTCCAATCACGCGACGCAGCGCTCTTCAAAGCGCTCACCGACCACGCTGCACTTGCCGTCAGAGCAGTTTTTGCCAATGAAAAACTTCGCACAGGAGAGCGTGAAATCCGGATGCAACGCCGTTTACAGCAAGAATTACAACGTACCGAAACGGAAGAAGAATTTTTGCGCATCGTCGCGGAATCACTTGCAAATGAGATTCCATGCGCTTTTCTGGCATGGTCTGTTATTTCTCTGACAAACAATGTCCGCGCATATTCTTTTGCCAAACAACCAATTCAATCATGGGAACAGTTGCCCGAAAACCAAGCAATGGAGAGCCTTTCACCCAAACAAGAGCGAACATCCCTTCAGGAACATATCTTGCTGGGGGAAGAATTTGCCGAAGCACGGGAGCAAAACACGGCATTTCAGCATATTCACACCGAACACGGCATAGAATCAAGCATACAAACGATATTCCCACTTCCCGGCGGTCAATCGGGCATCATTACGCTTGGAGAAAAACAACCTTACGGATTCGCGGAACAAGATTGGGAAATACTTGACCGAACCGCACCACAGCTTGCTTTGGCGTGGATGAGTTTGCAATCGCGCATTGAATTGGAGCGGGTGAAAAACGCAGCACAATTTCTCCATACTTCCCCGTCGGAGCAAGTAATCGTGCCACTTTCCCTATCATCAAGCACAACCGAACAACACAACGAGGTGTTACCGAATGTTGTCGGCAGAAGCAACGCCATTCGTGATGTTGCGAGTGCCGTCCGTCAAGTAGCGCCGACGAGCGCAACGGTATTGCTGGAAGGTGAGACGGGAACGGGCAAAGAGCGCATTGCAAGGGCTGTTCATGCGCTTTCGGAGAGAGCCGCAAAGCCGTTTGTGGCGCTCAACTGTGCGGCGCTGCCTGCGAACTTAATTGAATCGGAACTTTTTGGGCATGAAAAGGGCGCATTTACAGGCGCTACGGAGCGTCGCATCGGGAAATTCGAGCAGGCACAAACGGGAACAATTTTTTTGGATGAAATCGGCGAAATGCCGCTTGAAGTGCAGGCAAAACTTCTCAGAACGCTTCAAGAGCGAGAATTGGAGCGGGTTGGTGGGAAAGAAATAATTCGACTGGATGTGCGGGTTGTAGCGGCAACAAATCGCAGTTTAGCGGAAGAGTCCGCCAAAGGGCGCTTCCGTGCTGATTTGTACTACCGTTTGAACGTGTTCCCCATCACGATTCCCCCGCTCCGCGAGCGCCGCGACGACATTCCGCTTTTGGTGGAGCATTTTGTTCATCGTGCAAACGAGCGTATCGGGAAAAACTTTACTTCGATTGATAATGCCTCCATGCAAGCACTCATGAGCCATTCGTGGCAAGGCAATATCCGCGAATTGGAAAATTTGATTGAACGTTCTGCGATACTTTCCACGCCCCCGGTACTGAACATTGTCGGCATCATGCAAACGAAAGAACCCCTAAAAGCCTCTCCACACGACGCTTTGGAGGCAAAGCCGGAAAAAGTTCAATCAAAAGTTCAATCAATGCAGGATGCTGAAAAAGCGCATATTTTGAGCGCTTTGGCGGAGACAAATTGGCGCGTGAGCGGAGAAAAAGGCGCTGCGGCGCTGCTCAATATGAAACCGACTACGCTGGAATATCGCATGAAAAAATTAGGGATTCAGCGCGAGAAACGGTGAAGTTCTCAAAATATCCCCACAGAAAAGCCTCTCACACACAAAGCGCAAGAGGCTCGAATATACCTACGATTCAAAATTGTATGACATTGAGTAGATGATTGTATTTTTTCTGGTCTCGCTTCAGAATCAGCACAAATACTCGCACAGACAAGAATGTCTCTGCCACTGAAGCCGGATAGTAGGCAAAATTATCAACTCAAACTGGGCTTATTTCTTAAACGCGGTTTTCAGTTCTCCACCAATTTTTTCCAACAGCGAACCTGCCGTTTCAGCAGCAACCGCCGCGCCTGTTTGCAAGCGGTCTAAGCCACCTTGCAAGACGGGATTATTCGCAAAAAAACCGTTTCCGCTATTGTTGATGTGCGGAAGTTCTTTGGTGAGCGGGAAGCCTGCGCAGAGCGATTTTACGTCGTTTTTGACGGCTTTGAGATTAGCTTCATCGCCCGAAGCAACAATTACGCGGTCAATAAGCGACGCAATCGTTTCCATATCACTTTCGTTCATGCCGCGAGTGGTGACGGCAGCAGTTCCCAAGCGGATTCCCGAAGTTACGAGCGCGGGCTGGTCATCGTAAGGAACCATATTTTTGTTGCAGGTAATTCCGGCTGCATCCAGCGCAATTTCAGCATTTTTGCCCGTTACGCCTTTGTTGCGCAAATCCACGAGCATACAATGATTATCCGTTCCGCCGGAAATAATTTTGTACCCACGCGAAGTCAGTGCTGAAGCCAATGCTTGGGAATTGCGGATGATTTGTGCGGTGTATTCTTTGAAATCATCGGTGAGCGCTTCTTTGAACGCCACTGCTTTCGCCGCAATCACGTGCATAAGCGGACCGCCTTGGATTCCGGGCATCACCCACGAATCAATCACTTCGCTCATCATCTTTGTTCTGCCGGATTTGGGGGCAGTTAAACCAAAGGGATTTTCAAAATCTTTGCCCATGAGAATCACACCGGAACGCGGACCGCGCAAGGTTTTATGCGTTGTTGAAGCCACGACGTGCGCGTATGGAATAGGCGTATCCAAATGCCCTTTGGCAATCAAGCCCGCCGGGTGCGCAATATCGGCAAAAAGAAACGCACCGACCGAATCCGCAATCTCACGAAACGCCTTGTAATCAATGTTCCGCGAGTATGCCGACGCTCCTACGGTAATCATTTTCGGCTTGTGTTTTTTTGCTAAATCTGCAACAACATCGTAATCAAGGCGCTCGGTTTCCTTATCCAAACCGTAGGGAATAAAATTGTAGAACCGTCCCGAAAAGTTCACGGGAGAGCCGTGCGTAAGGTGTCCGCCGTGCGACAAATCCATGCCCAAAACGGTATCACCAAATTTGATAAAACTATAGTACACCGCCATATTTGCCGTCGAACCGCTATTCGGCTGAACATTCGCGTATTCCGCACCGAATAAGGCTTTTGCGCGGTCAATAGCGAGATTTTCCGCCACATCCACCCACTCACAACCGCCATAATAGCGCTTGCCCGGATAGCCCTCGGCGTATTTGTTGGTCATCAGCGACCCTTGTGCTTCCAAAACCGCCGGAGAAGCGTAGTTCTCGCTGGCGATGAGTTCCAATTTGTCGCTCTGACGCGAGTATTCACCTTCTAAGGCACGGAATAGCTCAGGGTCTTGGTGTTTTATGTGATTGTACATGATTTTTGCAATAACAATGAAACAAGAATAATTGGTCAAAGAAAAATGGTTACACGCCTCACGAAACCTTGCGTCGAAGGTCAAATGGCGAGTCTGCTTCCGTCTCATCAAATTCGATATTTTGGTACATTTCCGCAGCCTCCAACGTACAATCAACGGAATCAAGCGTAATGCGGCTTTCCAATCCCGACCATGCTTGATATGCCCACAAGGTTTGTTCCGGTGCTACATTTGGGTTGTCTATCCGCGAAAAGCGCTCTATGCGCGGCTGTGCTTGCGCAATCAACACATATTCCCGCAGCGTAGGAATGGTGCGGTATCGGTCGAATTTGGTTGTGCGGTCGTAGCGCTCTGTGGAAGAAGAAAGCGCTTCGATAATGACAACCGCATTGGTCAGCGTATCCATTTCATCATCTTCAAAATGGGGATTGCAAGCAATCACGACATCGGGATACTTGTAGCCGTAATCAACTTTTGTGCGCATATCAAGAGCAAACGGCTCAAAATCAGTATTGTCAAGTAATTGCATACAAGCAATCAGGGTTCTTCCAACAATTCGATTATGCCGTGAATTTGAGCCTATTTTCGGGTAAATTTTTCCGGCATAGTATTCATGCCGCTCTTCGGAACTTCGTTCAGACTGCAAGTATTCGTGAGGTTGAAGGTAAATTTTAGGTGCAGCGCTCATAGATGCTGAATCTTTTCACAAAAGCTATACAAGGAAAGTGAAGCAATCCCCAATTTACGAAAAAATCCCCATTCTACGCGATTCAAGCTGCGAAATTGTTCTCTAAGCACGATATAATCAAGGTTTTTACTCCAACGAAAACCGCGCAACTTGCTTTTGCATTGCTTCGGTGAGCAAACGGAGATTTTCTGCGGCTGTGGCGATTTCGTTAATGCCCGACGCGGCGCGTTCCGTTGCAGAGCGCATAGATTCTATGCTTTCAAGGCTTTGCGCACTTCGTTCCGATTGCGATAAACTCATTTGCGAAATACGCATCATCTCTTTGGCATTTTCGTCGGCGCTTTGCACCACGCGCTGAAGCGTCCCTCTGGTCTGCTCTGCAAGGCGCACTCCTTCTTCCATTTGTTTTTTTCCTTCGGCAAGCGATGTAACGGCGGACGCGATTTCCTGCTGTATTGTACGCATGGTTACGCTAATTTGCTTGGTTGCCTTGGCAGTATTTTCGGCAAGTTTGCGCACTTCATCGGCAACCACCGCAAAACCGCGCCCCTGCTCGCCTGCACGGGCAGCTTCAATCGCAGCATTCAGCGCCAGAAGGTTTGTTTGGTCGGCTATTCCTTGAATCGTTTCGGTGATTTCACTGATATGGTCGCTCAGTGCCGCTAATTCTGCCACATTACCCGAAGACCGCTCCACAAGCCGCGCTATTTCGTGGATTTTCTCAACGGTGTGGTTTACATTCCTCTCGCCTTCTTGCGCAATTTTCCGCTCATCGTAAGCAATAAGCAACGAGGCTTGAACGCTGGAAGCGTTTTGCGCAATCTCCTCCGCAGCAGATTGCATCAACGTTGTAACGGTTCCTGCATTGCGCGTTTGCTCTTGTGCAAAGGAGGCAAGCACCTGTGCGGAACGCGAAATATTTTCCCCAGAATCCGCTACCGAAGCCGATGCTTCCATTACTCCGGCAACAATTTCCCGCATGACCGAAATAGTTTGATTGATGCCCTCGGAAAGGTCGTGAATGTCACCGTTCACATCGCTGTTACCCGCATCAATACTTGTGTTTGCAGCCTCAGCGATTTCTAATTGCATGGCTAAATTTCCTTGTGCGACTTCATCCAGCGCCTGCAAAATATACTGCACACTTTCGCTCAGGTACAAGCGTTTCGCCTCTGCGTGTTGCTGCAAGCGCTCTGCCGCTTGTCGTAGGTTTTGCGCTTCGGCAAGGGCAAACTCGGTTTTTTCTTTTTCTTCGGTAATAGTTTGTGTGCGCTCATTCACAAGAGCAAGTAACTCGCCTTCCCTCCTTGCAGCAAGGTTTTCTCGGTATCGGTAAGCAGCAAAACCACAAGCAATAACACCAATCAAAAGCAATCCACGAAACCACCATGTTTGGTAAAAATACGGCTGCAACGCAAACGTAAATTCAGCGCCTTCGTCGTTCCAAACCCCGTCGTTATTGGCTGCGCGGACGCGAAAAGTGTAAGAACCGGGCGCAAGATTCATGTAGAGCGCTTCGCGGCGCGTTCCTACGTCCTGCCAATCCTCATCAACACCGTCCAATTTCACCCGAAACTGCACTCGCGTCGGCGCAAGATAGGAAAGCCCCGTGTACTCAATGGCAAAACGGGTTGTTCCGGCTGCAAAAGCAGTATTTACGCTGCTTAAAGCCGTATCGCGCTCAGTGATACATCGCTCAATTTTGACCGGAGGCGGCAAAGGATTATACTGCACATTGCTTGGGTCAATGCCCACAATGCCCTTGAGCGTCGGAATCCAAAACATCCCGCTCCGAGTCGCACAAGCAAGCGATGGTGCGCTTACTTGGCTGTTTTTCATACCGTCCCACTTTCCAAAGAGTCGCGCCGAAAATGGCTTCACTGCTTGATTCGCGGCTTTTGCATCGGCAATAGTGTTCAAATCCTGCTTTACTACAAGTTGAATCCCGTCGTTGCCCCCAAGCCAGAACATTCCTTGCTTGTCTTCCAACATCGTATAGACAGATTCGCTTTGCAAGCCATCTTTCAGCGTCAGAGCCGATAAAACCTTGTTTTTCCAACGATAAAAGCCTGCATTGGTCGCAATCCACACCGTGCCGTCGGCATCCTGAAAAGAGCACATCACCACGTCTGAAGCCAAGCCCTGTTTAGTCGTCAAATGCTCAACAATGCTACCATTCTGAAAGCGGCACCAACCCTTGCCTTCGGTAGAAATAAGCAACGAACCGTCTTTCGCAGGAACAATACCGATAATCGAAGTGCCTTTCAAAACGCCGTTTGCATCGGTAATTGTTTCCAATGCACCGCCACGAAGCCGCGCAAAACCAGCGTTTGTGCCTATCCACAATGTTCCTTCACCATCAAGAAAGAGCGTTCTGACGCGGTTTTCCGGTAATCCTTCGTTGGTGGAAAACACTGTAATTTTTTCGCCCTGCAAGCGGCATAACCCCTGATATGTCCCCAACCAAACCGTTTCACCATCGGCACTTGAGGTGATGCTGCGCACCATATTGTCCGGCAAACCGTTTGCTTTGGTAAAATTCGTAAACGTTCCCTTTGCAAAGCGGCTTGCGCCTTCGGCTGTAGCTATCCACAGTTCGCCACGCGAGGTTTCATGCACTGCGTAGGTGTAATCGTCCACCAATCCTTCTTGCGTGGTGTACGTGAGAAATTTCCCGTTTTTGAAGCGATGTAATCCCCCACGATACGTCCCAACCCAGAGACTGCCTTCGCGGTCAGCCATAAGCGACCAAACTTGATTGTCGGTCAAACCCTCTTTTTTGGTATAATTGTCAAGCGTTTTGGCTATTACATTTTCACCGACACGAAGCCTTGAAAGCCCTCCCGTTGTGCCTATCCACAGCGTTCCTGCGGCATCTTCGGTGAGCGCTTGAATGCGGTTGTCGGCAAGCCCGTTTGCCGTTGTTATACGCTCCAGCGATTGAGCATTCCTACCGTCTTTTGCAGCAAATAAGCCCTTTCCAAGTGTTCCTATCCACAATGTTCCGCGTGAATCTTCAAACAAGGCTTTGACGGGAGTTTTCAGAAGGGAATCACTTCCCGAAATGCCTTGAAAAGCGCTTTGTGCCTTGCCTCCGGCAAATTGAAACAATCCTTGCGCCGATGCAATCCAGAGTGTTTTCGATTGGTCTTCCACAAGTGCATTCACGGGTGCTGCCGGAACGCCCTGCTCTTTTCCGAAGGCAGTAATCACGCCGTTTTGCATCCGTGCTAAACCTTTCCTTGTCCCAATCCACAGTGTACCGTCCGAAGCGACACGCAACGACAAAACAACATCGGCGGGAAGCCCTTCTTTTACGCCAAAGGTCGTAAATACGCCATTTGCATACCGCAACAGCCCGCCCCCATTTGTGCCTATCCATAGCACCGATTGACCTTTTTCCTGCGTCTCGACGATGCTCCACATTCCGTTATTGTTAATACCGTCGGTAACTGCCTTGCTGAACACCGTAAAGTTGATGCCGTTAAACCGCACCAAACCGTCAAACGTGCCGAACCAAATGTATCCGTCCGATGCTTGATGCAATGTCAAAATACTATTCGACGGCAGTCCCTCATCACGCGACCAAACGTCGTGATGATATTGCGTCATGGCTTTCGTGGGATTGAGTGTTTGTGAGGTTCGTTGGATTTTCTCCTGTGCTTCGCTTACTCCTTGTCCACAAAAAAGCATCACCACGAACCACAAGAATACAACGACTATTTCTTGACTTTTCTTTTGAACAATCATTTTCATCCTCATTCCTCTCCTTGAGAATAGCGAATACTTCACACACAATGATTGGCGCGAATCTGCGAAAAGTTTTCACGCGGTGCAAGGTTTTTTCTTGATTCTTGGCTATGCTTTCCAAGAAAACACACTCGCTATTTCTTGTTTGGCAAAGCAAAGACTTCGTTGTATTTTGGCAGATTCATTACTGCTTGTTGTGGCTGTAAACCGCGCTATTACTACTTTTTTTAGGGTGAGTATGAAACAACGGCTTCTTATAGTTCTACTTTCACTTGTTTTGTTCCACACAGGAAGATTCAGTATCTCTGCGCAGCAGGGCTTGTTTGAATCGCTCTATATCCTCAAGATGACAGCATTGGTGCGCTTTCCGGCAGACCGTTTGTCGGGTGAATATCTTATTGGGGTTGTAGGAAGTCCCGATATTGCTGCACAAATTGAGCGTTCACTCACGGGGAAAAAAGTGGGTGAACAGACAATCAAAGTACGCCTGTTTGACGAAACCTCCGGTCTTTCCTCGTGCCACGTCATTTTTCTTCCCGACCAATACAGCAAAAAACTTCAACGTGTGCTGGATGCCGTGCGCTCAAAACCTGTGTTGGTCATCACCAAAGGCTTAGGAATGGCGCGGGAAGGAAGCCACATCAGTATTTTGCCGAGCGGTGATAAAAAATTTGAAGTGAATAAAAAAGCTGCCGAAGCCGTCGGTTTGAAGATGCAGGACGATTTATTGCGGCTTTCGACCGTCGTGGAAGGGGGCGGTCAATGAATCCCATTTGCCACTTTCTCCCCAAGACTTCATTTGTAGCACAGACATTCTTGTCTGTGCCATTTATACGCGAAGCGTATTATCTTCAACAGTTTTTTTATCGGAAACTTCTTGTATGTACGCCTTTCGGCGTTAAGGACACAGACAAGAATGTCTGTGCTACAGAAGAGCGTTTTACATATTCTAGTCAAACGTTTTTTGCGTTTCCACAATATCTCATGCTGTTTCTGGTACTTATTACGATAAGTTTTGCGACAATCTATGCCTCACCAACACTTCCCGCGCAGCAAGATACTACACAAACAACCAACCATTCTTTCAAAACCAAACCCACACGCAAGCAGATTCTTGCGATGAAGTTCGAGGATTTAAGCGCCTTGTCGCTACAAGAACTCACGGAATTGTCAGCGATTGTCGGTGTGCAATCTGTTGATGAACTCTTGAAACTCCTCGTCAATACTGCTTCCAAGACAAATGAACGCTTAAACGACGCGCCCGGCATTGTGTCGGTGATTACAGCACGAGAAATCGAACTTTTTGGCGCACAAACGCTCGAAGATGTGCTGAATTACATGGTTTCGGTGAATCTCGGTACAAATTTTCTCTACCCCGAAAACCTCCATCTGCGCGGTGAAACCTCGCAAGGTCTGACCAACAATCACGTTCTTTTTCTGCTCAATGGTCGCCCGATGCGGGAAACACTCATCGGAGGGATTTACACCGAAATTCTGACGGGCTTTCCGATTCATGCGATTGAGCGGATTGAGTTAGTGCGCGGACCCGGCTCGGTGTTGTATGGAACAGGCGCATTTACCGGCACGGTAAACATTATCACCAAATCCACTTTCAACACCATACTTACGGCTCGTGCAGGTTCATTTGGTACGATAACGGCTTCAGCACAAAGCGGAGTGAACCTTCCGACTACACTCGGTGACCTGAAATTGAGCGCAGCGGCATATTACCACAATCGCAACGATTGGAGCGTCCCCTATCGCGCTCGTGCAGCCGGGAATGTACCGCTCACTACCAACACCTATACGCCCTCACGTCAGGCACTGAGCGGCTTAGTAACGGCAGAAATAGGCGGTTTCCACGCACAAGCCTCCATCACCAATTACTCCGCAACAGTTTTGGGCATTACGCCTGTTTTTCCGACGATTGAACATACTATCCTGAGCGTCAGTGCTGATGCGGGGTACAAACATCAATTTACCGATGCGTTTTCGTCGTCGCTGAATTTTACGGCAAAGCACTACCAATCCGCTTACGAAAGCCGCACCAATGCTCAAGATTTTATTTTGGAACTGACAAATTATTACGAACCCAATCAAAATTTCAAATTCCTGCTGGGCGGCTTTCTTAATGCGCGGCAAGGAACAATCGTGAACGCTGCGAACAGCGCTATTATACTGATTGCTCCGTATAATCAACTTTGGTTTACCGGCTACGCCGAAGCGCAATGGCAGCCATTAGAGGCACTGCGCCTGAGTGCCGGAGTGCAAGTAAACAAGCCGGAATTGACGGATTTCGACATTGTTCCCCGCTTGAATGTTATTGTCAATTTCACACCCGAAATTGGTCTCAAAGCATTGTACGGTCAGGCATACCGTGCCCCGTCTGCGTTTGAAATGTTTTTGGATGGTCCGGTTTCAGTCGGAAATAGGAATTTACGCCCTGAAAAAGTTGCGACGATTGATGCGGAATTGTTCTGGGAAACCTCGCAAACGCGCCTTTCTCTGGCATACTTCAATGGGTTGCAAACCGATGTTATTACTCCCACGGGGCGCGTCGGAAACCGCAATACACCTGTTAATCAAGGGCAGTATCAAATGGAGGGCATAGAATTTGAAGGCAAAGTTGCACCGTCGAATGACCTGTATCTGCTTGGTTCGGTGCTGTTGCAAAGGAATTTGCTCAATAGTACAATTGCTACTTCCGCCCCAACACCGAATCTGACCGTAAAATTTGGCGCAGGATACGATAACCACGACGGGCTGTCTGCAAGCATTTTTTACATCTATACGGGTGAATACGGATTGCGAAATACAAATAATTTCACCCCGAATCCGATTCCGCGCCCCTATCACTTTTTGACCGCAAACATCAATGCCGACATTGTAGAACTCCTGAATTTGTCAGGGTTACCACATATTATTCTGAATCTTCGTATTGAAAATGCGTTGAATGAAGAAAAGTGGTATCCGAATCCGGGAGCGAATACCAATGCGCTACCACTCTCGCCCGGACGCGGCATTTATGGTGGCATTATTGTCAAATTTTAATCGTTTTTTGAAGAATGACAAACGTTCATCATAGCATACTGCCCATCAAGCCTTATTTTGTAAGGCTCAGAGGTATGTTGTGTTTCTTTGTGATGAGTTTTGTTCTTCATAGTTTTTCGGACACACTTTTCGCACAGACTCTCGCACCAGCAAGCAAACAAGCGGCTGAAGAGCGGGTATTCAAAACGAAACCAACTCGCAAGCAAATTCTTTCCATGAAGTTCGAGGAATTAAGCGCGTTATCGCTGGAAGAACTCACAGAATTATCTTCCATCGTAGGCGTTTCGTCGGTGGATGAACTGCTGAAACTCCTCGTCAATACTGCCTCTAAGACGAATGAAACGCTGAACGATGCTCCGGGCGTAATCTCGGTCATCACGGCAAAAGAAATGGAACTTTTTGGCGCACGAACACTTGCCGACGCGCTGAACTACGTGGTTTCTATTCAACTTTTCGGAACGACGCTTTATCAAGAAAATATCACGATGCGGGGCGATTTATATCGCACCATTACGTCTAAGCATATTTTGATTTTGATAAACGGTCGTCCGCTTCGGGAATCGCTGTTTGGAGGAATCTACGCACAAGCACTGAACGGCTTTCCGCTTGCTTCAGTGGAACAGATTGAAGTTTTGCGCGGTCCCGGTTCGGTGTTGTATGGCACAAATGCGTTTACGGGAACAGTGAATATCATCACGAAAACAAGTAATGGAGCGTCTTTGAGCATACTAGGCGGTGGCAACGGAACCGTTTCAGCTACGGGAAATGTGGGAGTTTCACTTCCAACATCACTCGGTGAAGCAAGAATTGATGCGGGTTTGCTCTACAATAACAATAACACAACGTGGAATGTGCCGTTTTCTCTGCAACCTATTGGTAATCGCCCGCCCGCCCGGATTACCTATAATCCTTACCAACGCTCGCTTAGTGGGATGCTGACGGCTTCGCTGGGCGGTTTCAAGGCACAAATTTTTGCGACGGACTATGCCGCCGCAACGCTTGGACCGGAGGCGCGTCGCCCACAGATACTGCTGACAAACCGCACCCTCAACGCCGACATTGGCTATACACACGAGTTTAGCGAGGTTTTAAGCGCCTCTGTGAATGGTACGCTGAATCTCTACAACACGCGGCACGTGGAAATTTTGCAATCGAATGACGCGCTTGCAGAACTGACCATCGCCTACAAACCCCAAAAGACGCTTCAGTTATTGCTTGGCGGCGTGGCTCACGCTCGGAGCGGTATTGGTACATCTGCCACAACAGGGAATGTGCTTGTGCCGGAGTACAACCAAATTTGGTGGAGTGCCTACGCCGAAGCGCAATGGCAGCCGCTTGAAAACCTGAAACTCCGCGTGGGAGCGCAGTTCAATAAGGCTGTAAACATTGATGCGGATGTGTCGCCGCGCGTGGCTGCAATTTGGAACATCACCTCTGAATTTGGTATCAAAGCCTTTTACGGTCAGGCTTTCAGGGCTGCTTCAGGGTTTGAGAATTTTACGCTTTCCATGAATGCTAGAGGGAATCCTCGCTTGCGCCCGGAGACCAATGAATCCCTTGACGGAGAAATTTTCTGGGAACAAGCAAATATGCGCATTGCAGCAGTGTATTATCGGACATGGCAATCGAATCTTATCGCGCCGCGTAATATCGCACCTCCCGGACAGCCACCAAATAACGTTACGCAAAATTATCTCACCTTCCAACTTGAAGGCGCGGAGTTTGAGGCAAAATACGCTCCTTTCAACGAGGTCTATATTCTTGGTTCGGTGTCGTACCAGACCAACGGAGGAACGCAAGACGGACATTCTTCACGCGATATAACCTTGCTTTCGTCGGTTATGCTCAAAGCAGGCTTTGGCTATGACAATAAAAACGGCATTGCAGTGAGCCTTTTTAATGTGTACAATGCTGCGCCTTTGATTCCACCAATGCAAATGGGGGCTATGCCCACACCGGTGGTAAATCCCGCCGCAACCGCATTCAGCCTTCTCAGCGCTCAGGTAAACCTTGATATTTCCGAAATTGCAGACCTGCGAGGTTTACCGCATTTTATCCTCAACCTACGCGGAGAAAACCTTTTGAATGCTGACAATATCTGGATTCCTGATGTTACACGTCGTATCAATTCTTTACCGATGTTTCCCGGACGCGCCTTCTATGGCGGGATAACCGTAAAGTTTTGAATTGCTATTAGTCATTATACAGATGAAGCATTGAGAACCTTTCATTGGCACAAGCATTTCTGCCTGTGCGAGTATCAGCGCTATGTTCAAGGACTACGCACAGACAAAAATGTCTGTGCCACTGAACATCAGTATTGATGCGCTTTACAGGAGTTTCTATTGCCATAAACAGCTAATCCGTATAATGTCTATTGTTACCCTTTTACGTTACCTACGTTCCATGAATCACGTTTTTCGTCATATACAGCGCCAATGCTTGCTTTGCGTGATGCTTTGTGGCGGTCTTATTCAGCAATTATCCGCTCAAGGCACAACGCAGCAATCACTCAACGAGACAACCGTAACGCTAGATTCTATGCGTAACTTCGATATGTTTTCGTCGTGCAGTTTTCTTTACGATGAAACGGGAAACCTCGCATTTCACGAGGTTTTACGGGCTTCGGAGCGTGGTCAATTCACAAATGTTGGGGCAAAAACGCTGAGGGTACGAGGTCAAGAAGCTGTGTGGGTGCGGTTTACCGTGCGCAACACGAAATTGCTGGATTGGGTGCTGCTTGTGGGAAATTCTCGCATGGATTCCGTAACGCTCTACACACCAAACACCGCATCAAAACTGACCTTGGATACGAATGACTACCTCGTCTCCCATTCCGGTGAAATGACCTCAATGCGCATTCGGGCGATGCAAACGAAAGATGCAAACTTTCCGCTTGTTTTGGCTGACGACGGTGCATACACGTTTTACGTGAAAATTCGTGCGATATATCTTGGAGCAGTACCGATTTTCCGCATAACGCCCGCAGAATGGTTCTCCGAAGGCTCACGGCTTTTGGATATTGCTGCGTTTATTTTGCTGGGAATGTTGCTTTTCGCGGGATTGTTCAACCTTGTGCCGCTTGTTATCGTGCGGGACAAAGTGTATTTCTGGTACATCATTCATATCGCTTCGCTCTTTGTTTTGACGCTGCTTGCTTGCACGGTGCTTACGGAGCGTTTTTTAGAGACAAGCTGGAAACCCGGTCTCAATGCGGCTGTTCGGCTGAGTACTTACGCTATTTTTCTCCAATTCGCACGTGTTTTTTTAGATGTCAAAAACCGATTACCAGTTCTCTTTGACCGCCTTATGGTCGTTGTGATTGTGATGATAGGCTTGGTTTTTCTCCTCATACCACTTGGCTTAGGGCGTTATTATATCAATGCTCGTCCCCTTGTTTTCGGCTTTGGCGGAGTGCTTGCTCTGGGTATTTTTTCTATCGAACTCATCAAATCCCGCAACCTACCGACACGTATTTACACACTTACCATGCTTGGATATACGTTGTTGGAAATGTTCATACAAATTCTTGGTGTGCAGTATGAAAACCTTGTTCGCAGCACCTTTGGCGTTGGTGAAACACTGCTTTTTTCCTTTGCCCTTTCGGGGCGATTAACGCAAATGCGGGAACAGGTCATCCATGAGCGACAAGAGCGTGAACTTGCCGAAAAAATGCGGGAGCAAGAGCGTTATCGCAATGCAGAACTTGCTTCGGCAAACATGGAAATTAGCCGCCAAAACAGTATTTTGGAAGAGCAATCGAAAGAAATTGAACTCGCCAATGCACATTTGAACGAGGTTGTATTGGAATTAGACGCAGCACTGACTGATTTGAAAGAAACGCAATCACAGTTGGTGGCAAGCGAGCGCGTTGCGGCTGTGGGGCTTTTAACTTCCGGCGTGATGCACGAAATCAACAACCCGAATGCGGCTGTTTATGCGGCTTTGGAGCAGTTGCAGATTACTCTTCTGGATATTCAGACCTTCTTTTTTTCGTTATTAAGTGACGAGGACAAACAATCTGCGGAAGCGGACAAATTTAGTACATTGACAAATGATGCAAAGCGCATGATTACTATTGCGAAGGACGGTTCTACTCGTGTAAAACACATTGTGGCTTCGCTGCGCAATTTCACCAAACATCAGGAAGTCGGCAATAAACTTGGGCATTTGCAGGAAGAACTTTTTGCTACAATCGAAATGTTTCGCTATCAATTCAAAGAAGTGCAGGTAATAAGAGACTTTCAAGGGAATAGTTCGATTGAAGCAAACTTTGGGGAAATCAATCAAGTAGTGTTAAATTTGCTGGTGAATGCTGCCCAAGCCGGAGCAACGAGCATTGTTCTCGAAGGTCGGGAAATTGCTCAGGACAGCGCATATACACTTGCTGTCCGCGATAACGGTCCGGGAATACCCAAACCGATTTTGGAGCGAATGTTTGACCCATTTTTCACGACCAAAGGCGCAGGAAATAGCGGTTTGGGACTCAGCATCAGTAAGGGAATTTTGGATAAACACGGTGCGCACTTGAACGTAGCATCAGAACTTGGCTCAGGCACAACATTTACCATACGTTTTACGAAGGTTAATCACGCATGAAACTGAATCTCACACCGCCCGGAACGGCTCAGCAGTTATCCCCACAACCACTTCATTCCGTAGCAATCTCGAAAAGGAAATTGCTGATTGTGGATGATGAAACAATGTTGCTTATGGTGCTGACGGATATTTTTCAAGCACACTATGATTTGAAAACGGCTGAGTCCGGCGAAGCAGCAATGGACATCCTTGCAGGAGAGTGGCAACCGGAAGTCATAATCGCCGACCAACGCATGGGCGGTATGTCGGGCGCACAGTTCCTTGCGCGGAGCATCCCTTTCGCTCCCGAAGCTGTGCGCGTGATTTTGACGGGTTATACCGATGTGCAGGACATTATTGACAGCATCAATCTGGGCAATGTGTACAGGTTTATGACGAAACCTTGGCAACGCGACGAACTCTTGGAGGCGGTCCGGCTCTGCTTTGAGCATTATGATATAATGACCAGAAATATCGAACTTGCCGAAGCACTTCAGAAATTGAAAGAGTTGGATAAGGAAAAAGATGAGTTTTTAGGAATTGTCGCGCACGATTTGAAAAACCCTCTGCAAGTCATTCGTGAATACGCCGAAATGTGTAACGATGAGCCGAATATGCCTCAAGAACAGCGTTCAATGATGCTGAAAAGTATTGTCAAAACATCGAACAGAATGTTTGCAATTATTCGTAATTTGTTGGACATCAACGCGCTGGAACGCGGCGCGATGAACATCCAAGCAGTGAGATTTAATATAGCTTCGGCAACAGAATACGTGCTGAAAGATTACGCCAAACCTTCGGCAGCAAAAAATATCAATCTCCATTTTCAGAGCGACAGTGAAAACGTCGTCTATGCTGATGAATCCTTGACAATTCAGGTTATCGAAAACCTTGTTTCTAACGCAGTCAAGTATTCACCTCGTGACAAAAATATTTTCATAACAATCTCCAAAAGCCCGTCAAATCTTGTTCAATTGGCTGTTAAAGACGAAGGACCCGGCATTTCGGAAGAAGACAGAAAAAAACTTTTTGGGAAATTCTCACGCTTGACCGCTCGCCCGACGGGAGGCGAAGATTCTACCGGCTTGGGGCTGTCTATTGTCAAAAAAATTGTCGAATATATGCACGGAAGAGTTTGGTGTGAATCAACGCTAGGAGAAGGAGCGACGTTTTTTATTGAATTACCAACAGCAGCGTTGTAATTGCCAATTTCAGATTGCAAGGATTCTTTCGGTTTATTACGCAGTAAATTAGCTTGTTTTTCAGGGAATTTTTTTGTGGAGACGAGGTTCAACAATGACATATGGCAGCCAGAACAATCAGGGTATAAACGCGCATGACGCATTAAACTCTTTGCGCCTGCTCAGTGCTGTACATCAAGCGCAGCAAGCGTTTATTCGTGGAAAGCGTACTGTAAAAGAGGTTTTTGATGTCCTTTTGGAGCGGCTCTTGGATGTTACAGCGAGCGAGTATGGCTTTATCGGGCGTAGGCTCTTAGATGCCGAGGGAAAGCCTTATTTGAAGGTGATTTCTATGACCAATATTGCTTGGAACGAGGAAACACAGGCACTCTATAAACACTACGAAACTGAAGGAATGGAGTTTACGAAACTCTTTTCACTGTATGGTGAGGTTTTGACTTCTGAACGACCTTTTATCGCCAATTCACCCGCAGTAGATCCAAAACGTCACGGTACTCCTAGTGGTCATCCGCCTTTGAAGGCATTTTTAGGAGTTCCAATTTGTGGCGAAAACGCTATGTTGGGAATGTTCGGTATTGCAAACCGTCAAGGCGGCTACAACGAAGAAATCATCGCGTTTCTGCAACCTCTCACCGACACTTGTGCTGTTATTATTGATGCACTGCACGAAAGACAGGCGCACGAAGCGCACGTTGAGGAACTTCGCCAAGCAAACGAACATCTACACCACAAAGAACAATTCTTGCGCTCATTAGTCGAATCTCAAACGCACTATTTGGTCAGAACAGACTTGGAAGGTCGCTATACCTACGTGAACGAGGGATTTGTCAAGCATTTTGGCATTTCTGAAAAAATTTTGGGCTTTGATGCCCTGGAAACCATTCATCCTGACGACAGAGAGGCTTGCACAGCCACAGTAACATACTGTTTGCAAAATCCTGGCAAAATGAAAACAGTCCTGCTCCGCAAGCCAACTGTTCACGGAACATATCTGGAAACGGAATGGGAATTTATTGCTGTTTTGGATGAACAAGGCAATCCGTATCAAATTCAGTGCTTCGGGCGTGATATTACCGAAAGACGAGATGCAGAGCGCCGCGCAGAGGCGTTTCAAACGGAACTTACCGAACTCAACAAAACCCTCGAAAAACGTGTAACTGAGCGCACAAAGGAACTACAAGACCTCAACCGCGAAAAAGACGAATTTTTGGGCATTGCAGCACACGATTTGAAGAACCCTCTTGCGGCAATTAAAATGAGTGCCGAAAGAATTCTTTTACATTACAAGCGCGAAACATTTGCGATAATTCCCAGTGTTGCACAAACAATCAACATGGCTTCAGAGCGTATGTTGAGCATCATTGACAACCTTCTCGACATCAACAAACTTGAAAGCGGACAGTTCTCAGTCTCCCCTGCCGAATGCGATGATTTATACTTAAAAAA
This sequence comes from Candidatus Kapaibacterium sp., assembly GCA_025455065.1. GTDB lineage: Bacteria > Bacteroidota > Ignavibacteria > Kapaibacteriales > UBA4661 > PH2015. The sequence continues at coordinate 43,461 of JALONG010000016.1, read as the reverse complement.
ATTGGTCATGTCCTATATGGAACGTGCGGCGGAAAAAGGAATCACTATTTTGTACGAACAATCACCGAAAAATTTCACCTTCCGAGCCGACAAAGAAGCCCTGCACCATATTCTGGACAATCTCCTTTCCAATGCTGTCAAATACTCGCCTCAATGGAAAAGAATTACCGTGACGGCATCCCTTGTTCCAAGCGCTTCTTCGGGCATTGCCCCACAATTACGCATAGAAATTCAAGATGAAGGTCAGGGAATTTCACAAGAGGATAGAAAGCGCTTATTTTCTAAGTTTGCACGACTGACCGCCCGCCCGACAGCCGGAGAACACTCAACAGGTTTGGGGCTGTTTATCGTAAAAAAATTGGTGGAATTGCAGCAAGGGCGTGTTTGGTGCGAGTCTGAACAGGGCAAAGGAGCAAATTTTATCGTGGAAATTCCGCAGTAAATCTTCTGAGTGATTTCTGACGAAACCTCACACTTGCTGGTATTTTTTGCATTGACAAAAAATGTTCCGTAGATTAAAAGAAATTTATTCCGCAAATCATCAAAACCATTTATGATTATTCAACTCGAACCCAAACTGAACGATTCGACAAAAACCGATGTATTACAAGCAATAAAAAAAATCGGCTACAAACCAAGCCCCGTCAATACTCAGTTTGGCAACTATGTTGTGTGCATTGGAAAGAAAGATTTTGATATTCGTGCCATCGGGAGTTTGCCCGGAGTACGCGATATTCACTACGTTTCCGACGATTACCAACTCGTTTCGCGCAAATGGAAGGTCGAGCGCACGGCGATTGACCTTGGAGACGGCGTAAAAATTGGTAATGGTGCGTTTCAAATCATGGCGGGACCGTGTTCGATTGAAAGCGAAGCCCAAGTAGAAAGTATCGTTCAGCACCTGAAACGATGCGGTGTTCGCGTTATGCGCGGTGGAGTTTTCAAACCTCGCTCGTCGCCGTACAGTTTTCGCGGAATGGGCTTAGACGGCTTAAAAATGTTTTCGGCTGTCTGCCGCGCAAACGGCATAAAACTTATCACCGAAGTCATGGAACTTGCTCAAATTGAGCCAATGTACGACTATATTGATGTTTACCAAGTCGGCGCACGAAACAGCCAAAATTTCAACTTACTCGACGAACTCGGCAAAGTAGATAAACCTGTGATGATAAAACGCGGTATATCCGGCACGATAGAAGAACTGCTCTATTCCGCAGAGTACGTTTTTTCCGCAGGCAATGAGCGCCTTATGCTTTGTGAGCGCGGCATCCGCACCTACGAGCGGGCGAGCCGCAATACCTTCGACATCAACGCTATTCCCATTTTACGCGACAAAACGCATCTTCCCGTCATTGTGGACCCTTCTCACGCTATCGGGATTCGGGAATTTGTTGCGCCCGTTGCACTTGCAGGCGTGGCTGCGGGAGCAGACGGAATTATTATCGAAATCCACGAAACGCCTGAAGAAGCCGCATCCGACGGCGCACAAACACTGAATTACGAAGAATCTGCTCTCCTCTTTAAGCAAATTCGTGCCATTCTGGACGTGCAACAGGCATAAATCCTTACTTTTTCTATTTTTTTGGAGGTCGTATGAAGATTCGATTTCTTTCTCGTGCTGTGCTGTTTTGGACATTGTGCTTCACAGCATTGATGACGTTCTGCTTCACACCCCGCCTGTTTGCTCAACCTGGAGCAGATGATTTGCGAAAAGCAACTCCCGCAATGGACACAACAGGCTGGACGGTGAAAGGTAATTTTGGCATAAACTTCACCAGTATCGGTTTGTCGAATTGGGCTGGCGGTGGTGATAATGCTACGTCGGTTCTTGGTTTACTGAATCTCACGGCGAATTATCACACCAAAACCTTTGCGTGGGATAATGCGGCGGAATTTGGGTACGGCTTAACGTGGCTCGGACCAAACCCAACGGCGCGGAAAAGTGATGACCGCATTATCATTATCTCGAAAGCAGCTCTGGCAGCCGCAGAAAACCTGCGTTGGACGGCGTTGTTAGATTTCCGTACACAATTTGCCATTGGTGAAGATTACACAAAACCTGTCGGCTCTGAGCAGCGTAAAATCTCGAATCTTTTTGCTCCTGCTTTTCTGACGGTGGCGCTGGGTGCGGAATGGAAACCTGCTGATTACATGAGTGTTTTGGTTGCACCGGTGACAGGTCGCTTTATTTTTGTCGGAGACCCTGATTTGTCGAGGCGCGGCGCGTTTGGTGTTCCTGCGGGGCAGTCAAGTTTTGCCAATCTTGGTGCGCTGGTCAATGTGCAGCTCAAACGTGATATTTGGGAAAATGTGAATGTAGCGACACGATTGAACGTTTTTGCACCGTATTCAAATTTTACGGCTCCGATTGTAAATTGGGAGAACCTCATTATTCTCAAAGTCAATAAATTCTTGAATGTGAGCCTCGCGGGAGACCTTATTTATGGCGTTCCCGTGCCAAATTCGACCAATCTTTTGCAACTGCGCGGTATTGCTGCGATTGGCTTTGTACTGCCCTTTTAAGGGTAATCGGTTATCACACTTTTACATTTCGATATAATTCATTTTTTTCCATTCTTACAAGGAGTTGCGTCATGGGATTGATGCAAGAATTCAAAGAATTTGCCGTGAAAGGCAATGTTGTTGATCTCGCCGTCGGTGTCATTATCGGCGGCGCATTTGGTAAAATTGTGTCATCACTGGTGGATGATGTTATTATGCCGCCGATTGGCTTGGCATTAGGTGGTGTCAATTTTAAGGAACTCGCTTTGACCCTCAAAGCTGCTTCAGTAGACGGCAAAGTTCCGGCTGTGATGCTGAAATACGGTGCGTTTATTCAAACTGTGTTTGATTTCGCAATTTTGGCATTCGTGATTTTTATTATGGTCAAAGCCATTAACAATTTGAAGAAGAAAGAAGCAGCAGCGCCGCCTCCGGCACCGCCTGAGCCATCGGCACAAGAAAAACTGCTCATGGAAATTCGTGATGCCCTGAAAAAATAAGCATAGTCACACTTGCCAAAACGTGCGGATTGCCTTGCTGCAGCCTGCACGTTTTTTGGTAAAATCCTCTCAAAGCCTCGCCTATCCTCGCTGCGTAAGCAATACCCCGACCAAGACAAGCGCCCCGCCAACAAAAAATACCGCCGAAGGATTTGTTCCCAAAACCAGCACGGAAAAAACCGTTACCATAACAGGCTGTAAATTGCTGAAGACCGCAGCGTTGCTTGCGGGAATACGTGCCAGAACGACATACCAGAGCCAATATCCCAGCACCGAAGAAATCAACGCCAAATATCCCGCATACATTAGCGTCATACCGTCCATCGCTAGTAGTGGTGCGGTGGTGGGGAGAAAGGGAAAAATCACCGAATACCAAGCCATACCAACAATCATCGTTAATCCGGTAGCGAAGGACGCGCCATATTTCAAAGCGAGTTTCCGCCCCAAAAGGCTGTACCAAGCCCATGAAACGGCAGCGCAAAGTTCCATCATATTTCCCAGAAAAAATGTCGAGGTAAAATCCAATCCTCGTTCAAAAATAACCACCAGCGTTCCGGCAAATGCCAAAGCCACTCCGAGCGTTTTTGCTATCGTTGTTTTTTCACCAAAAAACATCACCGAAAAAAGCAACACAAACGCCGGAACAAGAGCGTAGGCAAGCGCCGCGTTGGGCGGAATGGTGTAGCGCAAACCAGCCACAAATAAGAGTTGATTACAAGGGATGTTCAGCAAACCCAAAAACACAATTAAGCGCCAATCTTCGCGTTCGACAGGGCGTAATTGCTTGCGTTGGAGGAAGAGAATTACTGCAAACGCTACAACAGTTATGACACCCCGCACAAACACAATCGTAAACGGGTCAGCGCCTTGGTTGGCGTATTTTGCGATAAAATGTGTGCTGGCGGCTATGGATTGTTGAACGAGCAGTACGCCGTACATCGGCGCAAGTGAGTTTTTATGCGGTGTTGTGATGCTTGACATAAAAAAAGAAGTGTCAAAAAGGTGTGCCAACGATACATTCCAATAACAACAAAAAACCCGCACGGCATAAAGCACCATGCGGGTTTTGGGGATGTGGTCAGGGAGGGAATTGAACCCCCGACACGAGGATTTTCAGTCCTCTGCTCTACCAACTGAGCTACCTGACCGAATGTCGGTTTTTTGTTGAAATTGTCAATGTTCAGCAAATTTTCACAAGTGGTCAGGGAGGGAATTGAACCCCCGACACGAGGATTTTCAGTCCTCTGCTCTACCAACTGAGCTACCTGACCGCGAAAGAACAGACTTGCAATATACAGCCTGTGAAAAGATTATGCAAGATTTTTTTCTTACAGAATCGAATCTGTGCATCGGGAACGCAAGCAATTATCTTGCTTTCCAAGCATTTACATCACAAAGGGCAATTTTGTCATTGTCAAAACTTGCCTTGTTTCCACGCCTTCCGCGTCGGTACTGCAAGCAAGCGCCTCTGCGCCCGGATTGGCAAATTGCGACCGAATATAGCCCAAAGCAATATACTGTTGCAATTCGGGAGAATACGTTTTGCTGCTCACAACGCCAATGTCCGTGCGCTTTCCGTCCGATTCATCGTAAAAATGAGCGTTTGGAGCAATAGGTTCATTTGCCGTAAAGCCCATGAGACGCACTTTTACTTTGTTGTAGGTATCCAGCCGCGCAATGACTTCCTGCCCAATGTAGCAGCCTTTTTTGAAATCTACCAAACCCACCAAACCCGCTTCCAATGGGTTGTACAAGTCCGTCCATTCCGCACCAAGTTTCCCCCAAGCCGCTTCAATTCTCAGCGTTTCAAACGTAGCATCATCAATTTCCGCGATGCCTTCCAACGACCGAATAAAATCCTCAAAGCCGCTTGCTAAATCGCTTGGCACAAGCACGGTATAACAAAACTCACACAGTGGTGCTTGTTTGACAACAATGCAGCCCGGAATACCGTAAATACTCGCTTCCAGCCACGAAGAGGTACGAACTTCGCCAAGGTGTAAGCCGCTTATTTCTTCCAACAGTTGCAATGCTCTTACCCCAAAGACAAGGAATGATGCGTAGTTTGAGGTGATGTTTTCTGTAACAATATCATCAACAAAGGTGTATTTGTCCAGCCATTCGATTGCTTTTTGCCCCATACCGCCCGAATACATCATCAAAAGGTCGTTTTGACGGGGCAGCACCGTAAAAACGTCTATAATACGAGCTTTGTCGGTGAGCAAGATATTCTGAACGCCCACGCCGCCTGTATCCGAGCCTTGCAACCCAAGGACATTATTGGTCGTCATACGCTGCAACAGGTCGTAACTGTCCTTACCGCGAGCGAGAACAATGTCCTGCGGGTGCTTACGCCAGCCGACAGAGTTTTTTGCTGTTTTGTATGCGTCGAGGTTAATGGAAAAAGGATTCTTGAGACTAGGAATAGAGCCGTTGGTGAGCATAATGAATGGGAGATAATTGGACAAAAGCGGCGAAATTTGTAGCTTGCAGTCGTGATTTCCACCACAACAGTAAGGTTTGAAGAGGTTTCCTCAACGAGGTTTCTTCACCATCATTTTGACGAACAATATGAGAAAAAATTACATCATTATTTCGGTTTATTTCGTACTTCTTCTTTTGCAAGCACCATTTCAAGCGCTTTTGAGCCAACAACTCGTGAGTGCAACCAGCGCAACATACCGCGTTTTTTTTCGGGACAAAGGCACGGAAACATTCCAACGCGGCACAGCCCTCTATGCAAGAACTGAAGCGCTTCACAGCCCAGAAGCACTCAAACGCCGCGCTAAATCTCTTCCGCAAGACCGATTGCTCACCCTTGCCGATGCACCTGTCTTTGAGCCGTATTTAGACAGTCTCAGGCGTGTGGGGGCAAGTATTCTTTTGCGATTGCGCTGGCAAAATTATTCGCTTGTAACCTGCTCCACGCTTCAGCTTGAGCAAATACGACGTTTTTCCTTTGTCCGTGCTGTGCAACCCGCAACGGCAAAACTTTTTCCGCAACGGGACGCTCACACTCTCGCTCCACAAGCCCAAACAGCGCTACAAAGTTCAGCATTTATGCAAATGATGAACGCTGTTACTGCGCTTGGTTCAAATTGCGGGACACTGCTTTATGGAGATTCACGAAGACAAAATCAAAGCATTGCCATTCCCCAAGCCCATGAAATCGGGCTTTCGGGCAAAGGTGTTCGTGTAGGTGTTATGGACGCAGGATTTCGCTGGCGCGAGCAAAATTCGCTTAAAGCAGCATCAGTACTTGCAGAATACGATTTTATTCAAAATGATTCTAATACTGCCAATGGACGAAGCGGACTTTTGACCGACCTTCCTGACCAAGACGACCATGGAACAAAGGTTTTATCGGTTTTAGCGGGTTATCATCCGCAAAACCTTGTTGGTGCTGCTTTCGGAGCGTCATATTTATTGGCAAAGACAGAAGATTTACGCTATGAGCGCCACATTGAGGAAGATAATGTTGTTGCGGCTTTGGAATGGCTGGAAGCGCGTGGAGTGGACGTTGTGAACGCTTCGCTGGGCTATGCCGAATTTGACCAACCCGATGAAAGCTACACGTACAGCGAACTGAACGGCAACACCGCCATTATTAGCCGAGCATTAAACAATGCCGCCGCAAGAGGCGTTTTATGCGTGGTTTCCGCAGGAAATGCGGGGCGGCGCGGTTTTCGGTCGCTCAACGCGCCTGCTGATGCAGACAGCGTTCTTGCAGTGGCGGCATTGAGAGCCGATACAGCCGCAGTGGTGAATTTTTCCTCACGCGGACCACGAGGCGACGGAAAAATCAAGCCTGATATTGCCGCACAAGGTGATACGGTCATCGTTGCCGCACCGACGGGACGCGAATATCAAGCGGCGGCGGGGACTTCTTTTGCATCGCCACTTGTTGCAGGTGCAGCAGCCTTGATTTTGTCGGCATTTCCCGAACTTCCCGCTTACGAAGTGCGGCGATTACTCACTTCTACGGCTTCACAGGCAACAAAACCCGATTCTATTTTGGGGTACGGCATCGCCAATGTGTATGCGGCACTGAGGCAAGCGGGAACAGTCGTTGCACCGGAAATACTCTCCTATCCGCTCTGGGATGCGCAACGGGTGGGAATTTCCGCCGTACCGCGTGGAATGTCGCTTCGCGCCACGCTGTTCGTCCGTTTTCAAGGAGAGCAACAATTTTCTCCGCTTGAACTTCGCCCGAATCCCCCTACCTCGCTGTATCTCACCGATATAGCATGGACGCGCTTTGGTGGCAATCCTGCCGAGTGTTATGCTGTTGTGGAAGACGGTTCTCAAGTGCGACGCATCCCCGCGCAAGGTTTTATGCGATTTTTACCGCGCCAAACCTCCGTTCCCTGCGGTATTCCGGCTCAAGTGCTTCCAATAAACAAACCCGATTTTGTGCGTGAAGGCATTGTGCCTTCTCCTGTGAGCGCTGATGCGGGTTTTGCAACACTACTTTTGACAACACCCGAAACTGCCGAACTCGAATATACCGTGTATTCAACTTACGGAAGCCCGATTGCAAGTGATACAGTGCGGGTTTCGGCGGGTATCAGTACGATTCCCTTTCCTGTTTCACAGTACGGACGTGGGATTTATTTTGTGCAAGTGCGCTATAATGGCGCTGTGCAGATGTTTCGATTTATTGTGCGGTAATTTACTCCACCCCACGAAGGATACTACTTTTTTTATGCGTCTTGAGCCGAAAATTTTTCGTAACTTCCTTGTCTGTACAAAAATCACCCTAAGCCTTAAGTTTGCTGATACCGCATCAAATCTTGTTTTTTCGCCATGTCCGCCTCAACAACACATTCTCCAAAATTTACCAACGCACTCATTCGTGAGAAATCGCCGTATTTGCTGCAACACGCCCATAATCCGGTGAATTGGTACGCTTGGAACGAAGAGACGTTTGCGAAAGCGAAACGCGAGGACAAGCCGATTTTCCTCAGTATCGGCTATGCGACGTGCCATTGGTGCCATGTGATGGAGCGGGAATCCTTTGAAAACGAGGCGATTGCCGAGTTTTTGAACGAGCATTTTGTAGCGATAAAGGTTGATAGGGAAGAGCGCCCCGACGTTGATGCAATCTATATGCGGGTTTGCCAAGCAATGACCGGACACGGTGGCTGGCCCCTCACAATTTTTATGTCCCCTGACAAAAAACCATTTTTTGCGGGAACATATTTTCCACCAGCCAATTATCGCAACCGTCCGGGCTTCCCGCATATTTTGGAGCAGATTCTCCATGCGTGGACAAATGAACGTGCAAAAGTCGAAGAATCCTGCGACGCTATTTTGGAGCATTTTTCTGAGAAAAGTAGTAATCATGCTTCCTCTGCGCTTTCTCCAACCATAAACGACATCGCGTTTCAACGGTACGAACAAACCTTCGACCCGCAATTTGGCGGCTTTGGCAGCCAACCAAAGTTCCCTTCACCGCAGAATCTCTTGTTTCTTTTGCGGTACTACAAACGCACGGGTAATCGAACTGCGCTTGCAATGGTGGAGCGGACGCTCATCTCCATGCGTCATGGAGGGTTATTTGACCATATCGGCTATGGCTTTCACCGTTACAGCACTGACCGCGAGTGGCTTTTGCCGCATTTTGAAAAAATGCTTTATGACCAAGCAATGCTAGCTGTTGCGTATTTGGAAGCGCATCAAGCCTCGCCGGACAAGGACAAAAAAGAAGTATTCGCCCAAGTGGCGGAGGAAGTCTTTACCTACGTTTTGCGGGATATGACCTCGCCCGAAGGCGGTTTCTATTCTGCGGAAGATGCCGACAGCGAAGGGCATGAAGGAAAGTTTTATGTGTGGTCGGAAGAAGAATTGAAGCGGGTTTTGGGTGATGACAATGCAAAACTTTTTGCGGCTGCGTACAATTTCAGCCTCGACGGTAATTTTTTTGATGAAGCAAGCGGTTCGCAGACAGGCGAAAATATTCCGCATTTGCGGACAAGTATTGAGGATTTTGCCAAGCATCACGGCACGGAAATTCATGAGCTCCGCGTAAGGCTTGCAGTCATGCGTGAGCAGCTTTTTTACCACCGCGAAGAGCGTGTTCACCCGCTTAAAGACGATAAAATTTTGACTGATTGGAACGGGCTGATGATTGCTGCGTTTGCGATTGGTGGACGGGTTTTAGACAATGCCCTTTACACACAAGCAGCAGAGCGGGCTTTGGAATTTATTGCACAAAAACTTACAACAGCAAGCACCGAGCGGCTTTTGCACCGTTTCCGTGACGGCGAGGCAGCTATTCCCGCATTTTTGGATGATTATGCTTTTCTTGCATGGGGAGCGTTGGAATTGTACCAAACAACCTTTGCCCTCAAGCACCTCAAGACCGCCCTTAGGCTTGCTGATGAGATGATTCGCCTTTTTTACGACAAAGCAGACCGTGGTTTTCGTTTTTCGGCAGCCGACAACGAGGCACTATTGCTGCAAAGCAAAGAAGGCTATGACGGGGCGATTCCTTCGGGAAATTCGATTGCGGCTAGTGTTTTGGCGCGTTTGGGCAAACTGACGAGCAATAAAGAATACCAAGATCTTGCAGAACAGACAATTCGCCGCTTTGCCGCACCAATTCAGCATCACCCGACAGGATTCGCGCAAATGCTTATTGCTAACGACTTTTTGATTGGGAATACGCAAGAAATCATCATTGCAGGACGCACAGGAGACAACGAAACACACGGCATTGTGCGCACCGTCGCCGAAGAATACTTGCCTCATGCTGTTGTCGCGCTTAATCATTCGCCCGAAGAACTGAAACACTATATTGAGCAGGCAGAATACCAAGTTGCTATCAAAAACCAAGCAACCACCTACATTTGTGAGGGTTATGTGTGCCAAGAACCGCTTGTGGGAAAAAGCGCGTTAGAGGATTTTTTACACAGAGCAAACCGCAGTAGCACTTCTACTGTCTAATGTTGGACGCAATAATCAATGTTTGCAACCGCAGAAATTCCGTATATTTTTCGAGTAATTACTGATTTTGGGAATCTCATTTTTTGCACTATGGACGCTCTCCTCAACTCTTTCGTTAATTCAGCTCTACGACGCATTAGTGCTTGTGTTGTAGCGGTTTTCCTTTCGTGTCTTTCCTTGCTGTATGCTCAAGAAGAAGTTTCCGCCGGAGCAAGCGCCCCGCCCCCACCGGAGAGCAATCTTCGCAAATCTGAACTTGCCGAACTTATCAAACTCGACCCCACGATTCGCTTGGATGTACGCTACGCGAAATCCAATAACTTCGTCGGCAGACCGCTTTACAAGGAAGAACGGGCTTTTTTGCAGCGCCCCGCAGCCGAAGCACTCGTCAGAGCGCATCAAAACTTGAAGAAGCACGGCTACGGTTTGCTGATTTTTGACGGTTATCGTCCTTGGCGTATTACGAAACTTTTTTGGGATGTTACGCCTGCGGCATTAAAAAAGTTTGTTGCCAATCCGAAAAACGGCTCACGGCACAATCGCGGCTGCGCAGTGGATTTATCGCTTTTTGACCTCAAAACAGGCAAAGAAGTGCCGATGCCAAGCGAGTACGATGAAATGACCGACCGTGCATATCCTACCTACACCGGAGGAACGCCTGAGCAGACCCGCGTACGCGAACTTCTTCGTGCGGAAATGGAGAAGCAAGGTTTTACCGTGTTTTCTATTGAATGGTGGCACTTCGATTACAAAGATTGGCGGGAATATCCGATTTTGGATATTGATTTTTCGGAAATAAAGTAACCATCACGCTTTTTGCGATTCTTTTGTCGGCAAGACCAATACAAATGCTGACCCTTTATCCTGTTCGGAAACGCAGAGAATTTCTCCGCGCATTGCCTCTACAAGCCGCTTCGCAATCGAAAGCCCCAAACCCGTTGAATGTTCCCCGCCGGTGGGTTTTGCCGATAAACGGGCAAATTTGCGAAAAAGGTTCTTGCGGTCTTCTTCCGTTAATCCGGGTCCTTTGTCCTCCACCGTGATAAACGTGTATTTGTCAGCGTTTTGAGCAATTTCCTCGTGATGTTCCCCAAGTTCTTGCTCGCAAAGTTCCGGTGCAGTTCCCATCGTAACAGTGATTCGCACTGAGGAGCCGAGAGGCGAGTATTTAACAGCATTGGAGACGAGATTGTCCAATACTTGCAGCGTTAATTGTTTGTCCGAAAAACATTCTGCGCGTTCATTGCCGCTTACGCTGATGCGTATGTGCTTGTCGGCAGCAGGCAAAGCATAATTTCCCACAACCGACTGCACAAGCGGCATGATTGCAAGGGTTTCAGCACTGGGAATAATTGCGCCCTGCTCCAAAGCGTTCACATCCAAAAATTTGCTGACAATCTCGAACATTCTGTCCACTGATTGCCGCATCACAGCGACCATTCGCTGACGATATTCTTTCGGCAATTCGTCGTCGCCACTGAGTATTTCCAACATTCCACGCAAGCCTGTCAGCGGATTTTTGAGGTCATGCGCCGCAATGCCCAAAAACTCATTTTTCTCTTCATTAAGCGAGTACAGTTGCGTGTTTTGGCGTTGAAGCTGCCCATTCATCACTTCGATTTCTCGTGAGCGGCGCTCCAAAAGACGTTGCTGCTGCGTCAGTTGCTCGTTGATTTGCTGTAATTCCGTGTTTGCGGCTTCAATGCTGAGGTTGTAGTCAGTTATCTTATCACTTTGTGCTTGAATCTGTGCATTTGCTTTTTCTAATTCGGTATTGCGAATATGCTCCAATTCCCGCTCCCGCTCCGAAAGGGTGCGTTTGTGCCGCTCTTCGACTAAATTTTGTTGTAAAAGATTGATGCGGTCGCCCAAGGCAAACGACATCAGCACTGCTTCAGAAACAGCACCAAGTTGCAACACAAGTTCAATAAACCGCGATATTGGCAGTATGCGCTCCACATACATTGCATAGACAATCGTTGCGACAAGCCATATTCCCCAGCCAATTAAATAAAACAGCGCCGGTCTGTAGCCCTGTCTCCAAGCCGCAATCCCACAACTAAGATTAACAACCGACGAAACCATCACCATAAACGACAAGGCTTTTCGCGCTAATGTCCAACCACTTAGGCTTTCAACAAGAATCAGTATTGCAAAAACGGCAATCAAGCCCAACAAAACCCTATGTAGGCGCGGTAAAATCTCGAAAGTACGCAAAAAAGAAATCGTAAAAAGACAAATAAGCAACGTTGGCAACAGCACTAAAATATCAGGCATAAACGGCTTTGCATACATCCATTCTGCAATGCTATTTCCTAATAGCAAGACCACATAGCCTTTTTGGTAAGCGAAAAAAAGTGAAATGGCAAGCCCATACAGAACATAAAACAAATACGAGCGTTGGCGCACGGTCAAATACACGAAAAAATTGTACAGCACCATAACCGCAAGCACTGTGAAGGAAGCCGCATTAAACCACGAATACGTGAGCGAAGAGCGCATTATTGCTTGTTCTCCGGCAATTTCGATCGGAAGATACATCACGCCATTGCTCACAACGCGAACATAGATTTCACGCGGCATGGTGAGCGCCGTATCAAGTTCTTCCAACGCCAAGACGGGATAGGTGCTGCTCATGGCAACATCACGCCTCAGTGCCGCACCGTACCGTTTTGTAAAGACAGTGCCGTCGGAGCGAGGAATCATCACCTCCAGCGTGTCCAATGGCGCATTAAACACTTGCAAATACGAGCGAATACCGTAAGGATTCTGCACCCAAAACCGCATCCAGACTGCCGCACCGGTAAATCCAAAATGAATAATCGGCGATTTGACGGGTGAAAAAAGCGTAGGCATAGAGCGCACATCGCGCAAAGTCATGCTGCGCTTGGTGTCCAAGACTATTTCCGCTAAAGGGCTGACGGATGCAGGGGTTTCGAGAGGGACGATAACGGCGGCACGGGGTGAATTTTCAGTAGGGGAATTGTTGAGAGAGGGGGAAAATGTTTGAGCGGCAATGCGCCCACTGCTGATGCCGAAAAAAATACTAGCGACAACAACAACAATGAAGTACCGTAGAAGTCGCATATTTCCTTTTTCCCCGAAGTTGAACAATACCAAATGCGTGAGAATTATTGCTAAAACTTTTTTTGAAGTTCAAGCACAAATATCGCAATTTTCCTCAATTTCCAGCATATTCTCACAGCAAAAGAGAAAATATTTTTCTTGCCAAAACTTTTTCCCCTAAAACACCAAAATTCTGTACAAAATTCACGAAAGAATACTATTTTGAGCGAGTTTCAAAGCAGGTATTTTGCGCCCTGCTCTTTTTTTGACAAGTTCTCTATCACGCTAAGGCGTTGCCTAAACGGACTTCACCAACTTTTTTCAAAGCTCTCAATGAAACTGCGTCGTTTATTCATACTTACAGCCCTGATATTTGCTGCTTTTGCGGGCAGCATTGCAATTACGACTGCACAAAAAACACCCGAAACCGTTGTAACGGAGCGAGTTCGCGGATTAAACCCCACAAAACCGATTACACAATACGTTTTCGACACGTGGAAAAGCGATAACGGCTTCCAACAAAGCGCCGTCCGCACGATGTACCAAACACGCGACGGCTATTTGTGGATAGGCGCAGCAGAAGGTCTGGTACGCTTTGACGGAGCGCGATTTGTCACGTTTGATAAATCAAATTTGCCGCTCAAAAGCACGGAAATCCTTGCGCTTTTGGAAGATAAAAGCGGCACATTTTGGGTGGGAACGGAAAACGGGCTTTTGCGCATCAGCAATGGCGCGTTTACGCTCTACACCGTCAAAGAAGGGCTACCGGACAATGTGATTTTTTCGCTTTGCGAAGACACGCAAGGTAATGTCTGGATTGGGACGGAAAACGGCTTGGCTCTGTGGCAAAATGGGAAATTTACGAAGTACAATACCGAAAACGGCTTGACGGGAGCGACAATTTTATCGCTTACCTCCGACCTCAAAGGCGGCATCTGGGTTGGAACAAATGGCGGCGGTGTGAATCATTGGGAAAACGGGAAATTTACGCCGTTTGTAGCGATTGAAGGGCAATTCCGACCCTACACGCCCGATGAAGGCTTGGTTGGCGACGGCGTTCACGCACTTTTGGCAACACGCAACGGTACACTTTGGGTGGGTAGTGCTGACGGGCTTTTTCGTGTTGAGAACGGCTCTGCTACGGCGTTTTACAATACTACAAACGGCTTGACCAAAAACGATGTACGCTCACTTTCGCTTGACCGCGAAGGAACGCTTTGGATTGGCACAAACGGCGGTGGTGTGAATCGTCTCACAAGCGCGGGGCAGCTTTCCGCCTTTACGTCGCAACAAGGCTTGGGCGCAGATGAGGTGTTTGCTGTTTTGGAAGACCGCGAAGGCGCTGTCTGGTTCGGCACAGACGGCGGAGGTATTGGTAGATTTAGAGACCGCCGTTTCAGCACCTACACCGCCAAAGATGGGCTTTCGCACAACAACGTGAACGTGGTTGTGGAAGGTGGCGACGGCACGATGTACTTCGGCACTAACGGCGGGTTAAATATGTTTTCTGCCGGAACGTGGACAAATCTCACCACCGAACAAGGTTTGCTCAACAACGTCATTACCTCGCTTTGGAGCGACCGCTCCGGCAAACTCTGGATTGGCACCGGTGGCGGCTTGCAAAGCAGGAAAAACGGCGTTCTGACGAGTTACACGACCAATAACGGGCTTCCCAGCAATCGTGTACAAGCCATTTACGAAGATTCCGATGAAGCTATGTGGATTGGCACAGATAACGGACTGGTAAAAATGAGTATTGGTGCGGGTTCTGCGGGTATAGATTCAACTGCCGCTACAATGAAGGTCTATACAACCAAAGACGGACTTGGTAGCAATACGATTTATGCCATAATGCAGGATTCACGCGGCACGATGTGGTTTGGCACACGCGGAGGCGGCATCAATGCTCTCAAAAACGGTTCGTTCACGAAATATACGATTCGAGAAGGACTTGCAAGCAATTACGTTTGGTCAATTTATGAAGACCGCGATGGCACAATTTGGGTTGGCTCAGGTGGCGGACTTTCGCGGCTTAAAGACGGCAAATTCAGCACTATTACAGCACGTCAGGGCTTGCACAGCGATGTCATTTTTTCGATTCAGGAGGACGATGCAGGCTGGCTTTGGATGAGTTGCAACAAAGGCATTTTCCGTGTGAGAAAAAGCCACTTGAATGATGTTTTAGACCGCAGAGAAAAACGCCTATCCTGCATTGCGTACAGCGTTACCGACGGCTTAAAATCGAATGTTTGCAATGGTGGCACACAGCCTTCCGTTTGGAAATCCCGCGACGGGCGGTTTTGGTATCCGACAATCAAAGGTGCTGCTGTTGTTGAGCCACTCACCATCCCTTACAACCCGCTCCCGCCAACGGTTATCATTGAGCGCGTTATTGCTGACGAAGCATTATTGAGGCTTCCGGGGGTATCACCCTTGCAATACACCGACGCATCCACCAAAGACAGCTTTGAAGGGGATTCAACAGCAATGGTAGAACGTGCGGACGGTTCGGGTAAAGTTGTCGAACTGCCTCCGGGCATTGATAAATTCGAGTTTCAGTACACTGCCACGAGTATTCTTATGCCGGAACGTGTGCGCTTCAAATTTATGCTCGAAGGCTTCGACGAAGATTGGGTTGATGCGGGTTCGCGTCGCAGCGCATTTTACACAAGCCTTCCACGCGGCAAAGAATATCGCTTCCGCGTTATGGCATCCAACAACGACGGTGTTTGGAGCGAAACCGATGTTGCAACATCATTTTATTTGAAGCCGCATTTTTACGAAACACCCTGGTTTATTACACTCTGCGTGATTGCCGTGCTTGCGGCGGCATTTGCATTTTACCGTTATCGCCTGAGCCGCATTCAAAAACGCAACGAAGAATTAGAGCGTATCGTCCATGAGCGCACCGAAGAAGTACGCCGTCAAGCCAAGGAAATTGAACGCGCTAACGGAGAACTTAAAGAGAAAAACGAGCGTTTGGCGGTTGTGAGTCGTATCGGGCGAGAACTCACATCGTCGCTTACGATGGAAACTATCGTAACAACGATTTACCAGCGCATTTACGAGGTCATGGATGCCACAATTTTCGGCATTGGTCTTTACCGCCCTTGGAAAGAAAAAATCGAATATGCAATGGCGATAGACAAAGGAATGAGGCTTCCTTACTATGAGCGTGATATGGCAGAAAAAAATCAATTTCCCGTGTGGTGTATTCAAAACGGGAAAGAAATTGTGATTCAAGATGCCGACAAAGAAGCAAAAAATTACATTCCTGATTTCCGCAAAACTATCAACCCGTTTGAAGGGATGATGCCGGAAATTGATGAGGATTATGCAAAATCGCTTATTTACATACCGCTCACCGTGCGCGGCGACGTGATAGGTGCGCTTTCGGTGCAGAGCTACAAACGCAATGCCTATACCGCCAACCACGTAGAAATCGTGCGGACGCTGGCGAATTATGCCGCAATCGCTATCAGTAACGCCGAACAGTTCGAGGAATTGCAGCGCAAGCAGCGCCTTATCATGGAATTTAACAAACACATCACCGACAGCATCAACTATGCAAAGCGCATCCAAACAGCGATGCTGCCGGATTCTGACCATATCGGTCAGTCACTTTCGGATTATTTTATTCTCTTCAAACCACGTGATGTGGTCAGCGGTGATTTTTATTGGTATTGCGACAAAGGCGACCACATCTACATTGCGGCGGTGGACTGCACCGGACACGGCGTACCGGGAGCATTTATGAGCCTTATCGGGAACTCGCTGTTGAATGAGGTGGTGAACACGCACGGAACACCAACGCCCGGCACTCTGCTTTCGGAATTACACAAAGGCGTACAGCGCTCTTTGCGTCAGACCGAAACAAACAACCGCGATGGCATGGACATTACGCTGTGCATGATTGACAAAAAGAAGCGCATCGTAGATTTTGCCGGAGCTATGAACTCGCTGTACGTTATGAAAAATGGTGAGTTTGTCGAATTAAAAGCCGACAAAAAACCGATTGGCGGAACGGAAACCGACGAGAGAATTTTCAGCAATCAAAGTGTGAATTTGAACGACACCCCACCCGGAAAAACCATGCTCTACCTCACATCCGACGGCTTCAAAGACCAATTCGGCGGCGAAAAAGGGAAGAAATTTTCATCGAAACGATTCGTTGAAACGCTTCAGCAAATTCATACCTTTAGCGCGGAAGAGCAGAAAAACAAACTCGACGAAACTATGGCGGCATGGATGGGAACAGAACACAAACAGATTGATGATATGCTGGTCATTGGTGTTCGTGTGTAATGTACACGAAGGTCTTCAATAGCGCGGAGAATCTGATTTTTGCTTACTCTGAACACTCAATTATTTCCGACGGAGTTTCACATTATGCTTCAAACAAGTGCATATTCAAAAATACTGACACCTGAAATTGGCTCATTGCTACTGCAATATGAGGGCGTGTGTACACATGAAACCATTGTCCGCCTCAGCAAAGAGCTTGAACAAAACCTCATGCCGACAGCAGGGGCGCGGTTCAAGAAGGTCTTCGGTATTTTTATCGAACTCATTCAAAATATCAAAAATTACTCTGCTGAACGCTCCATCTCAAACCCCGACTCAAACGACGAAACAGGCGAAGGTGTAGGAATTATCCGCGTTAGCGAGGAAAGCCTGTGCTTCACCGTTACTGCCGGAAATTGCATTCGCAGTGAGGACTTTGAGCGCATCCAACAAAAATGTGAACGTGTAAAAAATACACCAACGGAAGAGCTTCGTTCTCGTTACAACGAACAACTGCGACAAAACCAAGAGCCGACAAGCAAAGGCGCGGGTGTGGGGTTTCTGGATATTGCCCTGAAAGCAGGAGGAAATTGGGAATACGAATTTCACCCAATGGAAGAAAACCGTGTATTTTTTCTCATTACGGCGTATATTGCTAAAAGTAAAATTGCGGATGATGAAGCCAAACCCGCATAAAACCTCTCTTTTTTTGTGAAATATTATTATTATTATTCACTTCATTTTCAAACAAGGTTAGTACAATGGAATCTGTTTTTTTATCGAAAACCACCGAAACACCAAGTGTTCGTATGGACGTAAGCGGTGCTGTGGTAGAATTAGAGGGCAACTCCTATCCCGAAAATGCGTTCGAGTTTTACCAACAAATTTTTGATTGGATTGATGAGTATTTCAAAAGTGGCTCAGACCGCTTACGTGCTGTCTTTCGGCTCAATTATTTCAACACAAGTTCAGCAAAATGTATGTTGAATTTTATGACACTTCTGCAAAAATATCACGGGCAAGACAAGATGATTTCTGTGGAATGGTATTACGAAGAGGACGACGATGATATGCTGGAAATCGGCAAAGCATTTTCGGTTGATTTCACGATGCCGTTCCAACTTGTTTCTTTTGTTGAATAGTTGATATTTGCTTGCTTGAGCGGCAGTATTTCATTTTTTCTGAAATACACACGTTTATTTCATTTTTTCTGAAATATCTTTCCAATGCCCCATTTCACCACACGCAGCCTCATTGCGCAGTGTATCATGCCACGCATTTCCGCAGAAGCATATTTTGATGCGGAACGCGGCGAAGAAACACGCAAAGCGCTTCACAGCTTGATTCAAGAAGAAGGTATCGGTGGCGTGTGCGTGTTTGCGGGGAATGCTTTGGAAACCGCACAAATGCTGCAAGAACTCCAAACCATAGCAGCACGGGCGCAACATCCCCCGCTTCTTGTCAGCAGCGATTTTGAACATGGTGTTGCGATGCGGCTTTCGGGCGGAACAGCGTTTCCACACGCTATGGCGCTGGGAATGGCAGATAATCCCCTAATGACGGAAAAAGTTGCCCGTGCGATTGCATTAGAGGCAAAAGTGCTGGGCGTTCATTGGAATTTCGCGCCTGTGGCGGATGTGAATTGCAACAAACTAAACCCTATTATCAACATCCGCGCCTTCGGCGAAACACCGGATGTGGTCTCGCGCCATGCAAGCGCCTATATTCGCGGCACTCAGGCGGAAAATATCATTGCAACGGCGAAACATTTTCCCGGACACGGCGACACGCAAGCAGATTCACATCTCGAACTTCCCACACTGCCTTTTGATGCAGAACGCCTTGAAACAGTTGAATTAGCGCCATTCCGAGCAGCAATAGCAAGCGGAGTACGCTCAATCATGGTCGGGCATTTGGCTGTTCCTGCATTGCAACCTTCCGAGCAACATTCCGCAAAGCCTCTTCCCGCCTCGCTTTCTTCTGAAATCATGACCAAACTTCTTCGTGAAACATTAGGTTTTACGGGGCTTATCGTTACTGACGGTTTGGATATGAAGGCAATTACGAATGATTGGAGCGTGGAAGAATCAGCAGTATCGGCATTTAGCGCCGGCACAGATGTGGTACTGCTTCCTCCCGACCCGCGTCGTGCCTTGGATGCTCTCGAAAAAGCTGTCGAGGCAGGAGATGTTTCATTGGAGAAGGTGATTGCTTCAGCGCAGCGAATCCTTGAAGCCAAGCAATGGTGCGGTTTAGTGAACATTGAGGCAGAAGTCGGATGGAGAGTAAATGCACTGGAGACCACACAAATACAGCGCATTCGCAGCCGCCCAAACGAAATCCCCGAAATCAACAAACAAGAACACGGGCTTTTGGCGCTTGATGCGGCAAAACCCGCTCTACGATGGTTCGGCGAGAAGTCACTCGTGCAGCCGCTCGACAAATTCAGCAATATTGCGGGGTTTGCTCTTGTTGAAGAGCGCGATGTCCCTGCTGCAACAAACTTTTTCCGATACCTTGCACAACTGTATCGCTCCGACTGCGATTTTGCTTTTGTGGATGCAAGCATTAGCGAAGAAGATATTGCCGAACTTCTTGCCGGAACGAATGATGCAGAAGTGGTAATTTTTGCTATTTTTGTCAGACCGCAAGCCGAACAAGGCACAATCAAAGTTTCTGAACGGTTAGAAAAAATTGCGCTGCGCTTGGCAAATGGTAAACCCACACTCGCGGTGCTGTTCGGAAACCCGTATTTGCGCGAAACATTCCCGGCAGACGTGTTTTTATGCACCTTTTCGCCTTCCGAGCCTTCACTCGGTGCAGCCGCTTCAGAACTCCTTCGGCAGTTGTAAATGTTGATTTTATATGTGTTTCCATGTCAGCGCTGATGTTATGCAAACTTTGGCAACAAAAAAAGATATACTTGAATTAACGCTGGGGAAAAATTTTCCCGACGTAGCGCAGACATTCTTGTCTGTGCAGACCTCAAGCCGCTTTGCGGCTAAAAGACACAGACAGGAATGTCTGTGCTACGGGCAAAACATATCAACTCAGTTTCCTTCCTCCCCGCTTCAATCCTTCATTTCACGGGCTTTCTGCTCGACGATGTTGGTATGGTTGCTTGCCTGTTTTTGCAACAACAGCACCTTTGCCCAAGGCTTCAACTGGCAGTATTCAAGCCGTTTTCCGACAAGTTCACCGACGCTCTTTGTCGGTGTTCAAGGGGGATTTGCACCGTATTCCCAGAACACCCTCCAACTGCCATACAAAGAAATTCAGACAAACGGTGACACGTGCTTGTGCGCTGAGTTTTCAGGCGCTCAGGGGCAGGAATGGCGTATTGGGCTTGTAGCGGAACAGTGGATTGAAGACGGCGCATTTGCGCTCTTTGGGGCAATCACGCTGCACAATCAACGCGAGACATTTTCCGCGCAAAGCCGCGCTCTGCCTGTGAATCCAAATATTTTCCCCAACACACCCGACCTCATCACCGAATATCTCTTTACGAATAATCTTTTTCAAACTTCGCTGGAATTGGGAGCAAAATATAAGTTTTATCCACTGCCCGTATTTGCTGCTTTGGGGATAAGCTCGGCGTATGTTGTTCAAGCACAGAATCGGCTTGTAGAGCAGATTTCAACAAGTTCACGCGGTGCGTATAATTTTCCCGAACAAGTTCTTTCGCCGACTTTTTTTGCTATAAATCCCCTGAGCTTTGCAGCAACAGTGCGGTTGGGTGCGGATGTTTCGCTTGCAAAGGGCTTATATGCTTCTCCGGCACTTTTTGCAACGTGGCAAATTCGAGATATTCAAACAAATACTGCTTGGACGCGATTAACGCTTGGACTGCACGTGTCCATTTTGCTGGGGTTATAGGCAAGTTGCGCTCCTTGTCATCCTTTTTCTTCCTTCCTTCGTCTAAGATTTATTGTCCGTTCATCGCGTCATTACTAAGGTTTCATGGCACAGATTCATTCGCTGAATGACGAACACGGTTTAGTACAACGTTTGCAAAGCAGCGACGCGGCTTTGCGCAATGCGGCGTTTCGGGAATTTGTCCGAAGCCATATGCAACGCTTGTACACTCTTGCCTACAAACTTTCCGGGAATGCAGACGACGCGGACGACCTCACGCAAGAAGTATTTGTGCGGGCTGTGGAGGCATTACCACAATTTTCCGGCTCATCGTCGCTTGCTACGTGGCTGCACCGCATTGCGGTTAATCTCCACATAGATTTCACCCGAAGCGGGCGCTACCGCTACTCTGCGGCGTGGGATGATGAACGCGACAATAATGCCACCACGACGTGGACAGCAAACGCAGCACCTCTTCCCGATGCAAGCACTCATGCAGCTTTTCAGCAGACTCACTTTGAAAATGCCCTCAAGACACTTTCTCCACAGCAGCGTACCGTCGTCGTGCTGCGCTTTGTACAGGAGTATTCGCTGGAAGAAATTGCCGAAGAACTCGGCGTTAGTGTAGGAACGGTTAAAACGCTGGTGTTTCGGGCTGTTCGTTCACTGCGCGAGGCTTTGCGTATCTACGAAAAAGAGTTTTCGCCATCACAACATTTATCCTAAGAACGAACTATTTTCCTTGCTTACTTTGCATCATTCTTCACCTCACTCATCTGAAAAAGAACATGAATCCTACATCAAACCATAATGCACCAGAAAACCCTCAGAATCTTGCCGCAGCGTGCGAAGAACTGATGCAGGAAGCACTCGCAGGTACTCTTACGGATGCAGAAAGTATGCGACTTACAGAACTTTTTCGCTCCTTTCCTCAGTTGCATAGTGAGTTTGTCGAACTACAATCAATCACAGAGCGCTGCCGTGCAATTCCTTCTCCGAATAACAACACCGATGAATGGCAAAATCTTGAAAACCGCATCAACACTCGCTTAGAAGCACTTTTAGCACAATCGCCGACCAAATCTCCTACTTCAAAACCGCTCACACTCATTCAACGATTGCCCGGAAGGCAAGTATTTATCCGTACTGCGGCACTTGCAGCAATGTTTGTCGGAGGAATATTTGTTGGTCTTCAAACGAATAATTCTTCTTTAGAGGCTCAGTCCCAACAACAAGCAACAGTGAGCCTTACAAGCAATTCTCTTACAACCAACGATGAAGAACTCACCAATTTTTTGCACGATGCCCATCTGCTTATGCTTGGCGTAATGGCGATGAATGCGGAATGTGGTCTGCCACACCCGCAGACGCTTGTTGCGCAACGTGAGCGTTGTGTGGAACTGCTCTCCCGTGCGCAATCCTTACGGCAAAACCTCCCTCCGCAAGAGCGGCAACACTTCACACAAGTCATTATGCAGGTGGAATCTGCGTTAGCGGAACTCGCTGCAACGCAGCCTTCTTTAGTCAATGCCGGTACAATTCGCAACATTCAACATCGCACTGATGATGCCCTTTGCGAAGTAACAACTCTGCTTGCGGCATCACGACAATAATGTTACCGAAAACGGTCAGAAACGCCTTCAAACATCAAACCCGCCTTGCAGAAAAAAAACCTTGCAAGGCGCGTTATTGTTGTATTGCAAATTCATCACTCCCTGCTTTACCTCACCACCGTAATTTCCCTCTGAACCGCACCAAATGGCGTTTTGATGACAATTCGGTATTGTCCGCTTGCTAAGTCTGCCGTCTTGACCGAAATTTGATGCTCTCCTTCGCGCTGCTCAGTTGGCGGAAGTAGCGTACGAAGTGCATTGCCACGCGCATCATAGAGCATGATTTCGATAGTTTCGCTTGAAAGCATTTCGTAAGAAACAGTCGTTTCCGCGCTTGCCGGATTGGGTGTGACGGATGTAATGACCGTTGCACTGGTGCTTTGCCGTGTCACGGGTGCAATCAACCGCACACCGCCTGCACGGGAGACGTTTGCCGTAAAACGTCCATTTATCGGCGGAAGTTGGAAAATTTGCGGGGATTGCCAAACAGGCTCGAACAGTTCAATATCCGTTACATTCGTATTTCCCGCAACAACAAGGCAATCAAAACTGAGAAATGTCGTAGAATCAAGCACTGGAAGTGTGATTCGGTCTTGCTCTACTCGGTAAACACCGGGAGTAAATCCCGGAATAAGTTTTGTTTCATTCGGTGCGGGAATGAGAACATTACGATTCATCCGAATATTAAACGAAAAACTCGGATTTCCTGCACGATTGATTCCCTCAATAGTTGCCGTTGATGCGCTCCGCACCAAACCTACATTCACACGAATACGCGAACCCGGGGTAGCAACTGTAATTGAAGGAGTAACGCTTAAACGAAGAAGTTCATCACGCTCACTTTTTTCCCGCACCGAGGCTTGTAACCTCACGTTGAAGGTTTCGAGCGTTGTTGTAATAATAGCAGTTGCAGATGTTTCACCAATTTGGGATGATATTGCCACAATTGGCAAAAACAAGGTTTCATTCGGCAAAATCGTGTATGGTGCTTGCGGTGCAGAAGCATCTAATCGAAAAACCGACGAAGAATCCATGCTGTTTTCGGATTGCATAATGCGAATATTTTCTCGAATCCGTATCGTATCGCGTCCTACATTTGACACAAGCAAATTCCGCACTTTACCTATGCCCACAAGCACCGTATCAAAATTGAGGTCATTCACCTCAACGAATGTAGGCGTACCACGCACATTCCCGCTTCGCTCGGTGCTTGCCGTACCGTTGCTAATGGCAACAACCAACCGTGCTTGTTTCAGACCGAGTGAACTCGGCGTAAAATTCACGCGAATACGATACCGTCCAAAGGGGCGAATCGTGCTGTCGCGGAAAGGCGCGGCAGCAGAATCTATGCGGAATGACGAAACATCTGTGCCTTCCAAACGCGCTCCGATAATACGCACCGGAACATCGCTGACGCTCACAATATCCACAAACCCTGAACGAGTGCGCCCTACAACCGAACGCCCGATGTCCGTCGTCGGAATTTGCACCAGCGCTCCGGCATCAATCGTTGTGAAAAGCCATGCCGGAGACCAAGCACTTACGCCACTTTCGTTCCTTGCTCTCACACGCCACGCATAACCCGAAAAACTCCTCAGTAATCCTGAAGCAATGCGTACTTGAGCAGCACTGACGGTCGTATCCCACAAGAGCGTTCTAAAGCTGGAATCTTGGGCAACATGAATATCATACGCCGTTGCGCCAAGCACAGGCAGCCATTCAAACTGGGCATTGAGTGAAACATTTTGCGCAGCGCTTGTCGGCTGAAGCAACAAGGGCGGGCTTGACGGCACTGGAGCAGCCGAAGCCATCACGCGAACTGAACGCGAAAAGAGCGTCAAACCTCGCACGGCGGTATTTGTTACCCGCACATTGTACGAGCCTGTATCCAAGCGTGAGAACGCGGGAAACGTGAGAACAAGCTGCGTTGCGCCGTTTATTTCACGACCGTTTTTGAACCATTGATAACGATTATTTTCGCTACGCATCCGCGCTGAAATGCCAAACGGCAAGCCTACGGCGGCGGCTGTATCACGAGCTTCTCCAACGCTGTCTTGCGGAGAATACGTGTACGAAAATGCTGTTGCGGCGCTGCGAAGATTTGCTTCTAAGGTTTCAAATTGCAAGCGATTATTCTCTACTGCCAAAACGGTCAGCGATGAAACTGCGCTCAAATTAGGAATTGCCGTAAAACGATTTCCCTGCAAGCGGAGTATTTGCAAGCGTCCCAGCGTTGCCAAACCGTCCGGCGCACTACCTGAAAAAGCATTATTATCCACCGCAAACTCTCGCAAATTCACCATTTGCGCCACTTCCGCAGGAAGCGTTCCCGAAAACTGATTCCGACTGACAGCAAAGCGCTCAACCATGCGTAAATCGCGGATTGCCGACGGTACAACACCGGAGAATTGATTTTGCGAAATATCGAATACACGCAATGTGCTGATGCCGCCAAGAGCGCTTGGAATCGTGCCTCGGAGTTGGTTATTTGCCAAGAGGAGTTCTTGCAACAGTGTGGAATTAAACAACTCCGACGGCAATTCTCCGGTAAATTGGTTATTACTCAGATTCAAACGCCGCAATGAACGCAAGCCGCTATTGGTCAAGCCTGCTGTACCTTTTTCCGCAAGTAGATTGTTTGCCGAAGCCCAGACAGTGCGCGGCAGCGTCCCGGAAAGGATGTTGTTGTTCAAAAGCAATTCCTGTAATCCGGTTAATGCTCCGAAATCAGTCGGTATGCCGCCTGTGAGTTGGTTATTGCTCAAATCTAATCGTTCCAAGACCGCAAGTTGCCCCAGACACGCAGGAATTGTGCCTATCAAACGGTTGTTGGCAAGATTTATCTCACGCAGCCTACCCATTCGGCATACATCATTTGGAATTGCACCGGAGAAGGAATTGCGCGAAAGATTGAGCGTGGTCAAACCTGCCATTGAAGAGATTCCGGCAGGAATTTCACCCGTGAAAAAATTTCCTGCCAGTTGTAATTCCTGTAAATCGGGCAATAGCAGTAAACCTTGCGGGAAAGCGCCTTCCAAGCTATTTCCGGTTAATCGCAAGGTCCGCATAGCGGTAAGATTACTCACGGCAATCGGCAGCAAACCGCGCAATCCTGCGCTGTCTAAGGTCAAGCTGCTGACACGGTTGTTTTCTATCACCACGCCCTGCCACTGCGAAAGCGGCTGCACGGTCAGCCAATTTCTTTTGCGCGTCCAATCTTCACCGTTTGTCGAGCGGTAAATCTGCACAAGCGCCAGAGAATCACGCTGTAGTGGCGTTAATATGACACGAGGAGGAATGGCAATGAGCGCTTTCCTTGCAATCGCCGTGCCTGTGGTGGTCTGAATTTCGAGTGTTCCCGAACTGACACGCTCCGGCATAATAAAACTAAGCGCCGAAGCAGAATTAACCGAAAATGTCGCAATCGTCACACCCGAAAGGCGCACTGAACGGACGTTGATAAAGTTTAATCCTTCCACCAAAACCACATCGCCCGGAGCAGCGGAATCCGGTGCAAAGTTAATGATGCGCGGCGGCGGAATGACCGTTGGCGGAACAAATCGGAAGACGGTTGGTGTTTCCGAAAAACCGCCATCTGTTCTGACGGCAACTCGTCCCGTTGCACCTGTGGAAACAACAGCAATAATGCGGGTTGGATTGACAACTTCATACTCCGCCACAGGTACACCGCCGACTGTGACAATGGTCGTTGTCGAACTGACGAATCCGCCGCCGTTTATCGTAATGGTAGAACCGGTCGAACCTTGCATGGGGTCGAAATTCTGCACAAGTGGCGGGAAAAGAAACGTAAATTGTTCACGGGAATTGGAAGCGCCCAAGCGATTTGTCACCTGCACAAGTCCGCTTCCGCCGTCGTCAGAGACAACGGCAACTATTTGCGTTGTGGAAATGACCTCAAAACTTCGAGCATCCACGCCGCCAATCGTTACGCGGTCAATGACACTGAAGTTTGCGCCTGTAATTGTTATGACTGTGCGCTGTCCGCCAATAAGAGGGCGAATAGACATCACTTGCGGCGGGTTGATAAACGTAAATTGAATGGTTGAGGAAGTCGCTCCTCCGATTGTTTGCAAGCGTACAGGCGCAGTGCCTGTTTCGCCACGCCCCGCAATGGCAACAATCTGCGTTGAAGAAACCACAAATGTCTGCAAAGGCGCTACACCGCCGATGGTCAGCGAACTGACACCGATAAAATTCTGCCCGCGAATCGTGATTTGATTACCGATGCTACCACTGTCGGGAGTCATCGAAATAATTTGTGGAGGATGCACAAACGTGAAACCGTCGGAACTCATTGCCGTTCCCGCGATATTCCGCACAGTTACTGCCCCGCTCACCGCTTCGGGAACGCGAAAACGAATTTCGCTTTCCGAAATAACATTCACGGTTGCCAACGTAATCATCACCGGACCAAGCCACACCTCTCGGAGCGCCTTAAAGTTCGCTCCTGTAACGATAATTTCCGTTCCCAATCTGCCTAGACGCGGCGTAATACTGAGAACGTCCGGCGGTCGTACAAAGGAAAATGGTACGCTGGCTGTGGTCGAACCGCCGATTGCAACAACTTGCACAGCACCATTCTCGCCATTTGCAGCAACTCTGGCGCTTAACTGTCCCATGGAATTGACCGTTACGGCTTGCGCTTCTACGCCGCCGAAGCCTGCATTTGCGGACGGGTCAAAGTTTGTTCCGAGAATGGTAATAATATCTCCGGCTTTCGCTTCTTTAGGATTAAAATCCGTGATAACAGGCGGACCGAAAAAGCGTACGGTGTCAGTGCTGTTGCCCATGGTGCGCGTTCTGGCATTTCCTCCCGGAGCGAAGATTGCCACATCACCGCTTCCGCCATTCGCCGCAACAACAGCAGTGATGCGGGTTGGAGAATTAATCACAAAACTTCTTGCCCTGATACCGCCAAAGGTCACGGTTGTCGAACTGAAGAAATTTGTTCCCGTGATTGTTACTGTCGAGCCTGAACCGATGATCGTGGGTGAAACACCTGTAATTTGGGGGATGATAGGACCTTTGTTGATGGTAATGAGCGCTTGCGTGGATTGCAACACATTACCACTGGTGCGCACAAGCGAGATAATTGCTTGTGTTGTGCCGCCAGCCAAAGGCGCGTTTAACCATTGCACACGGACATTGGGAATCGTTATACGGCTTGTATTCAGGAACGAAGATGCTCCGTCAATCACGGCAAACGATGCTACACCTCCCGGAGCAGCGCTCACTTGCACTTGTACACTTGCATTGGTGTTTGCCAAAACGCCGTCAGGACGAAATGCTCCGGCTTGCACGGTAAACGGCGTATCGTCTTGCAAACCGCCCGGAACGCCTCCTGTTGCGGTGCTGGAAATTTCCAGCGTAGCAGCAAAGCCCAAGGCGGTCGGGAACGGGTTGCCACCCACGCCTTGCCACGAAATAACCGTCGCAGTGGTAAACGAATTCGTGTGCGAAATCGTACCGGAGTAGGTTGTTCCAAACCCCGGCGGCGTAAACCGCGCTGTTATTGTTTGCGTGGGAATAGTGTTTGCCGAGGGATAAATGGTCAAACTTGATGTAAATGGCGCTGTGCCTGTGGTTGAAAGTTGCAACGGTCCCGTAGCTGTCAGTGTGAGCGGTCCGACGATATTTGCGGCAGAAAGTGTATAATTTATGAAGCCCGATGAGCCAAGAAAAACCGTTCCGTAATCCAGCATTGTTGCGCTTGTGGTAATGCTGGTGGACATTCCCTGTCCCGAAAGCGAAATCGGTGCTGCCACACTGCCTGTAAATCCTGCCGAAACAATAGAGTTCATTGCAGAGTTCGATGTCGGAGCATAACGAACAAAAATTGTTTGTGTGAGCGTACTTCCATTGGGTGAACTTGGGGCTGCGGGAGCAGGATTCAACGCAATCGAGGCAACCGTAGCAAAAGCACCGCCACCCGTTGCAGAAATGCTCACGTGTGGGTGATTGAGAGCAAACTGGGCTACGCCATTACTCGGAATCGTCGAGCCGTTCAGCGTGACTGCCTGCTCAACGACTTGCCCAAGAGCGACATTGCCAAAGTTCACCACATTTGGTGCTGCGGTCAAAAGCGCGGGATTGACCATAAAATTATTACTGAGGGCGGTATTTGCGCCGATTCTTGCAGTAAGTTGCATAGTTCCCGATGTATTGTGCCGCACCGCATTTGCGCCGGTGAACGTTGCAACGCCGGCTACGGCGTTCACGGTCAATGGTCCGCCAACAAGCGAAGGTGGATTCGAGAGTTGAATCGGTCCCGTGTAATCCGCATCTAAATTGCCGTTCACGTCCACCGCCGCGACACGCACATCAGGTGTTGTCTGAAGCGGGTTCAGTCCCACAGTTCCGGGCTGCACTGCACCTAATCCCACAAGCCATGACGGTCGGTCGGCGGTAACGACAATACGATTGTCATTCCCCGCCGTCGAACTTGGACCTGTCATTGTAACACCCATACCGGAGCGCCCCGCGAATGTAGTTAAGCCGTTCAGCGACAAACTAAATTGGCTGTTGTCGGTAACGGGACTAGTGCGAAAGCTCACACGCACGATGAAATCTACGTTTCCGCCGTCCGGGGCGGTTACCAAAGGACCAAACGTATCCAAGCCTGTAAAGTTCATCACAGGCGCAGCAGCGACTTCCACGAGTTTGGTTGTACCTGTGGCATCATAGAGCGCAACGCGGTTTACAACATTGTTTGCATCGGTCAGATTCAGCGTAAAGCCTGTAACAACGGTTGGTAAAAAGTCCGCATCGGGTGCGCCTCCGCCGTCGCGTACGCGAAATGTCCAAACAGCAGGATTCGCCGCTGTAACGGGAACATTGGTGTTCGCGGCGTAGGCAATGTTTGCAGGATAGACAAATGGAACAGCAGGGGGCTGTTGAATATCACCGGCATTTGATAGACAGGGCGCTCCCACAATGATTGTGGCAATCGCATCCGCAGGATTCGTCGAAAAACCAACCGTTCCGTAACAGGAATAATCCCATGAAGCGTTCAAAGCGATATAGTAGATTCCGGGAGCGACAGGTGCATTGATTACCCCTGTCATGCCAGTCCCGGCGGAAGTTTGTGGAACGTGGGTTGCGATACAGTGCGTAAACACACCATTCATACCAAGATATACTTGCGTTACGCAACCCGGGCAATACGACCCTGAAGTCGTTGAAGCATACGTGTACGAAATTTGAAACTGCCCACCTGGATTAACAAATACGTTATTCGTTCCTGCACCGCTTATCACTCCTGCACCATTGATGGCAAGCGCCGTGAATTGCATATTGCGCTCCAGCACGTTCCTTGTAACGGGCAGCGCGATTGTGCCGGAAGTACAAATTACAGCGCCGGAGAGCGTTGTAACATTACCGGAAAGCGGCACGGAAGAATAGGTAATGGCAGCACCTGCACCGTTGTAGGAAAAAACATCAACGGAATAATTCGTGTTTGCGGTTAATCCGGCAGAAGCAAAGGTTGTTCCTGCCCCAACAGCAATAACCGTACTCATGCCAAAGGTATTCCCAACAGTGTAAACTGTCCCATTGACAGGCTGCGTTCCTGCATTGGCAGCCAATCGGCGAACAACCAAATACCCCGTTGGAGCGGGCGTTGCGGCTGTAAATGAGCCGGAAAAGTCCGTCGTATTCACCGTACCAAAAGCAATCGCGCTGGCTGTGGTAGGAATTGCAAGCGTAGCACTTTGCAAAAAGAACATAGACGGCGCGGTTGCTGTTGTTGTCAAATTCACACTAGTTATCGTCGGTGGAGTCACGTTTCCGCCAATATTGTTGTACGTTCCGGCTGGAACAGTGCCGTCGGAGCGCCCTACGAGCTGCCCAGCTATTGGCGCTGTTGTCGGTTGCAAGGTAACATTTCCTGCTGTCCACGCTCCAGCAAGCGTTTGTGTGCGCCAATGTTCTGCGGTGGAAAGATTTCCCATACCTGTTCCCGGAGCGCCCATTGCATTGGTATTGAATGCCTCAGTACGCACAGTAGAAGTTGCGCCCGGGTTATTGATAGTGAAAGGAAGATACACGCCCCCTTTGCCAAGCGGGTAGATAAATGTTCCGGCAGCATTCAAATCGCGCTCCATCGGTCCGTTGATGTGAGCAGTGGCACTGCCGCCCACGACCGTAGCGGTATTGGTAAGAGTTATTGCCGAACCGACAGCAGTTGTAACAATGCCATTAACCATGTCTAATTGCGTGAAAGCACCGAGATTATTCGTTAGAGTGATACCAATGGGCATCATTGTCCGATTGATACGCAGCGTGGGTACTTGATTGCCCGTAAACCAGTTCCCGTCCAGCGTTGCATTACGAATCTCAGCAATACCTCCGGCAGCAAGGTTTACCCGCCCCGCGCCCATTTGCGTAATCGCCGCAAGGCTTTCCAATATCAGCGTATTTGCGCCCATATTCAAACTTCCGTTTGACGCAGCAAAATTCAGCGTTCCAAGCATGGTGATATTTCCGCTTGCCGTCACTCCCGCCAGCAGGTCAATCGTTAAATTTTGAAACGTATTCCCAAGAAAATTTGCCGGATTGAGCGCTCCTTGTTGATAGATAACATGAGAGCCTGCACCTTGCGCATTAACACGCCCCATAAGCGCACCGAAACTCGCTGTTCCGGCAACAGTCAAATTATTGCCATTCAGGTCGAAATTTCCTGTGTTTGGAATGGTAAGGTTTCCCAACAGCGAGAGATTACCGCCAAGAGCAACATTCGTAGCCCGGTTTATCTGCAAATCTCTCACTTGATTGTTAAAGAGCGCATTGGCATTAAAGGCTGCCGCTTGCACTTCTATGCCCGAATTCAGCTGATTCATCGCTAAACGCCCCGTACCTGGTATGTTCAACGTTGCGGCATTGAGCAGGCGAAGATAATTCATCGTTCCCCCAACATACACCCCAAAATTCCCTGCCCCTTGCATCGTCAGCACTCCACCAATCACAAGCGGCGTACCTGCTGCGTTGGTGAGCGTTACGTTTACCGGAGAATTGATAGTGAGATTGAGCAGCGTTTTATTCACAAAGCGGTCTGCGGGAAAGGCTGCCGGAGACCAAACAACGGTGGAGCCGGCTCCTTGTGCATTTATCAATCCCGGTCCGGTTATCATTGTCGCAGTTGGAATGGTCAGCTGAGAAGGATTGCCAAGAACGAGTGTCCGCATTGCAGAAGGAAGGCTCAGTGTGCCGCCAACGGTTAAATTATTAATCAACGTGGTGGTATTTGTTCCCCCGCCGTCAATGGTCAGATTTGTCACAGCCGGACCCGTAAACCTGTTTCCGTCAAGTGTTCCCGTACCTTGTGTGATAACGGTAGAACCTGCTCCTGTCCCAAGTATTCTTCCCGTGCCACCGCCGACAATAGAAAAATTTACTCCGTCGCCCAACGTCAGCGTATTGCCATTCAAATCGAAATGCCCTGCTCCGAGAAAACTCAGCCCGCCATTGCCTGCGGTAATGTTGCTCACAAGGCTAACATTTGGACCACTATTTATTGCCAACCGATAAATCCACGAGCCGACAAAATGGTCTCCGCTTATTGTTGTGCGCTCGACAATGACAGAGTTATTGTTGTTTGCTTGGATTTTCGAGCCGGGATTGGCAGGCAAGATTGTCCCTGCTCCGGCAAGAGTGAGTGATCGTCCTGCACCCAAAATCATTTCATTTCCGGCAGCCGCCATGAGCGTCAGATTGCCGTTCAGCAGCAAATCATTCGCAATAGTAGCAGGACCGCCGGAGCCTGTTAAATCAAGATTGCCGTTCATTGGAGTAGGAGCAATCGGCAATTCAGGAGTATCAAGCGTTCCGGTCCAGTCGCCACCGGTATTCAATCTAGCTGTTGCCGCGTACACTATTGTCCCCGTTCCTGTTATGCTTCCCACACCACAACCACCGCCTGCCCCGATAAGCGCAAGATTTCCCGTTCCATTCACATTCAGCGTACCGTTCACAGTTAGTCCGCCGCCACCAATCCATATTTCGCTACTCATAATGATATGCGGACCGGCACCTTGCAAGGTTAAATTCGCCCCGCAAATTACCACACGCCCTGTTGCAGTCATAGCTCCATTCACAGTGAGCGGGACATTGATTCTGCTGGTACCGCCAAAAAGAGCAAGATTATTACACTGTCCCGAAGAAATGTTTATGTCTTTATCGGGACCGGCTGAGGGAGTAAAATTATAGTTTGCGGCAACGTTATACGTTCTGGTTCCGGCAACTTGTATTGCACCACCGTTAAAACCGCCGTCATTGGTCGTACTCAGTGTACCTCCGGCGAGTAATGTAAAATTCCCCATTCCAAGCACAAGAAAATTCAGCGTCGATAAGGTTCCCCCATTATCCACTGTGAGTGTCACCATAGCACCTAACGATAAATTCCCCGTTAGAATCGCCGTCCGCCCTGCAGGAATGATAAACACATCGGTAGCGGTTGTGAAATTCACGGCATCCGCACCACCGCCGCCAATATTGTCATTCCAACTTGTCGGCATATTCGGATCCGGTGAGCCTGCTTTGTAAAAATATGTTACAGCCGTTGCCTCCGCAAACGAAGCGAACACAATGCAAAACACCATAAACAGGTGCATCACACAACGTTGCAAAAGGGAAAAACGATGAGATGAAGGAGAAAAATACAACATGATGGTTGCCTTTAAAGCATGATACATACTGACGAGAAAGAAGGTAGGAAGTAGCCTGTAAAATACAGAACTTTTTCGATTGTTACAAGACCTGAAAAGTCCTATTTTACCATGACAAAAAGTCATATTTTTTGTGAAGAAGTTCGGTTTTGGATTGCTTGAAAGCCGCATTTTTGCTAGTTTACGGAAACTTCACTTTCGATGTATCTTTTCGCCGTTATGAAAAAAACAGCCCTTGTACTTGTTGGAATTATCATCGGCATTGTTGCCGGAATATTCATTGCACAACGCTTCATGTCTCGCATTCCGGGTTTAACACCGACACGCGAACAGGCACGAAAATTTGAAAGCATCCTCGAAAATGCCGAAAAGAATTATGTAGATTCCGTCAAAACGCGAGACCTCACCGAAACGGCGATAAAAGCAATGCTCTCCGAATTAGACCCGCATTCGGTCTATGTTCCCGCATCGCTCAAACAGCGTGAACGCGAAGATCTTTTTGGCAGTTTTGAAGGTATCGGGATTCAGTTTGAAATCATTAACGACACTATCACCGTCGCAACGCCGATAATTGGCGGTCCGAGTGAAAAATTGGGGATTCGTGCCGGAGACAAAATCGTAAAAATTGACGGCAAAAATGCGATTGGGCTTGCCGACACAGCCGTTGTGCGGCGTTTGAAAGGCGAAAAAGGCACACAAGTAACCGTGAGCATCAAACGCGGCATGATGACTGACCTTGTAGATTTCACCATCACCCGCGACAAAATCCCGATTTACAGCGTCAGTGCAGCATTTCTTATTCCCAACACCGATATTGGCTATATTTCAGTCAATCAATTCCGCGCCACCATGTTTGAAGAGTTCGTGCAAGCCTCACGAAAGTTGCGTTCCGAAGGCATGAAACGGATGATTTTGGATTTGCGCGGCAATCCGGGCGGGCTTTTGGAACAAGCCTATGAAATGGCGGATGCGTTTATTCCCGACGGCAAAAAAATTGTTTATACCAAAGGGCGTGATGCCTCTACAACTGATGAATATATTGGAACCGGAGGCGGAGAGTTTGAAGATATTCCACTTATCATTTTGATTGATGCAGGTTCTGCCTCCGCAAGCGAAATTGTTGCGGGAGCCGTTCAGGATTTAGACAGAGGCTTAATTGTGGGAGAAACATCCTTTGGCAAAGGCTTAGTTCAGCGTTCATACGATATGTCTGACGGCTCATCGTACCGACTGACTGTCTCCCGGTATTACACTCCGTCGGGGCGTTCCATTCAGCGTGATTACAAGGATGCCAAGAAATATCGTGCTTTGCAAGGACGCACCGAAGCCGAAGAAGGTGATAATTTCACCCACAAAGAAAAAGGTGATTCATCGCGTCCCGCCTTCAAAACGCTGGGAGGGCGTGTTGTCTATGGCGGTGGCGGCATTGTGCCGGATTACGTCGTCAAACACGACACAGCAACAAAACTGCTAATTGAGCTTGCAAGCAAGGTTTTACGCGAATTTACCGATGCGTACATCAGCGAAAACGGCGAACAACTTCGCAAGCAATACCAAACGGAAATGCCGCGTTTTTTGAGCAGCTATACCGTCAGCAATGAAGCCATTTCTCGTTTAGGTGCTATGGCAGAAAAAAAGGGTATTCAGTGGAACGAAGCACAGTACAAAACCGATGAACGCACCATCAAAACCTACATAAAGGCTCAAATAGCGCGTAATATCTGGAATCTGAACGAAAAAACAATGGTGGACATCACCGCCGACAAACAGGTTCAAAAGGCAATTCAGCTTTTTCCTGAAGTCCAGAAACTAGCGAAGAATAAGTAAATCTCAGCCAATAATACCATTTCGCAACACACAACCCACTTGTTGGACGCATTGGGGATTTCCCGTAATTTGGAACGTGATTATTGTGTACTTTCCAGACAATGGTTATGTTCTCGCTTCAACAACGGATAAAGGTTTATGTCAGCCGAATACTGTCTGCTCTCGCTTCGTTATGCCACGAACAGAAGGGAGCGGGTCATTGGTGTAATCTCCTGTGTCTTGGTTGTTTGCTTATTATCGCCCCCCTGAGACTTCTTCCACAAGGGCTTTCACCGCAAAAACTTCTCACCCAATATACGCTGCGTTCATGGAGTACCGACGAAGGCTCACCTTCAACGGCTGTGCTGGATATTTTGCAATCCCGTGACCGTTATTTATGGCTTGCAACGTTTAATGGTCTTGCTCGGTTCGACGGCTCACAGTTTACGGCGTTTAACCGTTCAACCGTGCCGAGTATTCGCTCAGCAGGATTTTATTGTCTATGCCAAGACAGTTCGGGCGCGATTTGGGCTGGCAGCACCAGCAACGACGGACTTTACCGCTTCGCCAATGGAAATTTTATCGCCTTTCAAAACAACGACAACAAAGCTCATCCCGCCTCCTCAACAATTCATTCCCTCCTTTTTGTTTCAGACCCACAAGTAATATCCGCGCAGCAGTATAAGCAGCAGCATAAGCAGCACCAGAGCAGCATCGGCACATTGTGGATAGGCACAAGCGCAGGCTTACAACAAGCACGAATTGAACCCAATAACGCACCACAAATCGAAACTGTTCCGTTTTTCGCCGGAATGCAAATTTGGGCGCTGCATCTTGACAGCGCGGGAAATCTCTGGGTTGGCACTCGCGGGAAGGGCATCTACGTGCTTTCTGCCAAAAATCATCATGTTCAACCTGTTGCTTCCCGTTTCGGAACAAGTGCAAATGCTGTTTCGTTTACGCAAGGACGTGGCGACACGCTTTGGGTTGCGGGTATGGAACAAGGGCTTGGGTTTATTGTTAGCAAGCACCACATTACGGATAAGTATCACTACACCCTAGAAGGCGCTTCGGGAGCATATTTTCGGCGAAGTGTTGTTAGAAAAGTTTTTACCGACAGGCATCGCACCTTGTGGATAGGTATGGTCAATGCTCGCTTGGCACGGTATAGTAACGGATTGACTGATTCATTTACTTTGGGGGATAAACTCACCAACGTTGAAGCTATTAGCGAGGATATTGAAGGCAATATTTGGATTGGAACCTACTACACCGCCTTGACAAGTCTCAGCGACGGTAAATTCACGAATTATACAACCTTGGAAGGCTTATCCAATTCGCTGGTTCATCATATTTACAAAGACCGCAACGGTTCATTTTGGATTGGGACGAACAAAGGATTACATCACCTGCGATTCAGCAATGGAAATAGACCAATTATCCGCCAATTCACCCTTGAAAACAAATCGTTACCCGATAACACCGTGCGCCATATTGTGCGCGACAAGCGCGGTAGGCTTTGGATTGCGACCTTTGCTGGGGTTGTTTGTTGGGACGGCAAACGAAAAAAAACCTACACTGTTGATGATGGTCTTTCCTACAATGAAGTGCGTTTGGTCTTTGAGGACAACGACGGTAAAATCTGGGTTGGTACGCGCAAGGGACTGAACGTGTTGGAAGAAAAGAACGGCAAAATGACCATTACGCGGTACTCCCGCGAAAACATGGATTTACAGCATGATTATTTCCTGTCCATTACCCAAGACTCGAAAGGAACGATGTGGTTCGGCACTGACGGCGGAGGAGTGATTGCCTTTCGGAACGGTGTTTTTCGGAATTATACCACAAGCGAAGGACTTCCCGCGAATGTGGTGTTTCAAGTTCTGGAAGATTCACACGGCAAACTCTGGTTTGCTACGGTAAATGGGTTAGCGCGAATGGACGACGAGCGCAGAGGAATTTTTTCCGCCGTAGGCACAAAACAAGGACTTAGCAGCGCCGTTATTTTCGATATTCTCCAAGACAACAACGACCATTTCTGGCTTACAACGCCGGATGGTGTTATCATGGTTTCCCAAAAAGAACTCGAACAGTGCGCAAATGGGTTGATTAGGACAATTCTTTTTTCCCGTTTTACCAAAGCCGACGGAATGAGCGCAACCGAGTGTACGGGCGCAAGCAAAGCCTATTTCGATGCAGCGCTTGGGCGTGCTTGGTTTCCGACGCTGGGGGGCGTTTCGGTGCTTGATACGCGCAATGTTCGGCGTAATACCGTCATTCCGGCAGTGTATATTGAAAAAATCACCGCCGATAACCGTGTTTATTCTGTGTATGATTCACTTCTGCGGATTTCATCACCAATGCGGCAGAGTTTGTATTCTTCACCTCTTCCATCAGGCACATCCCCTCGCAATGCCGATACACGGAATGCCGACACAATCACGCTCCCTGCGGGAACACGCTCTATTGAATTTTCCTACACCGGTCTGAGCATGATGACCCCGACAAAAACGCGCTTTCGGTTTCGCTTGGAAGGGTTTGATACAACATGGATTGATGTCGGGACGCGCCGCAAAGCCTATTACACGAATTTGCCGCCAAACGTTTATCGCTTCCGCGTGATTGCTTGCAACAACGATGAGATGTGGAATACGACGGGCATGGATGTTTATGTGAACATTGAGCCGTATTTTTTTCAAACGTGGTGGTTTTTGCTGGTCTGCGCAGTGCTGTTTACAGGTATTGTGTATGCACTTTTCCTTCTGCGTGTTTGGCAGTTACGTGCGCAGAAAAAAGCATTACTGCATTTGGTGGAAAAGCGAACAAAACATATCCGCGAACAAAACGAAGAAATTTTACGACAACAACAGGTCTTGGAAGAGCAGGCTCGGAATATTGAAATTGCGAACAGTGAGATACTCGAAAGTAATGCCGGATTACAACTTGCCAATGCACAACTGCATGAAATCAGTGCCATGAAAAACGAGATGATACGCATTGTCGCGCATGACCTGAAAAACCCGCTTTCAAGCATTATTTTGTCTTCTTCAACGCTGGAGCGGTACACAGAAAAAATGTCGTCGGAAGAAATTGTTACCCAAATTCGCCGCATCCGTCTGGTCGGTGAGCGTATGACCAAAATCATCACGGATTTGCTTGATATTGATGCGTTGGACTCCGGAACGATGAAGTTGGACATCGCTTGTCATCACCTCGCGCCGCTTGTCGCAGAAACACTTGAGGAATTAAGCGGATTGGCGGCGAATAAGCAGATTATTCTGCATTTTGCCGATTATTCGCATCAGCGCTGCACCATGATTGACAAACGCGCTGTGCAGCAAATTGTTACCAATCTGGTCTCGAACGCAATCAAATTTTCTCCTTCGGAAACACGCATTTTTGTTCGGATTTGGAATGAATCCCCAACGCAGATTCGCTTTTCGGTTCAAGACCAAGGTCCGGGAATTACACCTGAAGATACGTTGCTGCTGTTTAAGAAATTTACACGCTTGTCCGCTCGACCAACGGGCGGTGAGCATAGTTCGGGATTAGGCTTGAATATCGTCAAACGATTGGTCGAATCAATGGACGGCACGGTTTGGTGTGAATCGGAAGCCGGAAAAGGCGCGACATTTATCGTCGAATTGCCTTCCTTTACAAGCGAAACCAACGGTACTTCCGGCACAAACGGCGGTTTACAAACAAATGGCTCTTCACAAAATTACGGTATGCAGAATGTGCTTGTAACCAACACGTTACACTGAATATTCCGCCCGTTTCTCTAATTTTACTGCCTTATTTTTCAACACCCAATAACGCGACTCCCCTGCAAAAAATTGGTCAGGGAATACAACGGCATATTCACCATTGCCTTGCAAATTCGCGCTCTTCATCCTTTTTGTCCAACTCATTTTCAGCACCGATATTCATCGGGCTTGGTGTACATTTATGCAGCAACGATTTACCCTAAATGCAAAACTTCTCGGCTTTGCATTGCTTCTTGTGCTTTTTACTATCATCGTTGCTTTTGTATCGCTTGTTCGCGGTCAAGCATTAAAAACCAAAAACGATGTGCAGCTTTTGTATGTGGATTTACTCAAAGCGCACACCAACGCACGGCTCTTTCTCAGAACTCGCCGAACACAGGATTTACGAGAAGTGAGGGAATCTTGTACCAGATTTCGGAAAACGCTTCTCGGCTACCCCAACGAATGGTTCACAACAGAACTCCTTTTAGGAATACAGCGCTTTTCGGCTACTTCAGAGCAAATAGGCACAAAAATTAAAGAACGCGGCTACGATGAAAATTCCGGCACCGAAGGAGCGTTTCGGCGCAATGCGCACAAGCTCCAAAATATGGTGGAAGAATTAGGTCTTGAGCGGCTCAACATCATCGTTTTGGAGACACGCCGCCGTGAGAAGGACTATTTTTTACGCAATGACACAAGCTATGCCACAAAAGTACGCAGCAGTATTTTATCGTTGCTGACCACCCTTAGTGCTTCCGGTCTTGCTTTGTCCAAACAACAGGAAATGCAGAAATTAGCGTTTGCCTATCTTCAGGATTTTGAACGAACCGTGTTGCTTCTCCAAGAACTGATGCTGTTGGAACAAAGCCTCGACAAAGAGTTTGAAGCAATAGAGCCAATTATACGCCGCATTGAAACCCTCAAACAAGAAGAATCCTCAGCGCAGGAGCAACAAACCCTTGTTATTACGCTCCTTTCCATTATTGTCAGCATTATTGCCGCTTTTACGCTTGCACGGCGCATCGCAGCACCGATTGTTGCCTTACAACAAGCCTCGCGTCGCCTTTCCGAAGGGGATTATTCCGTTGTTGTGACAACGACAAGCAATGACGAGATTGCCGACTTGGGGCGGGTGTTTAACAGCATGACCACGAGCGTACGAGAACATATGCAACAACTCAATGCGTCGTATTCCAATCTGCGCATTTTAAGCAGCATCGGCAGAAATCTCTCGTCTTCGCTGGAAACCGAGCGCATTGTGGATATTCTCTATCACAATCTGATTCAACTCATTGATGTTGATGTTTTCGCTATCGGTATTTACAACGAGCAAAATTCGACTATTGAAGACATTCTCACCGTCAAGGACGGACAACGTATTGCTCCTTGCCAAATATCTATGGCGAGTAAAAACAGTCTCGCGGTCTGGTGTCTGGTTCACCAAAACGAAGTTTATATCAACGATTATGCAAATGAGTATTCACGCTATGTTCAGGAGATGTACGTTCCCAAGGACATCTTTGCGCCGCAGGAATTTCCCCAATCGCTGCTGTTTATTCCGTTGCTTGTCGTGGATAAAGCAGTTGGTGTGCTGACGGTGCAATGTTTTCGCCGCAATGCTATCAGCACCTATCAATTAGACATTATCCGCACTCTTGCGGCGTATTTGGCTGCGGCGCTTAATAATGCTCACGCTTTTGCCACCGTTCAAGAGCAGAACAGTGAAATTCTTCGCCAACAGGAACTCCTCGAAGAGCAAGCGGCAACAATTCAAATTGCCAATACGGAACTTCAAGAACAAAACGTACAGTTGGAGGCATTAAATCAGGAAAAGAATGAGTTTTTGGGCATTGCGGCACACGATTTGAAAAACCCATTAACTTCCATACAGCTCAACGCAGCGCTTATCATGCAATTCTCTGAGAAACTCTCGAAGGAAGAAACCATTGAGAGGGCGCAGATTATCTCACTGACGGCACAGAGGATGTCGGAAATTATTACGAATCTTTTGGATATAAACGCGATTGAATCGGGAAAACTCAATTTTCGCCCTACATCGGTTGATATTGTTGCTCTCACACACCAAATCGCCGATGATTATCAAGCACGGGCAGCACAAAAACAAATACTTCTGCACATTGAGCCTACCAACGCAGAAAGCGCCGGAACGTACTGTGCAACGGCGGATTTACAGGCAATGACACAAATTCTTGACAATCTTATTTCTAATGCTGTCAAATACTCGCCACTCGGAAAGCAAGTATGGGTGCGGGTTACACAAGGTGTGGGTGTAGTTCGGATACAGGTACAGGACGAAGGTCCGGGTATTTCGCAAGAAGAGATGAGCAAACTTTTTGGCAAATTTGTCCGCCTAAGCGCCCGCCCGACTGCCGGAGAACAAAGCAATGGTCTTGGTTTGAGCATTGTCAAACGCATGGCAGAAGCAATGAACGGTCGGGTGTGGTGCGAGTCGGAAATCGGCAAAGGGGCGAAGTTTATTGTAGAAATTCCTTCTGCTTCAAAAGCAAATGCGTAAAGCAAATGCGTAAAGCAAATGCACGAAGCAACGCCTTATTCTAAGCGCATTTCGATACTTGTGTTGGCATTCTGCCGAACAGTCTCCACAATTGCATCGAAAAGGGCTGTATTTTTGCGCTTGGCGCGTGTAAGTTCTTTATGGAGTGCTAGTACCTCAGAATGGTGGCACTGTTGCAACTGCGTAGAGTAATACTGTATCGTTGCAGTGTAACCTAATTGCTTCTTGGAAACATCATGGTTTTTCCAAACAACAAGTATTCTTTTGCCCATTGTCCCGGGAGCGGTTTGAACATACTCTGCCAAGGTATCCAGAGTTTTTTTATGTGGTTGCGGAACGTTGAGTTTTTGGGAAAACTCATGCCAAAATTCATCAAGGGAACGAATATTATTGCCGTCAATGGTGTAGGTGATGTTTTCCATTGTTTGCCTCTGAAATAATTTGTAGTGTGTGGTAGTACAGCAAATTTATTGGTAAAAACGTTGAAAACAAAGGATAAGATTTGAACAATGATGAATTTATTTCATGTAGCAATGATGATTCCCGCACCGTATCGTATTGTTACACCAATTGCTTCACCGAGGAATTTTTCTCTTCCACCGTAAAGGTCTGCATCATACGCTGCACGGTCATCGTCATTTGGCTCAGGCTGTCTGCTGTGCGGGCAATTTCCTCGCTCACTGCCACCGACTGCGAAATCACCATCGTCATCGTGTCCATATTCCCCGCAATATCACTACTTGTGGCGTGTTGCTCCTCGCTGGTTGTCGCTAATTGCGTGATAAAATCCGAGATTTCCCGAATTGCGGTGATAATTTGATTGAGCGACGAAGAAGTTTGCCCCACAAGCAAATGCGCCGTTTCTACTTCACGCACCCCTGCGTTCATGGTCTCAACAACGCTTTCGGTATCCTGCTTAATCGTCCGAACAACCTGAGAAATTTCTTTGGTAGCAGTTTGGGTACGCTCGGCAAGTTTGCGTACTTCATCGGCAACCACCGCAAAGCCTCGCCCCTGCTCGCCTGCACGTGCCGCTTCGATGGCAGCATTAAGCGCCAGCAAGTTCGTTTGGTCTGCAATATCGGCAATCGAAGCCGCCATTTCGCTAATTTGTTCGCTGCTGCTGCTCAAATGCTGCATACTTCCTGCGGAACGGCTCACAATCTCGTTTACACGACCGATAGCTTCAATCATGGTGCGCAGCGAATCGCCCCCCGACTCGGCTTCTTTTCTGGCGGCTTGGGCTTGCGTTGCCACAAGCGTTGTGTTTTGCGTCGTCTCTTCAATTGTCTTGCTCATTTCTTCGGTTGAAACGGCAATATGCGTTGATTGCTGCTGCTGGCGCTGGATTCCGCGTGTCATATGT
Source organism: Candidatus Kapaibacterium sp. (assembly GCA_025455065.1). GTDB lineage: Bacteria > Bacteroidota > Ignavibacteria > Kapaibacteriales > UBA4661 > PH2015. Next base: position 554 of record JALONG010000016.1, on the reverse strand, counting down.
TCGATGCTGCTGGTGATTTCTACGCTCGCGCTGGCGGTAATTTCTGATTCCTCAATAATTTTTGCCATTATCTGCCGAACATTTTCGGTTGCTTGGTTGTATCCTTCAAACAACCGCCCAATATCGTCGTTGCGGCGTGGTTTCAGGCGTTTCGTGAGGTCGCCTTGTGCAAAGCGTTCTACGGCACTGAGCATTTCGGCAACACTTTCCTGCAAATACGCCCGTTGGTCGCTCATTTCCCGCACAGCTTCTTCCACTTTGCGTTCCACACTTGCTTTTTCCTCAGCCAAATCCGTAATGCCCTGTTTTATTGCCCCCACCATGCCATTAAACGATGTAGCAAGTTCGCCGATTTCATCAGCCAAATTATCGGCGGTATTCACGGCTAAATCGCCACGTTCCACATTCTGCGCGGCATTGCGGAGGCGAATAATCCGCTCGACAACCAGCGTCGAAATAGCATTAGACAAGACAATGACCAGCACAAGCACAAGAAGAATAGCGCCAGCCACAAACACCGCATAAAAGCTATTGCGGCGTTCCATTGCAGCAAG
>JALONG010000107.1 GCA_025455065.1 Candidatus Kapaibacterium sp. | reverse complement strand
GCTTCATGGCAAAGAACATGGGCTGTGAAACAAGTGTTTATCGGCTAATCTACGCAACTTTATACAAATAAAATCACTAACCTTACATTTTGTCTATTAGCAGATGTAAAATTACGGAAAATTTCTTGTTTATCCAATCCTTGTTAATATTACTTTGGTAAGTTAGGCTGAAGAGTTGATAAAATCAAATGTTGTAGGTAGTCATCCCTGAAAAAGTAAGAACGAAAATCTGTGAAACAGAGCAAAAAGCAATTCCCGAATGAATATCCGAAAATTACTTGCCGCCGCCACCATCATGGCATTGATAGCGTCTCCCTCAATGCCCTTGAGGAAGTTTTTGTTAAGTCGAAAATCTGTTTTCAAATGTCCGATACGAGGTTCAATGGAGGCGCGACGGTTAAACCAGTGTTTTGCTCGTCGCTTGCTCACACCTTGCTTTTTGGCTATTTCCGGCTTGGCGCGAAGTTGATGTAGTCGGATAATGGCGGTTGTGCCACACATCGTTGCACCGCGATATCCTTCATCAACAATCACCGTTTCGGGTCGTTTGCCGAGCATTGTCTGGCTCTGCTCCAGTAAGGGCTTGAGCGTCTTGCCGTCGTACACATTCTTGGAGAAATTCTTCACGCCCGTGATAATGCCTGTGGTCTTCGTCGTCAAGAGCGCAACCTTCGCGCCAAATTCGTAGCGCACACGGTCTTTTCCCTTTGCATGGCAGGCAACGTGCGGCTCGCGGAGGGAGAAGATTTTATCTTTATCTGCCTTCTTCTGCGCCAGCACTTTTTTGCACCGCTCAAGCATGACCTGATGCCTTGTTGCCCCCTCTTCCGAGAGTTCTCGGTCTACATCGCGGCATAAACGCCCAGCAATGGTCTTGAGTTTTCGTGGTGCCGCACGCGCTTCTTTCGCACGCTTCGGATGCTGATGATACCGCAACTTCCACCGCTCACGCCGGACGACCCGCACGTAGCTTTGCCGAAGATGGATGCCTTCTTGACGGGCGATGCGGCGCGTCGTTTCTATCACCTTGATTGCTAATTTGCTATCGGCCTTCAGAGGTAATATTCTTTTCCTGTACCGTTGCGATGATTTCTGCTTCCCGTGCCGCCGCACCATGAATGGTGATGCTGGCTTTGAGAATCGCTTCGATGCCCGATTCACCGATGCGGCGACGGAAATACGTCATCTCTGACGGGTCGCACGGTGGGCGCACTTGAAATGTCTCCTCACCCGAAAAGTATTGCCAATACGCATACTCCTGCCATTCGGCAACGGTTTCTTCATCCGAGAAGTTGCGCAACTGCTTGAGAATCAACAACGAAACCATTAAACGCACAGGTTTTGCCGGACGATCTTCCGAAGCATACAACCGCGCCAATGGGGCTTCAATCTCGCTCCAGGCAATAGCGGATGCCAGCGTAACAAGATGATGACGAGGGTTCAGCATATCCTCCAAGCGTGGCAGAAAAAGGTCGTGGCGATTTGTTGGGGGCGATGCTGTTTTCATGGCGGTTTTGCGCTTGCGGTACGGAATACTTTGGCTAGGTTTTTCGGCAAATCTACGCTTTTCTCGGTATTTTTGCATTACCTTTTTTGCCATAAACCAAGACAATATCTTGGTTGTCGCAGTTTTTCAGGGACGACTAGGTAGTCGAAAATGTCAAGCCGAAGAGGTGATAGCCTTCCATCGGGCAAAATCTCTTGCTCGGCGCTCATGTCGTTCAGCAATGATGCGTTCTATCGCCTTTGGGCCGTCGTTTGTGCTTGGTAAGAGGCGGCAAAGAATATCGCAGACATCGGCACAAGACAGCAGGGGGTTTGCCTGTTTGTTGGCAATCCGTTCCTCTGTTAGAAAGAGCAATGCCAAAGCGTCAGCGCTGAATGGTGTTCCCATGCCCACCAAGAACACACCTGATATTGCACCATGCCGAGTTCCTGTTTAGCGTCGCGGATAGAACACTCGACCTTTGCTCGGGAGATCTGCCGCACCAAGAGCCGATGCGGGCTGAGCAGCCCTTGTCGGTTATTCGAGAGCAAGTATTGGAGGTCACCTCCGCCAACCTTGCTCCAGATAACCAAGCGCTCTGGTACTGCTGTTTATTCTGTGCCATCCTACCTCCAGACTTGTTTGGTCAGTACCTCGCGTGTGTGTCCGCCCTTTGTTCTTTGATGGTAGGTGATACACTGCCATGCCGAAGGTGGTTGCTCACGAGCAAATTCATCCACACGTTGCGAGAATGCTGATGTTTTGATCACACTTGGCGTAGGTACTTTCTCACTGCGACGCTCCGGTACTGATGGCTGAGTATCAGCCAGATAGATGGTTTGGTCGCAATGGACAAAAACAATATATGAGCAGAGAGCATCAATCCGATAACGGTACGCAGTGCAGTTGCCGCAGAGAGCATTGACGTTGGTAAAGTCAAAGGCTACGCCTTCGGCGTGAAGAGTAGCGATCATTTCGGCAGCAAGTTCGGGTTTGGTGCGAAATCTTCGTGCCTCTTTGGGAACATCGGCAGCCTCCAGGCGTTTGCTGCCCTCTGTCCATGCTTCTGGCAGAAAGAGGCGCGTCCGAACGATGCCGGTGTAGTCTCCCTTGGCGAGTGTTGCCAGAACTGCTAACTGAGCGTTCTCCATTTTGCCTTCACAGCCCAAGTATTGCAACGCAAACCGATGATTTCCCTTGCTTACGCACCGAAAACTCATCAATCAGCAATGCTGTTTCCCCCTTGAGCGCAGCAAAAGCACCAATGGTATCGTGGGCTATCTGCTGCTCTACAGCAATAGCAGACCACGGGGAATCGCTGATAAAGTGTTGAAGGCGTTCGTACGAGCTGTTCACGACGGTTTCGGCTATTTGAGAGATATTTGACAACGGTTCTTGCATCAAACCGAATACACACTCATATGCCACGGCGGAACGGTCATGCAAGCCGCATCGGAAATCGGTTCTATAACGTTCTAGCAAGCATCGGAGATGCTTGCGAAGGAAAAAAACTTTTTTTCATACTAATAACGTTTGAGACCGATCACAGTAAAACGGAACGTTCCGTTTTACTGTTATATTGTAATTGAGTTGATTCACTTTTAAGCTATCGACTCTTTTATTGCTAATAACAAAGCCTCAATATCTTCAGTAGTATTGTAAACATTCGGAGAAATGCGTATCGAATCACCTCGAAGCGAAACAAATACATTCCTTTTTTTAAGTGCATCTTGCAATTTTTCAACAGAAATTCTTTTGTCAATTCGTATTCCAAATAGATGCTCTGCTCTCCAATGTGGCTCTTCCAACCAAAGGTCATTTGTCCTGCAAAAATCAATTATAGGCTGATTCAGTGTTGCGCAATATGCTTGAATTTGAGCAGGCTGCCATTGAAGTAATTGCTCCAAAGCTGCTTTGAGCATTGGTACAAGTGCAAAATTACTTTGTTCACCCATACCTAAACGGTTTTTTCCTTGTTGGTACTGGTCTTGATACTTGACAAGATTCCGAAAATCTTCACTGCCGTATCTACCCATCCACGATTCTTCAATCGGAATCGCAGTTGCAAATCGTTCTCCCCAATAAGCGCAACCAATAGAATAAGCACCCATCATACACTTATAGGAACTTGCAATAACTGCATCGGGTTTTACTGTTTCAATATCAAACGGCATTGCTCCGATTGATTGCGTTCCATCAATAACGAACAATGCACCAACTGCTCGCGCTGCATCGCCAATTACTTCTAAGTCAAAGTACGTCCCGTCAGCCCAATGAATTGGACACAAAACAACCAAGGCTGTATTTTCATCAATTGCATTCAGAATAGCATCATTCCATCGTTCTCCCCTTGTAGTTGGTTCAAAATCAATTCCTTCTATTGTCATTGTTGCTGGGTTTGATTCAGCGCTATATCGCTCTGGTGGTGCAACTAATCGTAATTCGACACCATGTTGTATAAATGATTTCCAAGCATAGACATTACTTGGGAATTCCCCTTCAACAGTAACAATATTTTGCCCCATTGTTGCGTGTAAATTCTTTGCAACAACCGCCATTCCATACGAAACAGATGGCAGAAGAGTTATAGAATCCTCTGTATCCGCATTCACTAAGGTTGCAAAAAGTTTTCTTGCTTCAGTTGGAAGTGTAAAAAAATCCTCTCCATTAATAAGGTATGGATGTCGTTTTTTTGAAATACCCTTCAGCCCTGCTTCTTCTACATTTTTTAATAATGGGGACATATAAGCGCAATTCAAATAATGAACGTCATCAGGTAATGAAAAAAGGTGTTTCTGGCTCGTAAGCATGGTAAAAAGGATAGTGAATCGTACAGTTATTATTCCGAAAAATAGCATCAATCTAACTTTTAGGCAAGTTATCTTCCTTCTTTTTGAGAAAAATTCCGATTCTTTTCTGCGTTTTTTGTAGTTTTGAATACCAATAATCAATCGGTTCTAGTTGGATTCAGTTGGAAACAAAAATACAAGCGGCTCAAACGCAAGTAATGAAGCGCTCTTTGTAACAAGGGTTTTCAACCCCTTGCCTCACTAATTATCGCCGGCAAGGGGCTGAAGTTGCCTTGTTACAGGCGTGACTAAGGTAATAATGCACAAGTATTTTTCCAACTAAAACTAAGTAGAGCCAATCAATCCTCATTTTTGTTTAACTTTGCGATTCAATATGAAAATCATCACGTTTGCCAATCACAAAGGCGGAGTAGGCAAGACTACGACAGTTGCTAACATCGGTTATGCGTTGGCACATCATTACAAGAAAAAAGTACTTATGATTGATATGGACCCGCAAACCAATCTTACGGCACATTTTGGAATCTATGAACGTCCTGAACGAACAATGTATGAAGTTCTTAAAGGCAGTGCAACAATTACAGAGACGATTCTTAGACTATCTTCTAATCTTTACCTTGCTCCGTCCTCACTTGATGTTACAAATAGTGATGCAGAGTTGCAAAGTGTGACGGGGCGAGAATTTCTTTTGTCGGAAGCATTGGATAAAGTATATGGCTATGATGTGATTTTGATTGATACTCCACCAAGTTTGGGCGTATTGACAGTTAATGCCTTTACGGCTTCTACAGATATTTGCATAGTTGTTCAAACGGAATTTTTTGCATTGCAGGGGTTAGCAAAATTGTACGAGATTATCGGTATTGTTCAAAAGCGCACCAATCCGAAACTGGTCATTAGTGGCGTGATTGCTACTATGTTTGATAAACGTAAAGGTATGCACTGCGAGGCTCTGCAAGCACTTGAAACTCAATTTCCAAAAGAACTCTTTGCAACGCACATTACTGAAGCTATTGCACTTGTTGAGGCGGCATCTGCTGGAAAGAGTATTTTTGAGTATAAACCCTCCAGTAAGGTCGCTGAGCAGTATGACGAAATTGCAAAAGCAATGGTAAATCGTGTTCTGGCATAATTGGAAATGTATTTTTGAATCACACCGATTTTCTTAAACCTTATGAGCGTAAAAAAACCAAAACTCCACAATAACCCCTTGGCTTGGATGCAAACAAAGCAGGTTGAAATTCAAGGTACACGACTTTCTGATGTGCAGCATATTGCCCCTTCAAGGTTGCAAGCTAACCCTCTCAATAGTGATTTCTTTCGTGAAGAAAGTGATGATTATTTTACAAAACTTCGAGAAGATGTACGCACACGAGGAATTATTGTCCCACTGCTTGCAAAAAAAGATGATGTTTTGCTTGCTGGACACAATCGTTTGCGCGTAGCACTTGAACTTGGATTAGAAACCGTACCTGTCCAATATGTCCTAGATGCACTTCCTGAAAAAGCGGAACGTGAATTTATCATCAAAGACAATCTTTATCGCCGTCAATTTTCGACCTCCGAGTGGATACAACTTTACCAAAAATTATATCCTGATTTTGACCAAATCATTCAGCAGGAAATGCGTGGAGGTGGCTTAAAATGGTCAAAAGGAAACGATTCTCAACATAAAACAGAACATTCCGTTTTACTTTCTGAGACAACTAATGAACAACGTAGATTAACTGCACAAAATATTGCTGAAGATACGGGACAAAAAACTTCTGCTGTACAAAAACAGCTGACAAAATATCGTAAGGAACTTTTGACAAAAAGCAAGAATAATGAAGCACCGAAAAAAAATGCTACCAAAAATGAACCTTCAAAAGACATCAACAGTTCTGTAACGACGGATGCAGAAAAATATCTTTCAAAAATTCGTGTTTCACTACAAAAGCAAAACCCAAAAACAATCCGCGCGGTGCTAAAGAAAATTGAAATATTTAAAGCCGAGATTGAAAATTTGCTTTAAAAATATGGGCTTTCATCTTTATTTGTGCCTTAATTTGTGACTATTGTTACGTTTGTTGCGTTCCAGTATTGTGTCAATAAAAAAATTTCGCATCGTTTAGCAGTTGTAAATGTCGTATAGCTCTTTTTTCAACCATCTCTTCAATTTGCAATGAAACTCTTCAATCGTATTTCTATACTTGTGCTGTTTTTATCGTTCTCTGTCATTCTTGCAGGAAGCGTTGTGCGAATGACAGGCTCTGGTATGGGCTGCCCGGACTGGCCCAAATGTTTTGGTCAATACATTCCACCAACTGATATTTCACAATTACCCCCCAATTACAAAATCCTTTTTGCAGTACAAGGGAAAGAAATTGCCGATTTTGATGCTTTCAAAACATGGGTTGAATATATTAACAGGCTGCTGGGAGCTATTCTTGGTCTTGCAATTATCGTACTGACAGCAATTTCCATACGGTTATTCAAGATTGATAAAGTATTGGCACTGTTGAGCGCTGCGCTGTTGGTTGTTACTGGTTTTGTAGGTTGGCTTGGGTCTGTGGTTGTAGCGACGGATTTGGAACCGGTAAAAATTACCTTTCATATGCTTTCATCGGTTGTAATTATTGGGCTTGCTGTTACACTTACCTTTCGTTCAAATCACCTGACTATGGATACTGTCGAGGAGAACAACCATTCTCGTGTAGTCTTACCTTCGTTTCTTCCATACATCATTGTCATTAGCTTGGTTTTCACAATACTGCAAATAATTCTCGGTACTCAAGTTCGTGAACAAATTGATATTATTGCGAAACAACTTGAGGGACGATGGCGTGAACGCTGGATTGAGCAATTAGACAGTATTTTTCTGGTGCATCGTTCTATGTCATGGGGTATTGTCATCACCTTTGGCGTATATGTATGGTCTTTGCTGAAAAACATTGGTTTACGGAACGATAGAAATTCTATACAGTTTCGGCGCTTGATTATGGGACTTTGTACAGTTATTGTTTTTGAAATTGGTCTCGGTGTCACTATGAATTATTTTGCTATTCCCAAAGCCGCTCAACCACTGCATTTACTGTCGGCAATGATTATCTTTGCAATGCAGTGGTGGTGCTTGCTTCTTCATGGTAATTTTTCACGAATCGAAAAAAAATCTCCATAACATTCAAAATAGACAAAATGTAAGGTTAGTGATTTTATTTGTATAAAGTTGCGTAGATTAGCCGATAAACACTTGTTTCACAGCCCATGTTCTTTGCCAT
>JALONG010000106.1 GCA_025455065.1 Candidatus Kapaibacterium sp. | reverse complement strand
CAGCAATGTAAAAAACTCTCGCCCAGCGTCTTTGCCAAAACTATCAAAGAACTCTTTCAAAACCTCTGGAAAACGTAGCAAAATCCGTTAGGTACTAAAGTCCTGACGGTAAAAATTCCCCTCATTTTTTGACCAACCACGCTATGCGTATCTTCATTCTAACCCTCGTAATCTTCACACTTTGCACTGTTGCAAACGTTGAAGCACAAGTTAAATCCAACTACGGACGGCATCCGGGCAGAAACGGTGCGCTTACGGAGGAAGAAATGCAAGTTGCTCGACGGGCGTGGAAGTATTTTGAACGCAATTACCAAGACACTACCGGCTTAGTTAATGCGGTGGATATGTACCCTTCGACTACTATGTGGGATATTTCGGCGTATATGGCAGCACTTGTAGCGGTGCGGGAGATGGGCATCATTGATGTTGGAACATTTAATTATCGTATTGAAAAAATGTTCAAAACATTCATGCGGATTTCTTTTTTCCGTGATGAATTGCCAAATAAGTGCTATAATACTATTACCGGAGAAAAAGTAAATTACGGCAACGAACCTATGGAAATTGGTTTCTCTGCAATAGATTTGGCGCGATTTTTGGTGTGGTCTAAGATAATCAAAGAGCGCTATCCCGAACACAGCGACCGCATTGATGATTTTATTTTGCGCTGGAAATTTCACAACGTCATAGACAGCACGGGAATGCTCTTTGGAGCAGGTATTGACGACAAAAACAACAACAAAACAATGTATTTACAGGAAGGGCGGCTTGGGTATGAGGAATATTCCGCCAAAGCCTTCCAACTGTGGGGTTTTCAAACGGATTTAGCCGCAAAGCCCGAACCCTACGACACACGCACGATTTACGGCATCGAAATTCCTTACGATACCCGCGACCCGCGTGTGCTTGGAGCGCACAATTACGTCGTTTCGGAGAGCTATGTTTTGGACGGTATCGAAATGAATTGGGACAAAGGCACAGACCGCGATTCGGACGATATGCACAGCACCGATAAAGTCATTGCCGATTTTGCCCAACGCATTTACAAAGTTCAGGAAGAGCGCCACAAGCGAACAGGCATCATTACTGCTCGCACGGAGCATCAACTCGACGGTGACCCGTACTTCGTTTATGATGCTATTTTCACCGACGGCTACCCTTGGAACACTATTACCGAAGATGGGCGCTATGTCCCCCAATTCGCGGCGGTTGCCCTGAAGGGCGCTCTGGGACTGTGGGCGCTCTGGGAAACGAAATACACAGATTTACTGTTTAATTATATCAAAAATGCCTTCGACCCTGAAAAAGGCCATTACGAGGGCATTTTTGAGCGAAAAGGGAACGACCCGATTCGCGCTTTTACCATGAACAACAACGGCATTATGCTCGAAACCCTGCTCTATAAAATGCAGGGAAAACTTGTCCGCTTTTCAGGGCGTGACAGTAAATGGGATAAAACCTTGCGTGAACGCAAAGAACCTCCCGGCAGTTTCATTTTTGAACGACAACGCAAACCCGCTCAAACCACGTCGAATCGGTAACGACACTGGTAACAAAATCCGTAACGATGGAAGCGAGGGCAGCGTTTTCTGAACCTTTTTGGCATGAATCCCTCAATCCACCGTTTTTTTTCTCTCGCTTTTGACACGTTTCGTGGTGTCTTTCGTGCTGCAATCTCGCTTTGCCGTGCGATTGTCCACACGATGTTGTTTGAGATTGACAAAATAATGCGTGGTGAGAGAAAGCGCAACACGTCGGAAATCTTCACCGTAGCACAGACATTCTTGTCTGTGCCCTTAACGCCGCAAGGCGTAATTACCGAAAACCGCATAAAGACTGACCTTCAAGATAATTCGCTACGCTCATTTTGGACACAGACAAGAATGTCTGTGCTACAGGAAAACCCTTTTATTTTGTTAGTCCTTAAAAGAGTACCAGCGCAGATTCTTGCGGGATTTGTGCTAATAATACTCTCTTCCACACTGTATTCATGCGGTGTTGCGGTAAGAGCAGTAGATGAAGGGGCAGAAAAAATCGGCTCGGCATTTCAAGAAGGACGGCGCGGACGCTTAACGGAAGAAGAATTGGGTTGGGCAAAAACCGCATGGAAATACTTTGAAAACAACTACAACCCGCAATCGGGCTTGGTGAATATCAAAGACGGCTACCAGCTTGTGACAATGGAAAGCGTCGCCGATTACATCATCGCGCTTATGTCTGCACGGGAATTGGACGTTATCAGCAAACATGAGTTTGACAGCCGCCTGAGCCTTGTGTTTGGGTTTTTGAACACGATGCCGCTTGCGTTTGACCAGGTGCCGAATGTGAACTACAATGCAGTTTCCATGCGCCCTGTAGATTTTGGGAACAAATATGGCACGATTGGCTGGGCAGTGAATCATTTGGGAAGATTACTTGTTGTTTTGCGGCTTTTGCGCAATCGTTACCCTCAATATGGCGAATATGCTGACCGCATTGTGCTTCGTTGGACGTTTTGTAATGTAGTGGATGAAAAAGGAAATCTTTTTAGCGCGGTCAATGTAAACGGGAAGCCACAGCCGTATTTGGATGCAAAACATGGCTGGAAAGAATATACCGCTCGTGGCTTCAAAGCATGGGGTTTCCCGATGGATAGCGCATCAAAACTTGATCCGGTTGAATCAATTCGTATATTTGACGTTGATGTCTATTTTGATGGTAGTGATGAGCGAGCAAGCGGTGGAAACAACGCCGTTACAACCATGCCCTACGTTTTGACGGCTTTGGAATTTGGGTGGGAAAATATCCCGTACCTTGCCATTGATAATCGCTATTACGACCAAATGCAGGCGGTTTATGAAGTCCAAAAACGTCGCCATGAACGCGAGGATATTTTCACCGCCAGAGCCGCGCACGAGGTCAATACTGAGCCGTACACGGTCTATGACGCAATTTTCTCTAACGGCTATAAATGGACGACCATTTCGAGTAGCGGCGTGTATTACCCGTTTTTATCGGCTGTTTCGACCAAAGCTGCCTTCGGAATGTGGGCGGTTTGGAAAACACCCTACACCGATTTGCTGATGCTGATAACAAGCCTGCTTTTCGACCCCGCACGAGGTTGGTACGAAGGCAGAATCGAAAAAACGGGCGATGCAGTGCGCACATTAACCTGCGCGACCAATGCTGCGGTTTTGGAGGCTCTGCACTTCAAAAAAACAGGGCGCTTGTACGTCAAAGTACAAGAGGAAAATGACCTTTACAACATTTATTTGCGCGACGATTTTAACATCATTCGGCGCTGTTTTCCTGTAAAGCCAAAGTAATACCAATTTGAGTTGATAGCTGTGCAAAAAAATCCGGCTTCAGTGGCACAGACATTCTTGTCTGTGCGAGTGTTTGTGCTGTTTCCAGAGAAAAGCATTAAAAAAAACAATGCACAATCCTCAACGTAAATTGGTATAATCTCTCCGGGAAATCCGTCCTAGCACTCAGAAGCGGTAGGACGGATTATACGTGAAGAGAGATACCAAAAACCACACGCACATCACCACACGCAAATGACCGCTCAAACCAAGATAATACGCTACGTTTCGGCTTTTTGTCTCTGCCTTATTGCGGAAACGGTGATGCTTTTTGCCCAATACACCACCGGCAAAAGCCTTCCCCAAAAGCCCAAAACACAAACCATACACGATGTGCAAACACACATTGCGCCTACCATCAATGCCGATAGTATTTATGAGGCTTCCCGGACAATCTCGTTTGCGGGGTTTCGCTGGAAAGTGCGTCAAAGTGTGGTACAATCTGAGCCGGGTAATAATTTTTTTTCCAATGCTCTTTCAGAAGTTTCCACTACCAACGACAAAAAATTACGTCTCGCTATCAACAGCCGCGATACATACTGGCATTGTGCGGAATTAGTCGCGGACACGGTGCTTGGGTATGGAACATATGCAATTTTTCCCGAAATCAAACTTGATACGCTGCCGCCGAATGTGATGATTGAATTTGGGCTTACGCCCGAAAAAGCCCTTCATACCTACATTCCGGCGGATATTGCCGTTCAGTTTACTCGTCTGGGAACGCTGAACTCTACCAATACGTTGCAGTACGTGGTTGCCCGCCCCGACAATGCAGAACAGCGCAAAGAGCGTATTTTCCGCCCTGAAGAACCATTCAGAATGCAAGGCTTTTATTCCACCCACGCTTTTACATGGCGCGAATCGTCGTTAGAATTTGCGAGTTACCACGACCATGGTTTGCCAACGCCCTATTTAGCGGTGTTGTGGGAATTTTTGGGTTCTCCGGCGCTGAATTTGCAAGTTCCCAAAAGCAGCACACCTTACCGCATGAGGCTTCGCCTCTGGTCTGCGGGCGCTCCGGTGGGAAATCGTGCGTTTGAACTTGTGGTGAAAACTATCCGATTTATTCCGCTCAAATAGCCCTTTACAACTGAGAACTACGGAAATTTTGTAGAAGTGGCGTAAATACTTGCTTGTCCAAAATCACTCAAAAAGTGAGAGTATAGTTTTGGAGGGGGTTTCACCTTGTGTCGCCAATAAATTCCGTAGTTCCCAGTAAGCAAATGTCGTATTCTGAAGAATAGCAGCTTAAAATGCGCTTCTATTTTGTTCACGTTCCTAATTCCAATAGTTCGGACATTTTTCAATACGAGTAAGGAAAATTTGCCAAAAGCCGCATAAAACCTCAACTCTTGTCCGAAAATACTTCGCTGTACAAGCCGCATGAAATCTAGCTTCTTGAAAAATGTCCGAACTATTGTAATTCAACAGATATGATAAAGATTTTAAAAATAACATTCATCGTTGACGGCATTATTGCCACAGCCTTTGGAGTATTTTCTTGGTTGTATCCACTCAAAACATTCGGAAGTATAATAGCTATACCCGATGAACATTCATCAATATTTTTATCAATACTTTCAAGTCTATCTTTATTTTATTTGGTGATTGGAATTACTTGCTTAATTGGCTCCAAATCACAGCCGTCAATTAGCTTTTGGATTGCATCTTTAATGCTTACAAGACACTTTTTTGAAGGTGCAATTAAAATAGCAGACCTTGGGAAAACTTGGCTTATTGGCAATCCTTATCAAGACATCGTAATTCATTCAGTTTTTTTACTTGCTTATTTGATTGGGCTAATTTACGCGGACAAAAATGCCACAGAAATCAAGGGCTTAACTGAATGACATTGTCCTTTACAAATAATCCTTTACAAATAATCCTTTACAAGTGGCAAACCGCACAACACCATATTTCCCCAAAAACAGCCTCCGAAGCGCTTTTCGGCGGTGCTTGTGCGTTTGCGTGTGTATGGGGCTGTACTGTAGCATAACACTGAAACTTTCCGCGCAAAACGAGAAAGAAAGCACGATTCGCGCCATTAACAAATACGGATTTCTCCAGTTTGACGGTCAAGGCGCAAAAGCCGTAAAAGCGATTCCGCAGGAAAAAACGACGAAGGAAGATGAATCGTGGGAAAATATCTGGACGAATATGCAAACATCATTTTCTGTGCCTTGGGAGGACTTTTTCAAAAAAGAAAAGCCCACCGACGGCTTGAGTGGTAGTTTATCGGTCATGTATCCACTGAGTGATTTGGCTTCGCGCCCCGGAAGCGGCTCCGGTACTCAAGGTGTACCGCTTTCCAGCGCAGTTGTCGGGGCTTCGATTTCCTACGTGCCGATTGGCTATTGGTTTGTCAATTTTTCCGTCATGCGCTATTGGTTTCCCGACCGCCAACAGCCTTGGAACCCTGATTTTACCTACAGTTTCGGCTACAACGATTGGCATCCTTACACCTTCAGTTTTGTCTATCAAAACTTCGGTGGAAACCGCTTCAACCCTCAAGCCGGAGAAGCTATTACGCGCTTTTGGGAAGGAACATTTTCGCTTGGGTGGAAATTTCCTTCGGCGAAACTGTTGGAATACCTTTGCGTTGTGCATCCAAGCGGCGGTATTGGACACAGCATCAATGCTAATCTCACGCCACAATTTCGCACGGCAGACGGCGAAATACGCTCTTGGAAAACCGAGGTTGCTTTCGCCACCAAATACACGATTTACGAAAATTTCTATCTGAATTTCACGGTGCATTGGTTCCCGATTCCGGGGCAGCAACAGCCTTGGGACCCTGATTTCACCTACGGTTTCGGGTATTTTGATTGGCATCCGTACTCGTTTTCCCTGCAATACAACAACTTTGCCGGAGGGCGTTTCCCTTGGAATCCCGCAAAGACACAAAACGCAGGTTTTCTTGACGGAACGTTGTCCTTGTCGTGGAGTTTTGTGTTTTAATATTCACCACTTCAAATGCTCACAATATACCATTTTACGCGACTGTATGAAGATTCTCATTGCCGATGACAGCGAAGATATGCAATTACTTCTGCGCCAATTTGTTCGCAAATGGGGGCATGAAGTGGTGATTGCCGAAGATGGCGAAAAAGCGCTGCAAATCTTGGAAACAAGCGATATTCAGCTTGTTATCAGCGATTGGGCAATGCCGAACATGACCGGAATTGAGCTTTGCCGCGCTGTCCGTGAGCGTTTTGCGAATGAGCGTTACATTTACATCATCCTTTTGACCGCACGCCAAGATCAAGAAGACCTTGTAACAGGCATGGAAGCAGGAGCAGATGACTTTGTGCGGAAGCCGTTTAACAAAGACGAACTCCGCGTCCGCCTTCGCGCCGGAGAGCGCACTTTGCAAATGCAGCAAACTCTCGCAGAGCAGAACAAACGTTTGGAAGCAGCACAGGATGAACTCCGCAAAGACTTGGAAGCCGCATCCGCCGTACAACGAAGCCTCCTTCCGAACCCAGAAAAACAGCCGTTTTTGGATGCGGGGTATCGGTTTGATTGGCTCTATGTTCCGGCGGCATATTTAGGCGGCGACACGTGTAATTTCCTACGTTTGGACGCAAAGCATATCGGTTTTTACATGGTGGATGTCGCAGGACACGGCATTCCTTCTGCACTCAAGACCGTCATGCTTTCCCAAACGCTCTCTGCCGCCAATGGGCAAGCGGGTTTGCTGAAAGACGATATTTCCTACGCCCCGCATTGTTACATCCGTCCGCCCTCCGAAGCGCTTTATGAACTCAACAATGCCTCGCAAAACGAATTTGACGCGATGCACTATTTCACGATGATTTATGGTGTGATTGATGTTTCCACAGGGCGCACCACGCTTAGTCAGGCGGGGCATCCGGCAGCGATTGTGCTGCGCAGGGGTGGCACGATGGAAACGATTGACGCTGGCGGTGTGCCGATTGGGATGTTGGAGGGAATGATGTACGACGAAAGCGAATTTACGCTGGAAACCGCAGAGCGGCTTGTTCTTTACACCGACGGTATTATCGAATGTGAAAATGCCGACGGTGCACAGTTTACGTTTGAGCGTTTGCAAACACTGCTTCAAGAAAACGTCGCAAAACCGCTCCAAGACTTGATTCAAGCCGTTCACACCGCACTCGTGGAATGGCGTGGAAGCGCGGTGTTTGATGATGATGTGTCGCTGCTCGTGATTGAGCGGTTTTGAGCAAAAAAGTTTTAAGCAAAAAAGTTTTAAGCAAAAAAGTTTTAAGCAAAAAAGTTTTAAGCAAAAAAGTTTTAAGCAAAAAAGTTTTAAGCAAAAAA
>JALONG010000055.1 GCA_025455065.1 Candidatus Kapaibacterium sp. | reverse complement strand
CAGGCAGAAACGACTCCTCAACTTCTAGGGCAACTGCTTTTCTTGATGCCCTTGCAAAGCCCCTTCACGGCTAACGAGAACTGTCAAAACTACTGTAAACTTTACAACGTTGCAGTCGGTACAAGTAGGTTGATTTTTAATTTGTTTCTCAAGACTAGGGTACTTTTTTAATAGGTTCTGAACACTATGTTTCATCTTTTCGTGCCAATCTTCTAGCTCTTTCTGGTCGTAATTCAGAAGTTTCATAATTTCCTGATCATCTTTTTCCTGAACGGCTAATTTTAATCTTTGCATATCTGGCTTATTTGCAATAATTTTCAAAACTACTTCATCCCGCAAATTCATCAGTTCAATGACATCTTTATCGCTGCTCAAATCCACTTCTGTAGCTAAAGCGATTTCTTTGCTTACTTCTCTAGAAATTGGGTTTGGTGGATTTGTTTCTCCGCATGAAGTTGCATAAAATCCCAAAACAAAACTTGCAATTACGCGCAATAGTGTTGCAGATAATTGATAACGACTGTACAGCATGATAAACTCCTCAAAAAAAGGGTAAAAAAACACGTGAACACGTGCCACTTTGCACCCTTAACCGAACTTTTGCGTATATTGCTTCCGAACATCGGCTCTCGACCAAAGAACGTGTTCCTAAGCAACCCTGCTGAAAGTTCACCAACGGGCTTCGCGGCGGGGTTTGTTATTTGTTCATGTTCACGGGTGCAAAATTACGGACTTTCCTTCTCACGGGCAAGAACAAAGGAATGAGCTGACGTTGAGAGGAATGAGTTTGCTTTCTGCGGAATGAATTGACCGATTGAGGAATGAATTATCGTCAGGATTCTGCTCATTCTGCTCTTGGGGCTATCAATTTCCCGTACTTCTCTTCCCAGCATCGTATAAATTCGGCTTTGTACGTGCCGGAAACAGTAATTTCCTGCGTAGTAATTTCCTGCGTTATGGTGTCCCATTCCAAAAAGACTAAGGCGGTTTTGGCAGTATGCCGCCAACTTTTGCAATACGCTAAATTGACGAGATGAAAACGGCTACACCGTACAAAACCTTCCTTCTGCAAACGTTCTGCGATTTCGCCCAATAAGTGAAACACCTCCAAAGGCTCAACATTGCTTTTGGTATGCAAGAGCGAATATTTCCCGTCAGCCTCAGCGTACAGAATATCCGCAATTTCAACGCTGATAATCTTTGTTGCTGTTTTGAAGGATAGTGCTGTTATTGGCACTATTGGCTCTGATAAACCTTCTTTTTCCTCACCCGCGCCTGGCATAGTGCCGCTTTGGTGCGGCGTTTGGCGTGAAATTTGCGGGGGGGGGGGGCTTGAATATTCTGCA
The DNA here is from genome assembly GCA_025455065.1 of Candidatus Kapaibacterium sp. GTDB lineage: Bacteria > Bacteroidota > Ignavibacteria > Kapaibacteriales > UBA4661 > PH2015. The sequence continues at coordinate 25,022 of JALONG010000055.1, read as the reverse complement.
CCGGATTCTGTGCAGAATTCTGCAACGCCTCGGCTAAGGCGCGTTCCAGAGCAGATTTTTCGTTCAAGAGCTGTTCTACGCCACCTTCAAGTGAGCGGAGAAGCATTTGCGTCGTAATTTGTTGGCGGAGTTGTTCGTTCATAGCACCAAGGAGAATACAGACAAACACACAGAAAAAGCGAATTCAAGGAGTTCTTCATCGCTTGACGATTTGATGTTGGCAAATATACGAAAATCTTGGCAAGGCACTGCGGCTTCTGCAAGTTTTCTACACAAAACACCGAACCCGCATCTGCACTTGCGTACAGAGCGGGTTCGGTGTTTTTGGAGTGGTGTGAAAAGTGCTTACTTCATGTCGGCTTTTACTTCATGTCGGCTTTTTTTGCTTTGCGTTTTTCGCGGCGTTCTTCCATTTTTGCCTTCATTTTGCCGCGCATTTGGTCGAATTTTGTTTGCTGCTCTACAGTCAAAATTGCTTTGATTTCGCTGTCGGTGGCTTCCATATTAGCTTTCATTGCATCGGCAGCGGCTTTGCGGTCGCCTTTTTTCTCGTCGAAAATTTTCTTTCCTGCTTCAGCGCCTCTCAAAATAATCGGCTGAATTTTTCCAACCTGCTCATCGGTCAGTTTCAGCGCTTTTTTGAGGTGATTTACTCTGCGCTCCGTGATTTTTTGCGGGTCGGGGCGACCTTTACCCAATCCTTTTGCGGGCGGCTGCGCAAAAAGCCCTGTTGCCAAAAGTGCCAAACCGATAAGCACCAAAACATTCAGCGCGAGCGTGTAACGAAGCGTGTAACGCTGCGCATTTGCGGGTGAATAGATGTTCGTTCTCATAACGAAACTCCCTTTGAAAAAAGTGAAAAAAGAAAAACTCGAGCAAAACTGCGAAACTCCTCTGTGCCGAAGAGTGCTTGCTGTGTGCGTTTTGCGTTTTATGGTAAGAGCGCCCTTGAAATGTGTTGGTTTAAGGTTTTTGTGTTAAAGATTCGTTAATTTGTGCGGCTTGCAAGGAGGGTTATTCTTCAACAAAACACAAGCTTTTTCCCAATGGGGATAATTGCTTGAAAGAAAGGCGATTTTTTTTCGTATTTTTGCCAAGTTTTTCACAGTTCAACTTTTTTTTTACATAACTCTTGAATGGAGTGTTTCGCTATGGCATTGATAGACCAAATTCAGCAGCACTTGGGCGATAAGGCTGATTACTACTTGAACCATACCTGCAAAACCATTAGCAAAGACCAGTTGCATTTGCCGAGTGGGGATATGGCAAGCCGCGAATTTGCAGGCTCTGACCGCAACAACCGTGTTTTGCGCAATTTGCAGTGGATTACCGATACCGGTCGTCTCGCGGGAACAGGCTACACCTCAATTTTGCCGGTGGATCAAGGAATCGAACACTCCGCAGGAGCAAGTTTCGCTAAAAATCCGATGTATTTTGACCCCGAAAACATTGTAAAATTAGCGATTGAAGGCGGCTGCAATGCCGTTGCTTCTACTTACGGAGTGCTTGGCTTGGTTTCGCGCAAATACGCGCACAAAATCCCGTTTGTAGTGAAAATTAACCACAACGAACTTTTGACCTACCCCAACAAAGCTGACCAAATCATGTACGGCACCATCAAGCAGTGCTACGAAATGGGTGCGGCTGCCGTTGGCGCAACGATTTATTTCGGCTCTGCCGAAAGTGGTCGCCAGATTGTGGAAGTCGCTCAGGCATTTGCCGCAGCGCACGAGTTCGGCATGGCGACAATTCTTTGGTGCTATGTGCGCAATAATGCGTTCAAAACCGACAAAGATTACCACGTTTCGGCTGACCTCACCGGACAGGCAAATCATCTCGGCGTAACGATTCAAGCCGACATCATCAAGCAAAAACTGCCGGAAAACAACGGTGGCTACAAAGCCGTTCAAATGGGCAATTCCAGCTACGGCAAAATTGACGAGCGTATGTACACGCAGCTTGCCACAGACCACCCGATTGATCTCACACGGTATCAAGTCGCAAATTGCTACATGGGACGCACGGGGCTTATCAATAGCGGCGGCGCTTCGGGTAGCAACGACTTTGCTGAAGCAACGATGACGGCTGTGGTGAACAAACGTGCAGGTGGAATGGGCTTGATTTCGGGGCGTAAAGCCTTCCAGCGCCCGATGGCAGAAGGCGCGAAATTGCTCAATACGATTCAAGACGTGTATTTGTGCAAAGAAGTAACCATTGCATAATGGAGATTTCATGCGGGGCGAAGAGGTATTTTTCGCCCCTTTCTTTGTCTATTCAAAACCTCATTTCATCTATTTTCACCGCTCTATGAACATTTTGCTTACTTCCGCCGAAGTGTTTCCGTTTGCTAAAGTTGGGGGGCTTGGCGACGTGTGCGGCGCATTGCCGAAAGATTGGGAAAAATTGGGGCATAACACGATAATCGTTATGCCGAAATATGCGAATATTGACGTTCACAAATGGAATTTGCAACGCACCGAAACCATAGTTTCCATCCCGATGGATTGGTGGACGGAGTACGCCCGGCTGTGGAAAGGAACGCTGCCGGGAACAAGTGTTCCGGTGTATTTTTTGGAAAATGCCGATTATTATGACCGTTGGGGCATTTATGGCAATCCTGACGGTTTTGCCGACAACGACCGCCGATTTATTTTTCTTAGCCGTGCTGTTTTCGAGACCGCAAAAGCGCTTAATTTCCGCCCTGATGTAATTTTTGCCAATGATTACCATACAGCATTCACGATGCCGATGCTGAAAATTCATTACCGCATGACCGAATTTTTCGGGCGCACAGCCGGCGTGTATGCTATTCACAATATGGTCTTTCAAGGACAGTTCGACCCGCGCCGTGCTATGCCGCTTGCGGGGTTTGGGATGAATGAGTTTTATCAAGGTTCGTGGTTTGAGTCGTACGGCGTTGTGAATTCCATGCAAATCGGATTGTGGTTTGCTGATAAAATCACCACCGTCAGCCCGCGCTACGCCGCAGAAGTCCGCTACACCAAAGAAGGCTACGGGCTGCAAAGCATCATCAACGCTCGCGCCGGAGACTTTATCGGAATTTTGAACGGCGTGGATTATACCGTCTGGAATCCCGAAGTAGATGATAAAATTTATGCACCATACTCGGTAAACGACCTTTCGGGCAAGATGACGAACAAGTATCATTTTCTGAAAGATTGGGGAATCCATGAAAGCGAAATGCAACAGGATATGCCGATAATCGGCATGGTTACGCGCCTCACCGACCAAAAAGGTATTCCGCTTGTCGAAAATGCGCTGGAAAATATCTTGCAAAATTATCCCGTGCGCTTTGCACTTGTCGGCACCGGCGCTGACCAATACGAAAATTACTTCCGCTACATTCGGCAGAAATACGGCAACCGAGCGCTTATTTACATCGGTTACAACGACAATCTTTCGCACCGCGTCGAAGCCTCGTCGGACATTTATCTTATGCCGTCGCTTTTTGAGCCGTGCGGTTTGAACCAGATGTACAGTCTCAAATACGGCACTGTGCCTGTGGTGCGGAGCGTAGGCGGTTTGGCGGATACTATCAGCGAATATAACCGCTACACCGGTGAAGGAAACGGCTTCGTTTTTGATGATTACAACGCCGGAGAAATGGGCTACGCGCTGCACCGCGCTATTGAGCATTATTTCCAGAAAGAACACTGGTTGCGCGTGGTGAAAAACGGTATGCTGGCGAATCACTCGTCGCTGCTGTGTGCGCAACGGTATATTGACGTGTTTTATTGGGCGCAAGAAAAAATTCCGTATTATGGATAAATCCTTCAAAGCCCGATAGTACCTTGCTTTCGGGCTTTTTTTGTATAATGACATTGTTTTTGATTGACACCAAAGACTGTTTCACGTTTTGGAGACCTGCAATGGAGTTCCGTAACAACATACTAACGAAAAGTATCCTTATTCTCGGCGTGACAGTGTTTGGTATGATAAAACTGCCTGCTTGTACAACAACGCAAATAAGCCACATCAAACGCGCAGAAACCCTGAAAGAAGCAGATTGCCTTCAAGATGTGCCACTGCGAATGTTTATCGTCGGTAAAGAATTTGCGGCAACAACGGCCGTTGATGTTTTTTATGACCAGCACGATATTTCCGAGCAGCAGTATGAATTTTTCGGCGAGATAATCGTTATGTACAGCGCACAAGCAGGCACAGGCGAACCAATTTGTGCCGAGCGATACCTTGTAGAACAAGCAAAACGGCGAGGCGCAAATGCTGTCATTATCCGTTCGGCAGGATTTACCGATTTTGTCCAGTTCTCCCTCACGGGGCGTTTGGTACGCTACAAAAAATAGCAACCATAACAACCACACTCAACCCTCATTTTCCTAGAGCCGATGTCTGAAACACAAGTAATAATAAGCCCTTCACGGCGAAATAGTATTGTGAGTATTATCGCTGCTTCGTTTGCCGCAGCGTTACTGGTAACACTGGCAATACTCGTTTTTATGGGTATTGAACGCGATAGTGCGGCGCTTTCGGAACAGATTGTTTTAACGGTTTTTCTCGAATCGGGGGCAAGCGCGAAAGATATTGCGACAACTGAAAGCGACCTCAAAACCGTTCTCGGTATTGATTCTGTGCAGTTTCAATCGTCCGCAAGCGTCAAAGAAGCATTCGTCAATCGCTTTGCAACCGGCATCAGTGCTGTCTTGCCGGACAATGCTTTTCCCGGAGCAATGATTGTGCATCTGAAAGAAGAATATCGCACCAAAGACCGCATAGATTCTGTTGTTTCGGCGGTATTGGGTATGCAAAGTGTGGGGAATATTTCCTACCGCACGGCATTTGTCGAAGCGGTCGAACTGCGCCAAAAGCAGGAGTACGTGGCGCTTTGGGTGATTGCGTCGGTGTGCGCACTTGCCGTTATTGTGCTGCTGTGGGAGTCGGTCTCTCGTGCGGGAATGACGCTTCAAGACAGTGCCGGTGCGGTCTTGGGCGGGGTATTGATTGCAATGTTTATAGGAATTGTTGTTTTTGCCAATATCAAACAGATGTTCCCATGGCTGGAACGCGAAGGCTGGGAACTGTTGGTCAAAGTGCAGATGTTAGGAAGTGTGATTGTATGCGCTTTTGCGACGTTTGTACTTGCGATAAACGCTGTGCGCCACGTTGCGCGGCAGGATACTCAAACTGAGTCACATCATAATTCAACAACACCTATCGGAGAAAACCATGAATAGAGACGATATTGCCGGAATGAGGCGCAGTTACACGCTTGCAGGACTTACCGAAAGCACAATGCACCAAAATCCGTTTATTCAATTTCGCTTGTGGTTTGAGGAAGCAAAAACCGCACAAATCCTTGAACCAAACGCAATGATGCTTTCAACGGTCAGCCCCGAAGGGCAGCCGCAGGGGCGCATCGTGCTGTTAAAAGATTTTGATGAACGCGGATTTGTTTTTTTTACGAATTACGACAGCACCAAAGGCAAAGCAATCGCCGCAAACCCGCGTGTATGCTTGCTGTTCTTTTGGGGCGACTTAGAGCGGCAAGTAAAGATTATCGGCACGGCAACGAAAATTTCTCAAGAAGAATCTAATGAGTATTTTCAATCGCGCCCCCGTGAAAGTCGCATTGGTGCTTGGACATCGGAGCAGAGCAGCGTTATTGCGGGACGGGAAGTTTTGGAAGAACGCTTCCAAGCGCTGACACAGGAATATGAGGGCAAAGACATACCGATTCCGCCACACTGGGGCGGATACCGCGTAGAACCTAGCGCGATAGAGTTTTGGCAAGGGCGCGTGGGGCGACTGCACGACAGGCTTATGTATGAGCGTCAATCATCCACAACCAATGGCGGCGCATGGTCGCTTGTTCGTTTGTCTCCATGAGTATTTCCAAACCATATTGTTCATCACCTCAACAACGGCATGAATACTAACCGCGATGCAGCGCTTCTTGCGCTCAGACCAACGACAGAATCTATTGACAATGCCGTAAACGCCTTGAAACAAGAGGGTTCTTCGGACATAACGGACTCGTTTGCGTATATGCTTCATGCTTCGCTTCGCAGCATTTTGAAATTGCAGCACAGCACGATTGTCCGCTTAACGGCTCTGTACCTTGCTCCACAGCGAGGTGTGATATTGCAGCGCAGCATCAAAGACCAATGTGCGCTCTTTGCCAATGCACTCAAAAAAGACACAGCACTCAGAATGATGATTGTAGGCGTGGTCGTAGGACACTTCACCGAAGCAGAACTTTTGCGCTATACGGCGGATTCGGCAACGAAATCGGAAATCAACAAACGTATCATCGAACTTGCTGCGAAGCGGGTTTGTGATGCGCGGGAAGAGTTGTTGGCGATGATGTCATAGAGTTGCCCGGCTGCACTGGTCTCAAGGTGATACGAAAGAAAAGGTTCTGAGTAACATCTGCGAAGCAATTCTTGAATACTTGGAAGTGGCGGAAATACTGGTAGTATAACTATAATCACAACCCATGATAACGTTGATTGATTTTCATAACCTTGTCGAAACGGATGAACTTGAGTTCAAAGCTGCACAAGGTCAGAATGGCAAAGGAGAGGTTCCCAAAGATTTTTGGGAAACATACTCTGCGTTTGCTAATACCAACGGAGGTACGGCAATTCTGGGTATTCGAGAGAACAGAGATGGTTCTTGGGACGTACTGGGCATTCAGGATATTCAGAAAGTACAGAAAACGCTTTGGGATTTATTAAATGATAAAAATAAAATCAATATCAACCTCCTGTCTAACAAGGATGTTAGGGTTGAAAACATTGAAGGAAAGGATATTCTTGTTATTACCATCCCCCGTGCAACACGCCAGCAGCGACCTGTTTATACAGGTACAAATCCGCTCACAGGAACATTTAGGAGGAATGGGGAAGGTGATTATCGGTGCGATGAAACGAGTATTCAGCGTATGTTTGCTGAAGCAGAATTTAGCGAGCGAGATACCGCAATCATAGAGGGATTTGGCATCAGCGACCTTGAAGAAACAAGTATTCGTGCGTATCGTAACATATTTGCATCACTGAATCCAACGAATGAAGCTATCCAGCTTGACGATGAAGATTTTCTCTATCGTCTGCACGTATTTTCAGAAGACCGTACAACTCAGAAGCGTGGATTAACACTTGCCGGACTACTGATGTTTGGTAAAGAGCGGTCTATTTATGATGAAATTCCCGACTATCGAATTAACTTTTTTGAGTATGGCGACGATACAAATGATTGGATAGACCGCGTTTCTAATGACGGCACGTGGTCGGGCAACTTATTTGATTTTTATCGTCGTGTTTACTCCAAATTAGTACAAGACGTAAAAATACCGTTTATGCTGGACGAATACCAACGGCGCATAGACGACACACCTATTCACAAGGCATTACGTGAAGCATTTACCAATACCGTTGTTCATGCTGATTATCGTGGGTCGGTAGGCATTTCTATCAAAAAATATAGGGATAGATTTGAGTTCGCAAACCCCGGTATGTCGCGTGTACCCATAGATTACCATCGTTTATATCGAGGTGGACAAAGCGATTGTCGAAATCCTGCGTTGCAGCGAATGTTTCGATTTATTGGCGCGGGCGAACAGGCTGGCTCGGGTTTGCCGCGTATTTCAAGAGCATGGAAAGAGCAGCATTACTACCCACCTGAATTTACAGAATTTTCGCAGCCGGAATACTGCCTACTACGATTGCCGGTGGTGAGCCTTATTGCCGATGAAATCACCAACCCCTTGTCCGGGTACTTTGGCGAAAAGTATCACGCGCTCTCAGCCGACGAACGTATGGCATTGGCGATTGCCTATAGCGAAGACAAGGTTACTAATATACGGCTTCAACAAGTTTCTGAATCACATCCGCGAGATTTGACAATGCTTTTGCAGGACTTAGTACAGCAGGGCTATTTAGAAGCAGAGGGAAAGCGTCGCGGCACGTTTTATCATTTACCGCGAGCATTACATCTACTTACAAACTCCCCTCTTTTGGGCGAGAACTCCCCTCTTTTGGGCGAGAACTCCCCTCTTTTGGGCGAGAACTCCCCTCTTTTGGGCGAGAACTCCCCTCTTTTGAATGAGAACTCCCCTCTTTTGAACGAGAACTCCCCTCTTTCAAAGCAGGGATTGTATGAGATTGCGACAATCGTCCGCAACTCCAAAAAAGTGTCCAAAAAAGAAGTGCAGCAAACAATTTTCACACTGTGTGCAAATACTTGGCTACAATTATCAGAAATTGCTGAATTATTAGGACGCGATGCAAAGTATGTACAAGAAAAATATCTGACTTTCATGGTCCGCCAAGAATTACTTCAAATGAAATTTCCCAATACTCCCAATCACCCGCAACAGCAGTATAAGGCTGTTCTGCAGGCTAACGAAGATTCAAACAACTTTACTCTTTTTCCTTAAAAATTCTATGCCCTACAACCACCAATCCATCGAAGCCAAATGGCAACAATTCTGGGAAACAAACCAGACCTTTCGCACCACCACCGACACCATGAAGCCCAAATACTACGTGCTGGATATGTTCCCCTACCCAAGCGGTGCGGGGCTGCACGTCGGGCATCCCGAAGGCTATACCGCGACCGATATTGTCGCCCGCTACAAGCGCATGAAAGGCTTCAGCGTCCTGCATCCGATGGGCTTTGATGCCTTTGGTCTGCCGACTGAGCGTTATGCCATGACAACAGGGATTCATCCTGCAAAAGTTACCGCCGACAACGTAGCAAATTTCACCCGCCAACTGAAGGCAATCGGCTTCGGCTACGACTGGGAGCGCGTTATCAACACTACCACGCCTGATTACTACAAATGGACGCAGTGGATTTTCCTGCTCATTTACAACTCGTGGTACGATGAAACCCTGAAAAAAGCCCGTCCCATCAGCGAACTTCCCATTCCTGCGGAATACAAAACTCCGCTTGAAATTCAGGAATATCAAGATTCTAAGCGTCTCGCATACATCGCCGAAATCCCCGTAAACTGGTGCGAACAGCTTGGAACGGTGCTTGCCAACGAAGAAGTAGATGAATGGACATCGAAAGGCTACACCGTCGAGCGTCGCCCCATGCGCCAGTGGATGCTTCGTATCACGGCATACGCAGAGCGTTTGCTGAATGATTTGGCACTCGTGGAATGGCCCCAATCCACGATGGAAATGCAAAAACATTGGATTGGAAAATCGGAAGGCGCGGAGGTAACATTCCCAGTCATTCGTCATTCGGGGGAGGGTCATTTGTCATTGGACATTGGTCATTTGTCAGACGGCAACAGTAGCGCCAATGTACCAATGACCAATGACCAATCAACCAATGACCAGATAACCGTTTACACCACCCGCCCCGACACGATTTTCGGCGTTTCCTACATCGTTCTCGCGCCAGAGCATCCGCTTGTAGAGCGCATCACGACTGACGCGCAGCGCAGTGTGGTAGAAGAGTACAAAAAAGCCGTTGCGCTGAAAAGCGACCTTGAGCGCACCGAACTTGCCAAAGAAAAATCAGGTGTGTGGACGGGTGCGTACGTGCTGAATCCCGCAAACGGTGAAAAAGTGCCTGTGTGGATTGCCGATTACGTCTTGGCGCACTACGGCACGGGTTCGGTCATGGGCGTTCCCTGCGGCGATGTGCGTGATTTCGCCTTTGCAACAAAATTTGGTTTGCCGATTCCGATTGTTCTCAAGCCCGCAGACGGCTCAGAATGGGACTTCACGAAGGATGGCTATGATGATTACGAAAACGCCATTGCTATCAATTCCAAGAACGATAACGTTTCGCTGGACGGCATGGAATCAAACAAAGCAAAAAAATGGATGACAATGTGGCTTGCCAGCGAAGGTTTTGGGAAACTGAAAGTGCAGTACAAACTCCGCGATTGGCTCTTCTCGCGGCAGCGGTACTGGGGCGAACCCGTGCCGATTTTATTCTTCGAGGACGGCACACGCCGCTCCTTGGATGCGGACGAACTGCCCTTGCAACTGCCGAATGTCAGCGACTTCCAGCCCGCCGGTACAGGCGAATCGCCGCTTGCAAAGGTGGAATCATGGGTGAATTTTACCGACAAAAAAACAGGCAAAAAAGCCCGCTACGAAACTAACACCATGCCGCAATGGGCGGGTTCGTGCTGGTATTACCTCAGATTCATAGATCCCAGCAATGATGCGGTGTTCGTGGATTCGGCATTGGAGAAATATTGGATGGGCGCAGGAGAAAACGGAGGAATTGACCTCTACATGGGCGGTGCGGAACACGCCGTGCTGCACCTTTTGTACGCCCGCTTCTGGCACAAAGTCTTGTTTGATTATGGCTACGTTTCAACACCAGAGCCGTTCAAGAAGCTGTTCCATCAAGGGTTGATTTTGGGTGAAGATTCGGTAAAAATGTCGAAATCGCGTGGAAACGTTGTCAATCCTGACGATGTTATCAAGGAATACGGCGCGGATGCGCTGCGTGTGTTCGAGATGTTCATGGGTCCGCTCGAAGCCGCAAAACCTTGGTCCACCAAAGGCGTGGAGGGTGTTGCGCGGTTTTTGAGCAGAGCTTATCGCATGATTGCTGACGAAGAAACAGGTACAATTTCACCAAGCGTTCAAGATGTGGAACTGACGAAAGAACAAGCATTTGTGCTACATTCCACGATTAAAAAAATCGGTGAAGATATTGAAAACCTCAGTTTCAACACGTCTGTTTCGCAGATGATGATTTTTGTGAACGAGTTCTTCAAGCTCGATGTGAAGCCACGTGCAGCGATGGAAGCGTTTGTGTTGTGCCTCGCGCCTTTTGCTCCGCATTTGGGCGAAGAATTGTGGCAAATTTTAGGACACACCACAAGTGTAGCACTGGAGCGGTTCCCAGACTACGACGCTACGAAACTCGTCCAAAACGAAATCGAAATCGTTCTGCAAATCAACTCCAAAGTTCGCGCAAAAGTCGTCGTTCCGGCGGATGCTGATGCGGTAACCCTAGAGAAAATCGCCCTTCAAGACCCAACGGTTCAAAAATACTTGGACGGCAAAACGCCGAAAAAGGTAATTGCTGTGGCGGGGAAATTGGTGAATGTTATGGTGTAATAAGTCGCAAAAACAATGCCGACTACTTCTTGAACACAAGGAGTAGTCGGCAGTCTGAGGTGATCTCATAATTCACGTTCAATCGCTGAAGTTGAACTTTTTTGTCCAATCTTTTTGGGAAACTACCATGAATGCACAAGGAAAAACCATTGTCATCACCGGTGCCGGCAACGGCATGGGGCGCGAAATGGCTCTGAATCTCGTCCGCAGAGGTGCGCGAGTAGCTGCTGTAGATATGAGTGCTGAAGCACTCCAAGAAACCGTGCGCCTTGCCGGAACGAGCGGTGACAACATTTCTACGCACGTCGTCAATATCACCGACAAAGCGTCTGTGGATGCTCTTCCTGCGGCTGTCCAAGCAGCTCACGGTGCTGTGGACGGCATTATCAACAATGCGGGTATCATTCAGTCTTTCGTGAAGTTGAACAACCTCCCGTTTGAAGCCATTGAGCGGGTGATGAACGTGAATTTTTACGGCACCTTGTACATGATAAAAGCCTTTTTGCCCCATTTGCTTGAGCGTCCCGAAGCGCATATCGTCAATATGTCCAGCATGGGTGGTTTTCTGCCTGTTCCGGGGCAAACGGTGTATGGGGCATCAAAAGCGGCAGTGAAACTTCTCACCGAAGGCTTGCACTCTGAACTTCAAGGCACATCGGTCGGCGTAACGGTCGTGTTTCCCGGGGCTATCGGCACGAACATTGCGCAAAATTCGGGTGTTGTAGGGACATTGAACGTAGATGCAAGCACACAAAAATCCTTCCCCACGCTTCCTCCTGCCGAAGCAGCAGAAATTATCATCCGCGCTATGGAAGAAAACCGCTATCGTGTGACCGTCGGCAAAGACGCACGATTTATGGACATCATCTACCGCTTGCATCCTGAACGGGCGGCAAACTTTATTTTCAAAAAGATGCAATCGTTGCTTTCGTGACACCCAATGATAACATTTTTTTTCACGCCAATCAGAAAAAATCACCGCATTGCAGGAACATGAATAACCTTCGGTATTACAACCACCTGTACATGGCTTTGAGGATTGTCTGTCGGGGACGAATTTACTCCCGCTCACCGCAACAACACTCCGGCTGCGAAATCACTCCATTTACACAAAATGTATGCAACGCATAAACCACGCTCAACAAGACACCCAGGGAAAAATCTTCGGTGGTAATTAAAGAATTTTGCGTAATTTTGTCGCTGTACTCTGCTTTGTACCACAATTGTCCCTTTGTTGATTAGCATTTATGGCTCACCACTTTTCCCCGTTTTTCAGCAGATCCTTAAAGCGCTCTTGGATTCTTGTTTGGGCGTTGGTTATGTTATTCCAAACGCTTATTGTTCCAAGCGAAACAAGCGCACAGACCCCTTCATTGCTTAGTCAAAGCAATCGCGCTCAGTATTTGATAATTACCCCTTCACAATTTCTTGCCGATGTGCAGCCACACGCGCAATGGCGCTCACAAACTACGTGGACGCACCCCGCAATGCTGACACGTATTGTTACGGTTGAGGAAATTAACCGCACTTTTGCGGATTCTGCACAGAATCATCCGCAATCGCAAGCCGAGAGAATTCGCACGTTTATCAGTGTTGCGCTGCAATTTTGGGAGCAGAAACCGACACATATTATGCTTGTCGGCAGCACAAACTTGATTCCTGCATACCGCCTTCCCGTTACGATTCCACTACTTTTAACACCGACGTATTTTAACCGCGAAGATTCTATCCCTATGGACGAATGGTATGTGGTCAATAAATACCGCGAAACCTTTCTTACCCGCCCGCAAGCGGCTATCGGGCGTATTCCGGGACGAAATTCAACGGAAATTCGCCGTGTTTTGGGGAAAGTTCGCCTTTTTGAGGAATCAGGTAATACCATTGGTTTTGACCTCAGCACACGGGCTTCGGTAATTATTGATGCACAAGACAGCGACACCTTTGAAAATCAATTTTTGAATTTGTCAGACTTTTTGCGCTACAACGTCCGCACACCGCTTCCTTCCGATATTTTGAATTATGCCAATATCTTACGTGAACCGGATGCCCGTCGGCAAGTGATTCGCGCAATGTCGAGCAGCAAACCGATTGTAATGTATTACGGACACGGTGCGCCCGAAGAATGGTCGCGCTACGGTATCTTGCGCACCGATGACGTGGGCAATAGTCTCGCACGGAACGGAAAGCCGTTTATGATGGTAACTATCGGTTGCAGCCAAAATTATGATATGCCCCGCGTCCCGTCTATCGTTGAGGCGCTCATGCTCTTGGAAAACGGTGGCTCGGTGATGACGTTGGCTTCGTCGGGTTACTCCAGCTATCCTGAAAATAATTGGTTTGTGCGCTTGTTTTATCAAGAACTCTTCAGCAAGCGTGTGGATGTTGGTACGGCGATTTTAACAGCAAAAAATCTCTGTTATGAAAATGGATTGCCGCCACCGGATAATTTCTTCCGCCGTATTGCTCTGCTCGGAGACCCAGCCATGGTACCGTTTTCACGACTTGCTACCTCCGTTAGCGATAACAATAACTATCCTGAAACAAGCGACTTGACACTTTCACCAAATCCTGCTCAAACGCAAGCAACCATGCGGTATGCACTTTCGGCAGCAGGAAATGTTCGCGTTGAAATGGTCAATGCTCTTGGACAGGTGGTTTTCGCTCGGCAAGAGACGCAGAGCGCCGGGGAGCAGTCATTGCCAGTTCCGACAGAATCACTTGCAAACGGAATGTATGTTTGCAGAATTATTACCGCAACCCAGCGTTTAAGCGCTGTTTTGAATGTGCAGCACTAAGATTGTCACTAACCTTCTGCTGTACCTTTATTCTCAATTCCTCATCAATACTATGGTTCGTGGCACTTTGGCTTTACGAATAACGCTTTGTATCATCTGTATTTGCTTTGCTCTGAGCAGTTGTACAGTTGTGCGCTTACATCATATTGGCAGAATGTACCCCCCGTCGGCAATGATTGATGTGGTCTATGCAGAAAAGGATATTAAAATTGCACGGTACGAATTTATGGGAGAAATACTGCTTGAAACAACGGAATCCGTGATTACGCCGGAGATGGAACAGCAACTTATCTACGAAGCCCGTTTGCGTGGCGCAAATGCTGTGATTCTCGGCGAAATGGATGCCCGTTTTGCATCGCCACCCGGACCGGAAACGATGATTCGCACCATTCGCGCACGTTTGGTGCGGTATCAATAACAAGTACCGTACTGACTGCCTAAAACGGACATCTTCCACTCACAGCGTACACTACGCCTTACCCACTACACGTTATGACTCTGCGCTGTATCTCCCTTGTGCTGCTTGCCCTTGCACTGCCCTTGAAATCCTGCACCGGCAGCCTTCCCATGCTGTTTTCGTCCGTGTCTCCCGGTGCAAAAACTGTTGCCAACGCAAAACCAACACCCCCTTTCCGCACAGAATCATTCCGCGATTCAGCAGCAGTGCGGTTTTTGGTTGTTGGCGATTGGGGAACGGGCGCATCGTTTCAAAAAAATGTCGCAGCCGGAATGTGCATGAAAGCTGGTGTGGAAAAGCCTGAGTTTATCATAAGCACAGGTGATAATATCTACAACGACGGCGTAATATCGGCAGACGACCCTCAATGGAAAACGAAGTTTGAGGATATTTATACCTGTCAGGAATTGGTGCTGCCTTGGTACGCGATTTTGGGCAACCATGACCACAGAAGCAGTATTCAAGCGCAGATTGACTATCATCAAAAAAATCCGCGCTGGAATATGCCGGACAGGTACTATCAATTCAGCATGAAAGCCGCCGACGGCACCGATATTGACATCTTCGCCATTGATACCGACCCTCTCAACCGCAAGGATACTGCCTTTGCACTCAAACAAAATGCGTGGTTGCGTCCCGCGCTGGCAGCCTCGAAAGCACGGTGGAAACTTGTCTTGGGGCATCATATGATTCGCTCGCATGGCGGTTACGGCGACCAAGATTATATGATTCGTTGGATAAAACCTCTGTTGGATGAGTTCAAGGTTGATTTGTACATGAACGGACACGACCACGATTTACAGTATTTGAAAGCCCCGGAAGACCATTTTTACTGCCTTATTTCAGGCGGAGGCGGCGGTGCGAGAAATACCGCCTTTGGTGCAAATACGATTTTTGCTGCTACAAATGGTGGATTTCATTATATTGCAGTTACTCGCTCCCGTATTTATATCGAATTTGTTGATAGTAGCGGCAAAACAATCTTCGCTTCCAATATCACCAAATCGCAGAATTAACCCCTCTTGTTAAATTTTCCCCGTATTGCGTATGCTTCGTTGATTCTCGGCAATACCACGCCCGTCCGCACTATTGCTGTCGTCGCCCGTTGGTTATTGCTTGAAAATCACAATATGTTCCATTGTTTTTGGATGTGTAATGTTGAACACCCGCATTTTGTCTCGCTTTGTTGCGGTTTTTTTCGTGGTCGGCACATGGGGATTCGTGTTTGTCTCGCCCGTATTTGCTCAACGTGGTTTGTATTCGTTTTTGCGCAATGATGCCAGCGCCCGTGCTGCGGGGCTTGCAGGCTCGTTTGTGGCTGTCCATGATGACCCCGTATCGCTGTTTTACAACCCCGCCGGACTTGCTTCGGCAGAGGACAACCAAATCAGCGTAACGTTTTTTAAGCACGTCGGCGATATTAACTCCGGTTTTGTGGTTTACAATACGTCGCTCCAGACGCTTGGCGTTCAGTCAAGTTCTCCTGTGGCAAAAGGCTCTGTGGCTATTGGTGCGAATTACGTGAATTACGGTTCATTTCAGCGATTGGACAGAAACGGCGCTCCGACCGGTTCGGGGTTTAGCGGCGGTGATGTGGCGATTTCGCTTGCCTACGCGAATGAATTGGATTCTAATTGGTTCTACGGCGTGGCGGTGAAATATGTGAACAACCGCTTGGATAACGCTTCGGCGGGCGCTATTGCGGTGGATGCCGGTATGCTCTACCGCATCCCCAAAGCAAACGTAAATATCGGTCTTTCGGTGCTGAATGCCGGAGCGCAAATCGCAACGGTTAATGGTGCGCAAGAAGCGCTGCCCTTAGATGTTCGTTTGGGTGTGAATCACCGTCTGCGTGGGCTGCCCTTGCTGCTGAATGTAACACTCACGCGGCTTGCTGACAATGTTCCTGTTTTTACTGACCGCTTTCTCAACTTTGCCATTGGCGGAGAATTTTACTTTGGAAGCGCCGTGCGTGTGCGTATTGGCTACGACAACCAACGTCGGCGTGAGATTGCGGCAGATGCGCAGCCGCGTTTGGCAGGTTTTTCGGGTGGTGTAGGCGTTGTCGTGGATAAATTCACGATTGATTATGCGCTTACGTCTTTGGGGATTCCGGGCGATGTTCATCGCTTTTCGCTGAATGTGCGCCTGTAATCTTGCTGTCTGAAACTGTGCATAGCGGCAAGTGATTGGAAATCATACAAAATTTCGCTATTTTCTCTGCGTCAAAGGATATTGCTTGTTTAGCAATATCCTTTTGTTTTTTTGGTTGTAACCCGCTCTAAATCACGCTTTCTTTGATTCTTTTTCCTTTGAATTATGCTTACCTTACGATATTTTTCTGTGCTGCTTGTGGTTGGTATAAGTTTCGCATTTTCCCAACAACCACTCACAGCTCAAGCACATACTTCTTCACAAAAAAGCATCATTATCGGCGTTTCGATGGGCGCGGCAACGCCATCGGGTGTGTCGTCCGTGCGAAGTATGCGTATGGCAGTAGAAGAAATCAATGCCGCCGGAGGAATCAACGGAACACCGCTTACACTCATGGTTGAGTACGGGCAGAATAAAGATTCCGTGAGCATGGACAATACGATTCACCAGCTTATCGGGCAAGGCGCACAAGTGATTGTTTCCGGCAGCGGCTCGGCGAATACCCTGCGAGCCGCACGGATAGCCGTTTCTAAAGATGTGCTTCTGATGACTGCGGCATCATCTTCGCCTCGTATCAGCGATGTAGCAGATAAAAACCTTGTCTGGCGCACGATTCCTTCTGATATTTTCCAAGCAGCAACGGCAGCAAAACTGCTTCGACAAAAGAAATTCGCTACCGTCGGCATTATCGCAATCAACAATGCGTATGGCGCTGCTTTGGCGCAAGCCTTCGCTCAATCATTCCAAAAGGCAGGCGGGAAGGTCGTTGCATCGGTTTCGTATCCCGATATTGCGTCGTATGATTCGTTTGATTTCAAATCTCGTCTGGATTCGCTCTATGACAAAAAGCCAACAGCCATCTACCTTGTCGGCTACAACGATGATGGCGCGAAAATTGTCAGCGATTCAAAAGCCTTCTTTTCTGCGGCATATAAGCCATTTCTTTTCGGCTGCGACGGCAATTACAATAATGATTTTCTGCTAGCGGTGGACGCGCAAATGCTTGAGGGAATGGAGGGTTTATCGTATGTGCATCCGAAGAAATACGCCAACTTCGACAAGTTTTTCGCAAAATTTAAGGAATATAGCAGTAAAAGTGCGGACACGTCCGACCTTGCAAATATCTCGCTTGCGGGGATTTTAGATGTGGAAGCAACAAACTCTTACGCTGCCACAAGTTATGATGCCATCTATACCTACGCCCTTGCCGCCACCAAAGCCGCTTCTACCAAACCTTCGGAAGTAGCAAAAATGCTGCCGAAGGTTTCGCGCCCCGAGAGATCAGCAACGATTATCAATGTAGGAGAGTTTGCGAAAGCTGTGGAGGCGATGAAGAAGGGGAAAGCCGTCAATTACGAGGGCGCAAGCGGTCCCGTAGAATTCGACGCGAAGGGCGATGTAACACATGGAAACTACGTGGTTTGGCGCATTGTGCAGGGGAAATTTACGGAAATTGGAACGGTGAGTTTTCCGCGATGATTGCTTGCAAAGCGCTTCAGCACTATGCTTCAGCACTATGCTTCGTTTCATCCCTCAATCCCCATACCGTTCTAACTTAAACGTCGCGCCAAGATAGCGTTTACGAACCTCTGCATTGTCGGCAATTGCTTCCGCCGTGCCGGAATAAAAAACCTGCCCATCAATCAAAATGTAGGCACGGTCAGTAATGGAGAGTGTTTCATGAACGTTGTGGTCAGTAATCAGCACCCCGATTCCACGATGCCGCAATGAACGCACGATGCCGATAATTTCTTCCACCGCAATCGGGTCAATGCCGGCGAAGGGTTCATCCAGAAGAATAAATTTGGGATTTGTCGCTAAAGCCCGTGCAATCTCGCATCGGCGGCGCTCCCCGCCGGAGAGCATAAAACCTTTGCTTTTGCGAATGTGCGTGATGCTCAAATCCTCCAAAAGCTGCTCCAAACGCTCCTTCCGTTCTACCTTTTTCAAACCCTGCAATTCCAAAATCGCCATGATATTGTCTTCCACCGTCATTTTCCGAAACACCGATGCTTCCTGCGGCAAATACCCCAAACCCAGCCGCGCACGTTTGTACATCGGCACTTTGGTAATGTCCGTGTCGTCAAGGAATACGCGCCCTTCAGTGGGACGCACTACGCCGACAATCATGTAAAACGAGGTCGTTTTTCCCGCCCCGTTCGGTCCCAAAAGCCCAACCACTTCGCCCTGTTTGACGCTCAACGACACGCCCTGCACGACGTTTCGCTGTTTGTACGTTTTGACTAAAACCTCTGTACGCAAGGTGGAAAGCGTTGTTGAAGGCGTTGCCAATGATATTTCTTCGTTCATACAACTTCTGTACTACTTGTGAAAACTAAGGATGGAGTTGCTCCAAAAATACACCGCTCTCGCCCTAAAAACAAGAGCGAGAGCGGTATTGCGGTTATTTTTCCAAAGTATCGCTTAAAATGCGTAACCAACGGTAACTTGTAACACATTCGTCGGGAAATCATACCGAACGCTGTTCACCGGAACTGTTCCCACAACTGCATTAATAATGGTTTGTGTACTAACATTACCAAGACCCGGGAGTGGCACACTACCTTGCACACCACGTACATTGGCGACAGGAGTGGTGTTTACAATAAATGACGGAGTAGCTGCAACATAATTTAAGCCCACGTTTATGCGGTCAAAAAGCAAAATACCCGCACCGAGTTTGTAAGCAAATGCTGTTGCCGTAGCTTGTGCGCGAGTAATGGTTGCATCAAGTTGAAAGAGTAGTGGTATATTTACGCCAAGTTTTGCTTCACTTTGTGGCAAAATGCCGTAAAACAACCCTGCCTGAGCATTGGCATACACATTAACCAGACCCGCAATCACAGGTAAATCATAACGTAATCCACCGGTCAGCGTACCGTTGATGTATGCCTGAGCGGCGTAGCTCGTGGTCAAACCCAGCAAACCGGATAAGGGAGCGAGATTGATACCGTTTATACTCGTAGCCAAAATTCCATTGCGCAGTTGCCTTGCTGCTTCTTCATTATTGAACGTGTTGTAATTAGCATCCGCAGAAATACTGAGCGCAAAATTTGGGGTAAACCGATAGACATTATTCAAACCAACGGTAAACCCTAAGTTCGCGCCGCCTAACGGTGTTCTGCCCTCGGCAGGAATGAGGTCTTGCAACGCGGCAGGCAAAGCGCCAAAATTAGCAACCGGATTGGTTAAACCGCCTTGAATAATTAGCCTGTTCCCGCTTGTCCAGCCGCCTTCTTGGGCAAAGGTGGAAACAGTGAACGTCAGGACAAAAAGCGCGAAAAGGCGCACGAAACGAGAATTGTTTGGAAGAGTTATCATAACTGAATGGTGAAAAATTCAAAAAAAATAGATTGGTGAATTGAGACTTTGACCAGCAAACAAGGCCGAACGTTTAAGGAATAGAGCAAGAAAACTACACTATTTTTTGCTCAAAGGCAAGATTTTCTGCGTGGTGTGGGAAAATTATCGCTCCGAAACCAGACCATAACTACGCTGCCGTATGTTGCCAATGATTTGGCGCACCTTCGTTTCTATCGCTGCCACGTCCAAGCGCGTACATTCCAGCGTCCGCGTCCATTCCTCATCGTGTGCGGTTTGCGAAGCGCGGCGCGTGAAAAGAAGACGTGTGGTAAAGGTGTGCTGCTCCGGTGCAAGGAATGATGCAATATAGGCATACAATTCCAACTGCAAACGATATTCGCCCAAAAGCCTGTCCATATCACGCACCGAGCCGACGCGGTTCGTCTTCCAATCCCAGATTTCAAGCGCTCCCGACGGCGTTTGCACAAGCACGTCCATTGTGCCGATAAGAAAATCGTGGTCAATCGGCATGGTCACGGGATATTCATACTTCGCGCCCAAAAGTGCTTCTGCATAGCGCTTCACAAGCGGGGTTGCGGCGACAGCTTGCGTTTCGCGCTGCAATCGGGCGTGAAGCGTAGGCGTAAAAATGCGCTGCGTACTAGGCAGAATACGGTCTATTGTGCGTTGAAATTCACTCGGCAGAACTTCTCCCACCGCACTCATCCACAAAGGAAGATGCTGCAAGACCGCATGAATACTTTCTCCGGCGGTTGTTCCAAGTGTGCCGTCGCTGTCGTCCTCCGTTCCTGCGGCGCTTCCGATAAAAAAGCCTTCATCATCCGCCGGAGGTAGCCCCAAACGGTACAAACGCTCGTATTCATCAGGGTTCTGCATAAAAAGCCGAAGCTGCGATGCAGAGTAAAAATCACCTTCCACCGTCGAATTAAGTGTGCCAAGAAGCAAGGGGGGAAGCGGCATTAAAGCGATTTTTACTTTCTCTTGCTCTCCCTTTCTTTCTCCTTCTTCCTTTCTTTCTCCTTCTCCCTCTGGGAGAAGGTCGGGATGAGGGCTTCGCACCTGCTCCGAAGAGGATTGCTCCGAAGAAAATTGCTCTGAGGGAAACTGCCCGGCAAGAAACTGTTCCCGCGTCCGATAGATGGGAATTTCAAACGACACATCGCGTTTAATAATTCCCTCGCCAAACAAGATTTCAAGGGTCTCTTGAGGCTTTGCCAAAAATGGTTCGTGCAGCAAATTCCGTTCTTCCGCACCCAAACTTTCTTGTATCATCGCCAAAAAACCTTCCGCTTTTTTCATCCCGCCATTAGCAGTTTCGCGTCCCTTTGCCGAGAGAATAAGGTGGTCTTTGGGGCGGGTAAGAGCGACGTAAAGCAAGCGCTTAATTTCGGCTGCTTCCGCCAGCGAATCCTGCTCGGAAGCCAAGGTGTAAAGCGGTGTTGGGATGTATTCCATTGTGCCGTCCTCGCGTACGCGGAGCATTTTGAAGGACATTCCCAGCGCGGAATCAAACGACAAACCGCCATCGAAACCGCCCGACTTTGCATTGGTGTTGTAAAGCGCAACAATAGGAGCTTCCAAGCCTTTTGCGCCGTGGATCGTCATTATCTGCACCGCATTTTTGCTTGCGTCTGCGTCGGCTTCGCCTTCGTTAAAGGCGTAAAGCGCCAAGCGGCGCAGTTCCTCCGCAAAATCGTACAAATTCCGAAAGCCCTTATTTTCGTACTTTCGGGCGAGAACAAGTAGTTTTTCCAAGTTCGCTTCTATTTGGTCGAAGCGCTCATCAGCAGCAATCATGCCGCGCCACGCGGTTTGTTCCAAAATTGTCCGCACCAGCGTCGGAATGGAAAGTTGCGCCGCCAAAGGCAGCAAATTGGTCAGCGTCGTAAAGGCACGAAACGCTTGGGTGCTGGGTTTTACGGCACTATGTCGTTCTTCGACGGAACAATATTCGTTAAAGCGTTCCCACAGCGAACTTGTGCTGCTGCCGCCCGAAGCGCTGACTTCAGTGCGGGAAATTGCATACAATTCCGTGTCGGAAACCGCATAAAACGGTGAACGTAGCACAGCCGCAAGCGCTATATCATCATTCGCATTTTGTAAAAACAGCAGAAACGAGCGCACATCTAAAATTTCCTGTCGCTCATAAAATCCGCGTCCACCGATAACGGTAAACGGCACATCGCAGCGCCGAAGCGCCGTCAAAAGGTCATCCATGCCGCTTCGTGAGCGCACGAGTATCATCATGTCGTTGTAGGTTGCTGCTCGCGGCGAACCGTCTGCGGAGCGCACCAATACAGGCTTTTCGGTTGTGCCTTGTGCAATAGCGCGTAAATACTCCGCTAAAAGCTGTGCTTCGGGAATAAATTCGGTGTTCTGGTCGCTGAGTGCAGATTCTTCCTCATTCGGAACGGCATCTATCTGTTCGGCAGTGAGGTAATTTTCGTCATTGTCATTTCCCTGTGCATTTTTTTTGTAGGGATATCGCGCAAGCAACATCGTTACTGTACCTTGAAGGGTGCTGTTCGCTGCGCCACAAACAATTTCCTGATATTCCACATCAAATTCCGTCGTTGTGCGGCGCAGTTGGTCGCCTGCAACACGATTGACAAATGCCGCAATCTCCGGCAACAAACGGAATGTAGCGCGAAGCCCGATGTTTCCATCTGCTTCGGCTTGTTCAGCAGATGTGATAATACCAAACCCCGTGCGGAATGAGGTTTCAAGCTGCCCTGCGGCAAGCAAACGCCTATTCAGCGCTGCAATATCGCGTTTTGCTTTCGTAAACACCCGCACGTCTGCCCCGCGAAAGCGATAAATACTTTGTTTGGGGTCGCCGACGATAAACAAGTTCGTACCTGATGCCGATATTTCCTCGCTTTGTGGTGAGGTTTGCCCCAGATTCCGAATAATTTTTTTTGCGATGCGGTATTGTAGTTCGTTGGTGTCCTGAAATTCGTCAATCATCAAAAAGCGCGTATTCATGCAGAGTTTGTCGCAGACTTCGGGATTATTGAGCAGCACATCGGCTTTTAATTCCAAATCGTCGAAATCCAGCGCTCCCAAACGCTCTTTTTCCTCCCGCACCAGCATCCATGCCTCCCGCGCAATATCCAGCAGAATCCGCACAACTTCTTGCATTGCGTGGTCGTGCGAGTGATTCGGCAGAACATCCGCCATGCGGTTTATGGCGAGAAAATGCCCGTTTGCCTCGTAGTTAAGCCGCAAATATCGCTCTTTGTCGAGGAAATTTTTCTCCGTGTTTTCGCGTACACTCGAACCGCTAATTGTGCCTTTGGTGCGAGAAATAGCACCGTTTACAAGCACAGTCGTTGCGATGCGATTCCACAAATCTTGTGCGTTACGCCATGTTAGGGCTTGGTTGCTTGGTTGCTTGGTTACTTGGTTGCTTGGGGCTTCGGGGCTTGGTGTTGTGAGGCTTTGAACTTGTTTTTTGATAATGGCAAGCGTGGAAGAAAGGTCTTCTAATTTTGGTCGTGTTGTTTTGGTAAAAGCGTTGAAATCAAGCGCTCCAAGCGCTGCATCCAGTGTTGAAATATATTCTTCGGTTTTGGTCAAAAATCGCGTTACAAAGAGTTCTTCGGACATCTTCAACAGCGCTTCAATACTATGTTTGCGGTAAAGAACGTCAAGTTCATTAAAGCGCTCTGCGTTTTGAAGCAGTGTTTTCAGCATATTCAGCAGTGTCTCTTTGCCAAAGAGCATCCACACTCGCCTTGCGGCGACTTGCTTTTCGTCTGCTTCGTCAGGTATTTCTGCTTTATCGGGTTCAGTGTCTGCAATCTCGCTTGCAATCTCACTTGTAGCCGTATTCGCAATCTTTTTTCCCTTCGCCTTTTTCCCTTTTCCCTCCTCCTTCTCTTCGAACCACGCTTCCAAAGTGTCCATAATGGCGTGTTCTTTGATGAGAGTGCCTTCGTGTTCTTCCAATTCGGTGAAGTTCGGGTTTACGCCTGCTTCAATGGGAAACTCCCGCAGCAGTCGCGCACAAAAACTGTGAATCGTGGAAATGTTCGCACTCGAAAAGCGCTCCCGTACTGCTTTGATGCGCCCCCATTGATGTTTTTTCGTCGGGTCGGCGAGCAACTTCTCAATTTCCTGAGAAATGCGGTGGTGCATTTCGGCGGCGGCTTTGCGTGTAAAAGTAATTGCGGTGATTTGCCGCACATCGGCACGAATACTATCGTCAAAGAGCAGATGCACGAAACGCTGCACCAAAACGCTGGTTTTTCCGGCACCGGCTCCGGCGGTTACAGCCAAGTGACGGTCGGCACTTTGAGCAATTTTTTGTTCGCGGGTATATGTGGGCATATATGGTGGAATCTTGTGTTGGAAGGCGCTTGAAATGTGCTGCTTGCCGGAGCAGAATCGTCGAGAATCGGTCTAAATTCATTGATAAAAATCAATCACGGACTGCAACGCCCCCAAAAGCTCAGGCAGGTTTGCAAGCGCGTAACGGCGCTTATCTATGCGGAGAGAATTTCCTTCGAGGCGCAGAAAAAGCCAATCGTAAGCGCTTGTTACGCATCCGTGCAGAATGGCGGTGGGATTTTGATGTTCTTCATTAAAAATTCTTGCCGCATACATTTCTGCGGCGCACTGTCCTAAACCACTTTCGATATCTTCATCCTTTGCCTCAACAACGCAAAAAATCGGATTTTGCAGTTCAAAAGGCATGGGCTGCATCGTCAAAACAAAATCACAGTATCCTGTTAGCTTCCGCTTGCGGTCAATGCTAAGATTGTAGCCCGAAAAAATTGTAAACGAATCATCGTTACGGCGGCGTATTTCTCGCAAGATAGGTGCAATAAGGTTTTCCGATTTTGCTTTTTCCGTGCCAAGAGGGAGTTTAACACCCTCGTCAATATCGGCTTTCAAACGCGAACTTGGCTCTACAAGCGCTATTGGCTGAGGAAAAATTTCTGCACTTGAGATAGTAATCGAAAAATCTTTGGAAAAAGAAGAGAGAGTAAATTTACGATAACTCATAGTATTATTCTTCTTGTAAAAATCCTTGAACTTAGGTGATTTTTGTGAGTTTGTGTAGAGTTATACCATTTTGAGTTGATAATTGTGCTTTTTTGTTGTTGAGACTTTTATACCAATTTAAGTTAATAATTGTGCATTAACAATCTCCATAACCCAATCAGGACTAACAAGAGAGCGTATAATGTCATTGCTGATGCCCTCTAC
>JALONG010000015.1 GCA_025455065.1 Candidatus Kapaibacterium sp. | reverse complement strand
AGGATTTAACGAGATTTGTGGCGGAGAAGATAGTCATAATGCGGGATGTGAGGGATGTGGTGATTCAACGCGGCACATACCCGCCGGACGGCTAGAACCCTTGCGATAGTAGCCGCTCCGGCGGGATAACGCCATAGTATTTTGGGATTGGTAAAAAAACAAGTGCGTAAACCTTGTAGTTAGGGCTATCGCATGAAAAAGGTAGCAAAAACGGCGGATAGTACGGAAATTTGCCATTCTGACCAAGAATAAGTTTGGCATTTTTTACACTACCGTTATTTCGCCCAATGACCATTGCCGAAGCCTTTGCACCGCTCGAAGACCCGCGCCAAGAGGGAAAAGTTGAACATCAACTCATGGATATTCTCATGCTCACGCTCTGCGGTCTGATAAGCGGCGCACAAAGTTACACCGATATCGTGGAGATGAGTTCCCATCGTATAGAATGGTTTCGTACCGAACTTGCTTTGGCTCTGCCCAATGGTATTCCTTCGCACGACACATTCAGCGCCGTCTTTCGAATGCTTGACCCGAAAAAATTCGAGGAATGCTTTCTGCGGTGGATGGGTGCGGCGAATATACACTTGAAGCCGGGAACACAAGTGAACATTGACGGCAAAACCCTTCGTCGCTCTCATCAGCGCAGCAAAGGAGTCAAGCCATTGCATTTGGTCTCTGCGTTTGTCGTTGAGCAGGGATTGGTCTTGGACAACGTGCAACGGAGGAGAAATCGAATGAATTTACCGCTATTCCCGAACTCCTGCGCGCTCTGAATCTCAAGGGCTGCATCGTCAGCATTGATGCGATGGGAATACAAACCGATGTTGTCGAAACCATCTGCGAGAAACAAGCCGGTTACCTACTGCTGAGCAAGCGCAATCAGTCTTCGCTTCACCAAGCGATTATTGGTTGTTTTGACGAAGCCGAAGCCAAAGAATGGCGCTCCATCAAGCATACCTACGAGCGTACCGTTGATGCCGACCATGGACGTGTGGAAACTCGTCAATGTTCGGCGTTTCCCTTGCCCAAAGCCATGAGTGAATTGGCTGACCAATGGATTGGCTGACCAATGGATTGGCTGACCAATGGATTGGCTGACCAATGGAAAAACCTCAAGAGTATTGAGATGATTGAAGCAACATACGAAATCAACGGCGTATCCTCAACCGAACGGCGGTACTTCATCACCTCACTTGCGGCGGATGCCTCCATGATTCCTCCCTCTGCACGAGCGCAGTGGAGCATAGAAAATGGTTTGTATTGGCGGCTTGATGTGCAGATGAAAGAGGATGAATACCGCAAATGTTGTCGTTCTCAGGCGCATCGCCTTCAACCAACTCCGACGGGAAGATTCGACCAAACGCTCCTTGAGAACCAAGCAAATTCGTGCTTCGATGAACGATGACTATCTCAAGCAAGTCCTTTTTACTCAATAATTTTTCATGCGATTACCCTAGCCGTACACACCAATAACCATGCCCATTCCCTGCCAAATCATCGGGTAGTTTGTCGGCTCCATGCCGGCTAATTGAAAAAAATGCTGCGGAGCGAGAATCTGCCATGCGCCCCAGAGAATGTTGTAGATTGCCGCGATGCGAAGGGTGATGGTGAGCCAACGGCGTGGCTGCGGAGTTTGCGCGTGATTGCCTATACAAACGACGAATGTGGTAAAAAAAAGTCTGACGTTCCTATAAGAACGCCAGACTGCAAAAAATAGTTTCCGAAGCTCGTGTTTGCTGGCTTCCTTGCCGGATATTACGGGAACAAACCAAGTTGTTTGTAGGTCATGGACACTTTGTCAATCGCCGAAGCAAAAGCCGCTGTGCGTAAATCCTTGATTTGCGGATGCGAAGCCGAATATTTCTTGATTTCTTCGTAAGCGTTAATCATCGTGTCTTCCAAACCGGAATTAACGAGGTCTTCTTCGCCTGCGCCGCGAATGAGCAATTTTCGCTCACTCGCTGAGAAATTCCGTCCCACAAGCGCTTCAACAGCATCAACCATGCGGCGTTGGGTGTTTTCCTCGAAGCGTTTTTCCATGCGACCAAAGCGCACGTGCGAGATATTTTTCAGCCACTCGAAGTAGGAAACCGTTACGCCGCCTGCGTTCAAGTACATATCGGGAATGATGAGAATACCTTTTTTGAGCAAAATTTCCTCTGCATCTGCCGTTACAGGACCATTCGCACCTTCAGCAATAATTTTTGCTTTAATGCGGGGCGCATTTTCCGATGTAATCTGGCTTTCGAGCGCTGCCGGAACGAGAATATCGCAATCGTATTCCAGCACTTCACGGCTGTTTTTAATTGTTTTCGCTTTGGGGAAATTGGTAACGCTCTTTGTTTCAATGCGGTGTTTGTCGAGGTCTTCGACGTTAATACCTTTCGGATTATAGACCGCGCCGTCCCATTCAATGACACCAACAATCGTAGCGCCTTGCTCTTGGAGGAATTTCGCAGCATAATAACCCACGTTACCGAAGCCTTGAACAATCACGGTTTTACCTTCCAAGCCCGTCGTCATTTTGAGGCGTTTCATGTCGTTTTTATCACTAACCGCCTGACGCAAACCGAACATCACACCACGCCCCGTAGCCTCGCGGCGACCACGCACACCACCTTGCGCAATGGGCTTACCCGTTACGCAACCGAGAGCATTGATGTCGGTTGAACCGTGAAAACTGAGGTAGGTGTCGGCAATCCACGCCATTTCGCGCTCACCTGTGCCGTAATCCGGTGCGGGAACGTCCACTGCCGGACCGATGAAGTTTTTGTGGATAAGTTCTGCGGTGTAACGGCGGGTGATGCGCTCTAATTCTTCTTCGCTGAACTCACGCGGGTTGATTTTAATGCCCCCTTTTGCACCGCCAAACGGCACGTGAACAATCGCACATTTGTAGGTCATCAGCGCCGCAAGTGCCATTACTTCGTCTTGGTCCACCATTTCGCTGTATCGAATACCGCCCTTGGTGGGAAGTTTGTGGTGGCTATGTTCGCAGCGCCACGCCTCAATCACACGGATTTCGCCTTTTATGCGCACCGGAAAATTGAAGTAATAAACAGAATTACAGGCTTTAATCTGCTCTGCCAAGCCACGCGGCATACCAAGCGCTTTAGCGGCTTTGTCGAAGTTTTGCGCTACCGATTTGAAAAAAGGAAGCGGCTGCGAGCCGTGTCCGGCGTGACCGTTGCTATGCCCGTTAGCGGCGGGTTTCGCAACAGTTTTTGTGATAGATTTTGATGCCGCTTTTGCTGCGGGCTTTTTTGCAACGTTTGTTGCCATAATTCACACTCCTGAACAAATCAGAAAATCAAAACGAATGAATTGAATTGTAACCTTATTTGCTTATGTATTGAGAGCATATTGCAGCGATTCATAATCCTCCAGCGCCATTTCACGCTGTTCTCCGCTTGCCATTGTTTTTATGATGACTTTCCCTTGAAGGCGTTCATTCTCACCAATAATTGCCACAAATCGTGCTTTCATGCGGTCTGCGTCTCGCATTTGCGCTTTGAAAGAGCGTCGTAGTGCATCGGTCACAACAACCAAACCTTTCAGTCGCAGGTTTTGTGCGAGCTTCATACCAACGGCACTGGAATCATCATCGAGGGCAATCACGTAAAGGTCGCATTGTGTATCGCTTGTGGGTGTTTTTCCTTCTTCTTCCAAAAGCAAGAGCAGGCGCTCAATGCCGAAGGCAAAACCGATGCCGGGTGTAGGTTTTCCGCCAATCTGCTCGAAAAGCCCGTCGTAGCGCCCTCCGCCGCCAATGGCGTTTTGCGAACCCAATCGCGTCGTTACAAACTCAAATGCTGTATGGCAGTAGTAATCAAGCCCTCGCACGAGGCGATAGTCCGCAATATACGGAATTTCTAATGCGGTGAGAAGTTTTTGTACGCGCTCGAAATAATTTCTGCTTTCGTCATCCAGATAATCAAACAGCACGGGCGCATCCCCCAGAAATGGCTTGTCTTCCGGGTGTTTGGAATCCAAAATACGGAGCGGATTTTTCTCTAAACGCCCTTTGCTGTCTTCCGACATTCCGCCGATATGTGGACGGAAGTATTCCTGAAGCGCCTCACGGTAGCGTAAGCGGCTGGCAGCATTACCCAGAGAGTTAAGACGCAATTCAAATGCAGACAGCCCGATAGCGCGTAAAATGGTGCTTGCAAGCACGATGCTTTCTGCGTCGGCTTCGGGCTGCGCCGAACCTAAAATTTCCGCATCGAATTGGTGAAATTGCCGCAAGCGCCCTTTCTGCGGACGTTCTTGGCGGAACATCGCACCCATATACCACAAGCGCAAGAGCGGATTTTTTTCGATGAGCGTATTTTCAATCACCGCACGAACAATGCTTGCAGTGGCTTCGGGGCGAAGCGTGATGGAGGTCTGCCCTTGGTCGAGAAACGTGTACATTTCTTTGCCGACAATATCGGTCATCTCGCCGATACCGCGTGAAAAAAGTTCCGTATGCTCAAAAAGGGGAGTACGGAGTTCTTGAAAACCAAATTGGGATGCAATACGTCGGAAGGTCGCTTCAAGGCTTTGCCATGCGCCTGTTTCTGAGGGGAGAATGTCTTTTGTGCCGCGTACAACTTGAATCATGCCGAAATACAAATGGTGAGAAATATCATTGCAAAAATACACTTTTTTCGCTCAGAGCGAAATGAGATTTTTTTGTGAGAGCACTTGAGGTTGATACAACTTCAAGCGCGATTGCTTGATTCCCGAGTTTATAGAATTTTGACGCAGATTTTCATGATTGAACTGATTTTTATGATCAATAGTTCGGACATTTTTGCAACCGACAGAAAAGAATGTCGGCACTACGGCATAACATCAGGCCAGATATTCTTGTCTGTACGAGTGTTCTACTCAAATGTCCGAACTATTGATGATTAAACTGCGAAAAAACTCGCTTGGAATCAGCGCAATCTGTTAAATCATGAGAATCTGCGCCGAAGTCCCTTCTCACTACACATATGCTTCATTTTGCGAAAGTTACAGCCGCGCTTTTTGCAAAAAGCTGACAAATTCTGCTTTGTTGCGGGTAAATGCTTTGGTGGAAATCACGCTGCCGTCGGGCTTGAGCAAGACGTAAAGCGGTAATTCGATAGAGCCGAACTGTTCTAATTGGCGCTTTTTGTTAGACAAATACGGCTCTGCTTTGCGGTCGGTGAAAAGCTGTACTTTGACCATATCCCGCATCAGTGCTTGCACTTCCGGCACAGGGAAAACATTTGCTTCCATCCAACGGCAATTCGTACACGTAAAGCCCGTGAAGTCAATAAAAACCGGCTTTCCCGTGCGTTTTGCTTCTGCTAAACCCGCTTCGTAATCCGTTATCCACAATTCGCTTGAGGAAATCTGATTTGATGTGCTTTTTGAGGCTGTTACGCTACCCAAAACAGCCGCTTCGCTGCCGGAAACATTGCCGATAATGCGCTCATAATCCGCTGGGGGCAGGAAGGCATCAAGCTCGCCAAGTTTTTTGCCGAACAAGCCGGAAATAAGGTAAAATGTAACCGATGCAAATATCAACGCAATCATCGCACGAGGCGTACCAACGCTTGCAACGGGGCTGTCGTGTGGGAAGCGGAACACGCCCAGCACGTAGAGCATAATCATCACGGCGCAGCCAATCCAAATCGCCAAAAAGACATCCCGCGAAATAATACCCCAAGCCCAGACTAAATCGCTGTTGCTGAAAAATTTCATTGCTGCGGCAATTTCCAAAAATCCCATGACCACTTTGACATTATTCATCCACCCGCCCGCTTTCGGCAAACGCTGCATTGCTGCGGGAAAGAGCGCAAGCAGCACAAAGGGCAGCGCAAACACCGCAGAAAATCCAGCCATACCGATAATCGGATAAAACCATTCGCCCGACGATGCAGAAATCAGCGCTGCGCCCACAAACGGCACAGTACAAGTGAAGGACGTAATTGAAAAGGTAATTGCCATCAGCAAGACCGCACCAATGCTATCGCCGCTTCCTGCTGCGTTGTTCATACGGTTCAAAAGCACCGTCGGTAGAGGAATTTCAAATGCGCCGAAAAGATTGAACGCAAACAGCACGAACACCAGTGCTAACGCCACATTTACCCAAGGATTCGCCGCAAAATCCGAAATGCCCGTTGCGCCGAACATCACCGACAGCATGAAACCTAGCGCCGTGAAGGTGAAGATAATTCCCAGCGCATAGACCAAGGAATCCCGCAAGCCGCGTCCACGCTGCTTTTCAGCGCGTTTGGTGAAAAACGATACTGTTATCGGTACCATCGGGAACACGCACGGCGTAAGCAGTGCCGATGCGCCTGCACCCATTGCAAAAAGCAAAAATGCCCAAATTCCTTCACTGCGCTTTTGAGCGATTTCTGATTGGGATTCGGTTGTTGGTTTTTGGTTTGTCGTTGTTGGTTTTTGGTTGTCGGTTGTTGGTTGTTGGGGACTTGGGGTTTGTGTTGTATCTTGTGCTTGGCTCTGAGCCGTATCCGCACTGGTTTCGGAAGCACTGCCTTCGGGAACGATAACGGTGAGTGCGAGTTCGTCATCGGTTGCGGGTAAGCAGCGCTCGGAGTCGCAGGTCATGGACGTGACGGTGAGCATTGTGGTATGTTTTCCTGAAGCTAGGTTTGACGCTGCTTTGACGGGAATTTCAAAGGTAACGCTGCCTTCGTAATAGTCAATGTCAATTTGAAATCCTTGGTCAAATTTTTGCTTCGGTTTTGGTGCTTTGATTTTTCCTGCTAAAACAAGCACCTTTGCGGGTGCAATAGTAATTTCCGTAGCTTGAGGACCGAAGCCATCTTTGTCTTTGCGAGGAATCAAGCCATAACTGTACCAACCCGCATCAATGCTCATGGTCAGTTTGACGATTTTTTGTTCGCCCGGCTTCAGCGCGAGTGTTTGCGGGGCAAGCGTAAAGCGAATGTGCTTGCTGCCCAAAGCGGCGTGATATGCGGCAGGTGTTATCGCAAAAACAAGCGAAGGGAGTGCCGTCAAAACGAGAAGGCACAACGAAGTGAGGAATTTCATGGTGGTGAGGATTAGCGTAACAAAAGTTTTTGCGGTTTGTCAGATTTTGCGCTTTGTCAAAACGCGATACCAAATTTCAGAGCATCACGAAGAAGCAGTAAAATGGCGTGTGCGAAGCGCTCGTAGCCCCAATACGTGCCAAAACCAATCATCGTAAAACCAAGCAAACGGTTGATTTTTAGCATAACAGCGCCGGAAAAAACGTGGCGATACCTCAGTGCCATGTAGGTCAAAAACACAAGCCATGACAGCACACCTGCTGCATAGCCGAGGGCGAAGATGCAATGCTGCATCACAACGCCGGAGTGCATAAAACCGTACTTGGAAGCAACGTAGGAAACCGTCGTCATGAGGGGGATGAAGGTCGGATTAGCAAGGTGCGTGAGTGAAAGTGCAATGCCGATAAAAAATGGTCCGTAAAGTGCGACACGATTCATTATACCCAAATTTGGTACGGCGGATGAGTCTTTTTCTTCTGCTGCGGGTAGTGTTTCTGCGGCTTTGCTCAAATTCGAGCGTAAACTTATTGCCCCATAAACAATTAGCCCGATAACAGCGCAGGCTTGAAGAATGGTCAAAAGGTGTGGGAAGCGTGTCATTATGCCGTCAAACGTGCTGACGATAGTGCCTGTTGCCAAAGAAAACGCAAAACTGTACATCACATCCAACAAGGCAATACCGTAGGCAATACGCAGTGTGTAGGCTTTCCCCTGTGTGAGTGCGGCTCGAACAATCACGACCATCACCGGCCCGGGAGGAATAGCGACGAGCAGTCCCAAAACCAAGCCCGTCAGAAGCGTAAGAAGAAGTTCCATGGAGAAAAAAATGACTAAAAAACTGACAAAATATCATTCAACGAAGATTGTATGCGGTCTATCGTATGCTCTTTTGTGCAATACGAAGAAGTACCGAAAAAGTTATTGCTTTTCACGTCAAATCTTCCAAATTTACGCTTCTTTCGGCACATAGCCAAAACTTCGGAAGTGTTAAGTTTTGATTACTAAATGCTCGGGAGAAATTGGCGAATATAGTACTCGCAAAAACTTCTGCGATAACGCTTTGCGTCACTGACTCTTGTCAAAAACCAAAAACCAAAAACCAAAAACGCATATGCCATTCCAACGCAGCGCTTACCGCATGACTCGCGCCGGTTCGCTTCATAATCTTCACCTTGTTCAAGAAACCTTGCCTGACCCGCATGAATACGAAGTTGTCGTGGAAGTACGGGCAATCGGACTGAATTTCGCGGATATTTTTGCCATGATGGGGCTGTACAGCGCCACGCCAAAAGGGAGTTTTATTCCCGGTTTGGAGTTTGCAGGAATTGTGCGGTCTGTGGGCAATAAGGTAAGCCGTGTTGCTGTTGGGGAGCGGGTTTTAGGGGCGATTCGCTTTGGTGCTTACGCAACGCACGTTTCCGTCCGCGAGGATTATGTACAGCCGCTTCCCGCCGATTGGACGTTTGAAGAAGGCGCGGCATTTCTCGTGCAGGCACTGACGGCGTATTATGCGCTTGTGCCGCTTGGGGCTTTGCGCAAAGGCTCGGCGGTGCTGATTCACAGTGCTGCGGGAGGTGTGGGAATTGTAGCAAACCGCATTGCCAAAAGGCTTGGCGCGTTTTCGATTGGTTCAGTAGGGGCGGCGAGTAAAATTGAGGCGTTGAAAGACGAAGGGTATGACCGCCTGTTTGTGCGTTCCGGCACGTCGTACCAAGCATCCATGCGGGATTTGAAGGAGGCACTGGGCGAGAGACCGCTTACGCTGGTCTTGGACAGTCTTGGCGGAGAAGCCTTGAAAGCAAGTTATGACGCGCTTGCTCCGTCGGGGCGGATTGTGTGTTTTGGTTCGGCGAGTATGGCGTTTCAAGGAAAACGTCCGCCATATCTATCGCTGGCGTGGAAATGGCTGCGCCGTCCCAGATTTGATGCGCTTTCGATGATTGAACAAAACAAAGCGGTGTTGGGGTTTAATTTGATTTGGCTCTGGGAGAACATTGACCAAATGCGGGAAATGCTTGATGCTATCGCTGCAATGCACCTTCCGAAGCCACTTGTGGGACATACGTTCCCGTTTCAGGCGCTACCGGAAGCAATTACGACGTTTCAATCCGGCATGACGATTGGGAAGGTTGTTGTGAGTGTGAGTTGATGCGTTTTTAGGGCAGTGCAGCGACCTGACTTACCGCCGTGCGCCGCGAACATCGCATAAAATCAGGCTTAACGGCAATAACCTGAATTTCTCCGATATTGAGCGTAATGCGCGGACGGAGCGTCCCTGTTGTATTGGCGAGAATATCTCGGTATTCCAGCGTTGCCGTTATGTTTTCAGGCATGATTCGGGCAATATTTTCCACACCGCCCCGAAGTGCGACGGTAACACGTTCCGGCTTGATAACAAAGGGATGACGGGGCGGAGCGCCGGCAATCGTTACGGGAATGTCTTCAAACTGCACCTCTGCCATTTGTTGAATACTGAGATTCAGTGTTATCGGGATTTGTGGAACAATCACCAATCCCGCAAGTGTATCGTCAAGCGCTGTTTGTACTGTAAGGGGTTCGTAAACGTCCCGAAGGCGCACGGGTAACGTGTTCCAGACGGGAATACGCCGAAGCATTGTGCGGCTGCCGCGAATAAGTACGCTGTCAGGCTTGACGGACGGCGTTTGGGCAATGATAAATCCTTCACGCATTTCCACATCCAAGACAGGGCGCACCGGTACACGCTTTTCGGCAATGCTTCCCACGACAAGCGGCAGTGAATCTGTTACCACGCGCTGCACGGTGATGCCGACGGGAGATTGTATTGCTTGCGTGAGCATTTGCCGTGTCAGCGCCAAGGCGCTTAATTCCTCGTCGTTTTTTGCCAAACGCTTTTCCGGCACATAAACCACGCACCGAATAGACGAGGACAGAAAATGATTCACTAATTGCCAGCCCGCACCTTGCACTTGCGCCCGGATGACTGAATTTATCTCCGTCTCCAGCGTTCTGCCTTGCGGCAAACGAATGTCAAGCGGAATATCCACGACGGTTGTGTATTCCTCGCGCATACTTGCATAGAGCCACAAACTGAAGGCAAGAAACAAGCACACCAGCAGGGGCAAAATGGCGATGGATGTTGGGGGTTTAAGGCGCATAGACGGGAAAATGGCGTAAAAAGAATCGTTTCGCATCAGCAAAGATATAAAAAACGAGGGCTTTGGCAATGTGCAG
This sequence comes from Candidatus Kapaibacterium sp., assembly GCA_025455065.1. Lineage (GTDB taxonomy): Bacteria > Bacteroidota > Ignavibacteria > Kapaibacteriales > UBA4661 > PH2015. The sequence goes on along the minus strand of JALONG010000015.1, from coordinate 79,552 downwards.
TTCTTTGTGTACTGCGAATATGCCAAAACCCTCTTCTAATCTACCTTGTCGAAGTGATGCGTTCTAAAATTACTCCGTCATCACAACGAGATACTTCGCATTTTTCCAAAATGCTTTTTCGTCCTTGATTTTGAGTAAACATTGGCTGTCGCCTGTGGGAACAAGTTCAAACGTGTCCGCATCGTGGTTGGAAACAAGCGATACGCGGTCTTTTGCTGCGGGAATTTGCAATTCTTTGACCGAGGCAATATCAATTTTCGTAAAATCTTTCAAATCAAAGTTTTGTTTGACGGAAATGCGTCCGCCGAAAAACAGCACTTGCCCTTGTTTGTCAATCACACCTTTGGTCATCAAATCATCGCGTTTGCCGATAACATAATATGCGGTATTGAGTTCCTTAACTTTGCTGTTGATAATTTGGTCTTTTTCGGCGAGTTTTGCTTTGAGCGAATCAATCGTGCGGCGCGAGGAAGCAAGTTGTTGGCGGAGTGCGACGATTTCCTGTTGCTGCTCATTCACCAAACGCGCCAGCGAATCGGCTTTCTGGGAAACGGAGGCGAGTTTCTTTTCGGTGGAAGCGAGTTTGTTTTTTAATCCCTGAATTTCGTCGGCTTGTTTGCGAATCATCGTGGTTTTTTCATTCATGCGGCGGGCTATGTCTTCCATACGCTTGCGGAAATCGGTCGCCGATTCGCCGCGTTCCGGTCCCATCGTTTTTACGATGCCTTCTTCGGCTTCCAGCGCCGAAAGAACGCTCATCATTTCATCTACTTGACGGAGTGTTTGCTGATACAAACTGTCTGTACGAGATTTTTCCGCCATGAGATTGATTTTTTCTGCATCTACCTCTTTGATAACATCTTCCTGACCGCCGCACTTGGAGCATCCGACAATAGCGACTGCCATAAGTGCAAGAAGAGCTGCTGAATAACGCATATTGATTGAGAATTGAAGTGAAACAAGGTGTTGAATTTGCGGAGTTTATCAAGTTCGCTGCTTCTGTGCGGGTGTTTCGGAATGAAACAGAAGAAGAGCATATATTTGATTGTGCAAATATCGCGCCAAGTTTATTATGTGTACAAATTATATGGAGTTTGTTTGTGCTATTCCCCAAACTCTTTGAAAAATCCCACAAAAGAGTATATCTTTGATGCTATTTCTGACGACATTGTTTTGAGTTCCATTACGAAGTAACCATGCTTTTTGAAGAGTACGATTTTTTTTCTTACCCTTTTCCCGAACCTCAATATCTCGGCGCAAAATATATTTTTGTTGGCTGGCTCACCAAGTTTTTGCCGCGAAATGTTAAAATTGCGTTGGACGCTTTTAGTGGTTCACAATCGGTCGCTTTTGCGTTCAAGCAGCGAGGAATAACGACTTATACAAACGACTTTTTACGGTTTAATCATGCTATTGGACTGGCGCTTATTGAGAATGCAACGCAAAAATTGACAGCGGAAGATATTGAAATTCTGTTCACACCGAATAGCGATGTAGGCTATACGTTGATGCAAGACACATTTACCAACATTTTTTTTGATAATGAGCAGGCAAAAATTATTGACCAATTTCGTGGCACGGCTGAACAATTCAGCCCATTCAAAAAGGCTTTAGCGCTAACGGTAATGAATCGGAGTTTGACAAGAAAAGTAACGATGGGACATTTCGCGCATACTCAAGCACTCAATTACGCGAATGACCCTGAAAGAGTGAGGCGGAATAGAAGTTTAGCGCGTCCTATCAAAGATATTTTTTTGGAGCTGGTCGGGAAATATAATCAAGCAATTTTTGACAATGGAAAAGACAACAAAAGCTATAATGAGAATATCTTAACTCTCCTGCCCACACTGCAAGGTGTTGATTTAGCATACTTTGACCCGCCGTATTGCGATAGCCATGCTAATTATCAGAGTTTTTACCATCTGCTGGAAACCTATACGGAATATTGGCGTGATAAAAACTTTATTAATAGTACAAAACGTTATGAACCCCAGCGTTATAGCGGCTTTGACAAAAAACAAGACGCAATTCATTCGTTTGAACAGTTATTTCAGTTCGCTGCCGACATTCCCCATTGGCTTATCAGCTACAACAATCGCAGCTATCCTTCCGCGCAGGAACTGAAGGCAATGATTTCGCGGTATAAAGACGTAAGTATTGAGACGCAAACATATACGAATGGACGTGGCGGTAAGGGGAGCGTCGCGGGAAGCCAAGAAATACTTTTTGTCTGCACCAATAAACCTCATTCTTTTGTTCCGACTACTTTTATGGCACCCTTACCCTTTTCTTATTGGCATCAACGGTATAACAACGACGAACTTCAAGAGTTCACCACGAGCAAAACAGGGCTTCTTTGGCTTAAAATCAAATCCATTACGCGGCGCGAACTTATCAATGATTTCCTTGATTTTGCAAAAATGTCATTGTCTGCAAACCGCTTAGAATCACAGTTCCAAGAAATCTACGAAAAACTCAGTCAAGATATTGAGGCTGCACATTTGCAACTCGACACCTTTATTCGCTTGAAGCATGAGGAATATCATTCGGCAATAGACCAAGACAAACTTGTGTCTGCACTATACCAACTGCGTTCTTTTGATTGGGGAGGTGATTATGCGAATGCTCTGGATAAATACTTGGTGGATAAATACATCAAGGTTTATTCAAGTTTTGATGATTTGGCACGAAAGCTGGAAACCGAGATACCACGGGCTGTTCAGGGATATGTGCTATGCAGTTGGTATAACCATTGGTCAAGCATATTGATTGAAGATATTTTTAAGTCGCACCCTATTGTTTTGCCGACAGTCGGGCAAATTAAGAAAGTAGATTTTTTTCTTGATAGTGTGCCGTTTGATTTGAAAGTTACCTACTTGCCAGCAAATTTTATTGAAACAAAAAGAAAAGAGAAGGGATTGCGACCTGAACTCACAGAACTTAAACGTCAGGCGAGGCAAGCAAATATACCATTTAGCGAACATCGCCGTCAAGATGACACATACTACGAAATCGTCGAGAAGATGAAAGAGCGAGATGATGATACGTGTCGCAATGCTTTAGCGGCAATAAAAACGACACGCTTAGAAATTTTACAAGAAGTTCGCGCCAACCCTCAAATGCTTATTCGCAATTTGTACGAAGAGCAGGGAGAATTGAGATTTGATGCTTCCAATAGATTGTTTTTGGTGTTGGTTGATACGGAAGATTTTGATAATTCGTGGAAACTGAAACGTAATCTCGAAGCCTTGCGACCACAAATAACCAACTACCTCGACGGGTTTTCTGCCAACGATTTGGAGCATAAAAAAATTTCGTTCCGCTATCGTAATCGCTCCCAAGAATATACGGCGTGGAGCGATGTTATTTTTATTGTGAAATAAGCGTTGATGCTATGCCTCAATTACTCCCCCTGCGGCGCAGCATCAATCATACACAAGAGAAAATTTTTCTCAACCGCCGTGCCGGGTGTCGCATGGAGATTACCGATAACACCTGCCATTGGTGCTTTGATGTCGTTTTCCATTTTCATCGCTTCCAAAATAAAGAGGCGCTCACCTTTTTTGACCATCTGACCGGGTTTGACATTAACGGACTTGAGCAGCCCCGGCATTGGTGCTACGACTTTCATACTGCTTGATGTTGCTGTTGCCGTTTGTTTAAGCAGGTTCTGAAAATGGGCATCACGCTCGGAAAGCGCATCAACACTGTACGAATAGCCATTCACCGAAAGTTTGACCGTTGTGTCTTCGTCATTCGCAATGACCACACGGCGGCGAACGCCATTCCGTGTCAGATACAGCGCCGCTTGGTCGTTTTCGTCGTGTTCAAAGGTCATGGAAACGTCATTGGACAAATGTACGGTTGTGCCGCTCACAACGCCTGTAAGTTCGCGCTCTAAAAAGTCGGAAGTGAGAGAGTATTTCATGGTTCAATGCGTGATAAAGGTGAAATGTAAATGTTCAAGCTATCTGTTATTGTTCAAGCTATCTGTTTTTTCATCGGCACAAACGTAATTGCGCCGTCTTTCCCCATGTCATAACGGATTGGCTCTTCAGATTCAAAACCGTAGTGGCGATATAGTTTTTCTCCGGGCAATGTTGCCATAAGCTCCAATCGTGTGAAACCATGCGCTTTTGCGGCACGTTCACATTCTTCCAAAATCATTGTCCCGATTCCGCGCCGCGCCCACGTGGGATGCACAAAAAACGCACGAATTTTAGCGGCATCCGTGGCGGGATTCAGTTCTTCGGATTCGCGTTTGTCGAATTGGTCGCCTCCGAACAAGGTTTTGCGCTTGCTCCAGCCGCCGCAAGCGGCAATTATCGGCACAGCGCCGCTAATGTATGCTTCAACGGTGTAATACGTGCCGTCAGTGATAAGTTCGGTATCCACACCAAAGATGCTACGGAGCGCACCTTCAATCTCACGCGAACTGTACTCGTTTATGCTCAAGCCGCGAACAGACTGCTCAATGAGTTCGGTGAGCAGGTCTTTTTCCGAGAGCCGTGCGGGGCGAAGACCAAAGCGAATACCGCTCTTCTGTGAAGAATCTTGCTGCGAACCGCCTTGCTGCGAACCGCCGTGCTGTGAAAAGTTTTGCTGCGAAGCGCTTGAAACCTTACTTTTGTCCATACTTGGCTTTGTACTGCTCGTAAAGAAACTTTTGTTTATTGACAAGTTGGAGTTTTTTGCCGCGAATAAAGGCGTGTTCCACGATGTTTCCGCGCATATCCAGCGCATCGCCGTCGGACACAAACAGCGTTGCGTCTTTGCCTGTTTCCAGCGTTCCGACGCGGCTGGCAATGCCGAGAATGGTTGCCGTGTTGAGCGTAATTGCCGACAGAGCCTCTTCTTTGCTGAGTCCGTGCGCGGTTGCTGTGCCTGCTTGAAAGCCCAAATTACGCTGCTGCCAAGCCTTCGGAATGCTGCCAATAGAATACAACACACCTGCTTTTTGGAGCATTGCCGGAGTTTTGTAGGGCTGTTCGATGTCGTCTGACCACCGTGCGGGCAGCGCGTGTGCGCCGTCAAGCATCACGGGAACGTTGTTTGCTTTCAGCACATCCGCCACAAGCCACGAATCTGTGCCGCCAACAATGACGGGCGTTAAAGCAAATTCTTTTGCGAAATTCACTGCCGCCAAGATAGATTTTGCGTGGTCAGCGCGAATAAAGAGTTTTTTCGAGCCGTCAAAGAGTCCGCGCATTGCCTCAAACCGCGCATTGACCTCACGCGGTGTGGCAGTTTTTGCGTAGGCTTGTGCTTCGCGGAAAAATTGATAGAGCGCAGCAAGTTGTTTCGCAATCGCTTCATCCTGCGTTTTGCGGTCGGCATCTTGCGCTCCGGGCTGGCGGGTGAGCGTCGGGAAATTAACGTGAATACCAACGTCTGCTTTCATCGTCGCATCTTCCCAATTCCACGCATCCAATTCCATAATCGAAGAACGCCCCGAAACCAAGCCCCCACGCGGTGCGACCATTGCCAAAAGTACACCGTTAAAGCGCACTGTCGGGATAATCACCGATTCAGCGTTATACGCAATCAGTGAGCGCACGTGCGGGTTTATGCTGCCCACTTCTTCATCGTCATTGGTAGAGCGCACAGCTTCGACCTCGACCAAACCAAGCGTGGTGTTGGAAGCGATAAATCCGGGATAAATATGTTTCCCTTTTACTTCGACCACATCAGCACCCGTGCGGTCAAACGCCGCATCCGCCTTGCCGACAAGCGTCAATTTCCCCCCGGAAAAGCCCACAACGCCGTTTTCAATAACCGTTCCGTTTCCGACGTGAACAGTTCCACCAACAAGAAACATCGGTTTTGACTGTGCCGGAGCAGGCGTGGGAATGGATTGTGCCGTAAGGCGCAAGGTAGAGCATACGACAAGAATTGTTGCTGCAAAGCGAATTGCCGCGCAGCGAGATGTGGTGAGGTGGTTCATTTGGTTGCTGTTGGTCATTAGTTACTTGGTCGTTGGTCATTAGTTACTTGGTCGTTGGTCATTAGTTACTTGGTCGTTGGTCATTAGTTACTTGGTCGTTGGTCATTAATTACTTGGTCAGTCATGGTCTAAACATCAAGTATTGAAGCTATCTACAAGACCAATGGCTAATGACCAATGGCTAATGACTAACGACCAAATTAACCCTTCAAACAGTCCTGCATCGCCGCCGTAAACTCATCCACATCTTTGCGTGTGGCGATAAGCGGCGGAAGCAAACGGATAACGGTATCGGCGGTTGCATTGGCTATGACGAAGCGCTTCATCAATGCTTCAACATATGGCGCTGCCGGAGAACTGAGTTTTACGCCTGCCATAAGCCCGCAACCCCGCACTTCCTCAATTATTTGAGGAAATTGTTGTTGCAAAACACTGAGATTTTCGCGCAGATAACAGCCGACTTCGTGCGCGTTGCGCATCACGCCACCGTAAAGTTCGCGCATCACAACGATTCCTGCTGCACACGCAACGGGATTCCCGCCGAAGGTTGTGCCGTGCATCCCTTTGTCCCAGACGTTTTCGAGGTGCTGTGCCGCCAAAATTGCCCCCAACGGCAGACCTCCGCCGATGCCTTTTGCCATGGTGACAATATCGGGCTTGACTAAAAAATGGTCGAAACCAAAAAATTTCCCCGTGCGTCCTGCTCCTGCCTGCACTTCATCGGCAATGATGAGAAAGCCGAACTCTTCTTGCAGTTCGAGCATGGTATTGACAAAATCGGGGTCTGCAAAAACGATGCCGCCTTCACCTTGCAAAAATTCCAACACAACGGCGCAAGTTTGCTTTGTGACGGCGTTGCGGAGTGCTTCGCTGTTGTTGAAAGGGAGAATGGCGGTTTGTGGCAAAAACGGCTCCATACCGTCTTTGTAGAGCGGTTTTGCCATGATGGAAAGCGCCCCGTAGGTGCGTCCGTGAAAGCCGCCGGAAAACGCCAAAATTTCGGTTTTGCCTCGTGCATTGCCCCAGCGCCGAGCGAGTTTTATTGCGCCTTCCATAGCCTCTGCGCCGGAATTGGAGAAAAATACCCGTGCGTAGCCTGTGTGCTGCACAAGCAATTCTGCTAATTCTACCTGCGGTTCTTGGTAAAAAACATTGGAAAGGTGCATGAATGCTTTTGCTTGGCGGGTAATGGCATCAATCAAACGCGGATGCCCATAGCCCAGCGCAGAAACCGCAATCCCGCTTAAAAAGTCCAAATACGTGTCCCCATCAACGCTCGTAATGCGGCAGCCGGAAGCGTACTCAACGGCAATCGGCAAACGCCGATAAACCTGAAACATAGACTGTTGCTCACGTTCGATGACTTCTTGGCTGGAAGTGGTAATCTTCATAGATAATCGGAAAAGATGAGACAAGAGCATAAAGATACAAAACCTCTTGCAGAAAGGCTAGGGTTTTCCGCGTGTGTATGGAAAAATTCTTTTCTTGGTGGAGTGCCAAAGAGTATTGGATTGGATTTGTACAGAAAAAAGCAAGGTTTTGAATTTTTTATTTGGAAATGTCATGGGGGGGGGGGGTAGTTTTGCAGCGATATTTGTGCTAGCCAAATATCGGGTCAAATTACTTTTTGTTCATATATTTATCAGGAGTTTCCATAATGGAAAATTCAAAGAAAAAATTGCGGTTGGATGATATCTCAGTCGAGAGTTTTGTTACAGCGCCACAGCAAAATGACTCAAAAGGTGGCACATTTGCTGGTGGTACTACAGTTGTCTTTACATTCTGTGGTTTTGTTAGCGGATGGCCTGCGCAATCTAACTGTGGGCCTGTTTACGGTTGTTCTTATGATGTCTGTCCGGCTACAGCACCAGTTATAGCTGGATGTCCGGGATATTCCGCATATTGCCCTGGCCCTGGTGACGGTGGTTCTGGTGAAACCTGCGGTGGAAATTATACCTGCGGTGGCGCACATACTTGTAGCCCCGGTTATGAATGTAATGATAGTAGAGGAATCTGCTAAACAACTATATGTCTTCAAAAGATAAGCCCCTGTATCGCTTGGATACAGGGGCTTTTTGAAATGCTGACTGAGGAATGTACAGATTAGTTCAGCGTTACGCGGATACCAAATTGTAATTGCCATAAGTCAGGAATACCTGCGCCTTGACGGAGTGTTGGGAAGAGGTTTAGTTGCCCTGCCGAATTGACGGTAGAAATTGCACTTGCGATACGATAACGAGGGCGTGAACCGTTTGCATCGGTGACAACACCACGGAACTCAAGCGGGTTGTTGTTGTTAATAATATCGGCAATGCCTAAGCGGTTATCAATAAAATTGAGTGCATTAAACATATCAATACGCACTTGAATTGCTGTCGGCTTGCCAAGATCAAGAACCAAGTCGTGTGTAAGGGAAACGTCCATGCGTGTCAATAAAGCGCGTGTTCCACCGTTACGCTCTGCATACTGACCACGACGAGTGCGCAAATAAGGGTCTTGCTCAATATAGTTGTTGAGCGCTGCCCATTGAGCAGAAGCATCGAATGAACGTCCGCTAATTGTGGTCGTTTCAAAGAGGATTTGACTTGCATCAGCCGGAACAAACATGAGGTCGTTATTTGCCGGAACAGCATCACCGTTCAAATCACCGCGAACCGTGTATGACAGGCGGTCCTGACTTGCTGAACTCAAAAAGATATTGATGGCTGTGCGTCCGATAATGCGGAGATTCTCACCGAGTACATTACCCCAGTTCAGCGTGTAACCAAGATTGGCGATAATACGATGTGTTTGGTCATTGCTGGAAAAGGTGAGTGGCAAATAATTGTTTCCGTCAATAGAAAAATTATCGCGCCATGAACTAAAAGCAATGGAGCCAAAGTTTGCCAAATCGCGTGATTGACCATAGTTATACGCTACCATCACGTTTAAACCGATGTCGGTAAAGTTACGCTGCAACTGTCCTGTAACAGAAAACGAAGTGCCTTGATTGGTGTTCGTAAGCAAAGTCGCATCGGTTAGTGTCGGGTTGATAGGATTGAGACGGTTTAAGCTATCAACTAAGCCTGGGCGCAGTGTGGTGCCGGTAGCATTTTGACCGAATGAACCCGGATAGCGGAAGCGATTGTCTGCGCCCGTAAACCGTGCTGTCGGTACAACCTGATTAACATTTTGATACAAAATTGCGTTAATATTTTGGCTCAAGATACCTTCAAGCGTCGCAACAATGCCGCCCGGCAGTTCTTGGTCGAGTGCGAAGTTCGCACGGAATACTTGAGGGTAGCGGAAATTCGGGTCAGTAACCGCAATACCGTAAGAAGCAGGCGGAACACGGGTTGCGAAATCTGCAGGGATATTCGCGTTGATGTCGTCTGACCAGCGAATCGGTGTTGTTGTGCCGGGAACATTAGTTTGATTCAAAATCGGACCCGTTACTACATAACGACCATTGAACATACCCGTATTACCAACTTGATTCGAGATAATCACAAACGGAACACGACCGGTGAAAATACCTGCTCCACCGCGAAGCTGTGTTGTACGGTCTCCAGAAACGTCCCAGTTAAAGCCCAAACGTGGTGACCAGAGGAGTTGCGGTGTGGGCATCTGCTCGGTGCGGAGCGTAAGAGAATTGCCGTCCGGTGTGCGGAAACGGAGATTGGGAACTTGCGGATTTTGAGGTGCTGTCTGCTCGAATGTCTGCAAGTCAGCACGCACACCAACCGTGAGTTTGAACTGAGGAGTAACAGCCCATTCATCTTGCAAATATAAGCCTGTTTGCAATGCACGGGTGTAGGCAAACGGCGTTGCGCCGCCAGCTAGAGCCGAGAACCATTTTGTGTATTGACGCGCTTGGACATTGCGACCATCAACGGCATTGTAAAAATCTGTGAAAGAGTTAAACTGATAGACACCACTAATTTCGGGTGTGAAACCGTTTTCAAAAGTAAAGTATTCCGCATTCACGCCTGCGGTTACAACGTGTTCGCCCAAATAGCGTGTAACGTTAAATTGTGCTTGGTAGGTGTCGTTGAAAAGGCGGTTGTTTGGTGTAAACGGCTCATCACCAAACGAGGTGATTGTTTGACCGCCTTGTACAATATCCACAAGCGGGAAACGGCGTGAACCCAAGATTTCGCGATAATCACGATTTGCCGTAAAGCCGACAATAGCATTTAAGAACCATTCATTGCTAAAAGTACCGTTGTATTCTGCAACAACGGAGTGCAAGTCGTTGTTTTGGCGATAGTTTGAACCGGAAAACTGCAATGCAAATAAATTTCCACTTCGCGGAGTAACAGCACCGCTATTGGAAACAGGAATATCGCTGTAAGAACGAAGATAATTATAGCGGATACTTAGTTTGTTTGATTCGTCAATGTTATAGTCAAGGCGTGCTGTTGCTTTCGCGCTGAATGCGAGACGGAAATAATTCTGATACACACCCGGGTCAAAATTAAAACGTTGCATGAGGAATGATTTCAAGCGGTCAAGAGAGTCCGTCAGTGCCAAGCCACGACGAACGATATTGGACCCGACCGTGTCGGCAGGACCACGGGAAGCAACATTTTGTGTACCTGGGTCAGAACGTTCTTCGATTTCACCATTGATGAAGAAAAAGAGCTTGTCTTGAATGAGCGGACCGCCCAAGCGAAAACCATACTGACGGAGATTGAAATTTTGAATAACCACAGGTGTTGTGACATCGCCTGCGGGATTGCGAAGTGAAGTGCCGAGGAATGATTGGTCGCGGATATTAAAAAATGCCGAAGCACGGAACTCGTTATCACCTTTGCGCGTGATAGCGTTGATACCCGCACCAACAAAACCTGCCTGACGAACGTCATAGGGAGCCATGTTCACTTGTAATTCTTCAATAGCATCCAACGAAATCGGTGTTGCGCCTGTTTGTGAGCCGGGGAGTGTACCGCCTCCAGCACCTTGTAAACCGAAATTGTTGTTAAATACCGAGCCGTCCACCGAAAAACTAGTGAATCTGGCATCTTGTCCTGCGAAGGACAACCCGTTTGCTTGTGGTGTAAGGCGTGTCATATCTTGCACGCTACGATTCAAGGTCGGAAGCGATTGAATCGTTTCTTTGCCAATGTTGGTTGCTGCGCCGGTGCGCTCTGCGCTCATCACAGCATTTTTCTTTGATGTAACAGTAATTTCACTCAACTTCACTTCGCCTTCATCTAATTTTGCGTTATAGACGGAAGTTTCGCCAAGTTTTACGAAAATATCACCATACTTTTCCGGTTTCATACCGACTGCGGTGAATTGCACCGTGTAAGGACCTCCTGTACGCATACCGGGAATTAAATAACGTCCGCTAACGTTGGAAACAGCGCCGTATTTTGTGCCGGAAGGTTCGTGCGTCGCCATAATGCGCACACCAGCCATTGCTTTCCCTGCTTTATCGGTCACAAGACCGTTAATACCACCCGTCGTTACCTGCGCACGAAGCGCCAAAGCAGGCAGTAAAGCAAAGACAGCAACAAAAAGAAGTAGTCTTCTTTTCATAAAATCTCCAATTAAAAATGAATGTGGAAGAATGGTCGCCGGAAGTTTTAAGCAAAAACGTGATAGTGGTTTCCGACAATCATAACCGATTTAGATGCGGCAAAAATACAACTTTACCCATTTACATCACGCGAAAAAGTCAGAATGTTAATAAATTGTAACGTCTTTGTTGGTAAGAATCATAACTGAGCAACAATATCACACGTTCAAATCTGCATTTGCAGCAGTTTTTCTTGAACCGCTTGCGTTACAAAAGCATTGAGGCTGGTTTGTCGGATATGTGCGCCAAGCGAGATTTTGCGGTGGAGTTCGGGTGAAACCCGCAGAAGAAACTGCCCCGAAAAAGGCTTCTCCGGCTCTTCGCCGCGTTCCGCACAAAACGCGAGATAATCCTCTACCGATTCGACAAAAGCATTACGAAGTTCCTCAACGCTTGTGCCTTGAAACGTAATAACATCGTTCACGTGCAGAACCTCGCCGTGAAAAATATTCGCCTCGTCGTCGAATTCGACAACGCCCGTATATCCTTTATGATGAAGCATTTGTGTCCGCCGAAATTAGGATTATGATACCTTGATTGGATATGCACTCAATATGCCAAACGTATCTGGTCAAGTATTCCCGAACCGTGCTACGCCTTCTTCGGCGTAGTACGGATTACCCGGAAAGAATATTGGCGTGATAACCCGTAGCACGGCAGCGTGCTTCCACTCTTCAGCCGTACCACGGGAAAGACCTGACCAGTTACTGCCAAACTTATCGCCCTTCTCTCACAATTCCAAACAAATGAAAACCCTCAATCACAGGTATTCTTGTACAATTTCGTGCAGAGTAATAAATTGCTTTTGCAACAATGCGTCTTTCCCATTTTTTTCTTCCATAAATGAACGTCCCGCTTTTAGACCTTCAAGCCCAATATCAATCCCTCAAACCCGCTTTGGATGAAGCATTATTGCGTGTTGCCGCATCGCAAGTCTGCATTTTAGGACCCGAAGTCGAACAGTTCGAGAAAACGTTGGCGGAATACTGCGGAACACGCTTTGCCGTTGGTGTTTCGAGTGGTACGGATGCGTTGCTGATGGCGCTCTGGGCGTTGGGCGTTGGTGCGGGGGATGAAGTGATACTGCCGACATTTTCCTTTTTTGCTACCGCAGGCGTAGTAGTGCGGCTTGGAGCAACGCCTGTCTTTGCGGATTCCGAAGCCGTAACGTTGAATATGAGTCCCGAACATCTTGAAACGCTGATTACACCTCGCACGAAAGCTATTATTCCCGTGCATCTTTTCGGGCAGTGTGCTGCGATAGATGCTATCGGCGTTATTGCGAAAAAGCATGATATCCCCGTTATCGAAGATGCTGCGCAAGCAATCGGCGCGGAATATAGCACTGGCGCAAAGGCAGGTTCTATGGGCATTATGGGCTGTTTTTCGTTTTACCCGACAAAAAATTTAGGCGCATTTGGTGATGCCGGAGCGATTACCACCAACGACGAAGCGCTCTACGTGAAATTGAAGCAAATGCGCAATCACGGTATGGAGCCGAGGTATTATCATAAGTTTGTCGGTGGAAATTTTCGTATGGATGCGCTGCAAGCAGCCGTTTTGAATGTAAAATTTCCGCATTTGGAAGCATGGCACGAAGCCCGCAGGCGTAATGCAGCCTTGTATTCACGGCTATTTATTGAGCAGGGTTTAGCCTCCGCCCAAGCACCGAAGTCGCAAATTTGCAGGAGTTTTCCGAATTGCCCTCAGTGTGCGAGTGCGGATATTAGGGCGTTTGACAGCGAAAATACTCTCTTGCTGCCGCAATCGGTCTATGAAGCGGACGGCGTGAAGAATTATCACATTTTTCACCAATACACCATCCGCACACCGCACCGTGACAGGCTTCGTAAGCATTTGGCAGAGCGCGGCGTGGGAACGGAAGTCTATTATCCTTTGGCGCTGCACAAACAAGAGTGTTTTGCGCATTTACCAAGCAACGATGCGGACTTTCGCGCAGCAGACTGCGCTGCGGCGCACGTTGTGGCGCTGCCCGTCTATCCCGAATTGCGCGAAGAGCAGGTGCGGTACGTGGTGGATTGTATTGCGGAGTTTTTTGGGCGGTAAGTCTGGGGCAATTTGTCTATTTTGGTTCTTGTGTGTTTGCTGGTGAAATGCGATATTGCCGCCGTTACCAATAAATAAATGCCTTTTTTACCATTTTGTAACTGTTTAGCTCTCCGACGCAGATTATCATGATTACACTGATTGCGCTGATGTTGAGCGGCTTTCGGGATAGTTTTCGGTTTGTCATTTGTATTTGAACAATCAAGAAAATCTTTTACATCATGAAAATCTGCGTCAAAAAATTTATGACCTAAACAGCTACCCCATTTTCCCTTCAAGAGCCATGATTACAAACCTTCTCAATCGTGTGTTTTTGCTACTGACATCGCGTCCGGTGTTGATTGGTTTTGTACTGGCGATGATGTTGGGCGCAATCCCGCTTATCAACGCGCAATGGCACTTTTTACAAGGCTTTTGGAATATGCAGCCGACCGATGAGGCAATCGAAGATATGGAAAGTATTATTGATGGCATCGGCGGAATTTTGGTTGCCGGAGGAGTATTTTTGGAAGAGCGCGAAACATTGCGCAAAATGGCGCACCGTGTCGGCGAAAAGGTAGCGTTTGAGGAAACAAGCCACACGCAGGAGTATTTGAACGAAATCGCGCATCAAAACGGCATGGGCATTTTGCTAACGGGCTTGTTTATGGAAATCGGGACGTTGCTTATTAAAATGCCGTCGAAATTGCTTGATACCAACCAAAATGAGAAATATATTTTTGCCGTCTGCCTCTTGCTCACACTCGTCAGTTTGTTTATCTTGGCGGACTTTTTGAAGGATTACGTGAAAACGTACTTCCTTCCTGAATTTAAGCATCATTAACTTTTTTTACCAACATCTATGATGGAATTACTGACCTCCCCCGCAGCATGGCTTAGTTTCTTGATGCTGACGGTTATGGAAATTGTACTGGGCATTGATAACGTGATTTTTATTTCGATTGTTGTGAATCGTCTGCCCGAATCACAACGCAAACAAGCGCGTTATATTGGCTTAGGGTTAGCGCTGGTGTTTCGTCTTATTTTGTTGTCCTTCCTGTCGTATTTGGTTGGGATGACGGCACCACTTTTTGAGGTGATGAATCACGGCGTTACGGGGCGAGATTTGGTGCTGCTTGGCGGCGGATTGTTTCTTATGGCAAAAACCACACGGGAAATTCACGACAGCATGACGCACCACGACGCGGCAGGTTCGATGAAATCTCATTCTACGCTTATGGGCGTGATTTTGCAGGTCGTGATTTTGGATATTGTGTTTTCGTTTGATTCTGTTTTGACAGCAATCGGGCTTTCCAATCAAATTCCCGTGATGATGGCGGCGGTGATTATTTCACTGGTCGTCATGCTTGCTTTCGCAGGTGCTATCAGCGATTTTATCGAAAAAAATCCGACAATGAAAATGCTTGCGTTGTCGTTTTTGATGCTGGTAGGATTTCTGCTTGTTGCCGAAAGTTTCCACGTCGAAGTACCCAAAGGTTACATCTACTTTGCAATGGCATTTTCCTTTGTTGTGGAAATACTCAATATGCGTATTCGCGGTAAATCCGCACCGACGGCGTAAGGATTGAACGAAAAACAAGTAGGTAAACTTTTCTTCGTAGCACAGACATTCTTGTCTGTGACCGAAATGAGCGAAGCGAATAGCCCCGAAAGGTAGTATTACTACTGCTTTGGGTAATTACGCCTAACGGCATTAATGGCACAGACAGGAATGTCTGTGCTACGGAAGATTGTCCACTTATTTTTTGTTCATTCCCAAATGCTTGAACGTTTCTATCTTTTTCTTATGAGGAACAATATATTATGAGTGCAGCAACCATTCGCACCGTTGAAAATGAACAAGACCGTATGCGGTTTATCAAATCGCAATGGAACTTCTACAAAGGTGATAAAAACTGGGTTCCACCGCTTATTGACGAGCGAAAAAAACTTCTGAGTGTGACCAAAAACCCGTTTTATCAGCACTCAAAACTCCGAATGTTTCTTGCCGAGCGCGGGAGCGAGGTTGTAGGGCGCATTGCTGCTATCACCAACGAAAATCATAACAAACGGTTTAACGACAAGGTTGGTTTTATCGGCTTTTTTGAGTGCGAGAATAACCAAGAGACCGCTAATGCGCTTTTCCGTGCCGCCGAAGCGTGGTTGAAATCCGAAGGCAAAGACACGGCACGTGGTCCTGTAAATCCTTCCATGAACGATGAAGCAGCGCTGCTTATAGACGGGTTTGATTCACCGCCGGTGATTTTGACCACCTACAATCCCGCGTATTATCCGGCGCTGTTTGACAATGCAGGGTATGGCAAAGTGAAAGACAATTATGCCTATTTGCTGCACCACAAAGAATACCAAACCGAAAAGATGACACGGTTGCAAAAAGCGATTCGGGAGCGGCATAAAATCACGATTCGTGGTGTGAATTTTAAAGACAAAACGCAGTTCAAAAAAGATACTGACACCATTAAAGAAATCTACAACGCCGCATGGCGCAATAATTGGGGCATGGTCGAATTTACCGATGCCGAATGGGACGCGCTGGTGAGCGATTTGAAGCCCGTCGCTGACCCTGATATTATCTTTCTTGCAGAGGTCGAAGGCAAACCTGCCGGATTTTTGCTGGCATTGCCGGACATTAACCGCGCTATGATTCACAACACTTCCGGTTCGCTTTTGGGTGCAGGATGGAATCTTTTGACCAAGCAAAAAGAAATCAATTTCTGCCGTATCGTGATTATGGGTGTACTGCCGGAATACCGCAAAACCGGCGTGGATGCGGTGATGTACTACGAAGTCGGTGAGCGGGCAGGTAAGAAATACACCGCCGGAGGCGAGGCTTCGTGGATTGATGAAGCAAATGCCGATATGAACTTAGCTTTGACAAAATCTATGAATGCCAAACGCTACAAAACCTATCGCATTTACGACAAAGCGCTGTAATGCCGGACTTGCACATTTATTCTTTAGTCAATCCTAAGTTTTGTATTTTTGCGGTCAAACTTTTGTGTATTCATCCTAAATAACAACTTCCTTCACAATTTTCGGGATTACGACAAGTGGCAACCTTATCAATCGCGCCTCCGAACTCCTACGCCTTGATTTTGGGCGTATCAAGCGGCTTCGGCGGACATACGGCAATCGAATTGGCAAAAGCGGGATATAATATTTTTGGTGTGCATCTCGACCGCGCAGCAACGATGCCGATTGCCGAAGCAACCAAAGCGGAAATCGAAAAAACCGGCGCAAAAGCTATTTTCTTTAACGTCAATGCAGCCGATGAAGACCGTCGTAAAGAAGTTATTGCAGCTATGAAACAAGAATTTGCGAGTGTTCAGGGCGAAACTCCATCGGTCAAAGTGCTGATGCACTCTTTGGCGTTTGGTTCGCTGAAAATGTTGGTTGCGGACAATCCCGCTGAAACACTGACGCAAAAGCAAATCGAAATGACAATGGACGTTATGGCAAACAGCCTTGTGTATTGGACACAAGACGTGTTTCAGGCGAAACTTTTCAGTCGTGGCGCACGGGTATTTGCCATGACAAGCGGCGGCAGCACCCGCGTACTGCCGATGTATGGCGGCGTTTCGGCAGCAAAAGCGGCGTTAGAATCGTATATCCGCCAACTCGCATTGGAACTTGCTCCGTGGGGAATTACGGCAAATGCTATCTTGGCAGGTGTTACCGACACAGCCGCATTGCGGAAAATTCCCGGAAACGATGTGCTGATGAACAACGCAAAAATGCGTAACCCTTCGCACCGCTTGACTACGCCGGATGATGTTGCGAAGATTATCACCTTGCTCACACACGAGTACGCTTCGTGGGTGAACGGCGATGTGATTCGTACCGACGGCGGTGAAAATTCTGTTGATGTTACGTGGTGGAAAGAAGGGGAGTAAAACCGCGTTCAGAATCCATACCAAATTGCGGGGCAATTAATGGCGAAATCGCTGTGTAATTGCCCCTTTTTTCACGTCCTTGACAAGGTTTTGTCCTGAGGAATGACGAAACAATAGTTCGGACATTTTTGCAACCGACAGAAAAGAATGTCGGTACTACGGCATAACATCAGGCTTCAGTGGCACAGACATTCTTGTCTGTGCGAGTGTTCTACTCAAATGTCCGAACTATTGACGAAAAAAGAAATAATAAAACTTTCTTCCGTAGCACAGACTGAGCGCGGCGCTCACTTGTCTGTGTCCCTAATACTCGACAGAGCATAATCTTACGGCGACAGATATGGCTGAGATTATCGTAGGGACGCGCCTAAGAAGGCGCGTTAGAGACACAGACAAGAATGTCTGTGCTACGGGAAGATTGACCACTTATTTTTTTCATCGCTCCTTAACGGGTTGCCCCTGAAAAATCTTGACAAGTTTGGCATTAGTACTGGCTTATATCCAACACGCAATGCAAGAAGCAGCACAGATAAGTTTTATTATTCCGGTATTGAACGAAGAACGCCTTTTGATGCGGCTTTTGGAGCAGTTTACGCCTGAGCGTCGCACAAAATACGGGTTAGAAATCATTTTGAGCGATGGCGGAAGCACCGATGGTACACCAAAGGTCATTGCGGAAGCACGGGAACGTGGCTTTGTGACTGCATTTGTGCAGCACACCGCACAGGAGCGCCGTCAAACAATCGCCGAAGGACGCAATGCGGGTGCTGCCTTGGCAAGCGCACCAATTCTGGTGTTGATCAATGCCGATACGCTGCCGCAGAGCATGGATGCGCTTTGTGAGAGTGTTTTGGCATGGGCAAATGACGCACATCTCGCCCAAATTTCTCCCGCAGCCACAACGCCCGTGCGCATTGCTCCCGAAGAGCGTGTGTGGTCAGATGTGGTGTTCCATGCGTTTATGAACACCTACGTTCAGGCGCTTAATCTGCTCCGCATCGGCATGGGACGCGGCGAATGTCAAATTATCCGTAGGGCTGATTTTGAGGCGGTCGGTGGTTATGATGCGCGAATTGTGGCGGGTGAAGATTTCGACCTTTATACCAAACTCCGCAAACGCGGCACTATTACTTGGCTTCCGAAGGCTCTTGTGTACGAATCTCCGCGCCGTTTCCGCAAATATGGATATGTGCGCATTGTATGGCGCTGGTTCTCGAACTCTATTGCCGTGATGCTCCTAGGGCGCTCTGTGGCTGCGGAGTGGGAACTTATTCGGGAGTGAACGACATCGCCAAAACGTATTTCATCTTTAATCACTTGCCTCATGCAAACATCCTCACAACCCGCTTCCCGCCTTGCTTGTGGTTCATCGGAACTTCGCGCACTGTTTCCGCATACCGCACAAAGAAAAATCTACATTGACCATGCGTCCATAGGACCGCTTTCTCTCAGGGTTCGCGGGGCGATTGAGGGGCATTTGGCAAACCGTTCCGAAGGCGACATCAACACGTATTTCCGCGATATTGAGCTTGCAAAAGAATGTCGCTCATTAGCTGCAAGGCTGGTTAATGCTGAATCGGCAGAGCGTATTGCGTTTGTGATGAATACTTCCGATGCGCTGAACATCGTTCCGGCAGGAATTTCGTGGCAACACGGCGACCGCATTTTGCTCAATGACCAAGAATTTCCCTCGAATGTTTATCCGTACTTGAATCTACGCCGTTTTGGGGTAGAAATCGAAATGCTCACAACACGCAACGGCGAAGTAACACCGGAAATGGTTGAAAATGCGCTCAAACAAAGCGGTGGACGTATAAAACTTGTTTCTTTGAGCGCCGTGCAGTTTTTGAGCGGCTACCGTGCGGATTTAGCAGCAATCGGGGCGCTGTGCAAAAAGTACGATGCTATTTTTGTCGTGGATGCAATTCAAGCAGCCGGCGCAATCCCGCTTGATGTTCAAGCAATGCAGATAGACGCGCTTGCGACAGGCGCTCAAAAATGGCTCATGGCAACAACAGGCATCGCGTTTTTGTATCTTACCGAAGAACTCCAAGAGCGCATAGAACAAGCGCATCTGGGCTGGCTTTCGGTGGCGAAGCCTTGGGATTTTTTTCATTACGACCAGCCACTTCAATCAAGCGCCATGCGGTATGAAAACGGAACAGTGAATTTTCCGGGAATTATTGGTTTGGGGGCGTCGCTAAAAACATTACTGGAAGTCAGTCCTGAAGCCACTGAGCGACATTTAACAGAATTAACGCAGTATTTCCTTGCAGAATTGCCCTCACTTGGTATATTTTCACAGATTAGCGGTTTTGCTGCGGAGCATCGCGCCGGCATCGTGAGCGGACGACTACTCGACGAAGCGCAAGGAGAAATCCTCATGAAACGCCTTGCAGAGCGCTCTGTTACTGTCTCGCTGCGCGAAGGGCGCTTGCGTTTTTCACCGCATTGTTACAACACGACGGAAGAAATGCGCGAAGTTGTCGCAGCATTGCGGGAAGCCGTCGGCTAATTGAAGCGCGTCCGCCACTTATACTTCATCTTTTCCTTACAATAAACCGCTCCATTTTTCCAATCAGCATTTTCCACCCGATAGTTATGGCACAAAACGACCGAAATACAGCGCACACACAAGCGGGAAAGCTCCCCACATCAGACCATACCTTGATACCTACGCTTGGTCTTTTTACAACTGTTTCGATTATTGTCGGGTCGGTGATAGGTTCGGGGATTTTTATGAAACCCGCGCTTATGGCTTCGCAGCTTGGTTCTCCGCAATTATTATTGTTGGTCTGGGTGGGAGCGGGCTTGCTGACGCTCATTGGAGCGCTGACCAATGCGGAGATTGCGAGTATGATTACCGCAACAGGCGGTCAGTACATCTTTTTTCAAAAAATGTATGGGAACTTCACGGCGTACCTTTATGGATGGGCGATTTTTGCTGTTATTCAAACCGGTTCTATTGCGAGTATTGCCTATATTTTTTCGACGTATATGGAGTATTTCGTGCAACTGCCACGCTTTGCCCCCGCTACGGAACAGTCTTTTGTGCTGTCTTTACCGTTTATCGGGAGTTTTTTTCCCTTGCAAAATATCGGCGTAAAAGTGCTGACAATGGTGCTGATATGCTCAATGACGTTCATCAATTTTCTCGGCGTACGCTTTGGCGGTTTGATTGCGGGAGTATTCACGACGCTGAAAATCGTCGCAATGGTGCTGCTTGTCGCGGCAAGTTTTCTTTTCGGCAACGGTTCAACGGCAAATTTTGTGACAGCCGCACCAAGCGCGACAGCAAGCGGAACAAGCGTCATTTTTCTCGTCGTTATGGCGACCGCAGGCGCGTTTTGGACATACGACGGATGGAATAACATCACCTACATTGCCGGAGAAGTCAAAGAGCCAAGCCGCACCATTCCTCGCGGGTTGTTCTTGGGAATGTTGATTGTGATTGGCATTTATGTTTCTATCAATCTAGCGTATTTGTACATTTTTCCGGTGGCAACGATGGCAACATCGAAACTTGTGGCGGCAGATGTGGCAACGGCTATTTTTGGAAATTCCGGTGGGGCAATTATCGCGGCGTGCGTGATTCTTTCAACCTTCGGAACGACTAACGGAACGATTTTGGCAAGCGCCCGCGTGTATTTTGCCATGGCACGGGAAAAAATGTTTTTTGGTCCGATAGGCAGCGTTCATCCGCGTTTTCACACGCCCGCCAATGCACTGTTTCTTCAGGCTTTTTGGTCATGCGTCTTGGTGTTAAGCGGCACGTTTGATATGCTAACGGATATGCTCATTTTCGTAACGTGGATTTTTTACGCTTTAGGCGCGTATGGCGTATTTGTGCTGCGAAAAAAAATGCCCGATGCGCCGCGTCCTTACAAGGTTTGGGGCTATCCTTACGTTCCGGCGATATTTGTGCTGTTTGCGGCGGTGTATGTCGTTATCACGCTTTACAACGACGTTTCTGCCTACATGAACGGTTCTTCACCGATTATTAACTCGGTATTTGGGCTGTTTCTTGTTGCGACGGGTTTGCCGTTTTATTTCTATTTTCAGCGTAAAAAAGGGGCGTAAATGTTGTAATCCGTCACCCGGTAATCTGATACCCCTATACCTTTCTATCACGATGTATATTTTTACGCTGCCTGTTGTTAGGCACAGCGCACCAAACAATACACCATGACTATTTTCCAAGCTATTATTCTCGGCATTGTTCAAGGATTAACCGAATTTCTGCCCGTGAGCAGTTCTGCGCATTTAACGCTTGTCGGCAAGGCAATGGGCTTGATTTCCCCCGAACACCCCGAAGCATGGACGGCGTTTATCGCGGTTATTCAACTCGGAACACTACTTGCGGTGTTGATATATTTTGCTCAAGACATTGTGCAGATTTCAACGGCATTTTTACGGGAAAATATCCGTGAACGCAAGCAATGGCATACTCAGTCGCAGGAATCCCGCATGGGCTGGTACGTGATTATCGGCACAGTGCCGATTGTTACGATTGGGCTTGCGCTCAAAAAAATTATCGAAAGTAACATTACCAAAAATGTTACCATTATCGCATGGACACTGATTATTTTGGCTCTAGTTCTGTTTATTGCAGAACGTCTAAGCAAGCAACAGCGCGGTTTGCAGGAAATTACGTGGCGCGATGCGCTAATTATCGGCGTTGCACAAACCTTAGCACTGTTTCCCGGTGCATCCCGCTCCGGAACAACGATTACCGCAGGCTTGTTTATCGGGCTGAAGCGTGATGTGGCAGCGCGATTTTCCTTTCTGCTCAGTATTCCTGCGGTTTTGGCAAGCGGACTCTTACAACTGAAACAGTCGTTGGAATTTATGAACACGCAAGACATGACCACATTGCTTGTGGCGACTGTTGTTTCCGGCATTTCGGGCTATGCCGCAATAGCGCTGCTTTTGCGGTATTTGCAAACACATTCGACGGCAGTGTTTGTGATTTATCGTATCGCGCTTGGTATCGCGCTTTTGACGATTTGGAAAACATTGCTGTAAGCAGCACAGAACCCAGTCGTTTCCTGTTCTTCGTGTCAAAAAAACAAACAATTATGCCTCTCGAAATCAACGTTGCCCTCACGCCGCGCTTGCTCACAAGTGCCGAAGCCTTGACCACGAGTATCGTTCTAGTGATTGACGTTTTCCGTGCAACAACAACGATTGCTCAAGCGTTGGAAAATGGTGCAAAAGAAATTTTCCCCGTCGGAACGCTTGCTGAAGCCGAATCGAAAGCACGCGAACTGCGCGGACGTTTAGGGGAAAAAATGGTGATGCTTTGTGGGGAGCGAGGCGGTACCAAACCTGAAGGCTTTGACATTGGCAATTCCCCGCTTGAATACACGCCGGAGCGCATAGAAGGGAAAACGCTTGTTTTCAGCACAACAAACGGCACACAAGCAATTCAGACCGTGCAGTCTGCGCCGCTTGTGCTGGCGGCTTCGTTTGCGAATCTTCGAGCTGTGGTGAATTTTGTAGTCAAATACCTTGTTCTGAACGAGGCACGAGCAAAAGAGCGCTCTGGAGGGGCATTGGCGGAGATAAGCGAAATTTCCACTATCAACACCATTTATTGCGTCTGTGCAGGCGGAAATGGAGATTTTAGCTATGAGGACACACTTTGCGCCGGAGCAATCGCTGAGGCGCTCGTGCGAGAATTAACTGAAGGGGATTATGACATTACCTGTTCCGATGCCACAACAGCCGCACGAAATCTCCATCGCGCCGAGCCTAATCCTAGCCAAGCGCTCGCTCAATCGCACCACGCCCGCTATTTAGCGGACATCGGCTTTGCGGAGGATGTTGTGTTTTCGGCAAAACCCAACACATCACGTATGATCCCTCTGCTCCGAAGCGACGGAGCGTTTATTCATTGGCATAATCCTCTGAATCTTTAAGGAGGCGCTTATTTTGCGATTCCTCAGAAGAACAAAGCACCGTTTTCTTCATTGTTCTTGAAATCATATGAATGCTGTTATTATTGAACGAATTCTCGTTCTTGCCTATATTGCTATTGGATTCCTGATGATTGGGCTTGGAATTCCGCTTATGCGTGGTAAAATCAAGCGAAATCTGTACTATGGAGTCCGCACCCCCAAAACATTAGCATCGGATGAACATTGGTATCCAATCAACGCGGTAGGTGGGAAATATTTGGCTTTATCAGGTCTTGTCTGGATATTTGGCAGTTTGATAGCCGCAGCACTGCCATTTTTCCTGCCTCTCGGTGTCGGCGCAATTTGTTTTTATCTTTCCTTCGCAATTATTCCGTTTATTGCAATGGCATTTATGATAAGCCCAACATTAAAGTTTGAACGAAGTTTTCAGCCGAAATAAGAAGAACTTCCCCTGATATTATACAGACGCAATGTGCATCACGCCCAAAGCCGTGCATACAGGCGATGACCGTCTTCAGCAAAGCGCTCAAAATATCCTGTGTACCACTGGCACAAGGACGCTCCTGCCGAAAAACTTTCTTCCATATCAAGTTGCGAAGCCACGCCTCCGGTGCGAATGATGTGAAATTCTTGCGAAGGTGGATTTTGACGCAAAATATCGTTTGCAAACCTCACCAAATCAAGCGACGAAGCACGAAGCGGCTCACCGCTTACACCGCCGCCAAAGGTTTGCGTAAAATAGTCAAACAGTGCTTGTTCGTCGGAGTGAAGCGCAGTGCGGTGTACAGCATAGTTTATGGAAGTGTTGCCAAAATTCACCCCGTCGAAACCAAGCGTACAAAGTATTCTCAAAAGCGGCTCTACGTCTGCCTTTGCGGTGTCAGTCGAAAATTTTACCACAACGGGAAGAGCGTCAGAACGCTTGCGTAAAAACTCTATGCTGATATATTCCAAGCGCTCCGTAATCGCCTCCAGTGACGATGAGCCGTGCGCAACATTCGGGCAGCTTTCGTTAATTTCCAGAAAATCCACTCTCGCTTCCGCATACAATCTCATTCCTTTGACGAGTTCTTCCAATGCTGCTTTCCCGCTTGATTCCGGGGCAGTCATCAAACTTGCACCAATCGGGAAATCTTCATGCCGCTCGAAGGCTGCAAGCCTCTTGGCTACTGCGGCGTGCCCGTCATTCGGAAGTCCAAGCCAATTGGATGCGGCTCGTGAGCGTGGATAAGGCGCAAAGGGCTTTGTTATGCCGTTGCGTGTGTTGCCCGTGCGTGGGTGTGCGGTAGTTGTTCCGGCGAGATAACCGCCCGCACCTTGTCTGAACGCCACATCATAACTTTCACCGTTTTTGAACATTCCTGCAGCATTCAGCAAACCTGCGCGGAAATGCAATCCCCAGAGCGTACGGCGATGCTCTTCGGGAACGTGCTGTGGAGCGGGTTTTTCGGATGCCAAAGCGGAAAGAAAGACATTCCGTCCCGATGAATACACGTGTGTCGCCATTTGTGGCGGCAAATGCACCATGAACGGGCGGGCAATGTGGTCTAAACGTGCGATGGTTTCTGCGGTTGTAGGCATTGAGGGAGGAAGTGCTAAGTGTTGTACTGCTATTACAAAAAATCGGGCAATAGTCAGATGATTCCACCCTCAACTATTGCCCGTAAGTATTTTTATATCAAGCGCCTAAGTCTTCTGGTTTTTAGACTTTGGAACGCTCAATAATCCAACTTGAAATTGCCGGAGCAACGTATTTCTGCGATGAACCGCTCATAAATACGCCGACGTGTCCGCCCGGGAACTCCACAATTTGCTTGTCTTTGGATGCAATTTTGTCATAGACCGGTTTTGCACATTCCGGCGGAACAAGGTGGTCTTGTGCGGCGTAAATAGACAAAACAGGCATGGTTACTTTGTTCAAATCGACATGACGACCATCTATCGTGAGTTTATTTTGTGACAGTTCATTGCCTTGGAACACACGCTTGGTGTATTCGCGGTATGCTTCGCCGGGCTGACCGGGGCTATCGAATAACCAACGTTCCATACGGAGGAAGTTCGCAACTTTGTCTTTATTATCCATCATGTTTACAAACGCATGGAATTTCTGGAGGCGTTGCATGGGCTTCACCATAAGGAATCCTGCATTCATCACCTCGCCGGAGATTGTACCAACCGAATCGGCGATCGGGTCCGGGTCCACGTGTTTACCCCATTTGAAAAAGAGGCTGTCGGGCAAATCAAATTCAAACGGCATAACCACCGTAATTAAATTGCGTACTTTTTCAGGGAAGAGTGCTGAATACATGAGTGCTGCGGTGCCACCTTGACAAATGCCCAAAAGATTGATACTCTTTTGACCGGATGCTTTGCGGATATAATCCACGCAAGAATCCAAGTAATCAACGTAATCACCAACTTCGCGGTAACGGTCGGCACGTGTCGGGTAGCCCCAATCAATCGTATAGACTTCCAAGCCGGCTTCCATCATTTTTTTGACAAAACTTTTGTCTTCTTGTAAATCCAAGATATATTCTTTGTTTACAACCGCAAAATTCAGCAGGAGCGGCACTTTACAGGTTGCTTTAGGATTCGGATAGTGGTAGAGTTTAATTTTTCCGCCGTCCACATCCAAAACCTTCACGCGCGGCGTTACGCCGACGGCTAAGTCGTCTTCGGATATATCTTTTAGATTTTGTAAGCCGCGCATGACCTTTGTACTCATTTCGGTCATATCTTTCATGAACTGAGCAGGTTCAAGAAAGGGGATGTTTTTTTTCTCTGCTGTTTGTGCCATAACACACTCTTTGGGGAAATTAGTTGAAATACTTGTGAATTATGAAGTTGTCGTTTTAATTCAGTGATTGCCACGTGTCGGTTATGCCCTTCACAAAGCGTCTGGGTGGACGCGGATACGTGATACCCATTTGGCGCTCCATATCGGTAAAACGGCGCTCAACGGCACATAAACGCTTGCTTATCTCGGTAAGCATATTATTTGCGTGTTCTTGCCCTAGAAGGATTTCTTCCAAAATTGCAAGCATTCGTTGTAGTTGTTCTTCGTTCATTTGGTGCTGAGGAATATCAGGTCTGAAAAAGTCTGCGGTAAGTGGTCGGGTCTAACGAAAAAAAAAGCCTAGGAGACTGACGAATCATCATGAGTCCTTGATTGATGCGATTTTTTTTTTCAATAAAGAACATTTACCAAATGTGCCTAACTCTTTGATTTGTGAAGATTCGTGCAATTTGTAGATGCCATTGCTTAGAAACCTCAACGGATGCAGTCTGCGAATGAAATTGTTGCCGAGATTATGTAGAGAGGAACGTTTGCAGGTGATAGCTGCCAAGCGCTTTTCCTTATGTTGCTTGCTGGAAAATATCGAAGCCTTCATATAGCCGACTAATATAAAAAAAAACCTGACAATTCGTTACAATTGTCAAGCAAAAATGATTTTTTTCTCAGTATAACTGAAAGTGAGATAAAGGTTACTACGCCATGAGAAGCAAAATTAACGGAAAGAATTATCTTTTCAAGGAATTTCAAACTGTATTGGTGGGCTTTTGAGAATGAAGTGATTATAGCTGTTTGAAGCCGTCCTTTGAGCTATTACCAAGTATTCCCTTTCAGGTGATAAAACCGCATAATTATTTGGCGGTTTTTAACGTAGAGACAAGGCATGCGTTGTCTCTACAACGATAGACAACGATAGATTCTATCACCCGAAAGGGAATAATTCGACAAGGGTGGGGGTTGAGTCACTGACAATTTTTGTGCTTACGTTGCAGCTACGATTGGCGAGGATTCATTTGATTCGTGGGCAATCATTCTTGGACAATCTCACCGAAAACGAAAAATGTTCTGCTTGGTGATATTTCGTATTTTATTATTTCCTACTTTCGTTGTAACTTTTTCTTTTTTTTTCATGAACGCACTTGTTTTTTCCGGTCAAGGCTCGCAGTATGTAGGAATGATGCGGGATTTAGCAGATAGCTTTCCCATTGCAAAGCAAATGCTTCAAGAGGCAGATTCTATCATGGGCGTAGCTCTCAGCAATATTTGTTTTGACGGTCCTGCCGACACACTCAAGGAAACACGCTACACGCAGCCTGCGCTTTTTGTTCACGAAGCAATTCTGGCAACGCTTTTGCGCAATAAACTTCCATTTCATGCGGCTGCGGGACATTCTCTCGGTGAGTATTCGGCGCTTTTTGCTGCCGGAGTTGTTGATTTCGCTACAGGCTTGGGTTTGGTAAAATTGCGCGGCGAACTTATGTTCCGCGCCGGAGAGACCTTTCCCGGCACAATGGCTGCGGTTGTCGGTATGGACGATGAGAAGGTGCGCGAACTTTGCGCAAGTCTTACTGAAGCCGGAAATATGGAAAAAACGGTTGTTGCAGCAAATTTTAATTCTCCCGGACAAGTGGTTATTTCGGGAAGTGCGGAGTATTTGCGCTCGAAAATGCCTGATTTCAAGGCAGCCGGAGCAAAAATGGTAAAAGAACTTCCCGTGAGCGGCGCGTTCCATTCGCCCCTGCTCCAAAGCGCACAAAATGAACTCGAAAAAGCGATTTATACCGCATCCATGCAGGATGCAAGCGTGGATGTGTATTCCAACGCCCTCGCAAAACCGCTCCGCAAAGCAGACGACATTCGCTCTGCGCTTGTGCAGCAACTCACCGCGCCCGTTCTTTGGACGCAAAGCGTACAGGCAATGCAATCGGCAGGCATCAAGGCGTTTTACGAACTCGGTCCCGGAAACGTGCTGCAAGGCTTGATAAAGCGCACCGTAAGCGATGTTACTATTGGCGGTTTTGACACGGCGGAGCAGATGAAGGCAATAGTTTTATAAATTTTATCATCCTTATATCTAATGAAAACACCCGAACAATGCGAAAGCATCCAAGACATCCGCACGGAAATTGACCGCCGCGACCGCCAAATCATTGCACTTTTGGGCGAGCGTCTGCGATATGTCCGCGCCGCATCACAATTCAAAACCAGCGAAGCAAGTGTTCGTGCGGTTGAGCGTGTGCGCAATTTACTCCAAGACCGCCGCACGTGGGCTGTGGAAGAAGGATTAGACCCCGAAATTATCGAAAAAATGTACCGCGATTTACTCAATTTCTTCATTGAAGAAGAAATGAACGATTGGAAAGCCACAAAAGAATAAGGGAAAATAATTTTGTCGTAAACTATCTACTTCAAAGGAGATACCGCTATGGGACTGACCTACGCAACAATCGAACTTGTCCGAACAACAGACTTAGGTTTGTTGGAGGACGGCTACATTACCGAAGACCAAGTGCGTAAAATGGAAGTGCGTGCTTTGGTTGATAGCAGCGCAATTACCCTTGCAATCAATGAAAAAATTTGCCGCGAACTGAAACTCAAAACCCTTGAAAAACGCACGGCTGTCCTTGCCGATGGTTCGCAAATGATGACGAAAGTAGTTGGTCCGGTAGATGTGCGCTGCGAAGGGCGTGAAACCACTGTCAGGGCAATGGTTATGCCCGGAGAAACCACTGAAGTTCTTCTCGGTGCGATGCCGCTTGAGGGCTTGGATTTGGTTATTGACTTTAATGCACAAATGCACAAAAACTTATCCCTAATCCCGAATTCCCCGACGGACCGCATATGTCCTTGAAATTCACTCATCTTTCATAGTTTTTTACTTTGTCATGTCCAAACTCTCTGGCAAAATTGCCCTTGTAACAGGCGGTTCACGCGGTATTGGTGAGGCGATTGTCCGCCGCCTTGCTGCTGATGGCGCGACTGTTTTTTTTACCTTTAATTCCAGCCCTGATAAAGCTCATGCTGTGGCTGCGGAAATCGGCGCAAATGCACTGCAAGCGGATGTTGCTAATGCCGATTCCGTTCAAAATCTTGTCAAAACGGTGCTTGAGCATCCTGCAAACCCCGCAAAGCGCGTGGATATTCTTGTGAATAACGCCGGAATTACCAAAGACACACTGGTTTTGCGCATGAGTGAATCGGATTGGGACAGCGTGATAGACACCAATCTCAAAGGCGCATTTTTGATGAGCAAAGCACTCACCAAGCCGATGATGAGCCAACGTGCCGGAAAAATTATCAATATCGGTTCGATTGTCGGAATCACAGGAAATGCGGGGCAGGTGAACTATTCTGCGTCCAAAGCAGGACTTATCGGCTTGACAAAATCCTTTGCGAAGGAATTGGCATCTCGAAATATTTTAGTAAATTGCGTTGCTCCGGGCTACATTGACACAGATATGACCGCGAAAATTAGCGACGAGCAGAAAAAAGCCCTGCAAAGCAGCATCCCGCTTGGTCGTACCGCGCAGCCGACGGAGATTGCCTCAGTGGTTGCCTTCCTTGCTTCCGATGATGCTTCTTATGTCACGGCGCAAACAATCGTAGTGGACGGCGGTTTAGCGTCGTAATTTCCAAAGCACATTAATTCTTTTTTAATCACTTTTTTGTTCACCTTTTTAGGTTTTTACTATGTCTATCGCAGAACGCGTTAAGAAAATTATCGTTGATAAATTGGGTGTAGAAGAATCCCAAATCACCAACGATGCTTCCTTTACCAACGATTTGGGCGCTGATTCCCTTGATACCGTCGAACTCATCATGGAATTTGAGAAAGAGTTCAACGTAACGATTGAAGACAGCGATGCTGAGAAAATCCAAACCGTCGGCGACGCGGTAAAATATCTCGAAGCGAAAGCAAAATAATCTCGCTCCTTCTCGAAATTATCAACTTTCCAAGTCGGAGACACGCTTCAACAAAGCATCTACCGCACTTGGAAAGTTTTTTTTGTCGTGCCGCAAACCCCAAAAGCCTTGACATCAACAATCAAGGTACCGTTCAAAATTACCCTTGTCCTCTTTCCCTCACCCCTTATCCCTTACACGATGTCGCGCTATCCTTTTCCTACCATTGTCGTTACGGGCATTGGCGTTGTTACGCCGATTGGCAATAGCAAAGAAGAATTTTGGCAAGCAATGATGCTTGGCAAAAGCGGTTCCGCACCGATAACCCGCTTCGATGCTAGTGCTTACGACACGCATTTCGCTTGCGAGGTAAAAAACTTCGATGTGCAGAAATTTGTTTCCCGCAAAGAAGCGCAGCGTATGGACCCGTTTACGCACTACGCCATCGCATCGGCAGAAATGGCGCTTTTGGACGCGGGGTTGGACGCGGAAACTCGCACAAATCTTGACGGGGAGCGCGTTGGCGTGATGTTTGGTTCGGGTATTGGTGGAATGTGGACATACCACATTCAACAGGAAGAACTCTACAAACGTGGCGGGAATCCTGATAGAATCTCGCCGTTTTTTGTGCCGATGCTTATTTCCAACATTGCTGCGGGACAGATTGCCATTCGCTACGGTTTCAAAGGACCTAATTACGGTGCGGTTTCGGCGTGTGCTACTTCCTCGCACTGTATCGCCGATGCGATGATGCTTTTGCAGCGTGGCGATGCTGATATGATGCTGGCAGGCGGCAGCGAAGCCGTTATTACGCCGATGGGCATTGGTGGATTTGGTGCAATGCGGGCGCTGTCCACACGCAATGATGCACCCGAAAAAGCAAGCCGACCTTTTGACAAGGAACGAAGCGGCTTTGTGATGGGCGAAGGCGGTGCGGTGCTGGTCTTGGAAACATTAGAACACGCCCAAAAGCGCGGAGCAAGGATTTATGCGGTCGCGGCGGGATTTGGACTAACCGACGATGCCTATCACATCACGCATCCGGCTGAGGGCGGTGAAGGCGCTGTGCGCTCTATGCGTCTTGCCATGCGGGATGCAGGTGTTCAGCCTGAAGATATTGGTTACATCAACGCTCACGGCACTTCTACGCCACTGAATGATAAAAACGAAACATCTGCCATTAAAACCGTTTTTGGGCAGCACGCCCACAATCTTGCTGTGAGTTCGACGAAATCTATGACGGGGCATTTGCTGGGCGCTGCGGGGGCTGTGGAAGCGGCTGCAACGGTCTTGGCACTGCATCATAACACGCTTCCGCCGACCATCAATTATGAAGTTCCTGACCCCGACTGCGATTTATTCTATGTGCCGAATACTCCTGTGGAGCGTAGTATTCATGCGGCTATCAGCAATACATTTGGTTTCGGTGGTCATAATGCTTCGTTGTGTTTTACCAAGTTATCCGCGTAAGGTGAATCAATGCTCACAGAACTTTTCATCCGCTATTTTTTCGGTGACCAGCGTAAAGACGACCAGCATAATGACGACCAGCGTAAAGACGACCGTCACAAAAATGCCATGTTCCCGCCTTCGGAAAACCGCTTGGACTTCCTGAATACGCTTGTTTGGCTCTGTATTGCCGCTATTTCTGTATGGCTTCTTGTGAAGATTTTGTAAATTTACGCTACTGCTTTTTGCACATTCACCTCTTTTTTTTGAGGCGTTAGAACGCAAGCATTATTCCTGTAAACCTCACCAATGCTTGTTTTCCGGCGGCTCACTTCCCGCAAAACACCATGAATCTGAATTTGAACATGAATCTTTCGCTGAATAGTTTTATTCAGCAACTGCACAGCAAAATCGTGAAATTAGCTGCGCTGCCAAGTAAATTCTTGCGTTCCAGTGTCTTGGATGATTCCATGTTCCCGACGGTGGGGTTTTTGTCGCAAGAAAAAGTACGTGAGTTAGAAAAAATTCTCAATGTGCCGATTATTACCGTATCTTACTTCGAGCAAGCACTGACGCACCGTTCATACCTGCAAATTCTCCAAAATCCCTCCATTTTTTCCAATGAGCGCCTTGAGTTCTTTGGCGATGCTATTTTGAGTTCGGTCATTGCGGAATACTTATTTTACCTACGTTCCGACGTGCAAGAAGGGGAATTAACGAAGATGCGCTCGTGGCTTGTGAATAAAAAATCATTGGCATACTGCGCACGGAAACTGCGTCTGCACGAATTTATCATGGTCAGCCTGAGCGCCCGTCATTCCTTGCAACAGGGCAATGATTCGATTCTCGCCGATGCGTTGGAGGCGATAATAGCTGCGATTTATCTCGATTCCGGCGCGGATGCAGCAAAGGAATTTATCATCCGCTCCGTGCTTTTGCACGTGATGAACGAGGGTTCGCTTATGCGCGATACGAACTTCAAAAGTATTCTGCTCGAACATTCACAATCCGTCGGCACGGGCGTTCCTAAGTACGTGGTCATCAGTGCCGAAGGACCTGACCACCACAAGGATTTTGCAATGGAAGTGGTCATTAGTGGCGTGGTTGTGGGGCGTGGGAATGGGCGCAACAAAAAAGATGCAGAGCAGAGTGCCGCAAAAGATGCCGTTGAAAAAATTGCGGGTGGAGAAATTGTGCTGCAACAGGTTGCCGCAGAGCCGTGATAGACATGGGGGCTTTTCTCAAAACAATAGTCTGGACATTTTCAAGTCTGCGCAATGGCGTATTTGCTGATGTTGTGATACCCTGGATGATTTTTTATCAACTCTGGCGAGATGCCATAGATGGATAATATTCGTGCGGCAAAATGTTCATTAAACTGCTGTGTTTTCATCTTGTCCATAGAGAATGGGGTTTTCGATTCTAGCCCTAGGCTCTGGTAATGTTCTGCCCGCGCAATACCAAGGGCAAGCAAACTGCAATTCAAATGCGCATCTATCGCCTGAGTCGAACGGGTCTGAGCATCACCCAGCCCAGTGAATCCTTTGGCATCACGGATGATGAACTCCAACTGGAATCGGGCAGTATAAGCGTCAAATATTGCTACGGCGCTTCGTTCAAGGTCGGTCGAAGCAAGAATGTATCGTTTGCCTCGGGGTTTCTCGACCACCACCACGCACAAGATGCGTTTGAGTCCGACATGGTAGAGTTTTGCCGCTCGCAAGACCGTTCCATCGGGTAATACCAATTTACGCTGAGGATTGTGCATTATTTTTTCAATGCTTTTCTCTGGAAGCAGCACAAATACCCGCACAGACAAGAATGTCTGTGCCACTGAAGCCGGATTTTTTTTGCACAGTTATCAACTCAAATTGGTATAAGACCGTTTGTTCAAAGACTTCTTCGCGGGGAGTACCCCAGATGACTTTTCCGTCGTACACCTTTTGTCGCCCACGCCCTGATGGGCGGGATTCTCCGGTGTAGAGGTACTTCATGTTGGCATCACAACGAAGTCTGGTGATGCAAAAGAGGTTCCAAATGGCGCATTGGTCGAAGATTTTCTTCTTTGCAAAATAGGCATCAAACACCAGATGTTGCTCTCGCTCCGTCAGATGTGGACGAAGATGGTCAATATGCCGCAAATACTCTTCGATAAGCCATGGTTCTTGTTTGTCTGACTCTGGGGTCTTGGTTTTCGTAGCAGCATCGGTACGTTCCCGCTTCAGGGGCAGGCAAGGCTCCACCGGCTGCTCCATCGGCGGCTTTTGCGCTCTTGGTGTTCCCGGAGGGCAGGTCTGGGCTATCGAAAGAGGAAGAGCAATAC
Source organism: Candidatus Kapaibacterium sp. (assembly GCA_025455065.1). GTDB lineage: Bacteria > Bacteroidota > Ignavibacteria > Kapaibacteriales > UBA4661 > PH2015. The sequence goes on along the minus strand of JALONG010000015.1, from coordinate 45,695 downwards.
GGCGCGTGACATCTATCACCGCCGCAACGCTCACTTCTAAACCCTTTTCGGCTCGCTGCGCAGAGCCGTTCCAGAATTTCGATATGCCGGGAGTTTTGCTTCCCGACTTCTGAAGAAACGATGGGTCAAAGCCTATGACGCGCAGACCAGGTAACTCCTTCGGCAAGACCGTATCAATAACCACACGATGAACCTTGATGAACTCTATTGGTGTCTGGAAATAGCGGCGAATTGTTTTCTCGTTCACCAGACCAAGTCTGCCCATCGAAGCAAAGTTCACACGCGAACGACAACAATAGATTGACTGGATCACGAGCAACAGCAGACCTCGCTGGATGTTGGAAAGAAAAGAACATTTCTGTATTATGCGCTGTGCGATAAGCATATACGCCTCCTCTTGTGGTGTTGTACAGTGTGGTTACTTTACAAATCACGGAAGAGGCGGGCTTTTTTCCTACGATTCTTCTCTATCAAACAAAAATGTCCAGACTATTGCTAACTGAAAGTTAGATAAAAATTTTCCCAATCAAAAAAGCAAACCTCGTAAAGCTATGAAAAACAATAAGTGTAGTCTGATTTCAAAAACCTTAAGCTACCTTTGCCGAATTAGTTGGTAGTTGATCGGCGGATGGCTTGGGCAGCTACTGCCAACTAATTCCCAATAGCCTTGCAATGCGGATTGATTGCTTAGAAAAAACAATGCTTTACGCTGAATTTGCTCTAAATACATCATTCCTGATTTAAGCAACTATTTTTAATCAAGTATTTATGCGGTATGATAAAACTAAAGTGTCTTAAATACTTGCTTTTTAATAATGGCTTATTTTAAGAACAATGTACTAAACAGCTCATTCAAATTTATCTAACTTTCAGTTCTAAAGATTGGTAAACGGTTCATCCCCGCGTGTGCGGGAAACGTACCGACCGATTCATTAACGATAACCCCGCAGCCGGTTCATCCCCGCGTGTGCGGGAAACGTTTCGCAAAAACTGCATACGGCTCACAAACAGCCGGTTCATCCCCGCGTGTGCGGGAAACGTTAGGGACACATCGAAATAATCTTATGGAAAACCGGTTCATCCCCGCGTGTGCGGGAAACGTATGTGTTTCGCTGTGAAGGATGTTGTCAAGTTCGGTTCATCCCCGCGTGTGCGGGAAACGTTTGTTGTTTCTCAATTATCATTGATGCACCGTCGGTTCATCCCCGCGTGTGCGGGAAACGTCTATTGTTGAGGATTTGAATTTACGCAACACACGGTTCATCCCCGCGTGTGCGGGAAACGTTGTCTGCACTGATTCGCCATGAATCAAGCGGGCGGTTCATCCCCGCGTGTGCGGGAAACGTGAACGAGGTCGAGGTCTTGATTGCTTTTCATGCGGTTCATCCCCGCGTGTGCGGGAAACGTCGTGTCGGAGAGAAAAACGGTACAGTGTTCGCCGGTTCATCCCCGCGTGTGCGGGAAACGTCGCGTTAAGCATCTGTGCAAGTTTTTGATTGCCGGTTCATCCCCGCGTGTGCGGGAAACGTGTTGAGTTGTGATAAGTCACCACCTACAACAACGGTTCATCCCCGCGTGTGCGGGAAACGTAAATAATCGTGTCCGCGTTTTGTGTTGTACGGCGGTTCATCCCCGCGTGTGCGGGAAACGTCAACCAACTCTTCAGGAAAGAACCGCTCAAAACGGTTCATCCCCGCGTGTGCGGGAAACGTGCGCGGGTGCAACACCGCCTGAAGGCAACACGCGGTTCATCCCCGCGTGTGCGGGAAACGTTAGGTGCAGGAATTGAGGAAGGCATGAGAGCGCGGTTCATCCCCGCGTGTGCGGGAAACGTAGTATCACTACTCGGCATAAATAATAAGCGGTCGGTTCATCCCCGCGTGTGCGGGAAACGTTTTTTTTCGGATTTTTAAGGCTCTGTAAGCCGCGGTTCATCCCCGCGTGTGCGGGAAACGTGTTTTTGCGCCGTTTCGTCACTTGGATAAATTCGGTTCATCCCCGCGTGTGCGGGAAACGTTTGTGAATAATCTCTAGCAATTTCCGCTCTCGCGGTTCATCCCCGCGTGTGCGGGAAACGTTTTTGCAACCCCTCAAAATCCGCCGCAAGTTGCGGTTCATCCCCGCGTGTGCGGGAAACGTGGTTGGAACTTTAATATGCCTAATAAGACATACGGTTCATCCCCGCGTGTGCGGGAAACGTCCGGCATTCATTATTTTGTCATTGTGTGATTACGGTTCATCCCCGCGTGTGCGGGAAACGTTTTTATTTCCGCAAAATCGGTGAATCAATCCGCGGTTCATCCCCGCGTGTGCGGGAAACGTGTCAAATTTATTTTCAATTTCCCCTAAAAAAACGGTTCATCCCCGCGTGTGCGGGAAACGTTTCAGGCAAAGCGCCTGTGCGCCGCGCCAAATCGGTTCATCCCCGCGTGTGCGGGAAACGTACATCAACAGTAGAACCGACTAAACCTATTGGCGGTTCATCCCCGCGTGTGCGGGAAACGTGCGGGAAACGGGCTTAATCCGCCGCAGGTGGTGGGTTCATCCCCGCGTGTGCGGGAAACGTCCGTCCGCGCTGCCTGTACCTGCTCTGTAATGCGGTTCATCCCCGCGTGTGCGGGAAACGTGTGAGTGATGAAAATTCTAATCGGCAGCGAATCGGTTCATCCCCGCGTGTGCGGGAAACGTTGTATAGCATACCGTCAAAAGGGGTGAGCGAACGGTTCATCCCCGCGTGTGCGGGAAACGTTTTCCCTAATTGCTGTTGTGCAGTGCCAATCGCGGTTCATCCCCGCGTGTGCGGGAAACGTGAGGAATTGAAGCGTGAGGCTCTTATTAAACGCGGTTCATCCCCGCGTGTGCGGGAAACGTATAGCCCTCTCCGCGCTCTGAACCGTGAGCGGCGGTTCATCCCCGCGTGTGCGGGAAACGTGCGGCAACATTGCCAAAGCGCTCTGTGAATTGCGGTTCATCCCCGCGTGTGCGGGAAACGTACCCTAGTGTAATATGAGTGTACGCATTTTTGCGGTTCATCCCCGCGTGTGCGGGAAACGTCACCGATGCTGGTAAAATCACACGCTCCGGCGCGGTTCATCCCCGCGTGTGCGGGAAACGTCGAAACGCCAAATCGTCCGGCATGAAAATCACCGGTTCATCCCCGCGTGTGCGGGAAACGTCCTGCAATTCGACACGTGTTTCGATGAAATTGTCGGTTCATCCCCGCGTGTGCGGGAAACGTATTGGTTGTTGCCACATAAAACCTACAAGCACCGGTTCATCCCCGCGTGTGCGGGAAACGTAAGCCAAAAACCCCGACGATGCGCCCGACGCGCGGTTCATCCCCGCGTGTGCGGGAAACGTCTATCGTGTTGTCGTTGTAGGTTAAACCTGTCCGGTTCATCCCCGCGTGTGCGGGAAACGTCGTTTGCCGCATTTTGAGAAAGGCTATTGGTGGCGGTTCATCCCCGCGTGTGCGGGAAACGTAACAGCAAGCACAGTCGGATTGCCCGACGTTACGGTTCATCCCCGCGTGTGCGGGAAACGTTGTATGTGAGTGCTGGCATTGGAGAGATTTTTCGGTTCATCCCCGCGTGTGCGGGAAACGTTGGACAAACGCAGGATTTTCGCGGCTTCGGGGCGGTTCATCCCCGCGTGTGCGGGAAACGTTCTCAGCACGATTGAGCCTATTGCACCCCAGAACGGTTCATCCCCGCGTGTGCGGGAAACGTGCGAGAGGCGGACTCGAACCACCAACCTTCAGCGGTTCATCCCCGCGTGTGCGGGAAACGTGCCCGAAGCAAGCCCACCTGCCGTGAACGCCTCGGTTCATCCCCGCGTGTGCGGGAAACGTCGATAACTGTTACATCAACCATTGCAAAATACCGGTTCATCCCCGCGTGTGCGGGAAACGTGTTCACATACCAAAGGATAAGATATTCGCAGCCGGTTCATCCCCGCGTGTGCGGGAAACGTAAAATTGGCAATGACAGGGTGCGGCGGAACACCGGTTCATCCCCGCGTGTGCGGGAAACGTGCATCGGCGGATAATTGATACTCTCCGTTTGCCGGTTCATCCCCGCGTGTGCGGGAAACGTCTCAATTTCCTCTTTCGTGGGCGCGGAGAGTGCGGTTCATCCCCGCGTGTGCGGGAAACGTTATACCGCCGCCCATGCGCGGAATGTTGAGAGCGGTTCATCCCCGCGTGTGCGGGAAACGTGAATAGAGTCACAGTTGATGCGAGTAATGATACGGTTCATCCCCGCGTGTGCGGGAAACGTCTCAATTTCCTCTTTCGTGGGCGCGGAGAGCGCGGTTCATCCCCGCGTGTGCGGGAAACGTGGGACAGAGTGTTTTTCCTGTTGGAAAAACGGCGGTTCATCCCCGCGTGTGCGGGAAACGTGTCAATGAGTTCCGTATAGGCAAGATGCCCGCCGGTTCATCCCCGCGTGTGCGGGAAACGTTTGGTTTCTGGGTCGTAGGCAATGTCCTGAACCGGTTCATCCCCGCGTGTGCGGGAAACGTCAGCCGAAGCAGCCGGGCTGCTGTATGTAAAACGGTTCATCCCCGCGTGTGCGGGAAACGTTTCGATATAGGATTGAACGTGAGCGTGATTTGCGGTTCATCCCCGCGTGTGCGGGAAACGTCAACAACCGATTGCGGAATGTTTTCCGAAACTCGGTTCATCCCCGCGTGTGCGGGAAACGTGTCATGCTATCGCCAGAAGCAACCACGAGATAGCGGTTCATCCCCGCGTGTGCGGGAAACGTAAAGTCAGGCGGTTTGGTGTACACGGGATTCTCGGTTCATCCCCGCGTGTGCGGGAAACGTAACAAAATGCTGAATCAGGTTATGGCAATGTACGGTTCATCCCCGCGTGTGCGGGAAACGTCTTTTGGGCGTAGATTGAACCGGGGAAAGAGTCGGTTCATCCCCGCGTGTGCGGGAAACGTCGTGTACGCAAGATGACCCCCTTTGGATACCGCGGTTCATCCCCGCGTGTGCGGGAAACGTGTTACTGTATTCAGACAGAGGCGGTGGGCTGTTCGGTTCATCCCCGCGTGTGCGGGAAACGTAGGGGCGTGGCGGAATAGCAGACGCTAAGTTACGGTTCATCCCCGCGTGTGCGGGAAACGTAAACGTAGCTTTTACAACAACCGCCGAAAAACCGGTTCATCCCCGCGTGTGCGGGAAACGTCCAAGCAGCAAATCCGCTCACAGGCGGAACAGGCGGTTCATCCCCGCGTGTGCGGGAAACGTTTGCTATACCTCAATCCCTAATGAGACCGCAACGGTTCATCCCCGCGTGTGCGGGAAACGTGGTTTTGCCTGCTTTTCGTGCTGCGCGGTAGGCGGTTCATCCCCGCGTGTGCGGGAAACGTCCGTTTTGTGAAAATCAAGCAAAGCAAAACGCCGGTTCATCCCCGCGTGTGCGGGAAACGTCATGGGCGAACTGGTACGAAGCGGTGCTGTGGTGGTTCATCCCCGCGTGTGCGGGAAACGTCACGTTGGCAAGCAAATTTTGGCATTGCACGTCGGTTCATCCCCGCGTGTGCGGGAAACGTCTCACACCCGCCGCCCCCGCCGTTGCATCAATCGGTTCATCCCCGCGTGTGCGGGAAACGTCCTTGCGTTAGGTGCGCGTGCCACAGATACCACGGTTCATCCCCGCGTGTGCGGGAAACGTCATCACAGAGGCGCGGGTTTGGGTTTATCAAACGGTTCATCCCCGCGTGTGCGGGAAACGTCACGCCGCGATGACTACGAAGAGCGCACAAAACGGTTCATCCCCGCGTGTGCGGGAAACGTGTTACTGTATTCAGACAGAGGCGGTGGGCTGTTCGGTTCATCCCCGCGTGTGCGGGAAACGTGAAACCTTTTGTGACAACGCCTGTAACAATGCCGGTTCATCCCCGCGTGTGCGGGAAACGTGTGGTTGGCAATGGTATTGCAATTGGAATAGCAGGTTCATCCCCGCGTGTGCGGGAAACGTTGTCAGCGTTGTAGGTGTAAGTGTGCGGAAACCGGTTCATCCCCGCGTGTGCGGGAAACGTAGGAGAAATCGTATCGCCTGTTTGGAACGTGTCGGTTCATCCCCGCGTGTGCGGGAAACGTCAAGAGACATTGTTACCGTGTTTGCCGTCACGCGGTTCATCCCCGCGTGTGCGGGAAACGTTGTTCAGGTGCATAAACTCAACCGTGAGAGCGCGGTTCATCCCCGCGTGTGCGGGAAACGTCTGCCTATTTTCTTAATTTCCTCGAATGTTTTCGGTTCATCCCCGCGTGTGCGGGAAACGTTGAGTGAACTAAAAATCACAAAAGATATTGAGCGGTTCATCCCCGCGTGTGCGGGAAACGTGAATGTTGCCTCACCGCCCAAAATCCCGTCATCGGTTCATCCCCGCGTGTGCGGGAAACGTTCTGTTATTGACGAAGCGGCAATGGTGAAAAACGGTTCATCCCCGCGTGTGCGGGAAACGTTTTTTAGCGTTCTGTTTTCAGTTAAAATGTTGCGGTTCATCCCCGCGTGTGCGGGAAACGTGCCGTTACATAACCCACGCGGGTTTTGTCCGACGGTTCATCCCCGCGTGTGCGGGAAACGTCGTGCATCTCGAATACTTCTGATGCCTGCGTTCGGTTCATCCCCGCGTGTGCGGGAAACGTAGCAAATATCATCCAAACAAGCCCAAACATGGCGGTTCATCCCCGCGTGTGCGGGAAACGTGATTCACCGCACTTTTTTGGAGTGCTGCATACCGGTTCATCCCCGCGTGTGCGGGAAACGTGAGGAGGCAGCCAGCCGAAACAAACTGGGGTGCGGTTCATCCCCGCGTGTGCGGGAAACGTAGCGGTGCGGCAAATGAAGGAAAACGGCGTTTCGGTTCATCCCCGCGTGTGCGGGAAACGTTGCAGCACACCAGGGCGTTTCGTCATCACTCGCGGTTCATCCCCGCGTGTGCGGGAAACGTACCGACAGCGTAAATTTTCGGGCGCATACATTCGGTTCATCCCCGCGTGTGCGGGAAACGTCGCATAAAATGGCAGGAATTAACTACAATGTGCGGTTCATCCCCGCGTGTGCGGGAAACGTGGAATGTTGCCTCACCGCCCAAAATCCCGTCATCGGTTCATCCCCGCGTGTGCGGGAAACGTTTCCGCCGCGCTGCCTAAGTTATCTAATCCGCCGGTTCATCCCCGCGTGTGCGGGAAACGTGAAATCATTGCATACGTCCGCATTGGGGCGAACGGTTCATCCCCGCGTGTGCGGGAAACGTACCACGATTAGCGATAAGCACAGATTCTATGCCGGTTCATCCCCGCGTGTGCGGGAAACGTGTTATTGTCGGTGGTGACTTGTCACTTCTTAACGGTTCATCCCCGCGTGTGCGGGAAACGTGAAATCACCGCCTTCAACAATAACGTTCATCGCGGTTCATCCCCGCGTGTGCGGGAAACGTCTTGGACTCGCCGGGGTCTCCGTAAAAACTGCCGGTTCATCCCCGCGTGTGCGGGAAACGTTTGAGGAAATTAAAGCTATTGATGACAACAGTCGGTTCATCCCCGCGTGTGCGGGAAACGTCCTATTTTGCCACCACAGAAAGTATGATTTTCCGGTTCATCCCCGCGTGTGCGGGAAACGTGTTGCTTTGATTTTGCGGTTGGTCACCAAATGCCGGTTCATCCCCGCGTGTGCGGGAAACGTAAGCACAGTTTCAATGCCGTTTGGCGGTGAATCGGTTCATCCCCGCGTGTGCGGGAAACGTCGTCATTGACGGCAAGCATAACAGGCTCACAGCGGTTCATCCCCGCGTGTGCGGGAAACGTCGACAGTCTTATTTTGCCAATTATAGAACAGTCGGTTCATCCCCGCGTGTGCGGGAAACGTTTTCTTTGCGCGTTCCCAAAAAATTTCACGGTCGGTTCATCCCCGCGTGTGCGGGAAACGTTTGCCGAAACGCGCCAATTTCCTGCTCAAAGGCGGTTCATCCCCGCGTGTGCGGGAAACGTGTTTTTATAGTAACGAAAAAGATTCATCATTACGGTTCATCCCCGCGTGTGCGGGAAACGTATTTTTTGCAAAAAAATGGTAGAAACGTATTGCGGTTCATCCCCGCGTGTGCGGGAAACGTTTTACCAGCGTTTTCAACTACCTGAATAAGCTCGGTTCATCCCCGCGTGTGCGGGAAACGTCGACGAGATAACCGTTTCTCTAACCCGCTATGCGGTTCATCCCCGCGTGTGCGGGAAACGTGCAATACCAAATTTCCTTGATTGGCAAAAAAATGGTTCATCCCCGCGTGTGCGGGAAACGTCGTAGATTGCGCGTTCACCGTCCGCACCAAGCCGGTTCATCCCCGCGTGTGCGGGAAACGTAACCTCAACAGGCTGCGTATTGACACGATAGCCGGTTCATCCCCGCGTGTGCGGGAAACGTCAATCATAACGTTGCGAATTGTACCGCCCGAACGGTTCATCCCCGCGTGTGCGGGAAACGTAGAAACTCAGGAATAGTTTGGGCGAACGCCCCCGGTTCATCCCCGCGTGTGCGGGAAACGTATCACGGGCAATTCGCCGAAAAATTTCTAATGCGGTTCATCCCCGCGTGTGCGGGAAACGTCTTGAACAGACATTTGATATAAATTCCCACCACGGTTCATCCCCGCGTGTGCGGGAAACGTATATAATGTTGAAAATCAATTATGGGTAGATGCGGTTCATCCCCGCGTGTGCGGGAAACGTCCTTTTTCAATCATTATTTGGTCAAATTTATGCGGTTCATCCCCGCGTGTGCGGGAAACGTTACTGCCATTAGCCTAACGCGCTCCGTTTCTGCGGTTCATCCCCGCGTGTGCGGGAAACGTCCCAGAAAGCGTTTGCACCGACAAATTAAGCGCGGTTCATCCCCGCGTGTGCGGGAAACGTGAAGGGAAACCCGTACCGAATGACCTTTCAGGCGGTTCATCCCCGCGTGTGCGGGAAACGTCGACCATACCGCCAAAAACAAACGATATTGTACGGTTCATCCCCGCGTGTGCGGGAAACGTTCTGAAGAGAAACTCGCTGATGCACGTAACGGCGGTTCATCCCCGCGTGTGCGGGAAACGTGTACTTGTTGTTCAGGTGTCATCACTCACCGCCGGTTCATCCCCGCGTGTGCGGGAAACGTTGCCACATCAGATTCTTCCCATGCCGCTAACTCGGTTCATCCCCGCGTGTGCGGGAAACGTACGTTGCCGCAATCCCAATAGTTCTGCACTGCCGGTTCATCCCCGCGTGTGCGGGAAACGTTCGCGTTTATTCATCGAATTGCGTCAATGATACGGTTCATCCCCGCGTGTGCGGGAAACGTCTCAAAAGCAAGTTAGGAAGCGAGACAAGTAACGGTTCATCCCCGCGTGTGCGGGAAACGTCATTTCATCGTGGAAAAAAGCAGATGCAAAACCGGTTCATCCCCGCGTGTGCGGGAAACGTTGCACAAGCACTTCACAGACAATCGGGATGCCCGGTTCATCCCCGCGTGTGCGGGAAACGTAGCCAAGACCTCGCCCGTGCCATGATGAATCACGGTTCATCCCCGCGTGTGCGGGAAACGTGGTTTGGAAACAGTTGAAATTAGAATGGCGGTCGGTTCATCCCCGCGTGTGCGGGAAACGTATTGTTTTTGCCGTTAATTGCGCAGCCCGTAACGGTTCATCCCCGCGTGTGCGGGAAACGTTCCCTTTGTCAGCGCTCTCAGTATCAACTTCAAGGTTCATCCCCGCGTGTGCGGGAAACGTTTGTCATTGTTGTTGCTCCTTTGGTTTGTAGCCGGTTCATCCCCGCGTGTGCGGGAAACGTGGCTTCTATGGGCTTCAAAACATGGGCAAAGGCGGTTCATCCCCGCGTGTGCGGGAAACGTGAAATCTCTTCGCCTGTCGGTTTATGAAAAACCGGTTCATCCCCGCGTGTGCGGGAAACGTATCATAAAATACATCACAGGCAATAGAAAATCCGGTTCATCCCCGCGTGTGCGGGAAACGTTTCACGAATAACCGCTTTGCCCGAATTGTAAACGGTTCATCCCCGCGTGTGCGGGAAACGTCATAATTGACCGCGCAAGAAGCGCCCCGACAGCGGTTCATCCCCGCGTGTGCGGGAAACGTAAGTAGCAAAACGAATCGAATACTATAAAACGCGGTTCATCCCCGCGTGTGCGGGAAACGTGCTGCCCAATAAAGCCGCGTTGTATCACATTTCGGTTCATCCCCGCGTGTGCGGGAAACGTACTTTCACAATTTCTACCGATAAAGTCAAATGCGGTTCATCCCCGCGTGTGCGGGAAACGTGCAGCTAACGCCTATGCAAGCTGCAAAAGCGTTGGTTCATCCCCGCGTGTGCGGGAAACGTCATTTGAACTATGACCGTCGAGATAACATACACGGTTCATCCCCGCGTGTGCGGGAAACGTCGGATGCGCTGTTGTTGATTGTGTGTCCGCTACGGTTCATCCCCGCGTGTGCGGGAAACGTCTTCGTGAGGCAGTAATAGTTTTTCACTATGCCGGTTCATCCCCGCGTGTGCGGGAAACGTATTGCGCCGCTTGGTTTCAATACGCTTGTGTGCGGTTCATCCCCGCGTGTGCGGGAAACGTGGGACGCATTAGCAGAAGATTTCAGCGAGAAACGGTTCATCCCCGCGTGTGCGGGAAACGTAACGTAAAAAGACCGAAGAGGATTTGGATTTGCGGTTCATCCCCGCGTGTGCGGGAAACGTAATCTTGAATTAGAGCAGAATGTACAGGGTGACGGTTCATCCCCGCGTGTGCGGGAAACGTGATTGCAAAAACCGCGTCATTCTGTGTAAACGCGGTTCATCCCCGCGTGTGCGGGAAACGTTCTTTTTTTCTGCCAAGTGTCATGATTTATACCGGTTCATCCCCGCGTGTGCGGGAAACGTACTAATACCTATCCCATTGCAAAACAATAGTTTGCAAATGTACAAAAAAGTTACCAACAAGCAATGCTCCACAAGGCGCATAAAACCTTGATGTTTTTATCCCCTGCAAGCCTCTTCAAACCTTGCTTCCAAGGGTATAGGCGCAAAGCCTCGTCAAATCGCCTTTGTTGCCTGTTCTGCCAAAAACGATACCAACCGAACTCCGTCGAACTCCGCAGGAATACGACGATTCGTGCCTACGGTCTCAAAACTAAACCCGATTTCCGAGTTGTCTTGCCAGCATATCACGGCGTTGCCTTGGTGCGTATCATCGCTGATACCTGCAACGACGTTTTCCCATATCATTTCGCGTATTTTTCGCCCGTAATTGCCCACATACACGCCTGCCCTTACCTCCAAAAGCCAGATAGCAAGCCGCCCGCGCAAACGTGGTGGCGCATTTTCAACGACGATGACCATCATCACCCAGCCCTCCTTTCTCCTCAAAAAATGCTGGCAACACTTGTTCCGGTGCGGCTTCCGGCAAGGGGATTTCGCCCGCCGCCAAAACTTCTTCCATCATCGGAATAAGTCGCGCTAAAATTTTGCTTTCGCGGAACTTATCGCGGCAAGCAAGACGTACTGCACGCTCCGGCGAATCTTTTCGTTCTTGATGCAGCCACTGTGCTGCCGTGCGAAAGGCGACGGGTACAACGGTTTCAAACTTCACAATGTCGGCAATGTCATAGACAAAGGAGAGAGGTTTGCCCGTGTGAATGAAGCCTATTGCTGGTGCGTAGCCAGCCGCCAATACTGCCGCTTCGGTAATACCGTAGAGACACGATGTCGCGGCACTGAGGCATTTGTTCGGAATGTCGCCCGCGTCCCAATCATCCACGTCGTAATCACGCGCTTTCCATGGCACACGGTACTGCTGTGCAAGCAGTTGATAGGTCTTGCGGACACGCGCACCTTCAATGCCGCGTAATTGCTCAATACTGCGGCGTTCCGGCGGCTTTTCGCCAAAGCGCAATTCGTACATTTTTCGGACAACTTTCAGGCGTAATGCGTCGTCCAATGCAAGTTTGGCTTGATACAAAAGTTTGTCCGACCGCGCACCGCCCGGCTGACCGCTCGAATACACGCGCACACCGCCTTCGCCCACCCACACGAGTAGTGTCCCGACCATTGCCGCAAGCTGTACGGCGCGGTGCGAAATGCGTGTGCCGGGTTCCAGCATCAAACACGCCACACCGCCAAGCGGGATGTGTGTCCGAATTTCGCGCCATTCATCACTTGCGTTCGCGCTTGCATTGGTGATGCTGTTTGCCGTTAAAAGCGCGTCGGGACTTGGTTCGGGCGTAGTTGGTTTGGCGACAACCGATTCATAGCGCACCGAGACAAATGCGCCGTCCAGCACGTCAATACGGCTTTTTTCGATAAACAGAATTGAAAGGCGGTCTTTCATAGGAATTGCGCCGAGCTCAGGCAGGTGAACATTCATACAAATCGCGTATATTTGTGAGAGAAATTATACCGTTTTTTGCTCAATACAATAAGGATTCAATCATGCCTGTAACACTTGATTTACCGCCGCACATCCTCGAAACAGCAAGGAAATACGCTGCTTCGGAAGGTATTTCGTTGGATGTGCTTGTTGCTCGCACGATGGAAATTTGGGCAGCACACCAAGCACATTCACAATCCTCCTCAATACCGACCAACACCGGTAAATTCGGGCGAATGCCGGGCGTTGTTGCTTTTATAGCTGATGATTTTGATGCTCTTCCCGAAGGATTTGAGGAGTATGTATGAGCAATATTTTGTTGGATACCAATGCGTTTCTTGCCATGATTGATGTTGGCAAGCCACTTCCGAAGAAAGCGTATTCCATGATTGAAGCGAGAAACTGCCTTCTTTCCATTGCCACACCATGGGAGATGTGCATCAAACACTCGCTCGGCAAGCTACGCCTCACAGCCAGTATCGAAGAGATTATGCAAAATCATGACGATATTCTTACCGTATTGCCTATTGAAATCAAGCATATACAACAACTCTCCGCCTTACCGCATCACCACCGCGACCCGTTTGACCGCATCATCATTGCCCAAGCCATAGCCGAAAACCTGCCCGTCGTCAGTAGTGATGAGGCTTTCGATGCCTACGATGTGGAGCGTGTGTGGGAATAAGACCGCCTACACCCGCCGAATAAGCAACAGTCCGCAACCGAAGGCTTTTCCGTGTCCGATGCCTTTGGTGAGATTATCCCAAAACTTTTTCACATCCGTTACTTCCAAGACACCGCTCATATCCACGCGGCTTAGAATTGTGGTTTGGTCTTTGTGCTTGAAGCGGAGTTGGTCGTACTGTTCCACAAGCAAGGATTCATCAGGATTCACGAGCCGAAAACCCAGAGTTGTTTTTCGTTCCAGCCATTCTTTGCACGCACGGTGTTCGGTTGCGGCGTGAGGTTCTTCGCGCTCACCGTGAGCGTTTTTGGGAAGTTGCTTGCGGAGATGGCAAATCAAATCATGGCGTTGTTTCTGCTTTTTGGAACGGTCAGATTTATCGAATGTGGGATTCACCCGCAGGGAAAAGCGGAATTGGTCGCCAAGTGTGAAGAGAGACGGTTTTTCAGGCTCCTGCACGAGATACGGTTTTGTTTGAATATCCCAAAGCCCGCTTGTATCCTTGGCTTCTTGGCACGAGACCACATAAAAGCGTGGCAAACCGCTTCGCGGCTCAATGTCGTAGCGAAAGAGAAAATCGCGCTCTTGTGTGGGACTGCGGGAAAGCAGTTGCCAGATGGTTTTATGCGGTGCGTAGCCGTCGTAGCTGAGTTCGCGGAGTTTGCTGATAGGTGCAGACTCGCGGAGGGTGATTTTGGAGAAATAGAGCGGATTAGTCATGCTGCGCCTCCGGTGTTGCGGGTTCGTCGAGAATAGCCGAATACTCAAAGCGTTCACCGAATTGCCATTTGGTGCGGGAGCGGGGTTCGTCGCGGCGTTTTTGCTGGAATGAGGTCGTTGAAAAACCTGCTTCGTGTGATGGCAAAGACGCATCCCAATAGACATAATGCTGTTGTGAGGAATTATCTGGGCTAAAATCATCGAAAATAGACGGCTTTTTTTGCAACACATCCCAGCACTTTGCTACCAATTCTTTCTTTTCTGCACCGTATTCGCGGTGAATAATAGCTAATGGCTGTGCCTTTTCGTTATACTGACGCAGTGCATCGGTAAGCGTCAAAGTTTCACAATGGAATGGCTTCAAGGGGAGTGCAAGCGGACAAGATTTTCGCCCCAAATACAGCGTGAATACTGGGCTTTGGAGAGCATTCGCAAGGGATTCTAATGAATACGGAGCAGTTTCTTCTTTGAGCCACACACACACCGAATAAATACCGTTTTGCACGTATTCTCGTGTGGATAATATCGTTGCAACGCCATCGTTTGATTTGTGGATTGGATGAAGTGCATCCTTGCGTGTAGCAATCCACGTATTATCGTTGAGAATCTTTTGTTTTGGCGTTTGAACAGTGTGAAAATCTTCAAACCGTTCTCCGCCACGCTCCACGCGCACGGCAAATCCAAGTGATTGTGCCAAGACTTCTATTGCGGATGATTGCTCACGGCGCAGCCCCAATGCGGCTGCCAGCATACCAATGATTGATGATTTTGTCGGGTAGGAAAAGGAAGGTCGTGTGCCGCCTACGGCAACATCACCAAAGGATGCCAAAGGTGCATAGAGCGTCCAAAGCAGGAAGTGTCTCATGCAATTATCCTTTCGTTGCACCGTGAACAGCGCGAATATGTTCTTGAGCAAAATTCTTAATTTCGTTCAAACTACCTTCTTGTTGTACAAAGTTCGCACGGGCAAATGCGTTACGGCAGGCACCATACATTTTTTCAAATGCACCTTCGGTGGTTTCTAAAGCCTTGATAGAATCTTCTACAACGGTTGCGGAGGTAATAGGCTGCACAAAAGCAAGCGACAACTGGCGCGGTACTTGGTGTCCTGCCTCTGCCAAAATGTAGTGTGCGTATGCCCGCGAAGCATGGCTATTTTGCTTTCCTGTGGGTGCAACAGTCGAGGCACATTCAATAAGTGCGGTAATGGTGCGCTCTGCAAGGTCAAGATTACCACCGAGATTTTCAAGCAAAAGCGGCATATCTACGCAGATGTACGAATAATATACCCCCGCACCCAAATACGCCACGCCCAAGAATCCAGATCCGCTTTGTTCTTTGCTTTTGAGGTCATCCACCGCCGTGAAATAATCGTCTTCTTCCGTTGCCGGATGTACGGTAAAAGCGTGTGCTACCTGTACGGCTGCGTCGCTATTCTTTTCCGGATTGCTGGCGAACATTCTGCCAAATGCAGCAATATCAGCGGCAGTGTGTTCTTTGCGAAGCAGTTTGTAGCGTTCGTCGTCGTTTTTAGGAGTAGCTTTACTTGCGCAAATTTCCGCGACAAGCGCATTGACAGATTGCAGCTCTTGTGGACTGATATGAAAGAGTTGCTTTGTTTCAAGTTTATTTTCCTTTTTATCTTCGTTATCAGTAAATACTCCGACAATCTTGATGGCAATTTCTTCCGCATTTTTTTCATCAATGCCGCCCGCTATCAAGTCTTCGTAAATCTTAATGCCCAATCTTCGTGTCCGTGTGCCGATATTGCCGCCAAGTGCTTGCTGGAATGTGTCGGATGTGCGCCATGCTCTTTTGAGCGATTGCGAGGAAATTCGCAAACGTTTCGTATTGCCAATACGGATGTTTTTTGGAGAACCGCTATCGTCTCTATTCAGGTTTGATGCGGCAAAGGAGGTAAGAAAGTGCAGTTGCAAGAATCGTGTCATAGTTGTAGAAAAATGATAAGATGTGAAAAGAATTTATTTTTTTGCTTGTGGTAAAAATGTGTAGTAATCGTAGGCAAGACGCTGCCGAGTGCCGACAAAATCAAACCACCAAAGAGTGTTTGCAATATCAAACACGTTCAGGCTGCTGCCGCTCGTATCAATCTGCTGCACAATGCGAATCATGTTCACCATCAATTCTTCGGGCGAATCGTGCGAGAGCAGCAAGCGGCGAAATCGTGCTTCGCTGACAAGGGGTTTGCCTTCTTCACCGCCTTGCATAGAAGACATTTGTCGCCCAAGCCTTACTGTGCCGCGCACCGAATCTGCGTACAGATGCGATGCAACTCCGGCAATGATGCCAATGCGAATAAGATTTTGTTCAAACCGAGGGGCAGTTTCGTCATTCTGATTTATCAACTTCGCCACTTGCAAATCGCGGAAGAGTTCACCGCAACAGGGGGTCATGGCTGCTTTGTCCGGTGTGCGGCAGCGGCGAAGTTCAGCCCGTGCGCCTTTGTCGGGCATCCGAACATATTCGGCAGGTGTGTTTACGGGCGTACCATGCAAGCGCGTGAACCACGCCCTGAGAACGGGTGTTGCGTCGCGGTCGGAGTCAATCTTCCAATAAAATTGTGGAGATTTATTGGTGCTTTCGGAAGTGCCTTCTGGCTCGCTGGCGGAAGGAGGAGATTCTATTTCTGCCATAGTGCATGAGAATTGAAGTGAGTAAAAGTGTGGATTATTGCGTTGTTTTACGATGTTGTTGTCGTGATTTCACGCGATGATGATCTGCTCAATTATCAGAAGTTTGTTTCTTTGGGCTTGTTTTATTGGCTTTCGCGGCAGATGCTTTTTTCTCTTTTTTTTCTTTCGCTTTTTTCTCTTTTGCGTCTTGAACAATATCTTTGGAAAGCCCTAACGTCTTTTGGATATTGACCGTAAACCACTTCTGAAATTCTCCCACCTGCTGATAGACTTGCTTTGCTTTCACGCCTTCAGGCGGATAGGATTCGGCGAGTCTCTGAACGATTGAAAAACACAGCCCTCGCAAAACCAGAAACCACCGTGTGTTCAGGCTGTTCGTGTGTTCATCAATCCATGTTTCGGGATTCGGCTGCTGCTGCGCTTCGCGCACAAGGTTAGACAAAATTTTCAGATGTTCAAAAAACGGTTGCTCGCTTGCCGACCAGAATTGAGCTTGAGTATCGTAGAAAAATGCTGTTGTGTATCGGTTCAGCATTTGTGCGGCTTCTGTGGCAGCATCAATGCTTTGAATAAGAATTGCCCGCACTCTACCTTCATCCATTTCATTCAAAATGACGTGCATTTCTCCAGCGTACCAACACCGTGCTTCCATATTTTTCATGTCATAACCAAAAGCTGAAACCCGCATTGTATCAAGCCATTCAGGATGTTCTTCGCTGCGACGAGTACGAAAATATCGCACTACCCGCGCTGGGCGTTTCAGAATATCATCCTCCTTTTGTTGCAAACCTACACAGCCAAGCCAGTATTTCCAACGGATGCCGCCCGGTTGCGGGTGTTCAGGCAAATGCTGTTTTTTATCGAAATAATAGGGCGAAAGCGGATGTTCCCAAAGATTTGTTGGATAATTCTCACCATAATTTTGCGCTGAATACCTGATCAACACTTGTGTACGGCATTCTGCTTCCACAAGACACGGTAGATTTTCCGTATTCAATGTTGAAAAATCAAAGTAAATGCGGCGCGGAGTTGCCCACAAGGGCAGAAGCGGATTCGCCATATCAGGAATTACTTCGCTGTTTTTTTCTTTACTTAATCGCACGGGCTTCATCCAAGGAAAAATATCACCAATCGAGTTTTTATCAGGGTTTCCGGGCAAGGAATCTATTTCCGATTGTGGTAAAACGTTCATCCAAAGTGTACGCCATAGCGTTGGCTTTTCGGTTGAATTGCGAGGTTCTGCGGCTAAAAGAATGGTCGTCATCGGTCCACCGCCGCGAATGGATGTTCGGTGTCCTTGCCCGCCTGATGGCGCATACGTTTGTAGCGTGTAGAGCGCGATTGCTGCAACAGGCAAAGAAAAACCGCCTTCGGTGCGCTTTACAAAATGATCTTTATTTTCCTTGATAGTATTGCCACCCGGAGCGTCAATGAGGAGTTTTGTCATCGGCTCCCAATCATCTTTCTTCGCAACATCTCCGGCGGCTGTGGGGTCTTGCATAAAGCGGTATCCTTCTCCGTTCAAATAAAACGCTTCTTCATAGCGTTGGAAGGCGGTTTGCAAGTCTTCAACCGAAGGTGGTGCAGCGTAGTAATTGCGCCATTCGGCTTCGTTTTTTGGCGCAAAGCAGGTTTGCAAAAGACCAATAAGAAACTCAAGCGTAGCGGCGTTAAAATCAGCGCGATTCCAATCAATAGTGATCACAGGGTCTTCGGTGGCAACTATGTCGCAAGGGCGTACCCACAGGCGCTTTTCGCTATGAGTTTGCACAGGAATCCAGCGTTCAACGAGAAGGTTGTAACGTTCCATATAATTCGTTCGATAATGAGGTTTAAGAATCAAGAAATATCGTCAAGGCTTCGGGCAACATGAGCAGAAACGGCATTGCTCGGCTATAGTCGAGTTCGTAGTAATTCACGCCAAGTTTGATATTGGCAAAGTAGGCTTTGCGATGCTCCAAATAGAGTGTTTCCGAAGGAATGTGCCACGCACGTTTTCCAAGATGATGGGCTAAAAACCATTTTTCCAAAAGGCGAACACTCCGACCATTACCGTCGGAAAACGGATGAATATGCACAAACACTAAATGCAGTAAAGCCGCATGGTAAAAGGCTTCTGAGGGTGAAAGGTCTTGTTGTTTCAGATGCTCTATTCCATTCCAAAATTGTTGCATCGCTTCAGGTATATACTCTTCCTCAATGGCAACGTATTCAATACCTCCAGCACTTTGAATCATCATGCCGTGATTGCGATAATTCCCGCGTTTGGAGGTAATCAAAAAACGCTTTGACAATGTTTTATGTGCATGAAGGAAGTGCTGTTCGGTGAGAGAATGTTCTTGAGCAAAATTGTATGCCGCACGTACATCTTCAATTTCCTGAAACTCACGTTTTTTAGGCTTTGCAACCTCGCCACGCTGCTTGGACTGCATAAAAAAATTGAGGTCGAGTGAATTTCCTTCAATTTGCGAGGAATGAACAGAGGCAACATCATTGGCGAAAGCAAGCATTGGCAACGTATCTGCGCCCCGCATATTGTCAGGTGCAATTTCCAGTGCGGCAAACTGCGCCCAGAGTGCGCCGAGCGACTGTGGACGCGGGTGTGCCGTGTATTCCACAAAGAAGGTGCGGTCGGTGATGCGGGGTGGGGTGGGCATTCTATATCACCCGAAATCCACATTTTTCTAATGCTGCGGTGAGTCGCATAGACTCATCCATGGTTAGTTGGTGGTTGTATCGCACAGCTGACAAAACCGCATCGGATTTAATACCGGCAATTTTCGCCAATTTTGTTATATTTAGTAAATTTTTGTTTTGACGTAAAAATTCGGTGGTTGCATAACCACGATTGTTTGTTGGAACGTCAAACAAGGTTTGGGATGTAGAAAAATGCCCGTTGAGTTTTTGCATGGACGTGATAGAAAAAATTTGTGTGTTTGTGAACTCAGTACAAACGTATCAAAATTTTCTGATTTAGTCAAGAAAAAATATAAAAAGTTACCTTAGATTCATCTTTGATATAAAAACGAAAACCCCGCGTGTGCGGGAAAAGCTCTTGATATATATCAAGTTATCTTAGGTTCATCGGTTCATCCCCGCGTGTGCGGGAAACATTCATGTCTTTGGCTTATTGAAAAATGAAGCGGCGAGTGTACCAAGAGCAACCAAAAGTCCTGCGATACTTTCTACGGAATGTCCGTTTGCGGCGAGATATGTTGTCATGCCAAGACTTAAAGCGGCGAGCGAAAAGCCGAAAATTTGCCCCCTTTTTGCTATGGCAACCTCCTCCTTGTGCAGTTCCATTGTGGCTTTCCGCATAGCGTGGATAGATTCTTGCTCTTTTTCTGTCATTGTCAAAACTCTATTTGCCATTCCTTGCTCAATCCGTTCGAGAGCGGCGAGTTCTGATGCCGGCGGTGTGGGTCCGACGTACGTTTGCTGAATCAGCGTCGTTGAAGACGCTGTTATTTCTTCTGATTGTGGCTCATTCTTTTCCGGTAAAGTGTTTTGTTCCATATTGTTGCGCAGTACGATGAATAAGGGATTGAACGGAATTCCACGACGCGGTGAGACCTTCTTGCACAGATGCAGGAATAGTCCCATACTCTTGGAGAGATGGAGTATTGATTATAGTTGGTTTTCCGCCAAAAATGTTGAACGAAAAGCCAATGCCTGTGCGGAAAGCAAGCATTGTTTGTTTGGAGGGTATCTTTTGCATCGGTTGTTTTGTTAATGTGGTTCATCCCCGCGTCAGCGGGAAAGAATAAAAATATCTCTGCCGATGATGAAAACGAATGTTGTTGGCAATAATAGTACCATTCTTCACAGTGTTTCTACAAAAGTACGCTCTTCTCTTCATTCAGCCAAACCTTATTTGGCTTTCTTCCACATCAAACCATGCTTGGTGGAGTATTCTACATTGACAAGTTCTCGAGAAAGATTGAGCGCACTGCCCATCCATTGCTCCATTTCATTGCTTGAACTACCGCTTGCGCTTGGTGATAAAACGATTGTTACCGCATTTGCGCCTTTGTCGGGCATGGTCTCGAAAGCAGCATCCAGAACGGTTTTGGGGATGTTGTCGTGGTATTCCTCAGCAATCACTCGTCGGCGCACCGATACCTCACTCAAACGCCATGCAATTCCCGGATCGTTGTGCTTTGCCCATGGAATAAGCGCAGTGTGGTCATCGTTCCAATGCGCAAGGCGCACGGTCGTGCTTTCTTCGCCCAATCGTGTCGGTGTTATGCGCATATCGTCGCCTTCTGCCCATGACTGGGTTGTTCTTTGGTAGCCATCGTGTAATTTTACGATGTTTTGCCGAGCTTGTTGTTTTTGAATACCACTTTCTTTGAAAACAGCGTCGGAGTGCTTTACCAAAGCCTCCGGCTCTTCAGCAGAGTTAAATACTTCGTTGATAAGGGTTCGCGCATCTTCCGGCATGACAAGTTCAGACCGATGCTCCAATGCTCTTGCTGTGCGCCAAAGTTGAGCGTGGTTTTGATAGACATATCGCCCGTTTGGGAACAGTGCTGAGTACCAATTCTCTGCTATTGGTTCTGTGAGCGGCGGCGCAAGCACATACCACACTGCCTTGCGCTGGTCATTGCCTGTGTTGTTTGGGTGCATAATGCCCTGCGCGTCGCGCTTGTGGCGACAAAGCCTTCCCATGCGTTGAAGCAAAACATCCATTGGCGCGAGGTCGGTAATAACACAGTCGAAATCTACGTCTAAAGACTGCTCGGCAACTTGGGTGGCAATCACCACCCGCCCCAGCCGCTCTTTGCCCACACTCTGTTTGCCTGCTAGTTTCAGCACCTTTTTTCCAATCGCCAAGCGGTCTTGGAGGGCAAAACGCGCATGAAACAGCGTCAAATGTGAATTGGCAATTTGGTCTTGCAATTCAGCAAATGCAGCCATCGCATCACTAACAGTATTGCGAATCCAGAGTACGCAACCGCTTTGTGATGCCTCTACTACACGCTGCAACGCTTCTTTTTCAGAACGAAGAAATTTATGCTGTACTCTGCGTCGCAGAGAATTACGTGCTGGAAATGGCTTCGCGTCAATAGTTTCGTGTGTTGAATAACTCTGTACGGTGGTAAAAAGCGGATAAGCGGTGTGCGATAATCCAGCATTTTCAGTGTCAGAAAGCGCATACTTCCCCGATTCTAAACCCCTTGCGCCCTCAATAAATGCTTGTGATAATTCGCGTTTCATTCCAATCGGTAAGGTAGCGGAAAGCAGAACTGCACTTCCACCAAATGCTGCATGAAACCTCAATACTTCGCATAGGAGTTTGTGCATATAGGTATCGTTAGCATGAATTTCGTCGGCAATGATAACTTTACGAGAAAGTCCGAATAAGCGCAAGGATTGGTGCGTGCTGTGCAGTACCGACAGCAGGATTTGATCAATCGTTCCCACGCCAACATCAGCCAACACAGATTTTTTACGATAATCAGCAAACCATCGGTTGCATACTGCAGAGATACTTGATTCATCAATCTCTTTGGTCTTTGGCGAATATGAATCATCCTGCCAATGTTCGGGAGGCACGAGCGTTTCTCGAAAGCCCTCATGGAATTTTGCTGCGCTGTGTGTGAGAGCTAACGACGGCGCAGTATCTTTTGCAAATAATCCTTGATATTGTTCTGCAAGTCGCTCATACATTGCATCGCTTGTTGCCATTGTCGGCAGAGCAACCATAATTCCATCGGCATTACCAGCAGTAATGATGCGGTTCGCTAAAAGTAATGCCGTTTCTGTCTTACCGGATCCGGTTAAATCTTCGATAATGTACAAGGCAGGTTCAAGTGCAAGAGGCGAAATGCTTTCAGCATATTCTTGAAGCGGGCTTGGTGGAAAACCAAACCATTGAGCGGTAGTCTTCACCTCGCCCGGTTTTGCAGGAATCACCCCACTTTGTGAAATTGCTTTTTGTGCATTGAGATTTGCATAGTTTTTCCAATACTCAACTAGTGAAATTTCATCAGACTTATAGGGAAAATATCGCTCGTCTGAACCAAGCCAATCACATAATACAGCGAATCCCGCTACCACCCACGATGCAGCAGGTGAAAGAGGTGTTTTTACAAAAAATTGGTCAGCGTCAATCTGTTCATTAAATAAGTCGGCAAAAACTTCAGACATATCTACGACAAACGCTGATGCAGCCTCAACGTTTTGTTCAGAAAAGCAGTCACTTCTTTGCTTACCGCGTATCGAATTTGCTTGTCCAAGTTCAATTGGTTTCCCGTGATGCCCCATGATTGCATGAATCCAAAAATTTGGTGTATCGGCTTCGGTATAGCATTGCTCAATCTGCTTCCAAAGCATAGCGCAAGGATTATCCTTGAGTGCATGAAACCACGTTTGATGGTAAAATTTCCAGAGTGCGTAGCCAAGTGTTGTATGATGAATCTTTTGCGGTGAAATGCTTCTCAGCGAATGTTGGTGAAAACATTCAGTAACAATATCATCCCTCATCTGCTGAAATTGCTGCGAAAACTTCCCCACATCATGCAACGCCAACATAAACACGAGCCACAGATGTAGCGCATCTTCTTCCATACCACACAAGTCTGCAAGACGCTTCCGAAGCCGCGTATCTTGCTCCAAAAGCGTGTAGCCCACCGCCGCCACATCCAACAAATGATACGGCAACAAATGATACACCGCAGGCTGATTTTCTGCGGCTTTGCGGGCTTTTGCCCAATAATTACCGTAGGACGACATCTTGTACCTCCTCAATTATGATATGCACGATAAAAATGGTGTGTTCACGACAACAAACGCTTGGCAACTTCCTCCACCGAATGGGCGTAGGCTTATTCCACAATCTTCTACCGTTCCAATGCTCTCAAAACCGTCGGCAACGCCAGATTTGCCCATGCGGCATATTGTTCGGGAGAAGGATGCAAACCATCCGACACAAAGGGAAAAGGCTGGCGAGCAAATTCCCGCGAAAGCGGCGTAATATCAACAAACGCGATACCTGCCTTTGCGCACTCTTCCCGTTTAATCGCATTAAAGCGGTCAATAGCACTCGAAATTGCCGCACGGTTGAGGTTCTGTGCGAAAGGAGCAACGCCATAATCAGGAATAGATAACACCACCACCCGCGAAGGCTTATTGCGTGCCATGATGACGGACATTTGCAACAGCGAAGCAAACTGAACACGGAACAGTTCCTCCGAACCGCCTTGATACTGATTGTTCACCCCAATAAGCAATGTTACAAGGTCGTAACCGCTCATCGTAATTTGCAAGGAGTTTTGCGCCTGACGAATCGCGTTCATCAGTTGGTCGGTGCGCCAGCCTGTGCGGGCGATAATAAGCGGGTTTTGGAGGTTTACTCCGCGCAATCGCGCAAGCCCCGCAAGCTGTGTTGCCCATGAATCCTTTGTCGGAAGCCGCTCGGCAATGGTGTAGGAATCACCCAATGCAAGATAGGTAAGCGTATCGCGCTTGCTCTCCGTGCTTCCAGCCATGATTGGTGAGCATTGTATGGTAGCTAATGCCATGAGAAACAGCATAATGCCGCCATATACAAAGGATAAGGTTTTGTGGTTCATTGTACGCTGAGGAGAATACGATACAAAGCCGTTGCACTGTTGATGTACTGCGTAGGTGCGCCGCAAGAGAGGTAAAACTGCATCAGGCAAGTGTTTTAACCGCGTTAGCGCAGAGGCCACGTTCTTTGCCAACATGAAAGTTATCGAAGTACATTTTTTACCGCTTCGTCGTGCTTTCCTGCTTGTCTGAAGGAAAACCCGAACCCACGAGCAAACATTTACCGCCCGCCTGCTAAAATCTTCTGCAAACTTGTTTCGCGGACACGCTGGCGCTCATTTTTCATATACAGTGTCGGCGGTGCAACGCGGTCGCGGCAAACATCATCTCGCAAGCCGCAGCGTTCGCAAGTTTCGTTCACTGTAATTCTCTCAATATTCGGGTCATTCCAAAATTTTACCGCTTCTTTGAAGGCATCGTTCATCAAAAAACCAATCGAAACGCTTGAATGGAAGAGGGGTTTGAGCGCAAAACGCCGTGCGACGGTGATAACAAAATATTCAATGTTACTCTCGACAAAGTGTGGGCGCTGCACGACAACAAGCGGCGTTGTGGGGTCGCGCTCGGCGAGTTCCGTTTGTTCGCGCTTCAAAATAGCAATCGGCAGCCAACGGCGACAATAATGCTCGTTCAAATCCAATCCGTAGGGCGCGAATACTTGCGACATATTCAGGAATTTCGTGAGTTTCATATTGCCTGTACTGGTGCGGTGACTGAAGCGCAAAAAGTGGAGTTCTTCCAACCCGAAAAACTTCGGCAACAGTTCGGTCATGCGATACAGGAGCATTTCCGGCGTAACGGCGTATTTATCCAGCATCGCAACAAGTGCGGAAGGATCCCACATTTTTTTCTGGAACAATTTCGTCATGTCTTTGACCATCGAATGACGATTCATGAGTAGCGCACCGGAGAAATACGAGGCTTTGAAATTATTCAGTACCTGCTCGAACGATTCCACCTTGAGCCATGATGAGGTAAGCGCTCTTTCGCGCAAATTCAAATAGCTGTACCCCAATTCTCGCCCGTAAATAAAGGCTTTCTGGCGGTCAATTAGGTCTTTGTTGAGTAACAAACGGGGCTTCACGTGAGGATAGGAGCCGTGTTTAGAGGTTTTCGCCGGAACAAAAATCGTGCGGAATTTTTGTAATTCAGGAAAGCTCGAAAGCGAGGTTTCATCAATGTCGTAGCCGTATTTTTGCGTGAGTGCTTTTTTAACAAGTTCCGTCGGCATAGGCGTTTTTTGCTTCCACTGCATTTCGGTCATAAAGCGCTCTGCGGCTTCTTCCAAATCCTCGAAATAGTTATGTTGCAATTTTTGGTAGGAACGTAACGCCGCTAAAATGAACTGTTCGACACTCATGTCGTAACCACGAATAATTTCCAGAAGCGTCTTCAAGAGCGCACCGGCTTTGGCAGGAGAAGCAGAAAACAAATCCATAATGTCTTGCTGCTCAATGCCGAAAAGCTCAAATGGGAATTCACGGAGCATCGGGGAATTGAGGATGACCGTGAGCGGGTCTAACGCTTCATCAACTTTGAGAGTAACGAGGTCGTCAAAAGTTGTCCCCAGCGCACGGGCAAGGGCAATAATTTTTTCCGGCTTCGGATATTTTTTTCCCTTTTCAATTTCACTCAAATAGGAAATGGATAAATCGGTCTCCTCCGAAAGTTCTTTCAGCGACAGGTCTTTTTCTGTGCGCAGCTGCTTGAGCTTAATACCGAGAATAATACGAAGATTTTCGCCGCTCATACTCATAAAATTAGGCGTTGAGTAAACAAGTTCCATGAACAAAAAATAACAACAAAATCAATACCCGCAAGCGATGAAGCGGGTAAAAACACAGTATCACGAAGATACATACTTTTTCGCTTGAAGCGAAACTAAATTTCGATGAACGCGAAATTTTATTATTGAGCGAAAATTCGCTGAAGTTAGTTGCTCTGGTTTGTGTGAATTATGCGCAATTTCTTTCCACATCGGCAAAATATTTTGCAAATATTTCCCGAAAAATCACTACATTTGTAGTCTTTCTTTGAAGCGTCAAACGCAAAGACGTAGTCCAATAGCCAAACAATCAAGTTTTTCACTGTATTTTTACGAACTGATAATGAAACGTACATTCCAACCCAGCAAGTTGCGCCGCCGCAAAGTACACGGCTTCCGCGCACGCATGGCTACTAAAAACGGACGCAAAGTCCTCGCTGCACGCCGCGCCAAAGGGCGCTATCGCTTGAGTGTGAGCGACGAACCGCGTAACGGTTAATCGGCAAACGCACTGCACGATATTTGCAGCACGATATATTGCAGCACAATATATTTTTTCTCAGGCGCATGAATACTGTTCTTGCGCCTGATTTATGTTTGGTATGCAGGCATTTTCAAACACCGCATATTTTTCACCTCGCACCACTGTGAACAACGCTCCACCACTACAAAACGTCCGTATTCAGCCGCTCAAAGGTCATAATGCTTTTGACCTCATTTTTGAGCATGGAGCGCGGTTTGCATATCGGGGAGTTACGGGTTTTCTGCTGTTTCGCCACACGGTAGAAACATCGGCAAAACAGGCAGTACCTGAGTTAGAGCGCTTTCGCCGTGCTGCGTCCGATACGGTTTTTGTTGGTGTTTCCTCGAAACGTCGCACACGCCCTGCTGTTATGAGGAATCGCCTGAAAAGGCTGCTCCGCGCAAGTGTTCAAGCCGCTCTTTGGAAAACCCGTGCAATGCCGTTTTATGCCGATGATGCAGCTTTTCCTCTAGTGGCTGTTGTCCTGATATGCAACATCATCCCCGAAAAGCCGTCATTACTACATCTGGCAGACATTCAACCGCTTGTGGAAAGAATTTTCGCCAATGCCGATAAACATTTTCGTTCCAAGCACAATCACAATACCAAATCCCAATGAAGTGGCTTGTTCTCTTGCTGTTGCGCATTTACAAGCGTGTGATTTCGCCCATGCTCCCCGGCGCGTGTCGGTTTTATCCGACGTGTTCGGTCTATGCTCTTCAAGCAGTTGAGAAATACGGCGCATTCAAAGGCTCGTGGCTTGCGTTGAAGCGCATTGGTAAATGCCATCCTTTTCATCCGGGCGGTGTGGATCTTGTACCGTAGATGTTGCTATCAAGTGCTTGCAATCGGTCAAATAATACTTCCCCAATGCACCACAAATGCTATCATTGATGCAACAAGTGATAAAACAAGTTTCCGCAACCGCAGTTTTTCTGCTTTGGCAGATAATTCCCGCAGGGAGCATATCAGCGCAGCCGCACACAAGATTGACGGCGGGAACAGCGCAATCACAGCCCTATTCGGGCGAAGAACAGCGCGAAATCAAGGCGTTATCGGCGGAAATGATAGAGGGCTACCGAAAAGGGCGTGGAATGGGCTTTGCCAAAGCTGCGGAATTAAACCATTACCCCGGTCCGATGCACGTGCTTGAACTCAAACAAATTCTTGGTTTAACGCCTGAACAAGAGCGCACAATGAACGACGCATACAACCAAATGCACGACGAAACCGTGCGGCTTGGGAAGGCACTTGTCGAAGAAGAAAAGGCACTTGACAGCCTATTTACTCACGGCAAAGCCGACAGCGCTTCTGTAAGGCGTATCACGACAACGATTGGTGGATTACAAGCGGCGATTCGCTTTGCACATTTGAACGCACACATTATCGCACAAGCAGTTTTGACCAAAGAACAAATTTTGCAGTACGACCAAGAACGAGGTTATATCAGCCTTTCTAAAGATAAGCGCTCCGCACGTGAGCTAAGGCGCTCTCCGAAAAAGCTGCGGCAAGAATAGTCTTGGGCAAGAATAGTCTTGGGCAAGAATAGTCTTGCCGAGGGCGTATCAATTTTCCATCGAAAAAATTACTCAAGCAACGACACACGCTCCGCAGCAACTCTATCAATGGCTCTTTTGTTATTATTCAAGGTTTTTCGTCATGCTCAAACGTTTATTCATTGGCGTAATTTCAAGCCTTGTGGGCTTTCTCTTACCGTTTATGGGATATGCTCAGAAGACATCATCATCCCAAAACACAAACAAAGCAGCACCATCAGCAAACAGTACAGAAAAGCAAGCAAATAAGACCAATGTGCTGCCCGCTCCGCCGGAACCGCCACCACTTACGCCTAAACAATTAGCACGGAAAGATTCGCTGGACAATCTCGCAAAGCTAGAAATAGAGCGCCTTGCAGCATTGCCGAAAGAAGACCACAAAGAGCGGGCTACCTCGCTTTTTCGGCTTCTGATATTAGAACAGTATGAGGTTTTAGAGAAAAATTTCGACACAACAAAAATTCCTGCTCGTGCAAAGCACTTGCAAGCATTTTGGGGACGCGCAAGTGGAGTTTTGGGCGATTATCGCGCTATAAACCGCATTACAACAGAGCGCTTGGCAATCGGCGATGTAGTTGTTATCAGCGCACAATTCAAAAATTTCGACTTTGATTTTTCGTTTAATTTCGACGAAAAACACGCAGTCATCGGCTTTGCCTACGCCCTGGCTAAACAGCAGTATTCTCCTGCGGATTCATCCTTGCTGAACAGTATCACCGAACAGGAAATAACTGTTACATCAGGCACATACAGGCTACCGGGATCGCTGGCGTTGCCGAAAAGTATTCTCAATATCTTTGGACAGCGCTATCCGATTGCACTGTTGCTACACGACCAAGGTCCGCAAGACCGCGACCGCAGTGACAACGCCTATAAGCCAAACAAAGATTTGGCGCTGGGTTTGGGGAAAATGGGCATTGCAACCTTGCGCTATGACAAGCGTATGAGATTGTACCAAGTCAAAGAACAAGAGATGGACAAATATACCGTGAACGAGGAAACCGTTGATGATGCTGTCCAAGCGCTTCAAACCATACGTGAGCTTGCAAAAACATATCCGATTGATACGACCAAGATTATCATTATTGCTCCAACGCTTGCAGCGATGGTGCTTCCGAAAATATTGCAACAGGATGAACGCCTACACCCCGCTTCGGCGCGTGTCGTTGGTGCTGTTGCCTTGGCGCTGAATTATGTGAAACTGTATGAACTCATGTACCCGCGCTTTGAACATTTTTTCATGCAAGATGGTATGACGGTAGAAGAAGTGAAGCAGCGTGAAAGCATCATGCGGCGTTTAGAAACCGTCCAAAGCGCAAAACTCAGCCTCAAAACAAGCATCTACGACCTTCCCTACGGCATTGCACCAAGTTATTGGCTGGATTTACGCTCGTATAATCACGTTGAGGAAATAAGCAAACTCACGCTCCCACTTTTGCTGCTGTACGGAGAACAAGACCACGATGTAGATTTCACCAAAAACGGTCTTGCGTGGAAGAAACACTTGGAAGGAAAGCCGAATGTTGAGTGGAAATCGTACCCGAAATTGTTTCACCTTTTTGCCGAAGGCAACGGTACGCTGCGTGATTATGACCGCAAAGGCAATGTTGATGCGGGATGTATCAATGATATTGCGCAATGGATAGGAAAACGCTAATTTTGTATTGATGAAAAATAACTGCACAATTTCACCATTTTTTACCACTTTTTTAGGAGTGTGTCCCAATGGGTTCTTTTGGAAATTCCGGCTCAAACAATCAATATCGCCAAGCACCACGCTATAAAGTTCCTTACAAAACCAGCAATCCCGCGCTGTCCGAGCGACGTTTTGCTGAAGTGGAATGGGACAGAACAGGCGAGCGTATGACGATTGAAGGCACGGCAAATAAAATCGGTTTGCTGCTGGTGCTTTGTCTCGTTAGTGCGCTCTTTACATGGAGTCGCGTTGGTGTAACCAGTGGTGGCGAGGTTTATGGCGTTGGTGCGTGGATAGGCATTGGCGCTATCGGTGGTTTTATCGTCGCTCTTGTAACGACCTTCAAGCCCGAATGGTCTGGCGTAACAGCGCCTCTCTATGCGGTCTTGGAAGGCTTGTTTATCGGTGGTTTTTCGGCACTGTTGGAAATGCGGTATCCGGGTATTGCCGTGCAAGCCGCAGGTTTGACCTTTGGCGTATTTATTTCGCTGCTTTTGGCGTACAAAACGCGCCTTATTCGCGTCACCGAAACCTTTCGTTCCGGCTTGATTGTTGCGATGATGGGCTTGATGCTGGTCTATGCGGTGGGCTTTCTGCTCCGAATGTTTAGCGGGTATCAATTACCGTTTTTCCAAGGCGGTTTGATTGGTATCGGCTTTAGCGTGATTGTTGTCGGTATTGCGGCAGCAAATCTGCTCATGGATTTCGATTTTATCGAAGCCGCAGCCGACGAAGGCGCACCGAAATATATGGAATGGTATGGCGCATTTGGTCTCATGGTAACGCTTGTTTGGCTCTACATTGAGATTTTGCGCTTGTTGGCAAAATTGCGCGATAACGACTAATTTGCTAGATTTGCAGAGTCCATGTTTACGCAATCGCTAA
This sequence comes from Candidatus Kapaibacterium sp., assembly GCA_025455065.1. Classification (GTDB taxonomy): domain Bacteria; phylum Bacteroidota; class Ignavibacteria; order Kapaibacteriales; family UBA4661; genus PH2015. Next base: position 15,218 of record JALONG010000015.1, on the reverse strand, counting down.
ACATGGACTCTTTTTTGTTTGTACGACTACTGTTCACCTTGCAATTTCCGCATTCAATGAAACAAACACTCAGCGCTCAACCCCGCATTGTAGCAAGCATTGAAGCCCGTATGACGAGTTCTCGTTTGCCGGGTAAAGTGCTTATGGAAGCAGGCGGGAAGCCGCTTTTGCAAATTTTGATTGAGCGCCTCCGCCGTTCTCGCTACATTACCGATATTGTTGTTGCCACGACGATAAATCCGCAAGACGAGCCTATTATTGCGCTTTGTGAGCGTTTGGGCGTTCAGAGTTTTCGTGGCAGCGAGCTCAATGTTTTGGAGCGCGTGTGCGGTGCGGCGAAGTCCGTCAATGCTGAGGTTTTGGTGGAAATCACGGGTGATTGCCCGCTTGTGGATGTTTCTTTGACCGACGGCGTTATCGAAGCATTTCTCAAAAACTTCCCGGAACGGCGCTATTTCTCGAATAGTGGGGCGGAAATTTCGATGCCTTGGGGCTTCGATTCGCAGGTTTTTCTTGCGGACGATTTGTACAATATCCTCAGCGACAATCCCGATAACGAGGATAAAGAACACGTTTCGTACCGTTTTTACCGCCCAGAAAGTGGCGACAAATACAAGCCGCAATTCCTCAAATATTTGGGTGAACTCAATCGCCCCGAACTCCGCGTAACGCTGGATTACCGCGAAGATTACGACCTTATCAAAGCCGCCTACGAAGCGCTGTTCCCGCATAATCCGCACTTTACGGCGGTGGATGTTATTCGGTGGTTAGATGCGAATCCCGATGCGCGCGATGCCGCAATCCGCGTCCGCGCTGAACGAGAGAAGTAATATCGTTTGAGAAAATTTGTTATGCTCAAAAATTCGGCTTCCGTAGCACAGACATTCTTGTCTGTGCCATTAACGCCGTCAGGCGTAATTACCAAAAGTTGTCTTACAACAGTGATGTAGAAGATTACTCGCTGCGCTCGTTTCAGACACAGACAGGAATGTCTGTGCTACGAAAAGAGTTGAATTTGCTTCCTTCCCTACGTCACACCTCAAAACTTAGCACTCAAAACTTACCACTTATCACTTCGACAAATTACCATGATAACTGTTGCCAACTTGACAAAATCGTTTGGGAGTAAACTTCTGTTTGAAGACGTAACCGTGACGTTTTCATCGGGAAATCGTTATGGTTTGACCGGTCCGAATGGCGCGGGCAAATCCACATTCCTCAAAATTCTTCAGGGCGAAGAAGAGGCTTCGGGCGGCACCGTGACGTTGCCCAAGCGCACAGGCATTTTGAAGCAAAACCAATTCGCCTACGACGAACACCGCATTATTGATACGGTGCTTATGGGCAATGCCGTGTTGTGGGAAGCTATGCAAGAGCGTGAAAAACTCTGGAACGAGACCAATTTCACCGATGAAATGGGCATCCGCTTGGGTGAACTCGAAGGCATCATCGGCGATGAAAACGGCTACGAAGCCGAACAAGAAGCGGAGCAGCTTTTGGAAGGTATCGGCATTCCTTCGGATAAGCACACAGACCTGATGAAAACGCTGCCGACGGACCTGAAGTTTCGTGTATTGGTGGCACAAGCACTCTTCGGAACGCCTGATGCACTCTTGCTGGACGAGCCGACGAACTATCTGGATTTGTCATCGGTGCAGTGGCTTGAGGAGAAACTTATGGCATACAAAGGAACGCTGATTGTGATTTCCCACGACCGCCATTTTTTGAATGCTGTTTGTACGGATATTGCCGATATTGACTACGATACCGTGATTGTCTATCCCGGGAATTACGATGATATGGTTGGAATGAAAGTGCAGGCACGCGGAAAAATCGAAGCGGAAAATCGTGAAAAAGCGAAGAAAGTCGCGCAATTACAGGACTTTGTTTCACGATTCGGTGCAGGTACTCGCGCAAGTCAGGTACAATCACGGAAAAAAGAGATTGAGCGCTTGGAAGCGACGGAACTCAAAAAATCGAACATCCAGCGTCCCTACATTCGTTTCGATGTGAAAAAACAATCGGGACGCGAAACGCTCACCGCCGAAAAGCTGAATAAATCCTACCTTCAGCCCGACGGCTCAATGCTGCACGTTATCAAAAACCTTGATTTGTCGCTCGGACGCGGCGAACATATTGCCGTCATTGGTAACAACGGCGTAGGCAAAACCACGCTGTTGCGGATGTTAGCGGGCGACCTCGTGCCGGACAGTGGCACTGTTACCTACGGGCATGAAGTCAGCGTCGGATATTTCCCGCAGGATTACAAAGACGGCATTCAGCACGGCATGACCGCCTACAAGTGGCTGGAAAGTTTCAGTACGCCCGAAGACGGAAATGAGGTTTTAAGCGGCTTGCTGGGCAGAATGCTCTTTAGCGGCGAGGCACGATTGAAGATGACCGATAATCTTTCCGGCGGTGAATCGGCGCGGCTTATTATCGCAAAACTGATGCTTCAGCAAAATAATCTTCTCATTCTTGACGAACCCACGAACCACCTTGATTTGGAGTCCGTGAGCGCTCTTGCGGAGGGTTTGGAAAAATATCAAGGAACGGCAATCGTTGTCAGTCACGACCGCGACCTTGTAAGCCGCTTTGCAACAAGAGTGATTGAAATGCAACACGATGAAATTTTGGATTATACCGGCACGTTTGATGAATTTATTGAGTGGAAACAGCGCACTCGCAGTGCGAAGAAATAGGCAACAGTAAAGGAGTACTTGATAAATAAAGTGTCGAAAATGATGAAGTGGCACAGGCATTTCTGCCTGTGCGAAATAACCTGCAAACAGCATTAAATCTCGCACAGACAAAAATGTCTGTGCCACTTACATTAAAGCCACATATTTTTTTGCCCTTCTTCAAGACTTCCTCAATAGCCAATCCTCATATATGACCCACCTCGTTCAAATCGCTCTTCCACTGCCCACGCCGCGTTTGTTTACCTACAACCTTCCGGCGGCACTTTTGGGTGAGCAGCAAGGCTGGTCTCATGGTATGGGAGCAGAAAACCGAGCATTAAAGCGCCTTGTGGGCTGTCGTGCCTTAGTGCCGTTTGGGAAACGGACGCTGACGGGTGTGATTGTGGAAGTGGGCGGCGGTGCAGATTTCAAAGATACGAAAGACGCAAAAGACGTGCTGGAACTTCTCGATAACGAACCCGCCTTTAGCGTATCAATGCTGGTCTTTGCGCGGTGGCTTGCTGAGTATTATTTGGCTTCGCTCGGAGAAACGCTCAAAACCATGCTTCCGCAAGGAATGTCGCCCGAAAGTGTCGTGCGCGTGAGCGCCGTGCAGCGCCCCTCCGACGAAGAACTCCACCAAATGGAACGCCGCGCACCGCGCCGTGCAGCGCTTTTCCGTGAACTCTTGAAACACGACGGCGATGTAAGTGTGGGATATTTGGAACACGCCGTTGGCAGTTCTACTATTGCCGCACAGTTGGAAGCACTTGAAAATGAGGGCTTCGTGGAGCGCCACCGCACCATGACGCGGGAAATTCACGCCAAAACCGCCCGTGCCGTCCGCCTTACGCCGCTTGCCAAGGATGAGGCATTTCTCCGCAGCCTTTTGGATGACCTCGACCATTCCGCACCGAAACAGTCGGCACTGCTGGGTTTTCTCTATCTGCACTATTCCGCGCCTGATGCCAAGCCGCTTTTAGCGAAAGATGCTCTTGCGGGTGCGGTGGGAAATTCTGAGAACAAAACTCAAACAGGGCTTTCCGAAGCGGTTTTGAAGGCACTCGTGCAGAAAAATTATGTGGAAGAATTTTTGGTCGAAATCCCCCGCACCGCGCCTAAACTTGACGCAGAAGCCGCTTCGTTCCTCGTGTCAAAAGACGAAGCCGCCGCCACGCTGACCGCCGAACAAGACCACGCTTTGGACAAAATCAACGAGGCTTTGAGGGCGCATAAATACAAGCCTTTTTTGCTGCACGGCGTTACAGGAAGCGGAAAAACGCTGGTCTATTTGCGGGTGATTGAAGAAGCGTTGGCATTGGGCAAAACGGCTCTGGTGCTTGTGCCGGAGATTTCGCTGACACCGCAACTTATTGAACGCTTTCGTGCGGTGTTTGGTGAAGAAATTGGCGTGATGCACAGCCACAAATCCGCCGGAGAGCGCTTCGATGCTTGGCAAATGGCACGTCGCGGGAAAATTCGCATCGTCATCGGCGCTCGGTCGGCGATTTTTGCGCCGCTTCCGAATCTCGGCGTTATCATCGTGGATGAAGAACATGAGCCGTCCTACAAACAGGACGACCCCGCACCCCGCTACAATGCACGTGATTGCGCAATTGTTCGCGGCACGGTTGAAAACGCTGTCGTGGTGCTGGGTTCGGCAACGCCGTCGCTGGAAACGATGTTTAATGCGCTCTCCGGCAAATATCATCTGCTCGAAATTACGGGACGTGCGGACGGTGCAAAAATGCCGACGATTCAGGTTGTGGATGTGCTGTTGCGTCGCAAACAGGGCAAAATGCAGGGTGTGTTTTCGGAAGATTTGCTGAAGGCAATCGTGGAGCGGGTTCAGCGCCGCGAAGGGGTGATTTTGTTTCAGAACAGGCGCGGTTTTGCGTCGCGTTTTGAGTGTTTGGATTGTGGGCATATTCCGATGTGTCCGAACTGTTCTGTGCCGCTTACCTATCACAAATTCCGCGACCAACTGCGCTGCCACTATTGCGGACACAGCCACGCAGCCGAAAAAGCCTGTACAAACTGCGGTTCGGTGAGCATTAAAGAAATCGGTTCGGGAACGCAGCGCATTGAAGAAGATTTGCAGGAAGAACTCGAAAAAGCGCTTGAAACCTATCTCCGCCAGCATGATGGAGAAAAGCGAGCAATCGAAATTCAGCGTATGGATTTGGACACCACCAGCAAAAAAGGCTCACACACACAAATGCTGACGCGCTTTGCCAAAGGCGAGATTGATATTTTGCTGGGAACGCAGATGGTCGCCAAAGGGCTGGATTTTGCGCGGGTTACGCTGGTTGGTGTGATTAACGCCGATATGCAAATGTACTTGCCGGATTTCCGCGCTTCCGAGCGTACATTTCAACTTCTCACGCAAGTCGCAGGCAGAGCGGGGCGCAGCAGCGATTTTCACGGCGAGGTGATTATTCAAACGGCGCATCCGAAGCATCAAACCATTGTCGCGGCAACGCTTGGCAGCTATGAACTTTTTTACAACGACGAACTGCAATACCGCCGCGAGGCACATTATCCGCCCTTTACGCGCTTTGTGATGATTGAATTTTCCGGCAAAGACGAGCCTGTTGTGAATATGCAGGCACAACACTTCGCTTACTTCATCCCGCATGAACACAAGGCTTTCACGCGCTTAGGTCCTGCACCGCCCTCGATTGTTCGCTTGCGAGGGCAGTACAGGCGGATTGTCGTGCTGAAAAATCACCGAGAGCATGACCCGTCGGGGAAAATCATGCGCAGCGCTATTTTACACGCTTACCAGCTTTACAACCAGAAATATCCTTCCTCTGCGGTGCGAATTACGATTGATGTGGATGCGGCGGGGTTTGTGTGAGATTTTGAAACGCAAATGTGGTGCTGAACGTGTACCGCTAACACCATAAATAGGCGACTTCTCTTGTATAACCAACATTTTGACGATATTCGCAGTAAGTATTGATTGCAAGTGCTGAATGAAATTCGTAAATTCCTTCCGAAATACTTCTGTTTGATGCAATCTCCTTCTCGCTCACCGTCATCGGTCATGATAACCGTAGCAACGATAACCGTAGCAACGATAACCTTGGCAACGATGGCTCTTTGCCTACGCTATGCACGTTTTTTCCGCTTCCAAAACACTGCGAAACAGTGCTTATTCCTCATTATTGCTGCTCTTGTGGTTCGTGCTTGCCATAGCCCCGCACCTTCAGGCGCAAACGCTCTCGCTTTTTAACGTTTCTCCCACAAATTTCCCCCAAGTACGCGGACAGTTCTATGCGATTGATTCGTTGGGGCGACTTGTAACCGCCGTTGGGTTGCAAAATACGACCATGTTTGAAAACGGCACAGAACGCCGCATCATCTCTATTTCCTGCCCCACACCGCCACCGCCCCGACCGCTTTCCGCCATTTTGACGCTGGATGTGTCGGGTTCAATGAGCGCCGCCAGAGACGGCAGAACGCGGAATATAGACATCATGCAGGGCGCAGCAAAGGCATTTGTGAACGCATTAACACTCGGAACACCTTCGCCGATGCTTCCGGGCGGCTCGGAATGTGCCGTTACGAGTTTTGACCATGAAAATTACCTCAACCAAGATTGGACGACCGACCGTCCGCGCCTCATTCGTGCGATTGATTCACTGCGTCCGCAAGGTGGTACGGATTACGATGCGGGCTTCCTTACTCGCCCCGCAGGCGGTATCGAAATTGCCAAAACAGGAAAGCACCGCCGTATTCTTATTTTTTTCACCGACGGCATTGGAAGTGGGAATGAAACCGACATTATCCGTGCGGCTCGCGCTCAGGATGTAAGAGTGTATGCGGTTTGTCTGGGGCTGCCCGCACCCTTGCTTTTGCGCAATGTTGCCCAAGCCACTGGCGGATTGGTGTTGGATAATATCAGCACCGTTGAACAGGCGCGACAAGCCTTTTTCACGATTTTGTACGCCGCGCAAGACACTCCCCCCTGCGATATTGTTTGGCAGAGCGCCCCACCGACGTTTAATTGCGGCACATCAGGCGTGGTGCTGCGCACGGTGGAAATGGTTGTGGAAGGCGGCGCGTTTGGATTGCCCAAAGCACAAGCCGTTATCGGCTCCGGCGGTTATGGGTTGCCTGCCCCGGCGCAGCCGCAACTTGTCGTCAGCCCGCCAAGTGTCGGGTTTAATCTCACCGGCGCACAACTTGGCACACCACAAACCCGCACTATGACTATCACGGCGAGAAATGGCGATTATCGCATTTTTAATATCGTGTCCAGCGACACGAATTTTCGTGTTTCTCCGACACAATTTTCCCTTGCCAACGGCACGTCGCAAACCCTGACCGTTACTTACACGCCGCGTGAGGCGGGTTTTGCGCTGGGCGTGTTTTTGGTTGTTGCCGACACCTGCCCGACGGCATTCTACGCCGTTTCGCGGACAACCGTACCGCCTGTGCGCCCGACGCTTGTGCTGACTTTCCCCAATGGCGGACAGCGCTTTTTAGCAGGCACAGACAGCATCGTTACGTGGCGAGGCGTTGCTCCCGACGACAGCGTGAGGCTGGAATACAGCATAGATAGCGGCAGAACGTGGAATTTGCTGGTAGAACGCGCCGGAGGACTGCAATATAATTGGCGACAAATTCCCAATATGCCCAGCGAGCGTTGTTTGATGCGGGTTACGCAGCTTGTCGCTTCGCCTGACCCCGACACGGTTATTACTGTTCCTGCTGCTGCGTCGTTTGCGCGGTTTGTTTCCGGCGGAGAGCGTGTTGCTGCGGGTTTTAACGGGCAGGTAACATTTTGGGATTCTTTCAACAGCGCATTTTATGGCGGTCAGGCGCGGCATCGGAGCGCGATTCGAGATATGGCGGTCTCACCCGACGGTTTGCGCTTGGCAACGGCGGACGATGCCGGAACGATTGTGATTTGGAATAACGACCGCGCCCAACTTGCAAGCGCTATTATCGGCAATGTCGGCAATGCTGTCCGGTACAGCCCTGACGGGACGCTGTTGGCAACGGCAGGTGGCACTGAGCCGAATAATCCGGGCATTGGGCTGTTGCAATTTTACAACGCCGAAACGACCGAACTTCTGCGCGAGGTGCGCTATTCCACCGTTGGCGGCAGACCGCGTGAACTATTTTTCACACCCGACGGGCGCACTATCGGCATGGTGCGGAGCGATGGAGGGTTGTTTTTCTGGAACGTGCAGACGGGCGCTATTGTCCAGCCCCCGCTTGGTTCGTCGCGGGATGTCAATAGCGCAATTTTCAGCCCCGACGGGCGCGAACTCGCTTTGGCAAAGCGCAACGGCTGTGAACGCTGGGATTGGCAGCGTGGCTTGCTTATTCGGCGCTTTGCGGCAGGTCAAAACGTTGTCAGTGTGCGCTTCAGCCCTAACGGGCGACGTATTATCACGGCAGCGCTGACAAATGGCGTAAGCATTTGGGATGCGGGTGGTGTTAATGCGCTTATTCGCAGTTTTGTTCTGCCCAGCCAAGAAGCCACGTACGCGGAATATCACCCCGATTCGCGCCGTTTTCTCACTGTCAGTAATCAAGTTGCCCGTGTTTATGCGCTTGCCGAGCCGATTGCGCTGCAAAGCGATGTTTCGGACAGCCTTTGGGCGATTGTCGCGCCGGATGCCGTTGGGCGCGATATTGACATGAGAACATCGCTTGTCGGTGTGCCGAAAGATTCCGTGATTCAGGCATTTATCCGCAATACAGGCACATTCCCCGTGCGCCTTGATTCTATCTACTTCACGGGCGATAATCCCGAAGATTTTGAACTTGTTACGGGCGTTCCGGCGCTGATACCTGTGGGCGCTTCGGCAACTGTAGAGTTCCGCTTTCGTCCACGTGCTGCGGGAGAGCGCACGGCACGAATCAATGTGGTGATGCAGCACACAACGCTTCAATACACGATTCGCGGCATTGGTCTCACGCCGACGCTACAAATTATCGGCTCAATTATTGACTTCGGCAGCGTTCTGGTCGGTTCGCGTCGGGACAGCGTTGTGACGGCAGTGTTGCGAAACACAGGCACAACGCCGATTGGCGTTACGGCGACGCAATTAGGCGGTCCGGACAATGTGCAGTTTGTGATTGTGTCGGGAACACCAATGTTTACGCTGGCTCCGGGGGAAGCACGTCAAATCACACTGCGTTTTGCGCCCATGGCTGTCGGACGGGCAAACGGTTCGGTGGTCTTTACCTATGGCAACGGCTTACAAGCAACGGTGCGGCTTTTGGGTAATGGTGTCTTGATGCTTCCTGTGCCGCCTTGTACCCTGCGTTTGAATGACACCGCCGCACGTCCGAATGACCGTTTGTGCGTGTCGCTCTTGCAATCCTGCTCCGGTCAGCCCGAATTTTCCACGAGTGTTACGGTGCTGGTGAGTTTTAATGCGAGCTTGCTTATTCCCGAAGCACCCACGCCGCTTGGCGTTGTCGCCGGAGGAATCCGCTATATCCCGATAACGCTGAATTTACGCCCTGTTTCTTCGACCGCTTCGACGCGGCAACTTGATGTCAGTCCGCTTGAAAATATGTGCTTTGGTGTGATGTTAGGGAATACAAGTTCAACCCGCATCAATGTTGAGGTGGTAAGCCCTCCGGGAGCATTTTTGAATACCTCCGCAGCAAATTTCCGCCTCATCACTTCGCAAGCAGGCGGCACACACTTGTTTTTCTCGACAAGCGCATCACTGCGTATTTTGACGACACAACCCAATCCCGCCAACGAACAAGTAACCATTCGTTATTCCACCCCGACCACAGGAACACTCACACTGACGCTGGTGGATGTCTTCGGGCGGACGCTGCGCACACAAGCAATCATGCCGCGTGCAGCAGGGCAGAACGAAGCGACGCTGCTAGTCAGCGATGTACCGAATGGTGTATATTTTGTGCGCCTCACTTCAGCACGGGAAACAGCCGCGCAGCGCATCCTTATTGCCCGATAGAGCAATCGCTGTAAATCTTTTGTGAACGGTGGAAAATACGGTATATTGGGCGCGGCTAAGGAAAACATGGCATTGCGGATTCAAGGGTGGAAATATTTGTGCCACGCCAAACAATTAAACCGCACAAAACCTTGTGTTCATCAAACCTTGTGTTTATCAAATTCAACAGTAGGTATCGGTAAAACTATGGTGATACCTTTTTCCCGTAGAACAGACATTCCTGTCTGTTCCCTTGAGCCGCAAAGCGGCTTGATGTCTGCACAGAGAGGAATGAACTTTGCTACGAAGGTTAATTATACCAATTTACGTTGAAGATTGTGCATTATTTTTTCAATGCTTTTCTCTGGAAGTAGCATAAATACTCGCACAGACAAGAATGTCTGTGCCACTAAAGCCAGATTTTTTTTGCACAGTTATCAACTCAAGTTGGTATTATTCTTCAACTGTTTTTTTTTTGACGCTACCCAACAGCAAACAATTTTCCATACTTTATTTTCACTAACCAAGAGGAACAAGTCTATGAAGCGACGTACTTCCTTCACGGGATTTCGGTACATCCTCGTAATGGCGCTTTGGTGCTTACTTTGGGGACATTCCGCCGAAACACGTGCGCAACAAGCAACCACGCCGCCCAAGCCGGAACTTATCGTTCAAACAGGGCATTTCGGCGATGTTGTTGCCGTAAAATACAGCCCCAACGGGCAACTCGTAGCAAGCGGCAGCGAGGACAATACCGTCAAACTTTGGGATGTTACCACCGGCAAAGTCGTTAGGACGCTTGTCGCGCATCGTGGTTATATCACGGCACTTGATTTTAACGCTGCCGGAGACCAACTCGTTACTGCCGCAAAAGACAATACGATTCGTATATGGGATGTCCGCAAAGGCACGGAAATACGCACCTTGCCGGGACATTCGTTTTATGCGTCTTCGGTTGCCTTCAGCCCGACCAATAACATTTTGGCGAGTTGCAGCATTGACAAAACCGTCAAGCTCTGGGACATTCGTATCGGCAAAGAAATTCCCATTCCGATTCGAGATTTGACCAAACCCCAAAACACGCTTGCTTTCAGCCCCGATGGGCAGACCTTGTCTGTCGGCGGCGATGACAACACCATTCGCCTGCTCAATATCCAGCAAAACGTTGTTGCGACGATTGACGCGGGAGCGGGAATTACCCACTTGGCGTACAGTGCCGATGGTTCATTGCTTATTGCGCAGTGCGACAATCAAAGCGTAAAAATATACGATGCCGTGAAAAAGACCATGCTCCGCGAAGTTGTTGGTGTGGCGAAACAAGCCGCCGTCAGCCCCAACGGGCGCATTCTCGCCAGCGTGGATAAGTCTTCGCAAGAAGATGATGACATGGATATTCGTCGCACGGTTGCTTTGTGGAACGTTTTTAACGGTAAGAAAATCCGCACGTTCATCGGCAATTCTCCCCGCGTTCTCTGCTTTGCATTTTCACCCGACGGCACAAAACTGACCACCGGAGGCGCTGACAGAGCGCTCCGCACCTACGATGTAGCCACAGGGCGCGACGTGAGCGATTTGAACGGCTATCGCAAAGTTATCAAAGCCGTTACCTTCGACAAATCCGGCAACCGCCTTGCAACGGCGCATTCCGACAAAGACGGCAACAATATCCGCCTCTGGGATTTGGAAAAAGGTACAGAACCCGCCGACCTCAAAGCACCGCTTATTCAGGTAGCAAGCCTCTCCTACACTGCCGACGGAAAAACGCTTGCAGCAGGAGGAACGTCGCTGGACAACAAGAGCATTGCCATTTGGAGCGTTGAAACAGGAAAAATTACCAAAACCATTACCACCGACGACAGCCCGATTCAGGCGATTGCTATTTCTGCCGATGGCGCGATGATTGTGAGTGGCGCGATTGATTCCGTCGTGAGTATTTGGAACGTTTCGACAGGAAAACTTGACAAAAAACTGCGCGGACACAAAAAAAGTGTTTATTCCGTTGCCTTCAGCCCTGACGCGAAAACCGTTGCAACAGCTTCCTCCGACAAAACAATTCGCCTGTGGGATGTGGCAAGCGGCAAAGAATTGAAAACAATGACCGGACACGGCGAACTTATCAACAACATCGCGTTTTCTGCGAATGGCAAACAACTTATTTCCGGCAGCGCCGACCGCACCGTAAAACTCTGGGATGTGTCTTCAGGGCAAGCCGTGAAGACCTTTTCAGGACACAAAGGCGAGGTCATGGCTGTGGCACTCAGCAATGATGGTAAATATGCGGCAAGCGGCGCAACGGACGACGACGTGAAAGTCTGGGATGCCGCAAGCGGTAAGGAATTGAGGACATTGCGCGGTCATGCGAATTGGGTACTTGCGGCAAGTTTCCACCCGAACAATCGCACACTCGCCAGCGCCAGCGCTGATGCGAAGGTTATTGTGTGGGATGCTGCCGAAGGCAAGGAAAATGCTACACTCGTCGGCTTGGACAGAGGCGATTGGGTGGTTGTTACGCCCGATGGTCAGTTTGACGGCTCGGAAGACGGTACGAAGTTGTTACATTGGGTTGTAGATGGTCAGCCTGTACAGTTGGATGCGTTTTTTGAGCGGTTTTATTCACCGAAACTCCTTTCTCGTATTTTCCCCGCATCTCCCGCAACACTTGCTTTGAAAGCGCAGCAAGAAAGAGCGTCAAAACTCGCTGCTGAAAAAGCAAAGCGTGATGCGGAAGAGCAGGCGAAACGCGAAGCTGCCGACATTGCAAAGCAACAAGCCGAACTGAAAGCAAAACAGGAGGCTGAAGTAAAAGCCCGCCTTGAAGCGGAAGCCAAAGCAAAGCGTGAAGCCGAAGCACTCGCCAAACAACAAGCAGAGCTGAAAGCAAAGCAAGAAGCCGAAGCAAAAGCCCGCGCCGATGCTGAAGCGAAAGCCAAAGCTGAAGCTGAGGCACTTGCCAAGCAGCAAGCCGCAGCTAAAGAAAAAGCTGCTCAAGAATCTCTCGCAAAACAGCAAGCCGAACTGAAAGCAAAGCAGGATGCAGAGGCAAAAGCCCGTGCTGAAGCCGCAGCCAAAGCAAAAGCCGAAGCGGATGCACTTGCTAAACAACAAGCCGAAGCGAAGGCAAAAGCCGATGCCGAAGCGAAAGCCCGCGCTGAGGCTGAAGCCAAGGCAAAAGCAGAAACCGAAGCACTCGCCCGCAAACAAGCCGAACTTAAAAAACAGCAAGAAGAAGCCGCCCGCAAAGCCGCAGAGGAAGTTACCAATCCCGTTGCCGGAGTGCAAGCCGCACCGGACATCAACCGCGATTTCAAATTGCCACCGCTTGTAGAAATTCTCGCTCCTCGCGCAGGAGACACGCTTGCTTCGCCGCGAGTGAATATCACCGTTGGCGTGAAAGACAGAGGATCCCAAATTGTGGAAGTACGCATTTTCCAAAACGGTAAACTGCTGTTCCCCGAAGAATTTAAGAATCTGCCTTCGGCGCAAGGTTTCACCATTTTGCGGGATTACACGATTCAACTTCTGCCCGGGAAAAATGATTTGAAGGTAGTGGCTATCAACGCAGACCGCACCGAATCGAATGCCGCAGAAGCAAGCGTGGTGTGCAATATCCCCGTGCAGACGACGAATCTGCACATTTTCGCCGTCGGCATTAATGATTATTTGAACAAAGAGTACAATCTGCCCTACGCACGTCCCGATGCGCAAGATGTCTTAAAAACTATTGTCGCAAACGGCGCTCAAAGCGGTTACGATAAGGTATTCAAATACGAACTTTACGACGCGGAAGCGAAGCGCGAAAAGGTGCAGGAAATTTTCAAAAAAATCACGGAAAGCGCACAGCGCCAAGACGTATTTGTCTTTTTCTACGCAGGACACGGTAAAGCGGTTACGGCAGAAGAACAATCTACATTTTATCTGGTCATGCAGGATGTGAAAAATGAGCAAGAGTTGGAAACACGCGGTTTGTCGGCAAAGGAACTCAGTGTTTTGCTGACAAATGTTCCGGCAGCACGGCAGTTGGTTTTGTTTGATGCGTGTCAATCTGGCGCGGCATTGGATGATTTTATGCAGTCCAAAGCCGTGAAAGGTATGGCGCGAAAGACAGGAAGCGGCGTGATTGCGTCGGCATCCTCCGACCAAGCCGCAAATCAAGTTACATCACTCCAACACGGCGTATTTTCTCACGTTCTCTTGCAAGCATTGTCAGGAAATGTGAAAAATGACAAAGGCAAAGTTACGGTGAATGGTTTGAAAAATTATGTGGAGGAGCAGGTACCGGAACTCACGAAACAACTGCTCAAAGGCAAAGAACAAACGCCCTTCGGACAGCTTTCCGGCAAAGATTTTGAGATTGTTTCAGTAACGAAAAAGTAATTGCCCGGGAGCAATATGTCAAAATGAGCAAACCCGCGTGAAACCTTGTTTTCACGCGGGTTACGCTGGGAAGCCACCGGCACAAGCGCGTCGGAATCTTCGTAGATTCTGCGGGTAGCGATGTAATCTTCAAAGTACGGCAAATCTCTCATCATGGCAAAAAAGAAAAAAAAAGCCGCCGCTAGGCGAGCTAGCGAGCGGCTTTGTAACAAAAGAGCGATCAAAGAACCACGCACCATTGAAGCGGCTTTCGTCGGGAGATTCTTTCTTCCAGATGTGTTTGCCTGTTTTCGCGTCCACGGCGTGAAGCAAGCCATCGCCGCCACCCGTGAAATAAATCACGCCGTTCATCTCGAAAAGGCGGCTGGACGTGCCGGAGGTTTTTGTCGCCCAGAGTTGCTTGCCTGTTTTAGCGTCGAGGGCATACATGAAGGTATCTTCGCAGTTGCCGATAATCATGCCGTCGTAGTAGATGATGCCGGAAATGGAAAGTGTACTAGGAAAGCGCTCGCGCCAGAGTTGGTTTCCTGTTTTGAGGTCGAAGGCATGAATCCACGGACCGGCATCAAGATAAAGAGTGTTGTTTTGCAATATAGGTGGATTGCCAAAAGCACCAATATTGTCGCCGGGGATAGTTTTGGTATAGATTTCTTTGTTTTGCGTAAAGTTAAACATAATAAAACCAATCGCCTGCCCTCCGGTAGGAATACCAAAGGGCAGGACGGCTATTGTATCATTCAATGCTGCATTGTCAAACAAATTTGGTGGAGCATTGAGAAACATTAGCGTTGAGCTATGCTGCGTTCGTGGTGGTGTGTTGAACGTCGGATATTGCTGAATATTCCCAGAATTTGTCCAGCCTGAAAAATACTCCTTATCACTGGTATAAAAAAGAAAACGATTTCCAAGACCGGAAACATCATTTCCTAAACTCCATCCCGGAATATGGATAGCAAGTTCTTTCCAAATGGTTTTCCCGTTATCAAGGTTAATACCATAGACACGCCCTCCAAACCTCCAAACAAGAATATTTTGGAATTGATGAATTTTAATCGTTCTAATTCCATGTCCATCAATTTTATCGTTCCATTGCCAGAGTTCTTTGCCTGAATCTTTGTCCAGTGCAAGTAATACCAATTTGAGTTGACAATTATGCATAAATTCTTTGTATATTGGATTGAATAGAACAATGTTTGTAACCTGTTGCTCAACATCATGCGCCGTT
>JALONG010000014.1 GCA_025455065.1 Candidatus Kapaibacterium sp. | reverse complement strand
ATTGACTATTACCCCACTCACGAAACAAACGGCTACAAATATCGTTCCGGCAGACCTATGCCGCTTGGGGCGATGGTTGTTCCAAACGGAATAAATTTTGCAATTTTTTCCAGCGCTGCGACCGAATGTACCCTCGTCTTATTCAACGAAGGCGAAGAAAAACCATTTGTGGAAATTCTGCTTGCTCAGGAATTCAAAACGGGAAATGTTTTTGCAATTACCGTGTTTGATATTGATGCCGAAACCGTTGAATACGGCTTCCGCTTTGACGGGCCTCATAATAATGGGCATCGTTTTGATAAAACGAAGATTGTTAATGACCCTTACGCAAAAATTCTCTCAGGGCGCGATACATGGGGCAAAGAGCAGTATGCGCCGAATGTCTATCCCTTTCGTTCTCGCCTCATGTTTGAGGATTTTGATTGGGAAGGCGACAAGCCGCCTGCAATCCCGTTTGAAGACCTTATCATTTACGAAATGCACGTTAGAGGATTTACCAAAAATCTCAATTCAGAAGTACACGTGGATGAGGCGGGAACATTTGCCGGAATGCGGCGCAAAATCACGCATTTGAAGGAATTGGGTATCAACTGCGTAGAACTGATGCCGATTTTCGAGTTTGATGAGTTGGAATTTCCTCGTAACAATCCCTTCACGGGCGAAAAGTTGCTGAATTATTGGGGGTACAGTACCACCTCATTTTTCGCGCCCAAAGCGGGTTTTGCTGCTACGGGAAAATTCGGAATGCAAGGTGATGAACTCAAAGCATTGATTAAAGATTTGCACAAAGCGGGTATTGAAGTGATTTTGGATGTGGTTTTTAATCACACCGCCGAGGGCGACCACAGGGGAAGAACACTGAGTTTTCGCGGCATTGACAACAAAGTTTATTATATGCTTGCGCCGGACGGCTCGTATTTTAATTTTTCCGGCTGCGGAAATACCGTGAATTGTAATCATCCCGTCGTGCGCCAAATGGTGCGCCAATGCCTTCAGTATTGGGTTGCGGAGTACCATATTGACGGGTTTCGTTTTGATTTAGCATCGGTTTTGGGGCGCTCTCAAGACGGCAACCCGCTCTCCAATCCTCCTCTTTTGGAGAGTTTGTCCTACGACCCGATTTTAGCAAACGTGAAACTTATCGCCGAAGCGTGGGATGCTGCGGGTTTGTATCAAGTTGGCAGTTTTCCCGGCTACGGACGGTGGGCAGAATGGAATGGAAAATATCGAGATGATGTGCGGCGTTTTCTCAAAAGTGATGCCGGAATGGTCGGTAAAATGGCGCTTCGTGTGCAAGGTTCACCGGATTTGTATGAACACCGCAGTAATTCTGCCAGCATAAACTTTATCACCTGCCACGACGGTTTTACAATGGCGGATTTATTCAGTTACAATGCCAAGCACAATGAAGCGAATGGGGAGCAGAATAACGACGGAGCAAACGATAATTATTCATGGAATTGTGGTGTGGAAGGGGAAACTAAGGATGTGAGTATCAACGCACTTCGAGACCGACAAATCAAAAATGCGTTTGCTATGCTGCTTACATCTCAAGGCGTACCAATGCTTTACATGGGCGATGAAATGAAGCGTACTCAATTTGGCAATAATAATGCTTATTGCCACGATTCTTCCTTAAACTGGCTTGATTGGTCGCTTTTGGAGCGGCATGACAATATTTTCCGTTTTGTGCAAAAATGTGTGGAGTTCCGTAAGGCGCATCCCGTTTTGCGCAACAAGCACCATTTTCAAAATAAAGATTACTTGGGAACAGGTAAGCCCGACATAACATTTCACGGTGCAAAAGCATGGCAGCCGGATTGGTCGGACGCTAGTCGCTCTTTCGCATATATGCTTTGCGGCGGACACGCAAAAAACGGCTATATGGTTGATGACGATATGTATGTGGCAATGAATATGTTCTGGGAGCCGCTTTGGTTCGAGATTCCTGAGTTAGACGGCAAGCGCAAATGGCACGTTTTTTTGAACACGGGTGCAAAAGAGCCTGATGATATTTACGATGTCAGCAGAGAACCTGTTTTGGAAAATCAACACGGCATTCTCCTTGGCGCACGGTCAGTGTTGGTGCTGGTTGGAAGGTGAGATGAACGAAAATTTTACAAAACGTCGAAATATTTTTACTTGAAAATTTTATGTGGACAATCGCTGAAATACTCATTGCCATCATTGCAATTGGCGGTATTCTTGCGCTTTACGGCAATAAACTGAGCAACTCTGCCGGAAATAAAGCCGGAGAGGCGCTTCGCCGCTTGGACGAGCATTATGATTCTTACATCGAAAAGCAAAAAACACTTCTGCTTTTGGAAAATAATGGTGAAACTCATACTGTGCAACTCAGTAATGAAGCGCTTTCGCAATATGTCGAAGAAGTATTCTGCATTCTGAAACCGGATATTGATGCGCTTATTGGGCAGATAAATTCAACAAGTTTGTCCGATGTGAAAATCACGGCAAACATCCGCATTTTCCGCAACGTTGCTGCACTTGCGGAAGGGCTTTTTGAAAAACGGCGCAAAATGGGAATTGAAGCAATAACCGACAAAGACGAAGAGAAAATTTATTCTGCCGTGAAAGATGCGATTTTAGCTGACATTAAAGAGCGCACCTTGAATTGGAAAATTGGGAATATTTCGTGAACGTGCTTTGTGGGAAATTTTTACGAGGTGTGACTTTTTCCTTTCTTGTGCCACTTACGAGGAAATACCTTTTTTCACTTTTTGAGGTACTTCCCATGTCAAACCGTATCTTCGCCGCTCTAGTCCTTGTGTTCAGCATTGTCGCTTGCACTCCTTTAGACCCTCCACCGCCTCCAAACCCGAATGCGCCCGTCATCGCGGTTTGGGCAAATACTGACGTTTCGGTTACAAACAACACGAACAAAACCGTGTATTTTATTGGGTTTCCAGTTCGTCTAGCCCCAGTGATTCTGATTACAACCGATACGCGCCCCAATTCAGAATTGCAAGTTGCCGCAATGTCCACAAAACGATTCCCTCTGACCCGCTTTAATGCAAGTACCCCCGATACGCTCATGTTTTCGTGGTGGCATCTTGGCACAAAAGTAAATGACAGCCTCTACAAAGCTGATAGTGTCAGGACTTTCAGGGTGTTTCCATAAATTCGGCTTATCAAAATTGCCGTTGAGGGATTACCGAATTATTTGAATGCGCTGGCGCAAAATCTCCGAAGGTGTTTGCAGCACCAGCATATACGTTCCGTCCGGCAAGCCCGACACATCCAGCGTTTCAGCGTACCTACCCCAATCCATTGCTTTGTCGAAGTAGGTGCGCACTTTTCTTCCCAAAACATCCACGAGGAAAAGAGCCGTGTTTCCGGTTTCCAAGAGCGAAAATTCTGCGGTTGCTTTGCCATTTGAAACGGGATTAGGGGCGATTGCTTGCAAGGAAGCAATAGTGCGGCGTTGAATGAGGCGTGGTCTGCCGCCTGCCGTGCAAACGACCGTTGCAAGCGAAGAATCCACAACCGTTTGAATGGAGCGCTGTTCCTGCGTGTCGCTCCATTCAAAGGACAAAAATTCAATCGCAGTGCTTGTCGCATTGCCGAGCAGCACACTTGCGGGAATCTCCGCTAATACGCCTGTTTTCATGTCTCGTGTACGAGGAATGTTTTTGAGTTCAATCGTTTTCCCACCATTGCCTAGCAAGATATTTTCCGACAAACCCGCAGGAAAACTCAACGTTCCTTTTGGCGCAAGAACACTTTCATTGCGAATTTTCAGCACAGCATTAAAAGACTGCGCTTTCCCACGATTCCGCCCTGCATCAAGATTTTGCGATTCCAAGAGCATCAGACGAATCATCACGGTATCGCCTGCTGATGCGCTTTGGCGGTCGGTTTGAACGGCAACACGAGTGAAAATCATGGTGGAATCACGCGCAACACCTTCACCAATGAAGGGAACAAGCAGCGTATCGCGTTTGGCTATAATGCGCAGTATTCCTCGTATATTGGCGCTAATTTGTCTCGGCGAAAAATCAAACGTGAGATTTTCCGTAACATTAGCTCGCAAGAACATGGGGAATTGGTCTTGGCGAAGGGAATACGAGTTGTCGTCATTGAGAAAACGAAAATCCGCTTGAATGATGCTATCCGAAACACTGGAACGAACAGCAAAGAAGCCGCGTTGCGTCTGTCCGACAATCCCGCTTGGTTGAATAAGTTCTTGTGAAGCACGTAAAAGCGGGTTTGCACGAATGGTAATAAAGGAAAAAATTGACGACCAATCGCTGGAAGCCGCATTATTCCTTGCTCTAACGCGCCAAAAATAGCGGGTGGAATTGCGTAAGTCCGTTGTGGGTGTGTAGGAAAGGGAACGGAGTGCGCTTTGGGAAATATCAACAGTTGTAAAGGTGCTGTCTCGGGCTATTTCCACATCGTACTGAAGCGCTGTGGCGCTGGGTCTCCACGCAAACATAGTACCGGAAGGGGTATTTATTCGCCCGTTGTACGGCGAAACAAGTGTCGGTGCGTCGAGCAGGGGTACTCCTGTGCCGCTCACAATGGCGCGAATAGTATCCGTGTCGGAAATAAGCAGGAGATTTGCTCTGGCAAAACCCAACGAAGTAGGGGTAAATCGTACAGCAAGCGTGAGAATGTCCTGCGGCGCAAGGTCGGATGCGGCAAAGGGACTTGCGAGGCGAAATTGGTCGTTTGGTTCGATAATTACTCTTCTCAGCGATGCAGGTAGATTGCCAACATTAGTAAAACCAATGGTCGCAAGCGTTGATTGCGTGAGGCTAACCGTTCCGAAAGAAAGTGTGCCGGGAGTGGCTTGCACAGATGCTTGTTGCCCTAAACCCGAAAGCGTAACGCGGTATGTGGTGTCGAAGGTTGCTGAATTGATGCGGGCTTCAAGCACTGCTTGTGCCGTGCCAAAAGTTCGCGGAGTAAATACCAAATTCAGCGTTTCAGAAGCGCGTGGTTGCAAGGTTATGGGCAAAAGTGTTTGCGGAAGACCACTAAAAATCGGTCGTTGGGTGGTGTCAGTGGGTATAATTCTGAGCGAAAGTGTTCCACTTGTAACGCCGATATTCGTCAGAGAAATTGTGGCATGGGTCTGAGTGCCGACGCGGGTTGCAGCAAATGTTAAACGTGTTTGTTCAGGGGAAATTTCCAATACGGGGCGTTGTACCCCCACACCGCGCATTGTAACGGTCGAAGAGATAAAAGCAGACTGAATCGTGAGCGTCCCGGAAATGAGTGCGTCACGTGTGGGAACAAAGCGAACACCGATTGTTGCTTGTGTTGAAGCAAGGGCGTTGGGTTGAAGAGTTATACTTTGACCGCGCAGTGTTCCCAGTTCGACAAGAAACCCTGAAGGAGCAGTAATGGTGAGAGGTTCAAGCAAATACTCGCCGGAAATTGTAAGGGTTCTTTGCGCATTTCCACCCACAGCAACTTCCCCAAACTCAAGCAGTGATGAGCTTACTGAGGCTTGTGGCGTAAAACCGCCGTTGTTGGTAGCAACAATCACACCATCATCACCCACAGCCCAGCCACGAACAGCATTATCAAACACTACATCGTTCAGCGTAGAACTAGTGCGGGATTCCTGCCCTTCCCATGTTGTACCGCCATTTCGCGTAACGAGCATTATTCCTCCAACGCCGACTGCATACCCAAGTTGCGCATCCACAAAAAAGACGCTGCGAAGCGCTCCGTCTGCGGGAGCAAGTTGTCTGCGCCATGTTGTTCCGCCATCATTTGTCGCTAAAATTACCGCAGATTCACTCGTTCCACCCACAGCCCAGCCTTGACGTTCATTCAGAAAAAATACGCCGTACAGGTTCGAGCGCGTGGGGCTTGTTTGGCGTGTCCACGTTGCGCCGCCATTCTGTGTAGCGTAGATTGCGCCTTGGTTCCCGACGGCAAAAACGATATTTTCGTTCACGGCATCAACGCTAAAAAGTGTGTCTTGAATTGCTGAACTAGGCATGGTTTGGACTGTCCACGACATACCGCCGTTTGTCGTTTGTGCAATAACAGGCTCTTTCAAATTGCGAGAAGAGAAGCTACCGACAACCCAACCAATATTCTCATTCGCAAATGCACAATCGTACCAATCCGAGCTGCCACGCCGCTCCATTGGCTGTGTCCACGTTTCGCCGCCGTTGGTTGTTTTCAAAATCCGACCGACTTCACCAACAATGTAGCCTGTATTGGGATTCAAGAATGTAACGGAGCGGTAGAGTTTTGCGAAATTATCAGCATTTCCGGGAAGCGGGAGTTGTGTTCCCCAAAGCCTTCCACTGTTTTGTGTTTGTAAAATTGTGGTATTGCCAACTGCTGTGAGTGTAGAGTTTGTGCGCCTTGCCAAACCATACAACGGCATATTTTTCGTGCCTCGTAGTTGCGTCCACGTACTTCCGCCGTCAAGCGTTTTCCAGACTGAACTTTCTTCGATGTTGAAGAAAATTCCGCCAAAAGCGTATCCTACTTGTTCGGAAGTGAATTGAATATCGGTGATTATCGTGGAAGCGGGAATTATGCTGCGTTGAAGCCATGTTCTGCCGGAGTCGGTGCTTGCCAAAAGGATATTTCCTTCCACAAGTGCATATCCTGTGCGAGCAGAAATCATGCGGATTGCTTCGATGTCGTCGAAACTTCTCGTTGGGACGGATGCGCGTTCCCATATTCTTCCGCCGTTCAATGTGCGAATGAGCGTGCTGTCTTCTGCTACTGCAAAACCGATGTTTGGTGTGATGAGCCAGATGCCGTTGAAGCGAGTGCTGCCGCCAAGTGTTGTAGCATTCGGCATAAGAATTGTCATCCATGTCGCGCCGCCGTCGGAAGTCGAAGCAATACCGTCATTTCCGGCAACCCAACCATTCAGGGAATCAAGAAAAAACACATCACGAAGCCGTATTCCTTGCACCATTGATGTTTGCCATGTTGTACCACCATCGCGGGTGCGGCGCACAATACCATTTGACAAATCATCGGAAACAATCCACGCTCTGCGTTCATCTAAGGCAAAGAGGGCAGTTCCGCCTTCTCCAACAAGTGCCCACGTCGTTCCGCCGTCGCGGGTAAGAATTGTTCCTGCGTTTGCCATTGCCCAAACGATTTGTTCGTTTATGGCGCGAACATCAAAAAATTCACGGACAGCAAAACGATTGCGCGGTAGAACGCTTTGGCGTTGGACTTGCCACGAAATACCTCCGTCCGTTGTTTTGATAATTGCCGTATCGCGCCCCACAGCCCAGCCTACGCGCTCATTGGCAAAAGAGGCTTTGCGGATGACATTTGAGGCGGGAAGCGGACTTTGTATTTGCCAAGGAGTGAGTGTTTGTGCGAGTAAGACGCTTGTTGAAGCACAGTAAGCAATAATTAGTGTTGCTGCGAGGAGGTATGCACGAACCATGGGAATTTCCCGAAAAAGTTAGAAAACACGAATCTTGTGAGAAAGCAGTGACCTACAACATCCCTCAAAATAGCACAAATTCTGGATTGAGCAAAGGTTCTACCACCAAAAAAATAAACCTGCTCAATGGGAAAGAATTGAGCAGGTTTTTGAACGTTTGCATGGCAAGATTACGATTTTTTACGGTCGTATTTGCAGCATTTATCCAAACCGTTATAGGCTTTGTCATCGGCTTTGATGTTTTGTGTATCATAGCCGCTTGCAGCTACTTTTTCTTCTATTTGCTTTGCGGAAATTTTGCTGTCATCGAAGGTAACATCAAGCATTTTCGACTTTTTGTTCCATGAAGCAGCACTTACACCATCAACGCCTTTCAAAGCGCCTTCAATCGTTTTTTTGCACATTCCGCAGTTGCCCCAAACTTTGATTGTTTCTTTCTTTTCAGCAGCAAAAGCGCTCAAAGTAACAACGAAAAAACTAAGAACAAATGCAGCAATGGTGCGGTTTACGAGGGTACGTGTCATTGTAGTAAAAAATGATGTTGTAAATGGTGGATTGCAAGAAAAGAATCATTTTCTTTTCTTGCACAAAATTAACACTTGCATAGAAACTACACAAATCGTAGTTTTGATGCGTTATTTGGCTCATTCGTTTACTCCAAAAACAGCCAAATACCACACGCAAACCGGGGTGCCTGTAAGCTGCTTCATTCCTTGAACGGCGCTTACAGGCTGAGATTATACCCGTTGAACCTGATGCGGTTAATACCGTCGTAGGAAGTTTTCGCGGTCGTGTTTTCCCGCCGCTCTCTGTCTTCCCTCTGTACCGTAATCATCCTTCTGTCCTCAGTTTGCTGTGGTTTAGTGTTTTTTATTTACACCTAACCCCAGATGGTCTATGTTGCTCAGAAACCTTGTACCCATGCGCTTTTTCGGAAAGGCGTTCCGCTTGGCACTTTCGAGTGTTGTTGTCAGTTTGATATTGGTGGTTTGTTCGGATTTGGTATTGGCTCAAAATGTACGCGGTGTTATTCGAGATAAGTCTGGAAGCCCTGTTGAGGGCGCAAGAGTTCGTATAGAAAATACACGATTAGGGGCTATTTCCGATAACAAGGGGCGCTTTACGCTTTTTCTACAACCCGGAACATATACGCTCTCGGCTTCGTATCTAAGTTTTCGCCAAATACGCAAAGAAATTACGGTGGCAGAAAACTCCTCTCAAACCTCTCAAAACCTTGAGTTCGTTTTTGAAGAGCAAGGAGTAATAAGTGAAACAGTGTTGGTGCAAGCCGTCCGAGCGGGGAGTGATGCTCCAGTGGCACAAACCTTGATTAGTCAAGCAGCTATTGATGCCACATTTCAAGGGCAGGACGTTCAATTTATCCTCGAAAAAACAGCTCCGTCGCTTATCGCTTTTTCCGAAGCCGGAACGTCATACTCAAATTACGGCTCATTTCGTATGCGCGGTATTGACCAAACCCGCATCAACATTACCTTCAACGGTGTTCCACTCAATGACATGATTGACCAAGGAGTGTTTTTTTCCAATATCACCGACTTAACGAATAGTGCCCGTTCCATGCAGATTTTACGCGGCGTTGGAGTGAGTAGCAATGGCACATCATCCTACGGCGGTTCGCTGAATTTGGAAGGTATGAATTTGCAAGAAACGCAGCCTTCGGTGGAAATGCAGCTTTCAAGCGGCTCTTTCGGGCTTTTGCGGGGAAGTGCGGAGGTGAAAACGGGGAAAATGGCGAATAATATGGCGGTCTATGCAAAATTTTCTACCTTTTCCACTGACGGATACCGTATAAATACTGCTTCGCGGTCATATTCTGCGGTTGTTTCTGCGGGATATTTTGGCGTACAGGAAATGGTAAAGCTCACGGGAATTGTCGGTAGAACGCAAAATCAACTTGCCTACTTCGCTGTTCCCAAGCCGCTTATTGACCGCAATCCCCGCACAAACATTAATGATTCGAGCGACCGCGATGATTTTGGGCAGCACCTTCTTCAACTAGAATACACGCGAAGTTTAAGTGCTAAAACAACACTTGCTGCTTCGGTGTATTACGGTGGTGCTGGAGGCGACTATTTTACGGGCTTCCGCGACACAGCCGGTGTGCTTACGCAAATCAATTACCCGCTTCGCAATGACCATTTGGGCGGTATGATTTCTCTGACGACAAGTAGCGAAGATAACAGTATTGACGCGGCTTTTGGGTTGCATGGATATACGTTTTTGCGGCGAAATTGGGAAACAATTATGCCGGATTATACATCGAATTATTACGACGACAAAACGGTGAAAAATGAGATGAGTGCTTTTGCAAAAGCATCGTACCGCATTGGAGAAGTCTTGATTTATGGTGATGTTCAAGCACGGTATGTAGAAATGCGCTTCACACCTGATACACGGGCGCTTTCGAGTGTTCCGGCGTTGCCTATACATTCGTGGTTTTTCCTCAATCCGAAAATTGGTGCGACTTTGCAAGCAAGTGAAAACATGAGTATTTATGCGTCGTTTGGGCGCACCGGGCGCGAACCCACAAGATTTGATATGCTTGGCTCAACGCAAATTGTGGACGCGAATATCAATGTTTTGAGGCAACCGAACACTGTGCGACCGGAATTTGTCAATGACGTGGAAGGCGGACTACGTCTAGCGTGGAGCGGACTTCGAGCGCAAGTAAACGGGTTTTATATGCAGTTCCACGATGAAATCGCCGCTATCGGACCTTTCATCCCACAAGGTTTTGTGCAGCTTAGAAAGAATGTTGCTCAAAGTTATCGTGCCGGAATTGAACTGGAAGCAGATGCCGAATTGACCGAACAACTACGAATTTTCGGTAACGCTTCGTGGATGCAAGCGGCAATCGCTGAATATGCACCGGAAAATCTTGGAACAAACGAAGTTTTTCGCAATGTTCGCCCCATCCAAACGCCGTCAATTATGGGCGCTGCAACGCTTCAATACAAGCCTCTTCCCGCTTTAACGTTGGAAGTATCAGGGCGCTATGTCGGAGAATCATTTTTGGAATTGACGAACAACCGAGATTTTATGTTGCCTGCATTTGGTGTTCTTGACAGCCGCATCGAATGGCGCTTCTTAGGCGAACATCGCATCAATGTTGCTCTCAATAATATCCTCAATGCGCTGTATTTTACGAATGGCTCTGTTGCTGACTTTGAGGGGCGAACCGTGCCGACATATTTCGTGCAAGCACCGCGTAATATTGTTGCGACGCTCACGTTGAAATTCTAATTTTTTGGTAACTGGTCAAGTATCGCTGCAAAACGAGCATTTACTACACCTCTTCACCCTGAGCCTGTCGAAGGGGCTCCTCGTGAAAACCCTTCGACAGGCTCAGGGTGAGGACAGTACCTTAACGGTTACATTTTTTGCCAACTATAGCAGCCTTTCTTTTTCTCATACAGTTTGTGACACATTCCCTACAAGAAAGTATTTGTGCGCCCTTCAAAAAAAATGTCAAAAAAATGTAAAAAGTTTGCAAAGAATTTGTGACTCGTGTGTCTTTAGTATGTGAAAGGATAATCACGAGCGCTCAAAGTGGAATCCTACATTTGCCGATTTCTATTTTGTTCTTTGTTTCATTTTTGTTTTTTTGCCATGAATACAACACACGTTAAACACCGCATTGGTAGTGCGGTTGTGATGCTTTTTCTTTTGCTTATTTGTGCTGCAACGATGCTTTCTGCTCAAGAGAAAAAAGAAAGCGATTCGACGAAAAGCGAAGGTGCGAAAAATGTAGAATTGCGATATTACGTGAATTACGGGTATCGAGGTCAAAATGCAGGTGCAATCAACCTCGAACTAAGCAAAGTTGGTATGCCGGATATGCCAAGCGGAATGTTTGATGTTTCTTTTGGTACGAAGCGTTTTTTTGAAAGTAATTGGATGGTGGGCTTTGATTTTGGCGTAACATTGGGCGGCACGAGAAATACGCAATTTTCAAACTCAACTATTGGAATTTACGAAAAAATTTGGGGTGGCTACCGTTTTGTTAATTCCGAATCAGTCAAAATGTACGGTGCGATAGGAATAGAGCCATATTTGGGCTTGTCAACGATTTCTCGCAATCAAACAACGTCGTTTGCAAATTACCTTGCCAATCCCACAGAAAGCGCACCACCGGTGCGGTTTACGACACTGGGGTTCAATTTGCCCATAATGCTGAATGCCGAGATAAAACTTCCGCGTTTGTTCAATGAAAAGACCGATACGTGGCTTGGAATCTATGCCGGCTATATCCACAATCTTACAGGAAATATGCCTCTTTCAAGTGGAAATGGTGTACGATTTACCGATGCTCCAAGGCAACCCGAAGGGGGCTTTATTGCAGGGATTAGCCTCAGTTTTGATTGGGTGCAAGCGTGGAGAGAATCAATGTCTTCATTGTTAGGCGAAAAAAAATAGCGGAGACAGCCTCAAAGCAAGGTTTTATCAGCTTTGAGGCTGAATTTTGCAATTCTTAACATTTCGCCGTTGCTATCATTGACCCAATCGGGTGTATCTTTGCGGCGAAAACAATGGTAGTTCAAAAGGTAGTCCAAATGGTAGCCCGACAAGCAGGAACCGTGATACATCCTGCGTTGCCAATTTTATTTCCGATTTTTTGTAGTATTTATGACAAACACTCCTGTTGCCAAAATACCCGATGAAATCATCGTGTGCCAGATGCAGAGCGCTTTAGAGAGCAATACAGCCGAAGCGAATGAACTCTTTACGATTCTTTACCGTCGCCATGAGCAGCGTGTGAGGCTGTATTGCTTGCGAATGCTCTCTGACGGCGATGTTACGCGGGATATAGTCCAAGAAACGTTTGTGCGGCTCTACAACACGATTGCAGACGGAAAGTCGTTGCAAAATGTGAGTGGGTATATCATCCGCACCGCACGAAATCTCTGTTTTAACCTCAAACGAGATACGAAGCATACCGTTTGTGTTGATGAAATTGAAATTGCGCTGCCCGTACAAAATGGCTTTGGGCATTGTAATCACGAGCAAAAAGAATTGTTGGAAGTCATTGGAATAGCGCTTGATTGCTTGGAGGAGGAATACAAAGAGGCATTTGTTTTGCGCTATTACAGCGAAATGAGTTATGAAGAAATTGCGGAAATTCTCGGCATCAATGCGAATAATGCCGCAAGCAGGGTTTTTCGAGCAAAGCAAAAGCTGAAAGATTTGTTATCACGTTACAGGATTGATATTGAGCGAATGACTGGCACGTAATGTTCAGCATAAATACCTCTCTCAACCGCTTCAATTCTTATTTTTCTCGTATATTTTTTTGATTATCATGCTTTCACAGTTGATACATAATTTTTTTGACGGAACACTCAACGATGCTCAAAAAGAGCAGGTTTTAGGGAAGGTTTGGAGTGATCCCACAGCAATGAATGAGTTTCACAACCAAAAGCGTTTTCACGAAGCGATAGAAGCCGACAAAGCTGCAATGCAGTCTGCTTCCCACGCGGAGGAAGATTTACAAGCAATTTTCGGCAAAGTAGGGCAGCAGAAAAACACAAAATTGCCGCTTCCGTTTGTTCCCTTTGCCGATGCAAATGCTCCTCAAATTTCTTTTGGCGACACTTCTTCATTACCGCTTCAATCCGGCTTTACGCCTGCTTTTGCTGAAGATAAACCACCTGCAAAACAGCGCAGAAATATTGTTCCCCTTTTTAGCAAATTTGCTCTTCAAGCACTCACGTTCTGTGTTGTGGGAGCAGTTGCCGCAACCTTTGGTGTGATGCCGATTGCAAAAGATTCTGTATTGCCGGAAAGATTTTCACAATTCAGCAATCAAACGCAGAATATTACTTCAGAATCTGCCTTGCAAGCAAGTATCGGTAAGGATTTTGGCAATTCTGCTCACAACGTATTGCACAACATCAACACAAACCATCCTGTAAACGGTGATGTTTTGAGAAGTGACCCATCACCGCTCGTATTCATCAGCGATTCGACCCAAAAAACTCCCATTGGGGTAGAACCTCTCTATGCGACTAAATCCCCTTCACAAAGCGAATTTGAAGCGGATGCAGAAATCGTCCAAGATTGTCCGATGAAAGGCGCAAAGCCAATTTCATGGCTCTTGGACGAACCTCAACAGCAGGCGGCGGCAATGTTAGAAGTAACCCGCATACCTCGCACGAGGCAACAACAGATAAAACAACCTTTCAAACAACATTTTGCCCTCACAACCCGAATGAGCAAAAACATAAGCCCCAATGGCTTTGCAGCAAGTATTGGTGGGCTGTTTACTGCAACGGAACGTGATGCTTTCGGAATGGAAATAGGCGGGGCGTTTGATAGAGCGGGTTATCGGGGAGAATCAGGCGAATATTCTTCGTCGCTTGCTCCTGTGGGCTATGCTGCGGCGCTGTACAGATTTAATATGCCTGTGGAAAACACAAAATTTGCAGGATTTTCGCAGGTACGTTTGGGTGTGGAAAGTACGGGTGCGGTGTTTGCGGGTTTGGCTCTTGGAGTGCAGTATCAACTTACGGATATTCTGACAATTTTTGCCTCCGCCGAAGCCTCACGAACCCTCTTAAAACCTGCATCGGCGGACAATCCGTTTAATTTATCGCATGATGGTGTGAGTTTGGGTTTAGCGGTGAAGTTGTAGGTTTGCTTAGTACATCATTCTTGATTTAAGTAGTTATTTTTAATCAAGTATTTATGCGGTATAATAAAACCAAAGTAGCTTAAATACTTGCTTTTTAATAATGGTTTATTTTGAGAACGATGTACTTAGGATTGAGCTCAAAATGCGGCAAAATGGGATTATTTTTTTGCCCAAATTTCATCGTGAAATCACCGCATCAATTTCCCGCAAAGCCGCATCTGGGCTGCAAACTCCGTAAGGGACATCGGGAATAAGTTCCATAAGTTGTTTGTGCCGAGAGGAGAGTGTGTTGTTAAAGAGCTGGGAATCCAAAACAAACATGATGCCTTTATCGGTTTCGGTGCGAATGAGCCGCCCGAACATCTGCCGAAAGGCTTGAAACATCAGGGGTTTATCTACTTCGTTCCACGCATATCCGGCGAGTTTTTTCAAATCTGGGCGCATATCACCTTTGGCACGCGCTTCATCTTCGTATTGTCGCACAAGATTTTCCTGCAAGCCTCGTGTAAAGGGGTTCGGAACAGCGTAGGGCATTTTTTCCAGGATTAAACACTGCAAATCATCTCCCGGAATATCAACACCTTTCCAAAGTCCGCGAGCGCCCATCAACACTGCTGCATCGGAGGTTTTGAAATGTTCGATTGCTTTGTGCTGAGAAGTATGAGTAATGCCGTGAGACATTAGCTCAATTCCGCGTGAGCGGAGAAGCGGGAAAAGTGCATCATGGACTTTCCGTAATCGGTCTTTGCTCGTAAAAAGAACAAGCGTTCGGCCGCGTAAATGCTCTGCTGCGTTAGCGATAAAGTCTGCCGAAAGTTGTGGAAAACTTGGGTGATTATTTTGGACGAAGTTTTTCAAAAACACGATGCGGGAATTATCACGGTAGTTAAAGGGCGATAAGAAGCGGCTGGTGGAGATTTTATGCTCAGTGAGGCTTTTCGTGCCAATGCCACGCAAAAAGTCGCTCATATCGCGTGTATTCGAGATTGTCGCAGAGGTAAACACTGCTGCATATCTCTCCTGAAGAATTTCGTTTGCAAAGCGCTCGCCGATATTGAAAGGAGTTACAACGATTGACCAATCATGTTTTTCAATGCGAACATAGAGTGCCGCAATTTCCTCATTTTGCTCTAAAAACATGGTGAGCGTGTGAGCAATTCCCGCTAAATCATCCATTCTATGCTGTAATTCTCGCACAGTAGGGACTTCATTCGGCACTGCTCCTGCTTTGGAAGCACTTTTGATGATGCGCTCTGCGATGTTCGCAAGTTCGGTCGAAATAACCTTCAAATTTTCACATTCGCCCATGATAATTTGCTTCTGACCTGCATTAAACCTATCTTCCTTCATGGTAGCTTGAACAGTGAATAATTCCTCTGCACGTGCGCTTGACATTGCCATATTCAAGCGCCCAAGCGCCATTGCGAAGCGTTCCAGCAAACCCGCACAATGAGAAGGTTCTGGAAGATCCACCGTGCGAGGCGCACCATTGCTTATGTTGCGTGCAAGTAAGCGAATTTCGCTCATGGAGGATTCTATCAAGCCATCAGAGCCTCTCAAACGATTGTGCAAATCGTTCATCATGCTGAACGAGGCTACATTGCTGAATGCTTCGATTGCTTCTTGCACGATTTCGTCTGCTTCATCCACCACGAGCCGTGAAAAATCGGGATAGGATTTGGGGTAAGTCAAAAGCAGCGAATGATTCACCGCCAAAAGGTGCGCGGAGTTCGATTCCCACTGCTTTTTGAAGTAAAAACATTCTTCAAAATGTTTACATTCATGGCGAGTGCAATCACGAAAATCTGCTTTTGCATCACGCGCAACGCGCTCAACGATGGGGAAATCATCATATAGTGGACGTGGCAGTTCCTCAATTTCTCCTTCGTTGGTTTGCAAAATCCAATTTGTCAAAAATGCTCCCGCGAAGGCTTCTTGAGGGTTCTGGGCGAACATAAAACTTTCAAACAAGGGCAGAGCCTCATTGATTTTGCGCAAACACGCATAGTTACTCATTCCTTTAAGTACAACAGCGTGAAGGTCGGGCAAATCAAAAAGTTGCTTGAGGCGCGGTAATTCTTGTTCGATAAACTGATTTTGCAAGGCTTTCGTGTGCGTGGAAATAACGACGGGGGTTTCCGCATCCACAGCTAAAGCAGCAAGCGAAGCAGTAAGATACCCAAGTGTTTTTCCTGTGCCTGTGCCTGCTTCGGCTATGTACACACCGCCGTCATTGAGTGTTTGTGCGGCTTTGGCGGCAAACTTTTGTTGTGCCTCGCGGACTTGATAGCGTTCATACACATGAGAAAAAAACGCGGATTCTTTGAGGCGCACAGGGGCTTGAGCCAGCGCAGAATCGAGCTTTGTGCGCTCTTTGCCTGCATACATCGCTTTGAAATTTCGGAACATTGGCGCTTCATCGCCATAGATGTTCTCGTGACGGTCAGAAAAGAACGGCTTCCAGAGCCAAGTTTCAGACTTTGCAAACCAATAATCCACAACCGAACACAGTGCTGAAAATTCTTTTCGCTGAAGTTCCACATCAACTGCTTTTACGACATTAACCATATCCAAAGCATCCTGCAAGCCGCGATGTAACTCGTATTCACGTAGTCCAAAGCGTTTAATGAACGCTTCCAAACTAAGCGTTGGAGAAAGCGGGTAATAGAGTGCAAGCAAATGGCACGAATCCATCATCGGGGAGTCGAAATCATCCCCGAAGATGTGGCGCAAAAATTTTAGCTCAAATGCCGCATTGTGCGCCATGATTGGCGTTTTCCCAAGAAAATTGTAAAACTGTTGGTCAATCGCCTTCAAAAACGGCGCAGATTCTAGCTCCTCATTGGTGATGCCTGTGAGTTGGCTAATTTCGGGGGAGAGTAATCGAGCGGGATTAACAAGCGTGGAAAACCGCTCTATTTCTACGCCTCCGCGGTATCGTACAGCGCCAATATCAATCACGGTTTCATGGTCGGGGTCTAATCCTGTTGTTTCAAAATCAAGGGCGATAAACTCGCCAAGAGCTTCAAATCTTGTGTTTGATGGTGGGGTGGTCTTCATCAATGGTAAATTGTTTTGAGCAAAATTTTGTTATGCCTACAAAATACGGAAGTTTTTTGGAAATAATTGTGTGTTTCTGTGCTGTTAGAAAGCCATATTTCGTAAAGAACCTCATTAAAGTAACAAAAAACTCCATACTTTTTTCGACGGATACTGAGCAACACTCTTGCTATTTTGCCTAGCTTTTGTATCTTGCTTCGCAAACACAATTCACACAACATCAGCAATGTTGCCACACAATGAAAACACCAATTATTCTCGCAGTTGATGATGATAGTGCCGTTTTACGTGCATTGGAGCGGGATTTGCGAAAGTCCTATCGCAAAGATTACCGCATCTTGACAACACTTTCTGCAAACGAGGCACTTGATACTTTGCGAGAGTTAAAAATAAAGCAAGAACCTGTTGCGTTGCTGCTTTCTGATCAACGTATGCCCGAAATGCAAGGCGTGGAGTACCTTACAAAAGCAAAAGAATTTTTCCCGAAAGCGAAACGAGTTTTACTGACCGCATACTCCGACATTGAAGCGGCAATACGCGCAATCAACGACGTAGGGCTTGATTACTACCTTTCCAAGCCTTGGGACCCGCCGGAAGAAAAACTTTTCCCCTCCCTTAACGAACTTTTGGAAGAATGGCAAGCAGGCTACAAGCCTGATTTTACAGGGCTTCGAGTGCTTGGTTATCAATGGTCGCCGAAATCCCACACGATTAAAGATTTTCTTTCGGGAAATCTTGTTCCCTATAAATGGTTTGATGTTCAAACTAATCCCGATACCGCAGAATTACTGACCCTTCACAGCATTGACCATGCTGAACTTCCTGCACTTCTTTTTGAAGATGGTTCTATCGTTAAAAACCCGCGTCCGGTGGATATTGCCGAGAAAATCGGCTTACAATCTCGTGCCTCGGCAACGGTGTATGATGTCGTAATTGTTGGGGCAGGACCGGCTGGACTTGCCGCAGCAGTGTATGGCTCTTCGGAAGGTCTTAAAACCTTGCTTGTGGATAAACACGCTCCGGGCGGTCAAGCAGGGACAAGTTCGCGCATTGAGAATTACCTCGGTTTTCCGACTGGGCTAAGTGGTGCTGAACTCACGCGCCGCGCCATTTCTCAAGCTGTCAGGCTAGGTGCGGAGTTTCTTGCTCCCAAAGAAGTGAACGCTATTGTCATTGCCCAAAACCCGCATGAACACTACAAAACGATACGGTTTTCCGATGACAGTGAAGTCGTAGCAAAAAGTATCATCATATGCTCCGGTGTCGCGTATCGTGAACTTGAGGCAGAAAATATCAGCAATTTCACCGGAGCAGGCGTGTACTATGGCGCTGCAACAACAGAGGCTAATGCTTGCCGCGAAAAGGATGTGTATATTGTTGGTGGTGGAAATTCTGCAGGGCAGGCGGCGATGTACCTCGCGCACTTTGCTCGGCAAGTGTTTATCGTTATTCGCGGCTCTTCGCTTACGGCAACAATGTCGCAGTATTTGATTGACCAAATTGGAGCAACCGAGAATATTGAGATTTTATCACATACAGAGGTAGTTTCGGTGTGTGGCGAAGAAAAATTGGAAGAATTGGATTTATTCAATAATCAAAACCAAGAGCGAAAAACCGTTCCTGCACAGGCGCTCTACGTCTTTATTGGAGCGAAACCTAGTTCGGAATGGCTTCCTACTGAAGTTGTGAAAAATTCACGAGGTTTCGTCGAAACCGGGCGAGAAATGCTGCTCGACGGCGAAGCAAAACTGCGCTGGAAACTTGATAGAGAGCCGCTTTTGCTGGAAACTTCCGTACCCGGTGTTTTTGCGGCAGGAGACATTCGCGCTGGAGCAATGAATCGTGTGGCTTCTGCTGTTGGCGAAGGTTCAATGGCGATAAAGTTTGTCCACGAGTATTTAGCAAGTCTTTGATAACTACAAACTTTGATAACTACAAACAGCGTATTTTTCAATCAAAACTGTGTGGAGGATGTATGCAATTTGGAACAATGGAAAAAACACTCCTGCCCTTGATGTTGGCAGTCGTGATGTTCGGAATGGGTATGGGATTGCATTTAAGCGATTTTCGGCGTGTCTTGCAAACCCCATTACAAGCGGTTGTCGGCTCAATCGGGCATTTTATTTTGATGCCTCTGGCTGCATTCATTGTCATTAAAATTACCGGTTTAACAGGTGGTCTTGCTCTTGGAGTCATCATTGTTGGCTCATCGCCAAGTGGTCCCACCTCAAATTTGCTGAATTATCTTGCCAAAGCAGATGTGGCACTTGCGGTTGTCATCACAACACTATCAACGCTGCTTTGCCCAATCGCAACGCCGTTTGTGGTTGAGTTCATGGGTAACACGCTTGGACTTGCCAGTACGCCGGTGGTAGTGCCGTTTGTGGAAATGTTGAAATTAGTGTTTGTCATTATTGCAATTCCGATAACACTTGGAATGTTGGTTCGCAGTAAAGCGCCGAAGATTGCTGACAGCATTGAACGCCCCTACAAGATTTTTTCGGTATTGTTTCTACTGGGGATGATTGTCCTTGTTTTGAGCAAAAATTGGGATAATTTTATCAATAATCTTCCAACGCTCGGACCTGCAATAATCCTGCACAACGGTATCGGTTTGGTGCTGGGATTTTATTCGGGAAAAATTTTCGGCTTTGGTACAAAGCAGTGCAGAACCTTATCAATCGAAGTGGCAATTCAAAACACCACACTTGCAATGACAATCGCCATGACCTTTTTTGCGCCGGAAACAGCACTGCCGGGTGCTATTTTCAGCCTTTGGATGTATGTGACGGGACTAGCTCTTGCAACATATTGGGCGAAGCGTCAAACCGATGCTGATAATGCAGTTCACGCAGCTGCATAAATGCTGCATTTGATAAAAAAAATGATTCACGAAAAAACTGAAATTGCTAACAATCAACGCAATCAAACAAGCGCAAGTGTCTTCAAACCTTGCGCTTTTTGATTCTACCCAAAACCATCATGGAAAATTTATTAGAAGCGCTACAACAGGCACCGGATTTGAAGAATGTTCCCCAAGAGCAACTTGAATGGTTGTTGAAACGTTCCGAATGTAGAGCATTTGCTCAGGGTGAACAGCTTTTTAAGAAAGATGACCCGATTGAACATATGTACGTGGTGCTGTACGGAGCGATACAATTTCGCATTGAGCAGGGTGGACAATTCCGTGAGTTATCAACGATTCATAAAGGCGGCATTGGTGGCACTCTGCCTTACTCGCGCACAAGTCTGGCGAAGGGGTTCGGATATTTTTTGGAAGATACGAAATTACTTTTTTTGCATAAAGAGCATTTCAAAGCTATGACTGCCGAATGTTACGAACTCACCGAGGCACTTGTACACTTTATGACAAGCCGCGCACGGTCATTTGCAACTATGGAGCAGCAAACCGAAAAAATGGCTGCTTTGGGCAGGATTTCTGCGGGCTTGGCGCATGAACTCAATAACCCTTCTGCGGCGATTGTTCGCAGTGCCGATGCGTTTAAGCAACATCTCGCTTCAACGCCTGATAGATTCAAGCGCGTTATGTCACTGAATTTGAATATGGAAAGTGTCGATATTTGCAACGAGTTGTTTTTTCGTAAAGCCTCTGTTGGTATTCGGTATGATTTGTCGCCGCTTGCGAAGTCGTCTGCCGAAGATGAATTGCTGAATTGGTTGGAAGACCACGGTGTAGATGACGGCTTCGATATTGTTGGGAATTTAGTGGATTTTAATTTTACGACGGAAGATTTGGAATTTGTCTTGGAGAAAATTGGTCAAGAAGGCTTTTTTACGGTCTTGGAATGGCTTGATAACTTGCTTACAACGGAACGATTTGTTGCGGAAATTGGCGAAGCATCCAAACGAATAAACGATATTGTAAACGCGGTAAAATCCTATTCCCATCTTGACAGAGCAGCAGAGCGGCAACAAGCGGATATACACGAAGGTTTACGGAAAACATTGATGATTTTATCGCACAAAGTGAAAAAGAATGGTATTTCGCTAAAAGAAAATTTTGCTGACAATATGCCACAACCCAGAGTATTTGTCGGTGAATTAAATCAAGTTTGGACAAATTTGCTGGATAATGCCATTGATGCTTTGGAAACCGCTTCAGAAAAAACGTTGGAAATCGCAACGTCACATAAAACAGGTTTTGTCGAAGTACGAATCATTGATAGCGGTGTAGGGATTCCTGCGGAAAATCTTTCCAGCATTTTCGACCCATTTTTTACGACAAAACCGATGGGAAAAGGCACGGGACTTGGTTTGAACAGCGTTCAGCAAATTATTAAACAACACAACGGCGACATCAAAGTTTTTTCCGAACCGGGAAAAACAGAGTTTCGCATTTGTTTACCAATGGAATAATGAGGTTTTATTTATGATTGAGCGAGTTTTTCTTTTGTTGTTTGTCGTTATTGCAGCTCTTGAACTTGTTAGTGAGTTCACAGGCAATAGAACACTGCATCTTGCTACAAAGCCTTTTATTGCTCTTATTCCGCTTGGTATTGCGCTTTTAAGTAAGGTTATACGAGACGTTTCAGCAAAGCGATTTCTCATAGCCGGATTGATATGTTCGTGGGTTGGCGACTGTGTGTTGATGTTTCGGAGCGAGTATTCATGGGCGTTGTTGGCTGGATTGGGGGCATTTATGCTTGCACATATTTGCTATATTTTGTCCTATCGTGTTGGAAGTAATGGTACGTTTACTTTGACATATTTTGTTGTTGTGCCGATTCTTGGTTACGGAATTGTGCTATACAGTGTCTTAGCGCCGTATTTGGGTGGTATGAATATTCCTGTTGCGGTGTATGCAGTCATTTTGCTTGGTATGCTCATTGCCGCATTGGAGCGTTTCTCGCGTACACATCGTGTGAGTTATCGGCTTGTTTCTATCGGAGCGGCGTTGTTTGTTGTTTCAGATTCTGTGCTGGCTTGGAATATTTTTGTTCAAGAATCGGTGCTTGCAAGAATCGTACTCATGAGTTCATATAGTGCAGCACAAATGCTCATTACGCTAGGAATGGTTAGGCATTGGTCGGTGAAAGAGTGAACATTTCAAAATAATAGTCATTTCGCATTCGTGAAAAAACATGAAAATCACCACTACAACATCGGCACATATGTTTGTAATCTTCATCTTCCTTGTAATGCTGACTACACCTGATGCCAGCGCACAAGCGACAATCGCACAAGCGACAATTTCCGGCACTGTGAACGAAGCGCTTTCCGGTGAGGCGGTTATTGGGGTGAATGTCTTGATTTTTAGTGAAGGTACTGCTCTAAAGCAAGGCTTCAAGCCGCTCACGGGAGCAAGAACAAACAAATACGGTTTTTATTCTTTGCCAAATGTCGGACCAGGAAAATACGACTTGCTCGTCAGAGGCGTTGGGTACAAGCCACTTGTCAAAAATGTTGTTATTGCAAATGGAGAAACAAATATCAGGATAAATCTAGCGCTGCAATTTGAAGCAGCACGCGCAGGAGAAGTAACGGTGCAGGGCAGAAGGGATGATGCAC
Organism: Candidatus Kapaibacterium sp.; assembly: GCA_025455065.1. GTDB lineage: Bacteria > Bacteroidota > Ignavibacteria > Kapaibacteriales > UBA4661 > PH2015. The sequence continues at coordinate 54,981 of JALONG010000014.1, read as the reverse complement.
AAACTTCGACGGCAAAAATCAGCGCCGTTACTCTTTCCCCAAGCGAAATCAAGTCTTTGCCTGCCTTTGGCGGGGAAGCGGATGTTTTTCGTGCGTTACAACTTATGCCTGGTGTGAGAACGGGGAATGAGGTTTCAAACGGACTCTTTGTGCGGGGCGGCTCACCAGACCAGAATTTAACGCTTTTGGACGGAGTGATAGTCTATAACCCTACGCATTTGGGCGGCTTACTGAGTGTCTTCAATAACGACGCTCTCCGCGATACACGGCTTCTGAAAGGTGCTTTGCCGGCTGAATACGGCGGACGCTTGTCGAGTGTGATTGATATTACGATGAAAGAAGGCTCAAAAGAAAAGTTCGGTGGTTCGGCGGGTTTGAGCATTTTGAACGCGAGAACGACGATTGAAGGACCGATTAACGAAAATGCGACGTTTATGATTTCGGGGAGGCGGTTGTGGCTGGATTTGCTGGCAGCAGCACTCAATGAACCGCTTAAATCCTTGTTCCCGCAGGCAGTGAATTTTATTCCGAGTTATTACTTTTACGACCTCAATGCAAAAATCAATTACAAACTTTCCGATGACGACCGCCTGTATGTAAGCGGGTATTGGGGCTATGACCTCCTCAAAAATCCCCCCTTTTTTTCGCAACAGGCGTTTGATGTTTCGTGGGGAAATGCGATTGCAAATGTGCGGTGGAATCACATATTTTCACCAACCTTGTTCTCGAATTTTCAAGCGAGTTTCACCAACTACGATTTTTCAACAAGCATTTCTTCAAACCTTCCCAACGGAGACACACTGCGCTTTGGTTCACTGTCAAGGATTCGTGATTGGACACTCAAAGGGAATGTGGAATGGACACCCAACAACGAACACCTCATCAAAATTGGCGTAGAAGGCATTTACCACCAATTTCGCGGTGCCACCGTTTCCGACGGGCGTTTTTCGGGAGGAGGATTTACGCTGGATGCGACGAATGCGACCGAAATACAATCCCTTGAAACCTCTGTTTTTGCGCAAGATGAGTGGCAGATTTTGCCGAATCTCAATGTTAATGCGGGTTTGCGCGGTGTGTGGTTTCAAAATGGTAACTATGCTTTTCTCGAACCCAGACTTTCCGCAAGTTACGCTGTGAACGACGAAATAACGCTTCGCGGCTCTTTTGCACAGGCGAATCAGTTCATTCACTTGATAATTCGCAATGACATCGGCGTTCCAAGCGATGTGTGGTTTCCTTCCACAACCCACGTCAAACCTGCAAACGGGCAGCAATTTGTCTTGGGAGCGGAATATCAAACCGTTGAAAGGGATTGGCTTTTTAGCATTGAGGGCTATTACAAATCGCAAAATAATTTACTGGAGTTCAAAGACGATGCGCAGTTCAGCCTGCTCGCTCCAACGGACGACCAATTAACCGTCGGTTCCGGTGAGGCGTATGGTCTGGAAGTGTTTTTGAATAAACGCATTGGGCAGTGGACAGGATGGCTTGGGTACACGCTTTCGTGGGCTTGGCGCACGTTCCCGGATTTGAACGAAGGACGGGCATTTCACCCACGTTTCGACCGCAGGCACGATATTTCCTTTGTTTTGAACTATAAGCATAATGAACAGTGGGAATTTGGTATGACATGGGTATATCAAACGGGGCAAGCATTTACGATGCCTGTGGGGCAGTTCGATTTTGTACAACTTACTAACGGGCGCACTCCTTCAGGCATAACCCGACCGCGCTTTCAGTCCACACAGCGCAATGGCTTCCGTTTACCGGATTTTCATAAGTTAGATTTAACGGCAACGTATAAATTTCCTTGGCTGGGCTTGCCGTTTAACGTTTCACTAAGCATTTACAACGCATATAGTCGCCAAAATCCTTTTGTGTGGAATTTGCGTTACCGCGATGAAACACAGCCCGACGGCTCCCGCAAACAAGTTCCGTTCATTGAAGAGGTTTCGTTGATACCGTTTATTTTGCCGACCTTTGGAATTGGGTTTACATTTTGATTTCAAATGTTTTCAGTACAATTGCTTATCGTAAATATTCAATGTTGGTATGAAAATCCTCCACACTGCCGATTGGCACTTGGGTCGCCGCCTACACGGACAAGACCTCGCCCCGGAACAAGATGCCGCGCTGGATGCAATTCTCCGCATTGCCCGTGAACACCGCGTAGATGCTATCGTTCACGCCGGAGATGTGTTCGATACGGGAATGCCACCGCAAACTGCCCTCCGTCAATACTACCGCTTTTTGGCGCGAGTGCCGGAGACCGGCTGCGGCACGGTCATCATCACGGGCGGCAACCACGATTCTCCCGCTTCGCTGAACGCACCCAAAGACCTCTTGGAAGCCCTGAATATCCGCGTTGTGGGCGGTGCAACCGAGGATATTGCCGATGAAGTCATTCCCATTCGTAACAGTGCCGGAACAGTGCTTGGATACTGCTGCGCCGTGCCGTTTTTGCGGGATAAAGATTTGCGGTATTCCCTTCCGGGAGAAAGCGAAACCGAGCGACAAAAGCGCATCATTGCAGGGATGCGGGGGCATTATGAAAATGTCGTGGCGGCTGCAAAGCGCATAAACACTGAGAATTTGCCGCTTATTGCCACTGGGCATCTTTTCGCGCAAGGCGGCATTACGGGGGATTTGGACAGCAAAGAGCAGATTCACGTAGGGAATTTGGGGCAAATTGGCGCAGATGCCTTTCCAAACGAGTTTTCGTACATTGCGCTGGGGCATCTGCATCGTCCACAAATCGTTGGAAAACGAGAATTCGTGCGATATTCAGGCTCGCCTGTCGCACTGGATTTCAGCGAGCGCGACGACCAAAAACACGTCGTGATTGTGGAATGTTCTTCCGATTCACCCGCAAAAGTAGAAATTGTTTCGCTGCCTGTAACGCGCCGTTTGGTGCGCTTTTTAGGCGATATTGCTGAGGTGGAAAACGCCATAGTAGCCTTTCAACCAAGTGAATATGCGCTTCCTACCTTTGCTGAGGTGCATCTGCCCCCACAGGCAAAAACTGCAATTATGGACGCAAATGAGCATTTCCGCGCTTTTGCAGCCGGGAAGCATGGCGAAAAGTTGCTGGTCTTGCGTGTGGTGCAAGACCGCGCGAAAGGTGTTTCCGGGTTTGATAATTACGTGGAAACGAGTTTGCAGGAACTTTCGCGGAAGGATGTTTTTGCTGAACGCCTAAAAAAATCAGGCTTAGAAGGCAATGAAGCGGCAGAACTCCAAACAACATTTACTGAATTACTCACGCTTTTGGACGAAGGAGCGATTCTGGCATGAAGATAGCATCGGTGCGCTTTTCCAATATCAACTCCCTGCGAGGTGAGCATTGTATTGAGTTTGACGCTGCTCCCTTCGCTGAAAGCGGCTTATTTCTTATCACCGGAGACACGGGTGCGGGAAAAACTACGATTTTGGATGCTATCACCGTTGCGCTCTACGGACGCGCTGCCCGCTACGACAAAGACAAACCCGAAAGCCTGCTTTCACGCGGTGCAGGGGAATGTTATGCTGAAGTTGAGTTTGAAGCGCAAAACAAGCGCTACCGCGCAAAATGGTCGCTTTCGCGGGCGAGAAAAAAAGCTGACGGCGCTTTGCAGCCCGACAAAATGGAACTTTCCGAACTTGTAAGCAAATCCGGTGAGGGAACATTGCTCACGCAAAAAAAATCCGAAGTACCTGAGAAAGTCAAGGAAATAAGCGGTCTCTCGTGCGAACAGTTTCTGCGCTCGGTCATGTTAGCACAAGGCAAATTCGCGGAATTTTTGAAAGCCAGCGAAAAAGAGCGTGGCGAACTTTTGGAACAAATGACCGGCGTGGACGAATACACGCGCATTTCAGTAGCTGCGTTCACAAAAGCAAAGGCTGAGAACGAAGCATTGGAGAGGCTTACAGGCAAATTAGGCGATGTGCGGCTTTTGACGGATGATGAGCGCAATGAGTTTTCTCGCATCATTGCCGAAAACAATGTGCGCAATACTGCTTTGGAACAAGAAACATCGAGACTCCGCACGGTGCTTCAGTGGGCGAAGGATGTGGCAGCATTGGAAAAAGACGTTGATTCCTGCAAAGCAAGCACGGAAGCAGTTCAGAGGGAATATGAAGCGTTTGCGCCAGAGCGGGGGCGTTTGGAGCAGCACCGCAAAACCGCACCATTTCATGGGCAAATCGCCCTTTTGGATAAAATTTCCGGCGATATTCTCGCACTCACCGTGACTTTGCAGAATACAGAAACAGGCGACCTTCCAGTAGCGAAAACAGCACTCGAAGCTGCACAAAAAAAGGCTTACGACAGTGAATTTGCATTGCAAAGCGCCAAAAAAGAACTCCACGATGCACAACCGATGTTTGATGATGTTGCACGCCGCGATGTGGTCATCAACACAGAGATAGAACACATTGCCAAACACCGCACCACAGCTAGTGTAGCACAGGGTGAACTAGACAAGACTCTACGTGAACATTCGTTAAGAAAAGAGAAACTCCACAAAACTCGCACCAGCTCTAGCGAAGCGGCTGTTTGGCTTCAATCCCATATAAACGATAAATCTCTGGAAGCCGCATTACCACTTATTCGGAGCGAATTTGCGCAATTAGACACTGCTCAGAAGGAACACAACAAGGCACAAACAGCGCTTTCAGCACACGAGAAAAAACTTCAGGCGGCTGCGGACAGCATCGTATCTTGCATAGAAGCGCGTGTGAAGTATGAAACGGACTTCAAAACGGTGTCCGAAAAAATCAACGAATTGCAAACCAAACTTGACAACACTCTCGGCGGTAACTCGCTTGTCGACCTTGAAGAACGCATGAATACTTGCAAAGATGAGGGTACAGCGCTTGGGCAGCAGGCAGAATTAGCAAAGCAGTACACGAAAAAAAATGAGGAATTACGCAGTGCTGAAGCCGCAAAGCAGGGATATGCGGTGACGCTGAAGGAAGCGCAACAGCAACATGAAGTGGTGAGTAAACACCTAACCGATTCAGAAGAGAAGCGTGATTTGGCGCGGCGTGTACTCGACCAATCGCGGCTCATTGCCAAATACGAAGACGACCGTAAACGGCTCGAAGTCGGCAAGCCTTGTCCACTCTGCGGTTCGGAGCATCATCCTTTTGCAGAACATTCGCCCAATGCCGACGAAAGCAGTGATGAAGCGGCTTTGAAGAAAGCAGAAAAAGCCGTAAAAGACCTCACGAAGCAAGTGAATGACCTTCAGACGAAGACCGCCCAAATGACAGCAGAACAAAGCGCGACGGATGGAACAATCAAGCGGCTTCAAGCGGAAATTGCCGAAACGGTGAAGCAATTCGAGGAGCGGAATACTATGTACAAAACCGCATATTTGCTTGACGGAGAGGCAATTTCCAAAGCACAGGACGAAAAACGCAGCGAATACAAACGCTTGCAAACGCAGAAAAAAACAGCCGATGCGCTACAATCCTCTATTGCTGAAGAGCGCACGAGTGCTGACACTGCGAAGGATGCTCTTGCAAAAGCCGAAACTGCTCTTGAAGTCGCAAAAAGCCTTCATATCAAACTCACAAGCGATACTCCCTCGCTGAAAGAGCGCGTAGAATCTGCATCACAAACTTTGAAGCACTGCGTTAATACTCTTTCAAAGCGACTAACGGATTTTAACGAGGAACTTCCCTCAACCCCTAAAGCCTTACAAACACTTGTGGAGCGGCTTGAAAGCCGTGCTGAAATGTTTGCCGAAAAAACCGCAGCAGAGCAGCGTTTACGCACGGAGGCGGAGAGTTTGCAAGCAGGTTTGACTGAATTTGAAAAAGCAATCCTCACCAAAGAGCAAGAAACAAAGCGGCTCTTGGAGGAATTAGAAACGAAAGAAAAATTGATAAGTGAGCTTAATCAAGAACGTTCCAAGCTTTTCGGCGATAAGCAGCCCGAAGCCGAGCGCAAGCGCTTGGAGGCAAGTATTGAAGCGGCAGAGAAGGCATATACGCAAGCACAAACAAATGCTCAAGAAGCTGAAAAAAGGGTGAATATTCTTGAAACCACATTGAATGAAGGAAAAAAGCGCCTCGAATCGTTGGAACACGAGAATAGAAGCGCCTTAGAGAAAATTCTTCGGGATGCGCGGCAAGACGGTTTTTCATCTTTGGAAAACCTTCGCGCTGCAATGCTCGAAGAAGTGGAAAGAGATAGGCTTGAAAGCCGCATGAAATCTCTTTCGGAAGCACTGATGAAAGAGCAGACGGCGCTTGCAAGTGTTCAAAAAAGGCTTGATGTAGAGCGTGAGAAAAATCTTTTGGCTGATTTGTCACAACATGAGGTGGCATCACGCTTGGAGGTATGTTTGGAAGAGCAAAAAACACTTCAACAAGAAATCGGTGCACTTCAGCAAGTTTTGGAGCAAGACAAAACAAACAAACTCCACCACGCCGACCTTGCGGAACAGTGCGCGAAACAGCGCATGGAAGCTATGCGCTGGCAAAAATTGAACGAGCTTATCGGTTCGGCGACGGGCGACAAGTTCCGTAAATTTGCGCAAGGGCTAACGCTTGGGCGGCTTGTCGTGCTTGCCAATAAACAACTTTTGCGCTTGAATGGGCGCTACGAACTTTTGAAATCGCCAGACGCAGATTTACAGCTTTCTATCGTGGACACCGAGCAGGCAGGCGCAGTGCGCCCTGTGGAGAGTTTGTCCGGCGGGGAAACATTTTTGGTGAGTTTGGCTCTGGCACTGGGCTTGTCGGATTTAGCAAGCCACAAAACGCGGATAGATTCGCTGTTTATTGACGAAGGATTTGGAACGCTTGATTCTACCACGTTGGAAGAGGTGATGAATGCGTTGGAAAATCTCCGTATGAACGGAAAAACGATTGGTATTATTTCTCACGTGGAAATGCTCAAAGAGCGCATATCTACACAAATTCGTGTGCGCAAACAGGGCGATGGTGTCAGTGCGTTGCAAATTGTTGGTGGTTATTGACCTACAGCAGACCTTCCAGCCGTGCGCCCCGAAAAAATACATCCTCCTAAAAACGTGCCTTCTAATGCACGATACCCATGATACCCGCCGCCGCCAAAGCCCGAAGCCTCACCCGCCGCATACAAGCCCGGAAGTGGTTCGCCATTGCTTTGCAAAACTCTCCCTTTGAGGTCAGTTTCCAAGCCGCCAAGGGTTTTTCTGGTGAGAGTCCAAAGTCGGACGGCAATAAGAGGTCCGGCGCTGGAATCCAAGATTTTATGCGGGGTTGCGACGCGAATAAGTTTGTCGCCGCGATAATTCCTTGCCGTGCGAATTGCCATAATTTGTGCGTCTTTGGTGAAGGCATTGTTCATTTCACGGTCTCTGGCAAGAATTTCCCGCTCGAAGTCATTGTATTGTATGAGATTATCACCCGTCAAATTATTCATACCTTTGACTAAATCTTGAAGATTTGTTCGCACAACGAAATCTTCTCCTTTTTCCTTGAACGCTTCTACCGGAGCGGGCGCGCCGGGGACGATTCGCTTCAATAGCAAACGAATATTGCGCCCTGTTAAATCAGGATTTTGCTCCGAACCGGAGAGCGCAAATTCTTTTTCAATCATTTTCTGTGTCAGCACAAACCACGAATAATCGTAGCCCGTTTTGACAATGTATTCCAGCGCTCCAAGCGTGTCGAAACAAGGAAATAAGGGCGCGGGAAGGCGTTTTCCTGTCGCATCAAACCAAAGCGGGGAAGGACCGGAAAGGATGCGAATGGCATGGCGACTCCAAATTGGCGCATAATTTTGGATGCCTTCAGGATAATGCCACATTCTATCGCGGTTGATGAGGTTTCCGCCATTGCGTTCAACAATCCCAAGCATCAAGCCATCTACGTAGTCTGGAACGCCTTGAATCATCTTCTTTGGGGGTGTTCCCATGCGTGGGGGCCAGTTTTGCCGCACAAGGTCGGGGTTTCCGCCAATGCCACCGGTCGTGATGATTGTGGCAGAAGCATGAAAACTAAATTCTCCGATAACCGTCCGCGAACTTGGAGCGCCTCTTTCAACTGAACTTGCTTCCAAAATTTCCCCTGAAACACCAGTAACAGCGCCATTTGTTTTGATTAGTTCCGTTACACGATGTCGAAAGCAGTACGTTACCAAACCACGCTCCACGCCCTTTTGCACACGGTTGATGAACGGCTCCAAAACGCCGGGACCAGTTCCCCACGTGATGTGGAAGCGCGGAACGGAGTTCCCGTGTCCCGTAGCTGTGTAACCACCGCGTTCCGCCCAGCCGACAACGGGAAACAGCTTCAAACCCTGCTTTTTGAGCCAATCGTGTTTTTCGTTGGTTGCAAAATCCAAATACGCTTCCGCCCAAAGGCGTGGGTACTTGTCTTCGGGGCGGTCGAAACCCGCTGTTCCCATCCAATCTTGGTGCGCGAGGTCGTAGGAATCACGAATGCCCATTCTACGCTGTTCGGGGGAGTTTACAAAAAAAAGCCCTCCAAATGACCAAAATGCTTGCCCGCCGAGTGATTGTGCTGGTTCTTGGTCAAGTATAACGATTTTCTTTCCAGCATCAACAAGCTCTGCTGCTGCTGCAAGTCCGGCTAAACCTGCACCGACGATAATTGCATCAACGTTATTATTCATTTGCTTGAGATAAGTGAAGTGTTGAGTTTGCTGTTTTTAGCCAATTTCCGAAGGTAATTCCAAATAAAACGTTGCTCCTGCTCCGTATTGCGATTCGCACCAAACCCGCCCGTTCATAGTTTCTGCCATACGTTTAACAATACTTAACCCAACGCCGGTACTGTTTTCCCCGCCGGTTGGTCGTGCTGAAAGTTTGGTAAACATCCCAAACATTTTTTTCATATCCTCTAACAGCACTCCTGGACCTTCATCTTTAATCGAAATTCTGACACGCCTTGGTGAGACCTTTTTTGCTGTATTCGTCAAAGTGGGGCGGTTATTGGGGAGGGAAGTTTCCTCGAAAGAATCAATATCTGCTTCTTGTACGTTTACAATCACTGTTTTATTAAATTCCGTGAATTTTACCGCGTTGGAAATAAGATTATCCAAAATCTGCCGAACCATGGTTTCATCAGCTTTGATGTGGATTTCTGCTTGCGTCGGCAATGGATATTCGTTGAAAATTATGATTGATTTGTGCTTCGCAATAGGGCGATAGGTTTGAACTATATCATGCAAAATCGGCAGCAAAGAAATATTGCCAATTTCCGCCCGAACCTGCCCCACATCCAGCCTGTGCGCCTCCAAAAGGGAGTTGATAAGAGTAAGCGCCCTTTCAGCCATGCCTGAGGCTTGGCTTAAAATCACGTGCCGTTCCATTGGTGTCATATCCGGCTCATTCAGTAATTCGCTGAAATTTATAACGGCTACAAGAGGGTTTTTGAGTTCATGCGCTGCGATATTGAGCATTTGAAAGCGGAACTGCTCTGCCTCAGAGAGTTTACGTTGAAGCGTTGTTACTGCCTCTTCGTCATGACCGTGTACGGTATTGACTTTTTCGATGAGGGTTTGGAGTTCACTCATCTTACTTTTTGCAGAATATAGCATACCTGCGAGTACCATAATCCCCAAAAGCAATATTGCTATCACTGCATAAACCAATAATTCGTTACTGTTCACCATTGCTGCAAGTGGTTATCCAAATCCATTATCAGCACCGTTGCCGATAATAAAAAAGTGAATTGAGATTAAATGCTCACATCAAGGAGAGAGGATGATGATGAGTCCCGAAATTGTTTGAAACGAGGGACAGTAAAATGCAGTTTTTATCGGAATTTTGCTACTATTTTTTCAGGTCGCAAATTTTTTTGATTTCCTGCCGAAATCGTAAAAAGTGTCAGATTTTTCTTACACTTGCTGACAAAGAGTCTGACACTTTTTGTGGAAAATGTCTTACAATTCTGTTCACAATTTGAACAATGGTTCTTTGAAAGCCGCATAAATACTTGCTTTTGCTTTCGTAAAAAAAAATGGCACACATTTAGAGTAATCACACTTATTCCAAATTACTCACACATTTCTTGATTGTATGCCGAATTTCCGACCTATTGTTCTCTCGAAGCGCATTATTGCTGTGTTACTTGGTGTATTGATTGTTCTTGGTGTTGTCGAAACGCTGCTTTAGTTTTTCAGACATCCTTCACAAGAAATCTTCACAAGAAATCTTTACAAGAAATCTTTACAAGAAATACGCAAATCACACACAGCCATTGTTCACAATTTCGCAAGCAGCATTGCGGGTTTTGAAGAATGGTAAAATACGCGGTGCATTGCTGTAAACAGTGTTCAAAGAATTGTCCTGTACACGCCGCAGATTGTAGCATGGTGCAACAAGAGAAGCAATCCCCAAGAGGTCTCTACGCCTCACCAATCCTTCTTTTCCCATGTTTTTTCTAAAGGTGTACCAATGGAATCCTTTTCGGATGCCGTATCCGGCACTTTTGCCGTCGGCGAAAATGCTCAAAGCGCTGTAAGCGCTCTGCCCAATAATGCAAGTAATTTTCAGGGTTTTCCAACTGCGTTGCCAAAAAAAACTACAAAGTTTGTTCAGTATTTCGTTTTTTTTGCTGTTATTGCAGTTGTGTTTGTTGGTGTTTATCGTGGTCTCATTCCTCCCTTGATGGAAAATGTCGTTGTAACAACACTTGTGCCACGTGATGTCTCGCTGGTGAATTTTAATGGTGTTTTTGCAAGTGCCACTTCTGAAGGCAGTAAATACGGAGGGCAGGAGATTCAGCGTGCCTTTGCAAATGGTGAAATTATTGTAGATTTTACCTCCCAAGAACGCCTTCGTGACCAACACGGATATACAAAAAATTCCTCCGAATGGCTCATAAAAACACCATTTATGGGTGATGAAGCCGTTACGCTTACGCCGATTATTGCTCTTACTGTGCCTGTTTTAGCTTTTTCCTTTTTCTTTGCTGTTATTGCATCTTTTTTATTCCCATCCCATTGGGGTTTATTCTCTATGCGCACAAACGAGGTTATTGTAGATACTCGTACAAAATTATTGTTTCAAACCGGGTTTTCTCACGAACTTTTAGATTTCCTTGTGCTGTCGGATACTGATGTTACCTTGCTTGCACGAAACAATCCGGCTCTGGTTGAAGAATACTTGCAGGCTCTTTGGGATGCTACACGTACAGAGCATGAGCGGCAAGCCGCAATGACCAGCTACCGTGATGAACGCTTATTTGATGCGGTTCACATTGCAGAAGGGCATCACGCCTTTGTGCGCAATTCCTTAATTTCTCGCCTTAAAGAAGCCTTTTCTCCTGCGGTGGAACGTTCAATTCGCGCACTTCAGCAAGCACGTATTTGGCAGCGTAGTCACAGTGCGCTTTCCAAGGGATTTGGCTTATACATGAGCGAATATTTTGCACCGAACTGCGGAAATAATGTTCAAGGACTTGCTTACGCCGGAGCAGGCTTGATGATTGTTGTTATCGGCTTGCGCGGACTCCGTTTTATTCCTTCCACCAGACCAAGTTTAATCATTGCTTCGATTTCCCTAGAATTTGCGCTGTTGGTTGCATTGGGCATTACGCTGTATTTCCAACGTGAGGAAGTGAGTTCAATAGAATCTCTCAAGCGCATTGAAAACAATACGCAAAGTGTTTCGTTGGTGATGTCTTCCGTTGATAGCGCTTCATTCCAACGAGCAATGCACGAAGCAATTCGTGAACGCATCCAAAGCCCTGATATTGACAAGCGTTTAGCGGAATCGCTCACTCAAACGTTTCTTGAATCTCTCCGCTCCTCACCGCATCACGCCAAGGTTGCAAGTCCTTCCCGCGCATAAATTATCCCATAAATTATTTGCTCTTTTGGGTTGTTTCCGGTTTCCCGTTCTCCCTTTGTCCTGAAAAGATGGCGCAGGGTAGAACGGGGCTGGAACCTGCTTGCCTTTTTTATTCTCAATACACGTTTTTTTTCATATTCAAATTCTTACTACTATGTCAAAAGGTTCAGCCGGAAAGGTCTATTTTGTGTTGTATTTGGCGGTGATTTTGGAACTCCTCATTATCATCGTTGAACGCGACGAAGCTGAAGACCACCTCCGTAAGCGTGAGCGCGAAGCACGCGAAATCATTCAAGATATTTTGGGGCAAATGCAAGTTGGTCCCGGAAACGAAAATCTTACATCGCGCATCAATGATGAAATCTCACTTTTGTCGGACGAAGCCGTGAGTATGAGCGGCATCCCGTACAAAAAATATCGCACCTACAATGTCGAAGTCGGTGTAAATGACGGCACAAGTTTGAACATAGGAGCAACACCGAACGATACACTTGCGCATTACGATTTACTCCGAAGGCTGACCAATGCTCAGACGTTGGAATATGAAGTGCTGTTCACAAACAGCGAGGAAGCGGAATTACCTGCATTGGATTCTAGTAACAATGCGCGTTGGAAGCACCTTGGCGCAATGTCGCTTGTCTTGGATACAGCAAAAATGCAGCGAAGCGGCGAATGGCGCAATCCCGAGTACAGTAAGCAATTCCGTGATGGTGCAAGTGAGGCACTGTTCCGAAGTATTACACCGCAGGCGAAAGGCGCAGACACGGCGTTTCTGTATAATTCCGGCGAAACCGAGAAGGTAGTCATGGCGAAGGGCGGTAAATATTCCAAGCGTGTTTTCACGGTAAATTTTCAGCCCTCGCAGCCCGGTTGGTACAAACTCCGCTTTGCGTCGCGCACAAACAGAATTATGGGCGTAAGCGGCGAGGCTTCAAGTTTTGAGGATATTGCCGACGAGTCCCGCATCAACATTGGTTCAATGCAACTCACAGTAAAAAAATTGCGCAAAGTTCAGCAGATGCTTCAACGAGAATTGGAAAGTTACGGCGCACCGCAGATGGATGCGCTTATCAAAGCAAAAAATGAAGAGGAAACACTCGCATTTTTCCGACAAATTGATGCTGCAAAAGAGAAAGTGCGCCGTGAAAAGGCTGATAATAACGTATTAGTGCAAGAAATTTGCCGAAAAATAGATTTGTATGCTGACGTTGCGAAACTTATTGCTCCGAATAAATCGCAGTATTTCTCCCAAAACGCCGGAGCAATGGAAATCAATGTGCGAGTAACAAAGCCGCCCGTGGCGATTGTGAAAGCAAATATTGCGCTGCCGAAAGATGTGTATTTGTTCGACCGCTTAACACCGAGTTTCCGCTTTACCGCAGGACCTTTTTACGGGAATAATCTTCCAAAAGGCGAGATTTTGAGCGCCGACGGAAAATCTACTCCGTTAGTTATTGAAACGTCAATGGTGGCAGACAACAGCAAAGGCGCAGCAAATCTTGTGGCTTCGGAAAAAGGGAAGTCTATTGAGTTCAAAGCGAGATCATTGCAAGCACTTCCGGCAGGTTCGTACACTATTCGCATGAAACATTCTTCGCAAGGTGATGAAACAGTGCAGGAAACACAAATGAGGATTTATCCGACGCAATTAGCAGCACAAAGCCGCAGAGTGCTTGACGGGCGCATGAAATCACTTTTCTATGGCTCTACGATTGCACTGACGTTAGAACCCGACACGCAAGGTCAAGTGCCGCCGAGTGAATTTAGAACATTCGTCGGACTAAGCACAAGCCCGCAGCCTATTACACCCAATATAGGCTTCAAAGCGATTATTCCGCTTGAAGCAAAAGCAAAATCAGCGTGGGTGCGCATGACATGGATTTCGCCCTTCACAGGAGAAGAAGTTGAGATTTTACCGAAGTTGGAACAGCCCATAAAACAACGCGAACCCGATATTGACCTCACGAGAGTTGCAATTACAGGCATCGAAGGCGATTGGCGTGAATTGCGGGTAATGATTGGCGGTATTCAGATTTCTCCGGCGATTATTGATGTCGGTACTAAATACGGCAGTGCAGAAAACCTCGAAAATGTAAGTATTATCGGGGCTGCACTCGAAAATACTGCCGATGTAGAATTAGTCAGCTCTGACCTCAAAGACCTCGGAAATGGCTTATACACTGCTGTCTTCAAAGTACGGAGTTCGCTGGAAAAACAGCCAAAAGAAATGACTGCCAATATCAAATTTAGCATCAACGCTGGTATGAGAAATGGGGTTAACGGAACGCCCAGTAAACAAGCGTCTATGGAAGTTCTACCAATTCCATTTGCTTATACGCCTCCGCCTGTAAAAGGGAAAAAGCGGTAGTTTTTGTAATGTTCGGTAGCTGGTCAGGTATCGCTCCACAGGCTCATGTTGATGCTGTCCATCAATGGGGTTGGTGCGATACCTGACCATTTACGGTGTAGAACAATTCATCGTCAAGGAATAGTTTAGTTTACATAAGATTGATTCTTGGCAAAAAAAAATAATCACCGGAAGGAAAAGTAAACCTACCTCGGAGCTATATTCCTTACTTGTCTGCGGCAGCAAGGATTTCAGCCGCTTTTCCGACTGCCGTACGGATTCGGTCATAACAACCACAACGACAGTAGTTATTGGCAAGTGCATTATCAATATCATCTTCCGTCGGATTGGGATTTGACTGTAATAAAGCAACCGCAGTCATAATTTGACCACTCACACACCAAGCGCATTGAGGTACTTGCTCATCAATAAAGGACTGTTGTAGAGGATGTAGTTGTTCCTGTCCATCAGGCAAAATTATTGCCAAACCTTCAATAGTTGTTATTTCTTGACCAATGGCTGCACTAACAGGAGTTACGCAAGAACGAACAGGCACACCGCCAATGTGAATAGTGCATGAACCACAAACACCAGCACCACAACCCATTTTTGTCCCCGTTAATCCCAAATCATCTCTCAGCACCCATACAAGCATTTCGCTTGGGTCACAATTTACAGCATATTGTTTGCTGTTAATCCGTAGCTCCATTTGTGAATCTCCAACGGTTGTTCCAAATGTTCTAATTTTTTTAAAGAGCAACTTACATTTCCTCAACCAAAGAAACAAGGAAAATTGCCGCGTACTCAAAAAATACCCCTTAAAAACCCGCATAAAATCAGACATCTTCGGCTTAATTAGTCCTCAACCTCTTCAAATTCCAGCATAATAGTACGATTATACGCCATTCCTTCGGGTGTTGAACTATCAAACATGGGCGAGGAAAGATCCTGACGACGAATATCACTGGGAAGAATTGAAAATGGAATTTCTGTATTTGGAGGAAATTTTGCAAGTAGCCTTGCTTTACCTGATTTGGCTGCGTTGATTTTACCCGCTAAATTCGGTATTTTTTGCACTGCTTCCGGGAAAATGAGAAATATTTCTCGTCGTTTAGAAGTTGGCACTTCCCGAACTTGCAGTGAAATAATCGGTGCTTCAAATTTATTGTTCGATACGTCATCAATAGATAATTTTAATGATAAATTTTCCGATGACTTAGGAGGATTTTGACGAATATCCCAAAGGTACTTTTCAGGATATGTTGCACCACCTTGATACGTGTGCAAGGTAAACGCCTCACGCGCTGATAATTGCGATATTTCCAAATCCCACTGCTTTAGTCCCTGCCCCGCAGCAATTTGTAATTGCAATTCCAATCCCTCCGGTGAAACCTCCTTTTTCTCAAATTGAAATTCAAAGGGACGAAGAACATTTTCATCATTGGAACGAAATTCAACCGCCCGCCATTCCTCATTTGCCACGGAAGCAGCAATAACAGTATCTCGAATGGAAATTCTTGAAGAAGAAATACGCCAAACATTTTGAAAATATGCCGCAACAGACACAGCACGGGCGTTTGCGAGTTGTTTGGGATTTTGTTCTTTTGACGAGGCAAATCCGACAATACCAAATGAAGAATTCGGGCTTTCTTGAAGCCTTTTTCCTACAATATTCAACATTTGGTAATATCCATTCAACGTAATTTTTTGTGGTTTCAGGGTTGGTACATTTTTTTCAAGCAGTTCACTATTGAGTTGAATAGTTTCTGTAAATGAGGAAAATATTCTATATCGAGACGGAATAATAGAAGAATTTTCTGAAAAATAGACTTTTGGTACAAGTAGTGAACGAATAATTGTCGGAATTTTCGTAACACTTATAGAAAAATTTTCTGCTCCCAAACGAACATCAAGTGCACCACTTCCGTTAGAACGAGCAGAATCACTACCGGAATCCTCTTCACCAAAAAATACCGGGCGCATTTCACCAATTTTTGCGGTTAATTCTTTTTTTCGTGATTCCTTCGCTTCAGCAAGTGCCTTTGCGGCAATCGCATTCACCCGTTGAAGACTGTCTTGGAATCGTTGTTCGATTTCTTCTGCCGTAAGTTCCGTAGTTCTAAATGGAGAAAATCTCAAGGAAGCTCCAAGTCGCAATGACGCAACACGCCAATCTACGCTGTTTGCAACCGAAGTGAGCGGATAGACACAGAACGCTTCCAATGTTGGAAGAATTGTACCTGTTCGATTGACTTGTAATTCCAATGCCATCCCCCCAACTAACGCAGCCTGAAAAGGGCTTGCCGCAGAAAGCGCATCAGCACTTGCATTAAAAGTAGTCTGCCCGTTTGCGTAGGTAATGTCACTCGGCTCCAAAATACGTTCACGATATTGATATGACGGCTGCAAAAATGTCCCGACCTGAACTCCAATGGAAGCCGTTAAGCGTTTGAATAGGCGCACTGTAAGCATTGGTTCAAAGGCAAGCATAGTTAACTGCGACTCCAATTCATGGCGTATTTGTGCGTTTCCGCCTTGTATTCGGACAGTTTCGAGTGCGCTAAGGTTTGCCCCAAGTCCTTGAAAATAAGAAATACGCCCATGCAGACTCATTGTCGCAAAATCCGTCAAACGAGAAACGGGATATTCCACAAAAGCACTAACGCTCCACCCCTGCGAAGAAGCACCTCCGTACTGCTGCCGACAGCAACTCGCAATGCCCGGAATAGTATCAAAATTTGCGCGGTGTTGGTTGAACAGATATGCCCCACTAAGACCAAAACGAATTGCTGTTGTGTCTATCTGAGCAATGAGTTTTGATGCGAATAACAATGATATAACCAATACCAATACTAGGTTTATGGAATTTTTTTTCATTAAGTTTTTTTAGAACTGTCCAAAAACGAGAATTACCCAATATTCAACAATTATACAAACCTCTGAAAATACGCTACTTATGTCGTATTTACAAAAGAATCTTGTTTTGAGAGTATTTGAAGGGTGAAATATTTCAAATGAAGGTGAAATTTTTTCGTTTTTTTGCCGATAAATGCTATTTTTCACTGTTCAATCGTGTAGGAATTTTTGCTAAAATGTGCCTCCATTCGCTGCAATTCGCCACATTTTTTGAACATTTCGCCCCAAAAATGTTTTGTCTTTCCAATGTGCAAACGATATTGCACCTGCATTTTTGAAGCGACATCTTTTCTTTCGCGCTTTTCCTTGTAAATCCGGGAAACAAGGGATTGTTCTGCGCTTCAATGTTCAAAATCATTGCATCATTAGTGCTACAAGGTATTTGTGCTGGATGCAAATTTTCCTAACCCTTTTCTTTTGTGGAGCAGTTATGCAGACCTGTTCTCGTACTCGCTTTGTTGCCATCATCATGGCATTGGTCGTCGGTTTTACCGTAGGGATTTATGTCCCAAGTTTTGCCCAAGTAAATGCTTACACCATTACCGCCGGAGCGGCTTCACCGCTCACACAAGGAGGAGCTCCAACAATTTTGGGTGGCGGTATCAATTTAGATGATGATGTTTTTCCTGCTCGTCCAATCGGCTTTGTGTTCCCTTTTAATGGCGCAAATTATTCCACCGTCAATGTCAGCGTAAACGGTTGGCTTTCCTTTGGAACACCGATTACATCAAGCCAAAAATTCTTCTATCCCTTGGCAGCCTCCGGCGGAAGTGGCGTAATTGCTGCCTTTGCAACAGATTTACGAGGAACAGGAAATACACAAATTCTCACAAGAACAGTGGGAACAGCTCCAAATCGTCAGTTCATTGTAACCTATCAAAATGTTACGCTGTTTAATGCCGGAATGACAACGACATTTTCCATGACCTTTGAAGTGATTTTGCAGGAAAATGGCGTGATTAGGGCAAACTTTTCGCCTGTGACCAATCCTCTCCAATTTCCCTCCAGCCTAGTTCAAGTAGGCTTACGTGGTGCTACGGCAAGTGATTTTATGATTCGCCAAAGCCTTTTTAGCGGCGCAAATGTTGCTTCCTCCAATGTAGTATTTCAAATTTCTTCTGCACAAATAGCGCAAATTCAATCGTTGCAAGCGACATTAACACCACCGGCAACAACTCCGGCGCAACCAACAACCTTTTCTATTTCCGGCACCGTGCGTAACTCGAATGGACAGGGTTTGACCAATGTTTTGATTAGCGGCGGCGGCAAACAAACATATAGTCAAAATGGGAGCTTTACCTTGACAGGGCTTGCAAACGGCACATATCCCCTCACAGCAAGTATGCCTGTTCTCACATTTGTTGGGAATGGTGCTTCGACCGCCACTATTAACAACGCAAATGTTACCAATGTAGCATTTACCGCACTATTGGCAAATCTAAGCGGTACAACTCGAATTAACAATCAAGCGCTTTCGGGCGTTACAATGAGCCTTACGGGTTCCTTGATTCAAGGCGCATTAACGTCCCCGACAGGCTCAAACGGAGGGTTTACGATTGGAAATTTGCCCAACGGCACTTATACGCTTACACCAACAAAAAACGGCTACTCATTTAGCCCCGCAAGCCGTACCATTACTGTTGTTAATGGAACAAGCCAATCAATGCTTGATTTTACGGCATCTCTTATTGTTCAACCAACCTATACTATTTCTGGAACGGTGTTGAATAGTCAAGGTCAACCGATGCCGAATATTACGCTGCTGCTTTCTACGGGAAAAAATGCTGTTACCGGTCCGCAAGGTACATTTGCTTTTACCAATGTTAGCAATGGCACTTACAGCTTGGTCGCTACTGCTCCGGGAATGTTTTTTCAGAATAATAGAGCCGTTGTAACGGTGAATGGCGCAAATGTTGTACAAAATTTCACCGCCCTTACTTCTCAAATTAGCGGTACGGTCACGGTTGGCGGCAATCCACAAACAAATGTTTCGGTATTTTTTTCAAACGCCTCGAATGGCTTTTTAACGTTAATTACTTCCGGTGTTGGTGGTCAGTATGCTCGTTCACTTCCTCCCGGCACCTACACAGTATATGCCTCCGTTACCGGTGCAACCTTCACCCCTGCTTCGACAATGGTAACGTTGTCCTCCGGCGCAAGTGTTAGCAACATCAATTTTACCGGTGTTGCTAATCCTCCTGCTTCATTCACGGTTTCAGGACGGGTAATAAGCAATTTCGACGGCTCAGGTGTAAGCGGTGTCAATATGGTGCTTTCCACAAACCCGCCTCGTAATGCCGTTTCCAACGCATCGGGCAATTACTCGTTTCCGGGCGTACCCGCAGGAATGTACACCGTTACAGCAAGTGGTACAGGAATAACCTTTGCATCGCCGTCGCAAAATATTACCGTTTCAAATGCCGCACTTTCCAATGTGAATTTCACAGCCCCGCTTGGGCGCATACTTGGTAGAATCACTCGAGCAAACGGTATGGGTTTGGCTGGTGTTACATTTACCGTTGGTGGTACAACCGCGACAACAAATGCTGTGGGAGATTATGCTCTTAACAACCTTCGCGGAGGCTCATACACACTTGCTCCGTCGTTTGCAGGGTTTGCATTTACCCCACAAACGTTGAATGTTACCCTAGCAAACGGCGCGACAATAGCCAATCAAAACTTTAGTGCTGCTTCTACCGCACCAATTTTCACCATTAGCGGACGAGTAACAAGTTCGGCTAATCCTAACACAGGGATTCAGGGCGTTACTATTAGTGCCGGAGCAAATACCACCGTTACCGACGCAGGTGGCTTTTATACCTTGACGAACATGGCTAATGGTGCATATACCGTCTCTGCTGCTCGCGCAGGAACGACATTTACTCAGGCTTCACAAATGACCACCATTAACGAAGCTAACGTTGCAAATGTGAATTTTGTTGCGCAATTAGCAAACATTTCCGGTACAATCACCGTTAATGGCGTTGGTCAGGGGGGCATAACCGTAAGCGACGGAACAAGAAACGCGACAACGAACAATAGTGGAAATTATATAATCCTTGATGTTCCCGCAGGTACATACACGCTGACACCAAATTCAGGCACGCTGACCTTTACGCCGGTAACCCGCATGGTAACTGTTGTAGCGGGTGTGAGTCAGGCAGGGCAAAACTTTACAGGGGCAATGCCAATGATGCAACCCGCCGCATTTGCCCCACCAACACTTGTAAATCCGGCAAACAACAGCGACATTCAGTATTTTAGCTGTAATTCTCCTTGTGTTGGATTTTTCTGGACATTAGTTCCGGGTGCGGTAACATATCGTTTGCAAATTGCCAGTGATATGGCGTTCACAAACTTCCAAGGTCAGGGCGTTTTACAAACAAATACCGCAAACACCTCAATTTTACTATTGGCTTCAAATTTCACCGTTAATGCTGCCGGAACGACCTATTTTTGGCGCGTTCAATCCATTGATGCCAATGGCACGGCTTCTTCGTATTCATCGGCAAATTCTTTTGTCCTCCGTCCCGCACAAACGGAATCTACGCTAGGTTCTATGCCTGCTACGATTGGCTCACAATTTATCCCCAACGTTCACGGCTGGAACTTCTCTAATTCGAGTAACCAAGTGTGGAATGCTGCATACCTTGATGCGATAAACTACAGTGTAGCACCCTTCAGCAATTTCGCTGCCGCATCGCCGGAATGGGCTACAAAAGCAGCTACTTCCAAACCAAATATCTTTCCTTTTTGGGATGATTTTGCTCTTGGGCTTGGTCGTGCAATTCCTGTTTATGTAAATAATAACGGTGTACAAACTCCTACTGTCAATGCAACAAGCAGTTGGAATCCAAGCCAATGGGGAGGTTCTTGTTATGGGTTTGCTATTACGAGTATTTTCGGGTATGCAGGTATTTACAATGCCCAAACACCATTGTTTAACGTTCCTGTTAGTAATGCCACCCGCAAAATTATTCATGCTCACCAAGTCTATCAGAATTTCAGAATAGGAGCAGCCGGACACACGCCCAACAGAACAGTACAGATCATCCGTGATGCTATTGCAACAGGTGACCGCCAACAACATCCCACTATCAGCATTAAGTTTTCCGGTCCTAATGGCGGTGGACACGCTGTGGTACCGTACAGAATAGGAAGTCGTTTGGATGCAATGGGAAATGCGACAGCTGATTCCGTCTTTATTTACGACATGAATCATCCCGGACAAATGAACAACTATATTTTTGTAGAAAGAGCCACCAATTTCTGGCGCTATGATTTGGCAGGATTAAACGCAGGTGTTGGCAATTTTGTTTGGAGCGGCACAGGAAGCGGGTTTACCGTAGGCACAAATGCTCGTACCGAAAGAACAATCAATTACGCAGGAAGACCGATTGTTGCGTTGCAAAGCGAGGAAATTCTGCCGCCATTAAACGTCGCAACGGTACGATTTAACGCACCAACTATTGACCAAGCACAACCGACGGTGGAAGTGAGAACACCTTCCGGTGGTTCTATTATCAACACTGAAAAAGACCCGTTTGGTGAAGATATAAAAATTCCTGATGCTCAACCGATTTTGCGGGAAACAGGTAGTTTAGAAGAATCAATGCCTGGAATTGAAGGTTATCTCATACCAAATGAAAACCTGTCTTCATTATCAATTCGGTATCTACCTCAAAGTGCAGGCGCTGAAGCCGATGTGTCGGTCAATGACGGTAACCGCTTCACTGTTTGGAGTAATTGGACTCCTTCTTCACAACGCGGACAAAATCTCGTTTCCGACTTTGCAAACAGCACGGCAAGATTTACAACACAAAGCGCTATTCCAAATTGGAGTATGATTTTGGCTACTTTATCTGAAGACCGTACTAGCTGGGAAAATGTCGTGCGAATATCGGGAGCAGCATTCCGCGAAAATGATACGATGAATATCCGTATCGTCAATGACGGCGCTCAGGTAGTCGTAGAAAACGGTCCTTCCCCAAAAAATTATTCCATCAATTTTTCTCGCGGTACAGGGCAAACCTTCAATAACATCAGTATTGGTGCGGGCGAAACACAAACTTTTGTTGTGAGTAATTGGGAAGACCTCCAGAGAAGCGGTTTTACGCAACTTCTTGACCGCGACAGTGACGGAAAAATTGATGGCACAAACATTTTACGCAACCCCGTAAGCGTCCGAAACGAGGAACAAAGCGCTTTTGCTATGAGCGTTTTCCCGAACCCCGCTTCTGTGCAAGCAACGGTGGAATTTTCACTCACACAAGCAAGCAGTGTGCAGGTTGATGTTGTGAATGTTTTAGGTGCAGTGATTATTAGCCTTCCCGAAGCATCCTTCACAAGCGGCAAACACCGTATGAATCTTAGCACGGCGGAACTTCAAAGCGGAATGTATTTCGTAAGAGTTCGCGCTCAGAACGGCACTTCTGTAAGCCCCTTGCAGATTGTTCGATAATTGTGAATACGCCTATCGCCTTGCAAGTCGCTCAATTTCTACGCCTTCGCACGGTGTGAAGGTCTTGCACACTTCACAAAAAAAAACACAAACCCCGCTTAGAATCTTATTCCAAGCGGGGTTTTGTAGTGTTATTGACGAATGAATGTTAGAAACCGAATCCGCCACCACCGTTATCTTGCGGCGTATCACCGGAATCTCTGCGACGGCGCGGTTGCTCGCCTTGAATACCGCCCAGACGATACGAGAAATTCAGCGTTGCAATGCGTGTTTCCGGCTTTTGGTTTGCATTTGCGGTAAAGGAAGTTCCTTGTAAAAGCATATTAAACCGTTGCGTGTCGAATACATCGGAAACGTTGAATGTAAGCGAAAATTCTTTACTCAAATCTTGTCGGAAACCCAGTGTTAATGCGTGCCAAGCCTGCATTGTTCCTTGTCCGAATTGAATCGGTCCGTTGTACATATAATTCACCTGCAAATTCCCGCCTTCCCAAGGCATCTTTACTGTTGAGTTAGCGCGAACATTGTAAGCAATTGCCCCGGCACTGATATTATCTACTTCGCTGCCACCTTGAACGCTGTTGTAAAACACGTTCACATTTGCCATCGCTGTCCACCAAGGTAGGATTTGTCCACGATAGACGAACTCAAAGCCTGTATTTTGGACAATATCAAAATTGCGGAATGTCAGCACCGTATTTGCCCCTGTCGGCAATGTCGTATCTACAAGAGCGAAAAACTGCATCGCATTGTTCGTCTGGCGGTAGTATGCCGTTGCGGTGATGGTATGTTTGTCAAGTTGTGACACAAACGAAACCTCGGCAGCGTCAATCGTTTCGGGCATTAAATTCGGATTACCTTTGCGAAGCGCTGAAGGATTGGAATAATCAATAAACGGATTGAGTTGCCAAAAGTTCGGACGATTGATACGTCGGCTGTACGAGATTTGAAGCGTGTTTGCCGTGTCTAATTTACGCGACAAATGCAAGGTCGGAAAAAGGTGCGTGTAATTCATACCATTGCGCTCATTAGTCGTAATCTGGTGTGTATTGACAAGCGTATGCTCAACCCGCAAACCCGCTTGGATGTTGAAGTCCAGCAATCTCGTACCAAGCATTCCGTAAGCCGCTAACACATGGTCGCTAAAGTAAAAACGGTTGATTGCATTGCGGTTAGGAATGTATTCACCCGTTCTTCGGTTGAGCGAGTCAAGGTATGTGTCGTTGTCAATCATTCGAAGCGTAGATTTTGCACCAGTTTCCACCTTACCAATCGGCGACATTGTAACATAATCCGCTTGAACTGTCCAGATTTTGAAATTATTGATAAAGTTGTTGTTTTGAACGGTCTCCGTCGCTTGTGTTGGTGCGCCATTTACGTCAAGTTCACGCTGCGTAAAATTGCCAAAACTTGATTGGTCGTTATTGGAAAAGCGCGTAGAAACGTCGAGGTAATGCTGCTTTGAGCTAAAAAGTTGCTTGAAGCCCAACCCCGCTTCGTAGCTTTTCCAGTGGCGTTTCGTGATATTATCACGGTTGGCGCGTTGGAAAATTTCGTTATTGCTGTGGCGGAAGGCATAATCCCAATCTTCCGTGTTTTGACCATCATTAAACCGTACTTGACCATTCAAATTGAGCGTGGAAGTTGTGCTGAAGGCATAATCGGCATTGAAGTTTCCAAAATGACCAAGCCCTGACCACGTACCGTTGATTGCTTGTTCAACAATATCCCGCGCACCAAAAAGTTGGTTGCTCTCAATTTCCGCACCAAACCACTGATTGTGATACCGCGCACCGTATCCGGCAGAAAGCGATAACGGACCATTTTTCAAGCCGAAATCCGCACCGAGATTGTATTTGTGATTTGTCCCTGCACCACCGTTCACATTCAAATTCCAGCTTGATGTAATTTCGCTTTTGAGAACGATGTTGATAATTCCGCCCATTCCTTCAGCATCATAGCGGGCTGAAGGGTTTGTAATGACTTCAATTTTGTCAATCATATTTGCGGGAATTTGTTGCAAGAGCGAAGCACGATCGCTACCAGCAAAGCCTGTTTGTTTGCCGTTTACCTGCAAGACCAGATTAGAACTGCCTCTGACGCTGACGTTCCCGTTTACATCTACATCCACCGTCGGGACTTGGCGCAGTGCATCAACAGCCGTGCCGCCTGTAACAGTCGCATCTTTGGCAACATTAAAGACCTTTTTTTCTGCGGAAATTTCCATTACTTCGCGCTCACCCGAAACGGAAACTTCGTTCATTTTTGTTGAAGAAACTGGAAGTGTGATTGTACCTGCCTCGAAGGAGGTTTTTGCTGCATCAATGACAAGAGTGTCTTTGAATTTGGCATAGCCCAACAGCGATACAGCAAAATGATATTTTCCGGGCTTTGCATTATTCACCGAAAAACGCCCTTCATTATCGGTCAAATCTCCTGTTACTGAGCCGTCGCCAAGGTGTTTCATGTAGATACTTGCCGATTTTAACCCCTTTTGTGTTCCTTCCTCCACGACCCGCCCTATTACTTTAATTTGAGGACCTTTTGTTTGTGGTAATTGTTGTCCGGTTGCAACCTGTGAAGTCGCTACGAAAGAACAACCCAAAATGAACAATATGGCAACACAAACAGACAAAGCAGTAGTGCTGCGTACTGCGGAAGCAGTCGCTGTAAACATAATAATTCTCCGAAAAAATGAAAGGGTAAGGTTATTTGATATGCAAATAATTTGAGATTACAAATAATAGTGCAACAGTAATAGACCTATCAACATTTGTTGCGACATTTATTGTTATTCCGCCTTGAAGGTTTCCCCTTTGCTACAAGGAATGACGGCGTGTTTAGACAGTGATACTGTTTTTGTTCTAAAAAGTTACAAGCAGTGTGGAAAATTAACATTTTTAACATTTCGTAACGTAACTATCTTGTCTGCTCGGATATCGCCCTCAGAGTCTTAATACAAAGTCCACGAAAAAAAATGAGCCTCTCAAAAACTGCGTAAATGCAGAATTTAAGAGCCTCAAGTGGTATAGCTAGATATGAAAATCGAAACTGGTCAAGATTAATTCTCGCTTGACCCTCCTTATCAGTCTCTTCTTACAAACACATCGGCAATTACTGCGATAGTAGCAAAGTAAACCCCTGATTTATATTTTTAACTGACCATTTACCGTGAGATTATTGTGAGTTTATTTTGCGCATGGTTCTTTGCGCCGTGTGTCTGTGATGTGCGAAATTTTCCACCCCGATTCCGTCAATACGCAGTGGAAGGCATTAACGCCACAATGACTAAATTTATCTCCAATATAAAACTCATATGGAGTCCAAACAGTAGCCAATCCCCCATCTATGCTTACCTCGTACCGCAGTATTCTTTCATCGTACACAACCCCTTGCGCTTTTGGTGCTGCAACGGCTTTAAGAAAATCGGCAATACTTTCTTGGCGAACTTGTGGTTTCCCGTTTTTGAAAGAGTAAGAATGTAAGGACAACAATGGATGAAATGTTTGAGCTACTTTGCTGCTGTCATTTGTTTTCATTCCCTCAAAAAGTTGCTTAATGACTTGAACAACCTTTCCTTTAGTTTCCTCATCGGCTTGTTGAGCAAACGTCGGAAGAGAAAAAACCAATAAAAACAATACAGTTAAGATGATATTTTTCATTGAGTTAAAAATAAAAATACAACAATGATGGTTTCCGATAGAATTGTCGTTCTGCGCCATTAGCGTACAGGAGTTTCAACACGAACTTCAACCGTACGTGAATACAAGCGCCCTTCGGGGGCGAGGTTTGTATAAAGTGCAGTACGACTGCCCACTCCGCGAGTTTTTATGAATCCCATAGCTAATTCTTTGCCAACTGCTGCCGCACGAGAGTCAGAGAGACGCTGGTTAGAAGCCGCATCACCGCTTGCGTCGGTATAACCGATAATTGTTACCACAGATTCGGGCTTCAAATTCGGCTTCACAAATTCATTGATAGTTCGCAAATTTACCCCCTCCACAGCCGCTTGTTCAAAGGGAAAACCGATAAGACGATAGACATCCACTTCTTTGTCGGCAATACGATTTTGGCGCTTTCGTTGAATAGTAATTTGCTCAACCGCAATAGTGTTTTGCGCCGTAAAATCTTTATCGGCAGCATTGACAACTTCCAATTCGTATCGCAGAGGCTCTTCAGTCGTAGGAATGGTGCTGCGTTCACGGCTTGGTCGCCATTGGTATTGTGGGTCTGGTGCGCCGAGTGTCGAATACTCCTTCAATTTTTTATTCCCTTGCAATGCCCGAAGCGTCCATTTCGTGAGGCTTTCGTCGGATTCTGCGCTCATTTGAAATTTCACCACCGGAGCATCCGTCTCACGCAAGGTGTCGGCAATGACAACAGGCTGCACTATCGCCCAAGAGTCTGAATATATCTCCACTCTCCGATTTTCCTCCGCGCCGATTGTCGCATTTTTAGAATTAGACGGTTTTTCCGGCAATGCCCTGCCTTCAGTACGGATGCGGTTTCCAGCAATGCCCCATGTTCCTGTCAAGTATTGTTTTACTGATTCTGCCCTGCGAAGCGCAAGATACGGGTCATTTTCTTCCGATTGAGGTCCGAAGCCGACTTCACCCAAACACCCCACAAGCCGAATCGTTGCCGTAGGATTATCCACCAAACGCTTTCCGATGACATTCAGCACATCATAATAAATATCAAGCGTTGTTCTACCGCTTAAGGACTTCTCCGTATATGTTCTCGTTCTTGCGGTGGTTATGCGCTCATACCGTGCCGGAATTACATCCGAATTTTGGTCAAAAAAGACGTAATTAAGAAGCGGGTAAAGTTGGCGCGAAATAAATTCTTCCGTTTTGAGTATGATAAGTTCGTGCTCGTTTCCATCAGCATCTACAGAGTAGGCTTTCACAGAGGCGGTAAGCGTTTTGGGTTTTGCATTAAGCGACTCGTTGGGAGCGGTGACAGCGTTGATTTGGGTCTGGGTTATTGTCTGTGCTTGTAGTTTTTGTGCTGCTTCGGGCGCTTTTGCCGCAGGGTTGTATTTGATTGCCAGATTCAACCTAAGCGTATTTGCCTGCCACGAAAGACCGGAAACAAACTGCGTTAAATGTAATCCATACTGAACTTCGGGAGTGAGTAAAATATTTTTCGTGTCGGTCAGTGCGAAATCATACCCTATTCCCAACAACGCCGCTAACTGAACAGGGGCGGCAGACGGTAAATCCTCATTTGTACGCACATTGCGCTGCGTACCACCACTGCTAAACTGCGCCTTCCCTGTGCCTTCAATCAATTCTTCTGTTTGCGAAAATTTTGGTGCAACCCAGAACCCTCCCCGTAAACCTGCCATAATGTGCAAACCATTCAGCGCATCCGGAAACCTCCAAGCAGGAAGCATATCCACCGCAATAAGCGGTAACGCAAATGCTAAGGAATGCCGGAAAATCGCGGGTATCGGCGAGCCATCTACACTAATTGTGGCTTCCTCATTTGTTACAAATCGCGCATTGTGAAGCGCGTAAGAGGCTCGTAACCCAAGAAACAAATCAGGAACGGAGGAAATTATCGGAATTTCCATAAGTATTCCGCCCCCAAAGCCTGTACCAATATCGCCCGAAAAGCCGGGGGAAGAATTTGGAACACCCGGAAGTGCCGTAAAATTTGCACTATGTTGGTGTAATCCGTAAATACCCTGCACGCCCCAGCGAATAGGCTGTGGAGCGGTTTGCGGGGATTGTGCATTGGTGAATGGGCTTTGAACAACAGCAAACGTCATCAAGAAGAACAGAATTGTTTTCATCGAATCACCATTAACGTTGTGGTGGCCATTTCTGAATTATTGGCATTATCGCTCATTTCCGTACTGACAGCCTTTGCGATAAGTCTGTACAAGCCCTGTGGTAAGCTGTCTGAGGGAATTTCAACCTCATTGACTCCTTTGGCGATATTCGTAAATTTGTGCGAAGCAACGATATTTCCAAGAACATCGGCAATATTCACAAGTAAATTTGCCGAAAAGCCTGATTCTATGAGGAGTGTAAAGGTTTTATCGACAGGATTCGGCTGAGTTGAAATTACAAGAGTTGTGCGCTGCCGGATAAGCCTCACAGAACCTGCTGTTGATACCCCTGCGAGCGTAAACAAGCCATTTTGCGACGTTCCACGCAGACCAAGATTCGGTGGCAACGTGTTTATATCTTGAAGTGCCAAAATCGTTGCTGTCGTATTGGCAAGCATCGCACGAAAGCGGAATGTTGAGAGAGTATCCCCTCGCTGCGCTTGCAAGGGCAGGACAAGTTCAACTAATCGCTCACCGTTTTCCACAGAAAAGCGGCGTATTTTCGTGTCTTCGGGAAAAAGCAATCGTGCATTAAACCGTAGCACCGCCCGGAGGCTGTCTGCGGTTAATGCTTGTAGGTTTTGTGAGCCTCTTAGCAGAATTGGTACGTTCACAAATTCATTTTGCTTTGCCGAAACATTCCCCACACTCAAGGAGACATTTGCCGAAATGGCCCGAAAATCAAGAGGCTCGGATTCAGTCCAACATCCGTTGCGATTATACAATGCAACCGTGTATCTGCCTGTATCGGGAGGCGAAAAAGTTTGGGTGTATGCCAGAGCAATATAGTCGAACCGCTCCGCGCTCCTCCTTCTGCGCCATTCGTAGAAAAATGTTGTGTCGGGAAGCGGAGGAGCGGAAAGCAAATTACCTCGCCGAGAAATACTTGGAATCTGCGTGGGTGCGCTATTGCGGACTATGCGAAAGGGTGCGGACTGTGCCAAACAACCATTCCCCGACGCACGAACTTGATATACCCCCGGCTCTCGTAAACACTGCCCTCTTCCTTGTCCAATCTGCCTTCCGGCAGAATCAAGCCATTCGTAATTTTCATAACCGCTTTCTGCTTCTACAAAATTACAATCCGGCTCACAAAACGTAAGACCTCCCCGAACAGAAAGTGAGGTATTTGTTCGTAAGGAAACGGTAACGCTTGAGCTAACCATACATCCGCCGGAACTTTGTGCACTTACACGGTAAACTCCGGGACGGGTAACAGTGAGGCTATTTTTTTCACTGAGAACAGTATTTGCGGAATCAATCCAGCGAATTGTTTCAAACTCATTCGGAATAGACAAATTGGTGCTGTTTCCAGAACAAAAAAGCAGATTGCCAAAAATTTCTACCGAAGGCGGACGCGGGGTTAATTCAATGGTTGCGTTTGCGGTTGAAGTTACGGAACAAACTGAGGCGATTGTTCCTTGTAATAAAAATGTGTAAACGCTTGAAACAGTTGGCAAAGTCTGGAGCATAACAAAAAAAGTACGGTCTTGTAACCTCGGAGAAATCGGCTCGTTGGGAGAAATCATACCGTGCAGAAGAGAACGAATTTCGACAGCACCGGAAATTACCCGCCCCAAACCCGTAAGTTGAAAGTCGCTTGGTTGCACCGATTGTAGCAAAATCGGTTCGGAAAATGTTACACGTATTCCTGTGATTCCGCAGGCAGACGTTACGGGTTCAAGGTTTGTCATACGAATAGAGCTTGAATCAGATTGCGGAATCACACCCGCAGATGATTCAGAAAAATTCAGTGAAAATCCTGAATTTGTACCGCGTGGAAAGTTTCGACGTAAATAATGCGAAACAACTAACGCATAACGCCTACCCCGTTGAACAGGGATAAGTTCATTGACAGGAGAAGCGCCAAAACCTGCACCAACATTGCTACTCATACCCATTCGTGTCGCGCCTGTCAATCCAAATGCCGGTGAGCGATTGCAACTTATCGGCTGCACGATTGCCGCAGAAATCCCTGCACAACCTCGTTCCGTTATGTCATACACCGCCCAATCATAATCATCAGTCGGGTCAATAGTGTTGATCACAAAACCAAACGAACCGGTATTCTGGGCAGTGAGTTCGTACCACACAGGCGCTTCTGCTCTGCCCAAGCAAGGAAATATCGGTTGTTCAGCAAAACGAGGGTAGCCTGTGGGATTGGATATTGTGACCCGACAAATCGGAATTGCCCCGCTACACTGCTGCTCCGGTAGGGATTGCGCCGAAAGGGACAGAGAAATGATTGAGAAAAGTAGCACCGAAACTACTCTTCTCCAATGTTGGATTCGAGAAAAGACTTGCACAAAATAATTCATACCATGATAAAAATGAGGTTTGATGGGGTCAGCAGCATATATTGACCGCAATACTACCGGAGAGGTGTTTCGATATCAACTTGCACAAAACGGTTGTAAAATCGTCCTTCCGGTAGCGCGTTATCATTGATTTTTGTTGCACCTTCGCTATTCACCGTCATATTGGGATAACCAATAAGCCCCGCAACCGCATTCGCACGTTGCAGTGCTAAAATTCCATTGGTAATTTCATTTCCGCGCGTGTCCGTATAACCGGTAACAATAACTTTTGCCCCGGGTTTGAGTGTTTGTTTAATCGCAGCCACAATACGCTGCACATCGGCATTGCCACTTATTGGGGCATTTGTTCCGTAAGCAAAGGAAAAAAGTGTGTAACTGTCAATGCGCTTATCTGCTTTGCCTTCGCGTTCTTTATCAGCAACAGAAATGAGTTTAACGGGAATTTCTCGAATTGGAGAATCGGGCGAATAATTGTTCACGTCCGACGCGCTGATACGCACCGATATTGCCTCGCGGGATTGCGGTTGCTGTTTGGGATTGGCAACATCCCAATCCACAAATTTCGCTTGAGGAATCGTCGTTCCTTTTGTAACAAAGAGTGTTCGGTCTTCCAACGATTTTTTGCTTCCTTGAACTACCTGAGAACCTTCCACAGACCATTGTTTGAGAGGCGAACCGGACGCTAGTTCAAAATTGATACGAACGAGCTTTGGGTTGATTATTCGCAAAGTGTAATCAAAACGAAGCTCTTCCAAAATGGCTTTATTATTTGATTGAATCTCGACTTTGCGCTGCTCTTCAGCTTCAAATATTTCATCGCCGTCGTTAGGAACAGGGACGCGAGACATTGCCGTTTGTACCTTAATTCGGTTTTCATCAATGTTCCAAACATTCACCAAATAAAACTTCACTTTTTCTGCGCGCTCCAAAGCAAGTTTTTTGTCATTTTTTTCTGAAAGACCATCAGCGTAACCAACAAGAGTAATTTCTGCTTTCGGATTTGTCGTTAGGCGCTTTCCGATGATGTTCAATACTTGATAGTAAAGTTGCAACACCCCGGCATCAGCGAAATTTTCAATACGAAAAGCACCTCTGTCTTCGGGTTGTATTTTACGGTATCTCAAAGAAATATCACTTGACTGTTGAGCAAAAAATATCGTGTTTAGCACGTAACGCGACCGTGAGGCTAAAAACTCCTCAATGTTGATGGTAGGGTTCTCCTCCGCGCTACCTTCTTTGGGAATACTTTGGATGGATGTTATTTTTGCAATAACGACATCTTTTTCAACAGGTTTTGTCAGCCTTGCACACTCTTCAAGGCGGCGGCGATACTCTTCATCTGCCTGTTCTTGCATTTGTGTAATTTGCTGTTCGGTCAATCGTGTTTGCGGGGAATAACGGAGAGTTGCTCCAAAGCGAACAGCACTGAATGTCAAGCGGGGATTTGAGCCTTGCAAATTCTGCACAATATCTGCCAAACCTAGCGAGAATGAGGCTTCGGGGGCAATAAACAGCGTCTTATTTGCCAACAATGGAAGTTCGTAATTCACACCAAGACGAATCGAAGGTACTGCCCCGCCAAAAGCAGATGTAATGCCGCTTGTATCATTTCTTGTCCGTGAAAACTGCCCATTGGTAATAAACGACAACCCCGCAGTATCAATTTTTTCATTCGTGGTAAATGCAGTTGGTAAATACGAACTTAGGGAGAATCCTGCTTGCAAGGTTAAGGATTCAAGCGGTCTCCAAAAGATATAGGGCGAAATATCAATACTCACAGTGTTTGTTTGCAGCGAATACAAAAGCGGAATATTGATAAGACCGTAAAGCGGTTGATATTCTCTGCGAGAGAAGGAAAGGTTTGCAATGTTCATGCGCACCTGAGCGCCAACACCAATGCTTTGCAAAAGCGCCCACTCAGCAAACACACCGAATCCAAAGGCAAGACCACCCGAAAACCCATATCCCGGACAACAGGACGGAATACCCGGAATCCCAGTAAATTGGGCGTTCACAAGCGGTACAGCGTAATCACCGCCAAGACCAAACCGCGTAAACGAAAGGGGAATATTATCTCGGATTATCATACGTTGAATTGTGTCGCAAGGCTGATTGGAACGAGGTTTCGAGGTTTGTGAAAATGTAGAAGATGCAATCAACACCATGAATACACAACCCATGAGAAAATTTCCCAAAAACGGCAAACATTGAGGGATGATACGGTTTGTGCTACTCATCGAACAACCTCCATTTTAATTTGTGCTATTTCTGAAGGCGTTTTTACCATAAGAAAATACGTTCCTGTGGGAACATCATGCAACGGAACAGGCATGGAATATGCCCCGGGCGACATTTTTTCTCGGAAAATCGTTTTTATTGTCTGACCAAAAACGTTCACCAGCACCATTTCTGTTTGGGAATGTTCTTGAAGAGAAAAGTTTACCAACGTTTGTTCTGAAGCGGGATTGGGGCTGGTTTTTGAAAGAGTGAAAGGAAGAGTTTTTGCAACGAACAAAGAACCATTTGTCGCCACAATACACGTATTTACGGTTGCCGTGAGCGCTTGCGAAGTTAAAGAAACACCTTGCGTATTGCCCCACACAATCACCTGCCCTGAATCCAACACATCCCCCCTGTCACTAATCCACTGCACATCGGAAACACGCATAATCACTGATTCGGCAGACTGCTCCGCCCTTGTACCCAAACCCGAAATTCCTATGACGGCTTTCCCACGAATTTCCCCCAAAACACCATTCCTTAACCCCGAAGGGCGCTCCAATACAAGCCGGATTTTGCCGTTGGGGTTAACAGCCGTGTTTGCCTGCAATGTTTCCAACGAAGTGAACGGAATCACGCGAACACTGTTTTCAGCATCACCGCCAAGACCAAGCGTAAGGCGCTCGGTGAAGTACAAGAGCGAAATATTCTGCACATCAATCGTTAAACGCAAACGCCGAAAAAATCGGTCAATCGGCGGTGAAACATTGAGCGTGTTGAGGAGTTGTACTTGCAAGCGAACATCATCACCCGGCGAATACACTGCTTTTTGCGGGGCAAGTTGCAATGCCAACAGCGTCTCGGGGCAGCCCACATTTCCTTGCACTGCGCCTGTTTGCTGCGTGGGGCAGATTGTCGCCAAAGCGATAACCTGAAATGGCATTGCGAGTATTTCATTCGTCGTTGTGTTTTGCACTCTCAACTCCGCAATAGCGGTATATGGCGTAGTTCTTGGGCGAGGCGGTCGAAACGCAACTGCTATCGGATAGGTTTCGGGAAGTGGCTTCAATAATGCTCCTGAAAGCGTGAGGGCATCACGGTTTACAATTCTAAACGCCGTATAATCCCCATTCGGATTTTCCGGCTCTTGAACAATATTCACATCCAACACCCGCCACGTACCTGATGTTACATACACAGGATGGCTACGAGGCGGCGTTTCGCCTTGCTGCATTGTCACCGTACCAAAATCCAACACGGGTGGCACGAAAATACGCGGTTCGGAAGCAGCCGTAAAAAAAAGCCAATTTTGCCAAACGCTTTTCGTCAGCGTGTCCTGCCCCTGAATCACCAGCGAGCGTACTGTCCAATAATACGAATTATTCAGCGCTACATTCACATTTGCTCCCGTTCCGCGAACGATTTGCGTATTTCTGCTGATAAGCCGCGAAGCATTAAACACATTATCAAAAGCGACTTCGTAATGGGTCGCCAACGGCGATGGTAGCCAACGAAGCTGCGTTGTACCGGGCGTAATGAAAACTCCAACATTGGGAAAAACGAGCTGCGGTGGGCGTAATATCTCACCTTGTGCGGAAACTTGTACGGTGTTAAATGTAGAAAATCGGTCACCTGTAACAAGCGTAATCGAAGCCCTGCGAAGCCCCACAGAATCAGGCTTTGCTTCAATCGTTACGGTTATGTGTTCATTGGGAGCAAGTTCTCGCCTGTCAAAACCAATCACCCGAAATTCAGTGGCAGAGCCAAGAACATGCACGTTTTGAATCTCGTCAGCAACATCGCCTGTGTTCACAATACGCACCGTTTCTCGCGGCAAACGCAATGTTTGACCGACAAATGCGATAGTTGAAAATGTTATTGACGCAGGACTCAGCGTAAAGACAGCCTGCGTGCCTCTTCCCCGCAAGGAAATCTCCGTGGAAGCAACACCAAGAATTTCCAACAGCGCTTCCCTTTCTCCGCGTTCTGTGGGAGAATAACTTACTTCGACAGTCGCTCTTCCGGAGGGCGGAATAATGATTTGTCGCTGCGACAAACTATAATCCCTCGCAGCTACGCCGGAAATAACCGTGGCAAGGGTTATTGAGACGCTATTCGGATTAGAAATTGTTACCGTTCTGCGCAGCGTCTGCCCCAGTTTCGTTGCCCCGAAATCAAGTGACTGACTTGGTTCAGCAACGATTTGGAGGGAACGCGGTGAACCTGTGAGTGAAAGCCTTTGCAGCACAATCCCCCCAACGCTATGCGTGATTTCTCCGGTTGCAACACGTAAATTTGTTGGGCGAAAGCGCACCGAAACGGATTGATTAACTGTTGTGGAACTTGAACGAAAAGCAATTCTGCCCGAAAACCACGTATTTCCGCCGTCGGTGGAAATTTCAAAGGATTCCGGCACTTGCAAAACAATACTGTCCCGAACATTGCTCCCTTGCAGAAAATACGTCTGTGGAGCAGAGGTTTGAGAAATAAATGCAACAAACGGCTCTAAGCTAGTATTGATGAGAAGTTGAGGGAAATCCGGTGGAAGCGGAACTGCCCGAAATGTCGTCGAAGCACGAGCGCCTGAAGGGTTTATGACTTCCAAACGCTTTGTTCCTTCTTGAAGCAGAATATCGGCAGGAATTGTTACTGATATTTCCGTTACTCTCGCCGATCGAACTGTAATCATGCGCCCTTCGCATTGAACTTGCGTTGCTTGGGTAAAATTTCTGCCTTCAATAATCAGATTGGCATCGCCAATGCCTATAAACACGGAATCGGCGGGCTGAAGCCTCGTAATTATGGGAAATTCCGTTGGGCTGGGGAGTTGCATTTCGACAATCCCGTTACTGGAACCAATGAGAAGGCGCGTAGAATCTGCCGCGAGAGAGGTCGCCGCCGAAAGCCCATCAATCGCCAAGCGTGTCCACGTACTACCGTTGTCGCTGGAACGGTGAAGCCCTAAATTTGGCGTTCCGGCGTAGAGCAGCCCATCTCGTATAAAGACCGACTGCACCGTGCCTATTCGACCATTCTGACCCGGAGCAACCCAGGTATTTCCACCATTATGGGAATAATACACACCATTATTCGACCCGGCTAAAAGCGTCGAACCCGAAGCAACAATCGAAAAAAGCGGTATTCTCGGAAGGATATTTTCACTGACACGTACCCATGTCGAACCTGCATCAATACTGGATAGAAGCCCGTCTATCGTCGAGGCGAAAATCGTGTTACCGCTTTGTGCAAAGCCTGTTATCTGAGTATTGCTGCTTTCAAGCGGGTTAAAAATAATCTTTGTCCAAACTTGAGGATTTGCGGTACTTGTGCGAAAGATGCTACCTGTTTGCGTGCCGGCAAAAATAAGCGAGTTGTTTGCCGTGCCGAAGGCTGTAATGAGTTCATTCGTCAGCCCCGAACTGACCGAGCGCCATGTCAAACCCGCATCGGTGCTTGTGAAAGCATTTGTTCTGGAAGAAATAACCGTCAAAGGAGGCTGTCCGACGGAAATCAATCTTGTAGCAAACGGAATTTGTCCTAAACCGTTATTAGCTTCAAACCACGAAGAGCCGTCAGAGGCACGAAAAACCCCATAATTCTGCGTAGCAGCCAGAGGAACAGTTCCTGCAAATGCAAGGGAAATAGGCTCAATTCGTACACCCGGCAGCCCACGATTACACTGCTCCCACCGTTCGAGTAACCCGCTTGGGCTGACGGCAGCCCGATAAATTCCTTTTGTTGTACCAATCAGCATCGTGCTACGCCCTTCTTCATACAGCATTGCATCAATGGCAAGATTTCTGAGAGAAAGCCCTGAAAACGTCACCGGAACTGTCTCCCAAGCTATTCCCGTATTGATAAACAACCCATCGTTAGACGCAGCGTACAGAATTGAACCGTTGATGCCAATATCAGTAATGATGCGCCCTTCAATGCCATTATTCAGCGCTCTCCAGTCAAGCCCGTTATTCGTACTTACTAGAACTCCTTTGTTAGTCGCTA
Source organism: Candidatus Kapaibacterium sp. (assembly GCA_025455065.1). Classification (GTDB taxonomy): domain Bacteria; phylum Bacteroidota; class Ignavibacteria; order Kapaibacteriales; family UBA4661; genus PH2015. Next base: position 18,083 of record JALONG010000014.1, on the reverse strand, counting down.
AAAATAATTCGTCATTAAATTTTGCTACAATATCAAACAACATCAAATCACTCAAATTCGGACTCACCGAAAGATTATCATCCCACCTCAAACCACCGTCAATACTGCGTAGAAGGCTATTCATGCTTGGAAAAAAACCACCAAAAAGTAATGTTCTGGTTTGCGTGGTATTTTGTCTGCCCCGAACACCCACGACAGACAAAATCGCACCCGGCGCACTTATCAAACTCCACGTTCTACCGGTGTCGGTGCTTCTGTACATCGAACTTAATCGGGTAGTTCCTGTTCTGGCAAAAAGCGTATCACCCATCGTTACCAAATGAGTGACATTTCCAAGCATATTTTGTGCAACGGCTTGCCATGAGCGCCCCTCGTCAGTGCTACGATACAGCACCCCTCCCGCGTTTGAGGTTGTAACAAAAAGGGAATTCAGATGCACTTGTAACGTGAGGGCAGATTCGGGAATGGGAAACGACGGCAAATGCGTCCACGAAGTACCATTATTTGTGCTGCGATACACACCATTTTGCGACGTGGAGATTGTGCCGACAATATTTGCAGGAGCATCGGTAACAAGCGCATAAACACTATTGTTCAGGGAAACTAAGGAGCGTACTTTTCCGACAAATGGACCGTTGGCACGTTGGGTAGAAATTGTTGGTTGTGAAAGCGAAGAACTGTGAAAGGTAAACGTCATCAAAAGAGCATAAACACTTGGTTTCCAGAGCAGACGAAACAAAATACAACCGCTTTGAAGGCTTTGCTGTTGCCAAAGAGAAATGAAAGATTCCCGAAATAAATGCCAAGTATTCATAATTGTCGCCAAAAGTAAAGTACGCATCGTTGCTTGATTCCCTAGTATGAATGCCAAGCAATAGTGAAAAGAAGCATATTTTCCCACAAAAAAACATCAAACTTTTTGGGGTAGGATTCTCAGCGATATTAGTGATTATTCCTTTGATAAACAACTTTTTTGGAAGTTTTCTTTCTGGAAACATGAGGTGTTTTCTACTGTTTTCTTGGCAAGGAACATTTTTGTCATCTTTTTTCAGCAATACTTCGTCAAAGCCTTCATTGCGATATCGCTCAATCCGCATTTTCACGTATTTTTCCCAACACAATGAAACGCACAATCCTACTTGTGCTGCTCTTTCTCGGCAGCACACGGAATACCCATTCACAAACCCCACAAAACCTTACACCCACACAAGCACAACAAAAACATTTGCTTGGCAAAACTACCATCGAACAATTACGCGCACAGCCTTTTTCGGAATGGTTTACCAAAAACTACAACGAATACGAGCCAAATATGCAAGTTGTGAAGCGCTTTGCAGAGGCAGATGTCAAAAAGCTATTGCCAACGCTACAAATAACCGTTGTGTACGGAACGTGGTGCGGCGACAGCAAACGCGAAGTGCCACGCTTTTTGAAACTTGCCGATCAACTTGGTTTGAAACCGCAACAAATCACGCTTATCGGCGTTGATAATACTGATTCTTCGTACAAACAAAGCCCCAATCACGAAGAACGAACCTTCAATGTTTTTCGTGTCCCAACGTTTATCATCACCCAGAACGGGCGTGAAATTGAGCGAATCACGGAGTTTCCCGTAACAACGCTGGAAAGGGATTTGTACTCGGTTGTAAAACGAGAGCCGTATATTACAAATTATCCTTCCTACAAATTGATTCAAGAATGGCTTAGTAGCGGGGTTTTAGCGGACACCAACACAAGTGCGGCAGGAATCGGCATGGCTCTGAAGCGCATCAATCCTGCTCTTGGCGAGAGCGAACTTAATGCTTGTGGGTATGTACTGATGTCGAGAGGGCAGATAACGGAGGCACTTGCAGTATTTCGAGCAAATTGTGTGCTGTTCCCACTTTCAGCGAATTGCTGGGAAAGTCTTTCGGAATGCTACGAAAAAAAGCACGTTTTCGCAAAGGCTATTCAATGCTGCGAGCGAGCGCTGGAGCTGGATCCAAAGAATTCCCCCGCAATGAAACGCTTGATAACGCTCAAAGCAATGAGTTTGAAGAATTAAGGGTTAGAAAGCGCCACCAGCGGCTTCATGAATCCAACCATTCCTTAAATGAAGCCGCTTTTTCGCGCCCTACGATAACTTCTTCCGGCGCAGAAGGTTGGAGAGTAACCGATAATTTCCCGTTGAAACTTGCGGAAAAGCGCTTGACTGCTTGGATGTGAGCGATGTATTGTCTGTTCAAGCGAAAAAAATATTGGGGATTTAGCAGTGCTTGTATTTGCTCCAGCGTGTAATCCAAAGAATATTTTTTGCCGTCGTTGCAAACAAGCCATGAAACCTTGTATTCGCTGGAAAAGTACGCAATATCTGCCGTTTCAATGCTTATCATCGAATTGCCGTTTTGCACCAAAAAGCGAGATTTGAAGCGGTTTTGCTGTTGCTGAAGTTGGTCAAAGATTGCTGCAATTTTTTCAGTGGAAAAATGCCGAGCGCCTTGTTCTAATGCGCTTTCGGTGCTATTTCCCCTATCGTTTGAAAAATACGTTTTCAAGGAAAACAGTTTTTCAACGGCTTTTTCCAAGTGCTGTTCATCAATCGGCTTGAGCAAATAATCAATACTGTGAACTTGGAACGCCTTGATTGCATATTCATCAAATGCAGTGGTAAATATCACTGGAGCTAGTATTGGCACGTGTTCCAAGATTTCAAAACTTAAACCGTCCGCCAAATGAATATCCATAAACACAAGGTCTAAATGCGGCTTCGTTGCAAGAAATTCCACACTCGACGAAACAGAGTCCAGAGTTTCGTAAAAATGATGCACCATGCCTTTTGCATCCAGCACTCTCCGAACAAGCTGTTCTAAGCGCTTCGCAGCACGTGTTTCGTCTTCAATGATGAGAATCTTCATAACGCTTCTGCAAAATTCTCGTTCGGTGAAACTGCCTCAAATGCCGATAATTCCTTGGTTTGTGTAGAACGTAGAAGCGGCAAACTTACCATAAATGTCGAGGAATTGCTTGTAATCAAAACAGGTTCTGCGGTCAGCTGTGCGTAGCGATGTTGCAACGTTGCTAAACCGATTTTCGTTGAAGAATGAGCATTCGTGCGCAGTTGCAGGGTGTTTTCCACAACAACAGTGTTTCTTTCAACCCAAACCCTTATTCTAAGCGGCTTCTGACGCGAAATGATATTGTGTTTTACCGCATTTTCGAGGCACAACTGCAACGAAAGTGGCGGTAACACGTATGTTTCAGCTTCTTCAGGTATATTCAACTCAATACGAATATTCGCACCAAAGCGAAGTTCCAAAAGTTCGCTGTATGCTCGCACAAAGGCAAGTTCTTCATGCAACGAAACCGTGATGTGGTCTTTGCTTTGGAGAACATACCGATAGACATTCGATAATTGCTGTACAAACCGCACTGCTCCTTGCGGTTCACCCTCAATCATTGCCGTCAGCGTGTTCAGGCTGTTAAACAAAAAATGTGGGTCAATTTGCTGGCGAAGCGCGATATTCTGCGCTTCCACGTGCGCTCGCTTCAAATCTTCCGCTTCCGAATGAATTTTTTTCCAGCGATGAAATAACATCATGCCGATAAGCACAACGTTCATGCAAATAGCAATGACCAGCGCCAACACGAGATTTTGCTTAAAAACAAACCGTTTCATCGGTGTATCAAACCCGTGCAAAAGCGCTTGAGAAATAGCAAACAGCGAAATCCACAGTAGCGAACTGAAGAGAATATGCAGTACCATCAAGGTTTTGAGCCTTTTTTCAAGCGGAAAACCACGCTCCAAACGAATAAAAATCCACAAACTTGCCTCAAAACAAATCACCGTGTAAGCCGTTGAAAGTACAATGTCTAACGGTATTTTTATGCCAAGTTGCGAAACGAACTGTTGCGCAAAATCATCCGTTACCGCGATTGCCCAATTTATCGTATTAAAGACAAATGCAACAAGCGGAACCCAAAAAAAGCGCAGCCAAGGGAAATAAATGGTGTTCATAGCTCAAAGCCTTTCCATTACTCGCGTCCCAGCGATTTTTGTAATTCTGCCGAAGCAACTAAATACTCATACACCGATTGCACATAATTCGATTTTGCTTGCGTGAGCGCCAAATCTGCATCGGAAACTTCTAATTGCCGCACCAAACCTTGTACATACCGACTGCGAACGGCTTTGTAACTACGTTCTGCGGCTTGAATGGTTCGCTCTTGTGCTTTGATGCGCTCTTTTGCCTCTTCAATACTAGCCAGCACGACACTCACTTCCGTCGAAACAAGGTTTTCAACGTAGCGTAATTGTTTTTCTGCCTGCAATTTTCCTACGGTTGCCTGCTGAACTTTTGCATCAGTACGAAAACCAGAAAAAATCGGGATACTTACTTGAAAACCCACAAACGAACTTTGCGGAAATTGCTGTTTGGAAAAATCAAAATTATCCGATTGCGAAATGATTTGATATTGCCCAAACGCCGCTACCGACGGGAGGTGTCCGGCAAAACCGGAGGCAATTTCTGCATCTGCCAAGTCTTTGCGGAGTGCTAATTGGCGAATATCAGAGCGCGATGAAAGAGCTGTTTTTTTTGCATCCTCAAGCCCCAGAAGCCGCACAGATTCTTGTTTTAAGGTAAGTGAGTCGGTCAAACGAAAAGTGGTAGTGTGTTCCAACCCCAAAACGACCGCCAAGGCTGCACGAGCAGATTTGATGCCGTTTGCAAGTTTTGTCAGCAAAGGGCGCTGATTTTCCACACCGACAAATGCACGCAGCGTGTCGGTCTCGGTGGCAAGCCCTTTTGCCTGCAAGGAACGTACTTGCGCCAAGGTTTCTTCAGCTCTTGCGATAGATTGCCTCAAAAGCCGCTCCTGCTCTTCCACCATGAGAACATCGTAATACGCTTTTTTCACATCACGCGATTTTTGAACGCGAGCGCCAGCAGTGCTTTCTGCGCTTAGTGTTTGTGCAATTTCGCTCATCCGCACCGCATGGCGCAAATCCTCTTGCACAAGCGGCATATTCACGTTTCCGGTAATGGTGTAGGAATTTGCCAACCCAGCACGAAGCGGCACTAATCCTGCATCGTTATTCAAATTTTGCAAAGCGCTTAAATCGGAAGGATTTTGTGAAACGATAAACCGACCCAAACCTTGCAAGGCATCGCCAATCTGCAAAAATGAACCCGGAAAAAAGAACACGGGCGCTTGGATATTGCGGACGTATTGCAAGGAAGCATTAACCTGCGGCAAAAATGCTCCACGCATCTCCCGCAAACGCTGTTCCGCCCGCTCTTCTTCGAGTTTTGCGATAAGTAGTTCCGGGTTTTGTGAAAGAGCAATTTTCACCGCTTCTTGCAAGGACACTTGCACAGGGGCTGCTTCCGGCTTTAGTGTTTGTGCCTGTGCCGAAGTTCCTACTCCCGAAACTCCATTCCAAAGCACCGTCAAACCAAGCATCGCCCCAAGAAGCGTAAGTAAGGCTTTTGAGCCTTGAGGAACACTGCTTTTTGCCTTGGAATCACCGTTGGTGTTTTCATTGGAATTTCCATTATTCTTTTCCATGTCATTTTCAACGGCGTTTCCATGGAAATGCTGATGAACGGTGTTCGATTCTCCGTGAGGTTCTTTGCTGTTTTCAGCCAATGTGTTAGTATGGTTTGCGTTTTGGCGCGAAGTATAATTGTCCAGTGATTCTTCCGGTGCATCAATGTCGGCAAGCCCCATTGTCTCTTGCTTTGAGCGCTCTTCACGCTCTAAATCGCTTAATCGGGATTTATTCGCAATTTTTTGCGTCATTCGGAGTGTGAAAACTCTTAGTCGGTCAATGTCCATATAGACCGTTGGAACGAGCAATAACGTCATAAACATCGAACTTGTCAATCCGCCAATAAGCGCCACCGCTAACCCCGACTTAAACTCGCCTCCCGCCCCGCCAGCAAGTGCAATCGGGAGCATTCCGATAATCATGGCAATCGTTGTCATCACAATCGGACGAAGGCGCGTTCTTCCGGCATCCAGCAATGCTTCGTGAACGTCCAAGCCCTCTTCCCGTGCGGCATTTGCTCTATCCACGAGCAAAATTGCGTTTTTCGCCACAAGACCAATCATCATAATTATTCCCAAAATCGAAAAAATATTGAGCGATTTCATCGCCAATGCAAGCGCTAAGAGCGCTCCAACCATAGCCACGGGAATAGAAAAAAGAACGATAAACGGATAAACCCATGAATTATACAGTGCCACCATGAGGAGATACACAAATAAAATCGCTGCCAAGAGCGCCAAACCTAGGCTTCCGAAGGCATCACCTTGATTTTCCAAATCACCTAAATAATCAATCCGAACACCGAGAGGAAGTTTCGCAGCAGCGATTTTTTCTTTCAGTTCTTCGCCCATTGTACCGCTTGCTCTGCCGATTGCTTTGGAATAGACAATCACCGATGCACTGCGGTTTCTGCGGTCTAACTGCGACGGAGCCAAGGACTGTTCGACGCTGGCGAACTGTTGCAATTCCACGCGCTGACCCGCCATATTGGTAAAGGTCAAATTTTTGAGACGCTCAGTTTTTGAGCGGTCTTCAGCATCCAAGCGGATTCTCACGGGATATTCCACTCCGGCAAGGCGAATTTTGCTGTCGTCATTGCCCGCAAGCGCCGTGCGAACGGTGAAGCCGACTTCATCCAAGGACAAATTATACGATGCCAACTTCTCGCGGTCAATACTGATGCGGGTTTCAGGCTTTCCATCTTCCACAGACAACCGCACATCGGCACTTCCTTTCACCGACTGAAGCAAGTCTGCAACCTGCTTTGCGGCAAGTGTTACCGAATCGCGGTTGTCGCCAAACACCAGCACTTGAATCGGCGCATCGTCAGCCTGACCGAAAAGCCCGATTGGTGCTACACGTGCCTTCACGCCCGGGTATTGTTGAGCAATTTTTTTCATTTTGAGGGACATTTGCTGCGCATCTTGTCCGGGTGCGGTTCGCTTTTCTTTGGGTATAAGCGAAACGTCTATGTATGCGCTATTTGAGGTGTTTTGTGCATCAAAACCGCTTGATGATGTACCAACGCTGGTGAACAATTTTTTAATTTCCGGCAAAGCAGCATACTCTTTTTCAATCTCGCGCACAATGCGATTTGTTTCTTGAAAGGGCGTTCCGGGTGGAAGCGTTATGGAAACCGAAAGTTCGCCTTTGTCGGAGGACGAAATAAACTCAGAACCGATAAAACCAAGTGCCGGAAGCATAAATGAGCCGATAAGCAGCATAAATGCTCCCACAGCAATCACCAAACGATGCCCCAAAGCCCAGACCAATACACGACCATACCACGCCGTAACAGCATCAAAGCCGCGCTCAAACCACAACCCAAAGCGCCCCATAAGCGTATCGCGGGTGAGATGTTCCAAACGGGAAAACCGTGAAGCCAGCATTGGCGTTAGTGTGAAAGACACAAACAAACTCAGCAATGTTGAAACGACAACAACCATTGCGAATTGCCGCATGATGTCGCCAATAAGCCCAGAAACGAGTGATAACGGGAGAAAGACGACCACATCCACGAGCGTAATCGCCAAGGCGGAAAAACCAATCTCCATTCGCCCTTTGAGTGCCGCCGCACGTGATTCCATGCCGTGTTCAAGCTGTTGGTAGATGCTTTCCAAAACCACAATCGAATCATCCACCAATATCCCCACCACCAGCGACATTGCAAGCAGTGTCATCAAGTTGAGTGAAAAATTGAGAAGATACATTGCAATAAACGTGCTGACAAGCGATGCAGGAATCGAAAGCATCACAATAAGCGAGTTTCTCCATGAATGTAAAAACAGCAACATCACAGCCGCAACAAGTAACACCGCGATTTGTAAATCATGCACAACGGCGTTTGCTGCTTCCAACGTAAATTCGGAAGCGTCCTGTGCAATCGAAAAGGAGATTGTAGGCTGGTCGGCGCGAAGTTTTTCAATTTCCGCACGGACAAGTTCGCTCACCTCAACAGTGTTTGCGTCGCTTTGTTTTTGAATGAGCAAACCGACTGCGGAAACACCGTTCAAGCGGCTTAGAGACTCAATGTCCTTTGCTCCATCATAGACTTCCGCTACATCGCCAAGTTTGACAACACTTGCCGGAGAGCCATTTTGAGCGGGCACGGAGAAAACGACAAGATTTTGCAAATCAACAACATTTTCAAATTTACCTTGCACACGAACACCAAATTGGGCATCAACATCGTTCACACGACCAGCCGGAACGTCAAGATTGGCGCGGCGTATAGCCTCTGAAACTTGTGCAATAGACAAATTGTAAGCACGAAGTTTGTCGGCATTGACATTCACGTTTATTTCACGCTCTTCCATGCCAATTAACGATACCTGCGAAACACCTTTAATCTGTGCCAAGCGAGGTTTTATCTGATCTTTAAGGGTTTGAGAAAAATCTCTCGGAGGAATTGTGCTGGTAATCGCCAGACGAATGACGGGAATCGCATCAAGTTGAAACTTCAGTACCGCAGGGCGCTTTGTGCCTGTTGGCAAGTCGGTAATTTCGTTGATTTTTCGCTGAACGTCCTGCGTAGCAAGATTCGCATCAGCGTCCTGCTTGAACTCCACAAACACCGTAGAAACATTCTCACTGCTTGTGGAAAAAACACGTTTAAGTTTTTCTGCGCCGGCGACTGCTTCTTCAATTTTTTTCGTTACGGCATTTTCTACTTCACTAGGATTTGCACCGGGATAGACCGTAATCACCGTAACAAACGGCGAGGACATTTTTGGCAGCAATTCGTAAGAAAGTTTACCGTAACTGACAATTCCAAGCACTCCCAAGACGAGAAAAATCACAACGATTAAAATGGGGCGCTTGATAGATAATTCTGTAATACTCATGGTGTTATTCCTTGTTGTTGTTCGTTTCTTTGATATTCGTTGCAGGTGTTATTGAGTTGTGCAAAGCCTTTACGCAGTGCATTTACGCTGATATTTCAACTCTTCTGATTTACTGCTGGACAATCACCTCAGCCCCTGCCCGTGCGTTATTTTGACCATTCACCACCAACCGTTCACCGCGCTGCAAGCCGCTTACAACTTCAACCTTTGTGCCGTTTTCAACGCCGACGACGATGTTTTTGAGCTTTGCCACCATTTTCCCTTGTTCAGTTTCAACGACAAAAACGCTGGGAGATTTCACACTTCCCACAACTGCCAAACGGGGAATCATCAATGCTTGACGGGATTCACGGGTTTGACGGCTCATTTTTGCGCTCATTCCGGCTTTGAGAGGATATTTGCCGCTATTTTGCAAGACCACTTCAATCGGATAATTATGTGCGGCATCGCCTTTAATGCTGATAAATGAAACTGTTCCTGTAAATTCAGCGTCGGGGTACACATCGGCGCGAACACGCACTTTGTCACCAACACGGAGTTTGAGAACTTCTTGCTCCGGTACATTCGCTTTTAATTTTACGGTACTAACATCAACGATAGTCGCTACGGGCGTTCCAGGGGCGATCATCGTTCCAAGGCTCACAGGGCGCTCTACGACTGTTCCGCCAATGGGCGAAGTAATGACGGCATCTCGAAGTTGCCGCTCCGCCGCGATAAATTGTGCTTTTGCATTTTGCAGCCCAAGTTCTGCGCTTTCCAATTCGCTTTCGGAGGCATTGTTTTCCTTGCGAAGTTCGCGGAGCCGCTCTACATCTCGCTTTGCTTTGTCGTAATTGGCTTTTGCAACGATGTAGCCGGAGTATTTCAAAACGCTATCTACTTTCACTAAGGGGCTTCCCTGCCCTACGCGGTCGCCAAGTTTTGTAAATATATTGGTAATACGTCCTTGTGTTTCTGCAATAACGACAACTTCATTTTGTGCTTGTATGCTGCCTTGCACTTCAAGGTTTTCGCTAAGTGCCTGCTCTTCAACAAGTTCAGTGGAGACCGTCGGAATAAGTACAATAGGCTGTTCCGCTTTTGCCTCCATTGTGGCTTTATTGCGCATGAGTAAAAAAGCAATACCGCCGATAACGACGACTGCTAAAGCTAGTGTTCGTGCTGTTTTCATAGTTCGATCCTAAAAAAAATTGAATACGATAATATTTCAAAAGTACCTATCATTCTTGACAACAGTATGTCAGGAGGGTTTTGAGGTAAAAAAAATTTTCTTTCGCAAATTTACGGTGCTTTCCAAAGCGAGTTTCGCTCAGAAGACTTGAATGTAGAAAGAGACGACTGAAGTGAAGAAATAACGCAATGAAATGAATGGATTGGAGAAGGGATTGCGTTCTACACTAGCGGATTTGATTGCGAAATGGTATATTGAGTGAGGTAAAACTCATCACACTCCGTATTTTTTTTATTTTTTTGAAGAAATTCAATGAGGTATTTCCCTATTTTTCTGCTCTTGTGTACGTGTTCGTGCCTTTTGCAGGCACAGACCACAGGGACGATTGTGGTCAAAATGCAAGGGATGAAAAGTGATGCAGGTGTTATGCGGGTTGCACTCTATTCTCCCACTGATAAATTTCTCGGAGAAAAACCCTTTCGCGGCATGACAGCAAGTATTCACGAGCGCATGGCAGAATGTGTATTTGAAAACGTACCATTTGGCGAATATGCTGTTTCAGCCTTCCATGATGAAAATGCCAACCAAAAACTTGATATGGGGCTGTTCGGACCTGTTGAAGGATATGGTTTTTCCAATGGCGCTCGGAGTTTTCTTCCGCCTCCTTTTGACCGCGCAAAAGTAACGTTTCGGGAACAAAAAATGATAGCAATTATTGACATCAAATAACGACCAATTCATTATGCCAAGCACCCCAAAAGCAAGATTTGAAGATGCAGAAAAGCATATCTCGAAAGTTGATCCCGTAATGAAACGCTGGATTGCAGCGACGGGGCATTGCACATTACAACCTAATACTGATGCGTTTTTTGTGCTGTGCGATTCGATTATTTCTCAACAATTATCCGTCAAAGCAAGTGGGACAATATTGAAGCGATTTTGCGCTCTTTTCCCAAACGATATTCCCACTCCTGAATTAGTAGAAAAGCTGGAAGATGAGAAGATTCGGGCCATTGGCTGCTCTCAAGCAAAAGCACGGTATTTGAAAGATTTAGCTGCAAAATTTTTGGATGGAACGCTGAAACCCAAGCAATTTAGCCGTTTAGATGACGAAACCCTCATAAAAACACTCACGCAGGTCAAAGGCATAGGTCGTTGGACGGCAGAAATGTATTTAATTTTTTCGCTGAACAGATTAGATGTGCTTGCAGTGGACGATTTAGGTCTAAGAAAAGGTATGAAAATACTTTACGGACTTTCTACGATGCCAACCCCCAAAGAAATGACCGATATTGCTGAGGCTTGGAAGCCTTATCGAAGCATTGGTTCGTGGTATTTATGGAAAAGCGTTGATACAGAGCCAAATCGCTGGTAATTCCACGTTTTACGCCCAAAGCCGCGTCAATGCTCTTGTTCCTTCTCAATGCTCTTCTTCGCTATTATCAAAATCGAATCGGTAAATGTCGTTAATGTCTTCGTCGGGGCGCATCATTGCTATTTCTTTGAGCAGACCGGTGTGTAAGTCGTACACCCAACCATGAATATAGGGAAAATGCTCCCTCTTCCAGGCTTTTTGCACAATGGATGTTTCCGCGACATTGCGGCACTGTTCAATAACATTTAACTCGACAAGACGGTCAAAACGTGCGTTTTCATCTCCGATTGCATCTAATTCCGCAGCGTGATACCGATACACATCTTTTATGTAGCGAAGCCACTTATTGAGCAAACCCAAGTTTTTATGCGTCATTGCGTTGTGTACTCCTCCGCACCCGTAATGCCCACAGACGATGATATGCTTGATGTGAAGCGCCTCAACAGCATATTGCAAAACACTGAGTAAGTTAAAATCGGTGTGGATTACCAAATTGGCAATGTTTCGATGCACAAACATTTCGCCTAGTTCCGTCCCCGTAATTTCATTTGGCGCAACGCGGCTGTCAGCGCAGCCAATCCAAAGAAATTCAGGATGTTGCGAAGGGTACTGATGCTCAAAAAAATCTTTTTTAATAGTAAGTTTTTCCTCTACCCAAGCCCTGTTTGCTAAAAGGAGTTTTTTGTAGGTTTCCATGAGATTGTAAGCGGGTTTTAGTGTGAGGAATTAGGGTTAAATTCTTTCGCGGAGAAATTTTTGTATTCAATTTCAATATTTCGGTACGTTGCCGCCTGAGCAAACTCTGCAACAGTATCGTAAATATCAGCATCAATAAAACGCGCCTTTGTGCCATCAATGAGTAATACAGCATCATTAGGAACTTGACGAAGTTTACTTTTTATTTCAGCCTTGTTGATAAAAGTCATGTCTTTGGTAAATCGCAATAAATAGTAGTGATCCATGCTGACAAGTGTCACGGCAAATTGGTGATTGGAGCGCATAACAAAAAACATTCCCACGCACATTCCAATAGCAATACCCGTCAGAAGGTCGGTAAAAACTATTGCAATAACGGTGACAATAAACGGTAAAAACTGCTCTTTGCCGGCTTGAAACATCTGCTTAAACAGACTAATACGTGCAAGTTTATAGCCAACAAGAATGAGAATAGCCGCTAAGGCAGCAAGTGGAATACGGTTCAAAAGCGGTGCTAAAAAAATCACGGAAACTAGCAATAAAATACCATGCACAATTGCAGACATTCTTGTTCGCGCTCCTGCATACACGTTCGCGGAACTCCGCACGATTACGGATGTCATAGGCAAACCACCCAAAACGCCAGAGATAATATTGCCAATTCCCTGCGCACGAAGTTCTTTATTTGCATCAGAAATGCGACGGAAAGGGTCTAATTTATCAACAGCTTCCAACGACAGTAGCGTCTCTAAACTACCCACTATTGCTAGGGTTACAGCAACAGAATAAACCGATGTTTCTGTCAAAATTGCAAACGTTGGAAATTGTAGATTCTGTATAAAAGCTGGAATGTTGCTTGTAACGGGTAATTGTACTAAATGCCCGTCTTCTGCGCGAAGGTAAAAATCATTGAAGAGTGCATGGAATATTTCATTCAGCCCAATACCGAGAAAGACCACAAGTAAAGCAGCCGGAAGGGTTTTGAACAATCGAATATTCTTTAGTCGTGGATGTTCCCAGAGCAGCAAGATAGCAAAAGAAACAATCGTTATGATAACTGCTTCAGGATTTGCGCTCACGATAGACCGTGCAATTTCGCTGAATGTGTTGGAATGACCCGATGGCTCCAAAAAACTGAAATCACCTTCAAAATCAGTATCTCTACCGAAAGCGTGAGGAATCTGTTTCAAGATAATCACAATACCAATCGCTGCCAACATACCACGAATGACACTGGAAGGCACGAAATCACCAAGCACGCCGGCACGAAGGTAACTCAAACCAATTTGCAGAACACCTGACAAAATAACAGCCACAAGAAAATTTTCATACGAACCAAGAGACTGAATAGCAGCCGCAACAATTACCGTTAAACCTGCTGCCGGACCGCTTACGCTCAATTCTGAGCCGGAAAAAAAAGAGACTATTATTCCGCCCACTATACCAGAGATAATTCCCCCTAACAACGGCGCACCGGACGCAAGGGCGATACCAAGACACAACGGCAGAGCAACCAAAAAAACGACCAGCCCCGCAGGAATATCACGACCATAATTTGAGGGTATTGACAAGTCAATCGCTTTATGCGCTTCTTCCTGCACGTCGTTTAATACTGAAGGTTTTGAAACAACTTCCTCAAAAATATCCCCCGTCATTGCATCCTCGCTTGAATTCTGAAAAATTGTAGGTTAAAAAAAACTAATGTTACGGTCGTTGAGGATTGTGCATTATTTTTTCAATGCTTTTCTCTGGAAGCAGCATAAATACTCGCACAGACAAGAATGTCTGTGCCACTGAAGCCGGATTTTTTGCACAGTTATCAACTCAAATTGGTATTACACGATCGCATTGACAGGAAAGGGCAATTCTCTGTACCGTTTACCAATGAGGCGAAAAACGGCATTTCCAACAGCAGCCGTAATTGGTCCCACACCAACTTCACCCATTCCATGTGGTGTTTCAGAGCTTTGCAAAATTTCTACACTGATTTTCGGAGCTTCCGATAACCGTAGCAAGGGATATTCATCAAAATTCTTAGCTTGGGCGATACCATCTTTAAACGTTATTTTTTCATGAAATAAACTACTCAACCCCATCATAATACCCCCCTGTATTTGTGCTTTGCCACCGTCGGGGTTGATAACCATTCCCGGATCCACAACAGCCCAAACGTGATGTACCTTCAGGCGACCATCCGATATGGAAACTTCTGCAACTTGGACGGCAATAGTTTGAGCATGCACACACATTGCCAACCCTTTTGAGCGACCTTCCGTTGCTGGTTTGCCCCATGAGGAAATCTCTGCTGCTTTTTTTAATGCAGCTTTATAGCGCATTCCAAGTTCAGTATCAGGAAGGTGTTCCAAACGAAATTGTAACGGGTCTTTTTTTGCTGCAAATGCAAGTTCGTCAATAAATGATTCACGAGCAAAAACATTGGGCAGCAAGCCCAAACCACGCCAAGATGCCGTTAAAAAAGGTAATTTAGCTCTTTGGGAAATCACGGCATGATGAGGAATATCATATTCAAAAAGCGCACCGGTTGTGGCTCCGGGGTCAACCCCAAAAGCATCCGCCAGAGTTTCACCAATCTTTCCTGCGGCAAGTGGAACCATTGCTAAAAGCACATCACCGCTGACAAATTCATGTTCAAAATTAGCAATTTTGCCTTCACCGTCCACTGAACCGCGTAAAATGTGGTGGGATGGTGGACGGTAATATCCATAACGCATTTCTTCCTCCCGCGTCCACCCAACATGTACAGGCTTTCCAACAGCCCTTGAAAGCAATGCTGCCTCAACCCCAACATCATGCGCACCCCGCCGACCAAAACCACCGCCGGAATATGTCGGCTGCACGGTTATTGTACTTTTGTCCACGTCTAAAGCCCTTGCTATCATCATGGCAACAATATTCGGTGTTTGCGTTGATGCAATAACAGTAATTCCATCTTTTCGGACATCTGCCAAGGCTGCTTGAGGTTCTAAATGTGCGTGAGCAGCAACAGGGATACGATATTCTTCAATTAAATCTTTTTCACGGCGTTCTTGCTTGTATTTACCCCGTTCTTGAATTAGTACCGCATCGGGATTTTCAGCCGAAACGGTAATCGTTTTATCAATCGTTTCTTGGCTCCAAGTCATACCGCCTTCCCATTCACATTGAATTAAAGAAGCCGCAGCACGAGCAACAGAGCGGCGTTCAGCAACAACACCGGCAAACCCCTGTTCTATGACTACCTTTACAACGCCTTTCATTGTTGCAGCTTCACCCGCAACAGCACTTTTCAAGACAGCGCCATATCTGGGTGGACGGACAACAGCCCCATACAACATATTCGGAAGGCGAGCGTCCAATCCATAGATAGCCCGGCCGGTTACTTTGTCACGAAAATCCACACGGTGAATAGGTTTACCGATGAGCGTAAAATCTTTTGCATTTTTTAAGGGTGGATTTTCGACAACCTCCCATTGGTCATGTTTACCAGCAACAATTTCGCCGAAACTCATTTTTTTTGTCTCATCACCAATAACAACAGCGAAAGATTGTTTCATTTGAACATAGCGAGGCTCAGTATTCAAGCGCTTTGCAGCCTCATTCCGAAGCATTTCACGAACCGAAGCGGCACCCTCCCTGAGCGGTTGGAACAGCGAGGAAATTGAGAAACTTCCTGCTGTATTGAAGGTGTCACTGTCAAAACCGTGATTTGTTGCAGCTTGTTTTACTACAAAAAGATCCCAATCTGCTTCCAATTCGTCAGCAGCAATTTGTGCCAACGACGTATGAATACCTTGACCGATTTCAATTTTGGGGACAAAAAACATTATGCGATTGTCCGCACCAATCGTAAACCAAACAAAGGGGTCATCTGGAGTAGAAACTGGTGGAGAGCCATTTTCAACAAACGAAGAGATATTTTGGCGGAGATAATCTACACCCAACACTCCACCAATACCGATGGTCAGCAAACCAGCGCCCGCACTTAACAAAAAAGTACGGCGAGAAGGTCGTTCACGTGAATGAATCCGAAAGTGTTCATCGGACTCATTTGATGTTTTATTATTTTCCATATCAGCGAAACTAAAAAAAATATACAAAGACAATGACGCGGAAGTTGTTCAGTCTAAAGGAAATTTATAGTCGAGGAGATCAACACAACTACGTTATTTTACAAAACGAAGAATCATGCTATTGAGTGTAAATCTACGGTAAAAAATTGAAAAAACCTATCGAGTAATAATAGTCTTAATTCTTTTATTCAAAAAACAGAAGTTTTTAATGTTCATTCGTTGCAAATCCATGTGATACTTCACTTCTCAAACCCTTTTCTTGACTGAAGCAGCGGTAATCAAAAACTCATAGCATCTCTTGTAACAACAAAATTTTCAATAATCTAGCAGGACACTCCCTTTGAAACCTCATCCACCGCACTCCGAACAATTGGCAAAACAATCATCATTTTCAAGAACATAACCAGTTTCAAAATCTCAGTATTATGGTATTGGTAATTCTAGTTCAAATGAAACTCCCCCACTATGTGCCTGTGAAACGGTAATTTCTCCCCCCAATTTCTGCGTCACCAAATTATACACAATGTGCATCCCCAGCCCAGCCCCGTCCCGCCTTGCGCCTGCTTCGTCGTGAAAAAAGGGTCGAAGATGCGCGGCAATACTTCCGTAGGGATTCCTTGCCCATTGTCGGAATAGGTGATGGTTACTTGGTTTGTTGGGGCTTGGTGTTCTACCACGATGCGCATGATACCTTCTTCGGTAAACCCCTGAAATCCATGCAACAGCGAATTGTCTATGAGGTTTGTGATGATTTGTGCGATTGCGCCCGGATACGTCTCCATTTCTAGCGTTTCATCGCACGCAATTTCCACACGGTGGCGCGTGGTTTTCCATTTCGGTTCTAAACTTGTGATGACTCCTTCGAGATAGTGTCGTAGCTTGAAGCGGCGTTTGGTATCGCTGGTTTGATCCACAGCGACTTGTTTGAAACTTTGGATAAGGTTTGCGGCACGTTCTAAGTTACGGAGGGTTAAATCAGCGCCTATTTGTGCGGTTTCGACGAATGCTTCCAATTCGCTTTTTTTTAAGCCACCTTCGGTGAAGCGCTGCACAAAAGCATTGGTACGGCTTTGGAGGGTGGAAGCGGCGGTAACGGCTACGCCGATTGGTGTGTTGAGTTCATGCGCTACTCCGGCGACAAGTGTGCCGAGGGAAGCCATTTTCTCGGCTTGAGCGAGTTGGGTTTGGGTGCGGCGGAGGGTTTCGAGATTTTCTTGGAGTTCGGTGTTTTTGATCTGGATTTGTTGGGATTGTATTGCTAATTCATCGTTCTGTTGCTGTATTTGCTCATTTTGAACGGATAAACATTTATTAGCACTCTCAACTTCATGTTTTGCCAATGAGAGTTCTTCGTTTATTCGCTGTAATTGTCTTTCTGAACGTCGCTTGACGAAGTATCTATTCACGGCAAGTGTAAGCAAAATGATGGTAAACACTACACCACTAAATAGGGAATTTCTCAATAATACTTGATTTTCTCTTTCTTTTTCTAAAAGTGAAATTTGCTCCTGTTTTCTTAAAACTTCTTGATTTGATTTATATTGCTCTAATTTTTGTTGAATTGTCAAAGCGTTTAGTGAATCTTTCCATGATAAGTAGGTTTTGTAATACTCAAGAGAATTCCTGTACAAGCCAAGGGCTTGATAAGCCTCAGAAATAGTAGCGGAAAGTCTTGCCGCTTCTTCAAAAGCCTTAATTGAATGTGCGGCATCAAGCCCCTTTTGACCATATTCAATAGCAGCTTTGTAGTTTTTCTCCCCAAAAGCAATTTTTGAAAGACTGTTCAACGATTTAGCAATAGAGAATAAACCTATTCCGCCTTTGGATAAAGCTGTACTCTTGAAACGTGTCTATGATATGTGTAGGGAGTATGCCCCCGTATTTCAAAAGTTGAACT